>CAZJSU010000083.1:0-16062 GCA_964548765.1 uncultured Anaerolineaceae bacterium
CGTGCGCCGCGTATTACTGATTTTCGTTAGGCTGCGGCGGGATAAGGTCATGGATATTGTGCTTGATGGCGTAAGCGGTGGCCTCGGCACGGTTGGCTACGCCGATCTTCGCAAGGACGCTGCTCACGTAATTGCGTACCGTCCCCTCGCCTAAATAGAGCTTGATGGCGATCTGGCGGTTGGTTAACCCCTGCGCCACCAGCGCCAGCACCGCCAGTTCCTGCGAAGTCAGCTCTGCAAAGGCGGCGATGTTCTGCGTTTCGTTGGCCTTACGCACTTCAGCAAAAACCGTCGCAGTCATCGCCGGGTCAAGCATTCCCTCGCCCCGGCTCACCCGTTCAATCGCCTGAATCAACTCGTTATCGCCGATGCGCTTTAAGACGTAGCCCGCCGCCCCTGCCTGAATAGCCGCGAAGAGCAGTTCGTCCTCGGCATAAGAGGTCAGCATAATCACCTTGCAGCCTTCCACCGCCGCGACGATCTGGCGACACGCCTCGATGCCCGACAGCCCCGGCATTCGTATGTCCAGAACAGCCACGTCTGGCTTCACTTCCTTCGCCTTTTCGATGGCTTCCTCACCTGTGGCCGCCTCGGCGATGACCCGAAAGCGCCCCTGCCGTTCCAGCAAAGCCTTTAAGCCCGCCCGGACGACCGAGTGGTCATCTGCCACTAGAATACGTACACTCTTCGACATGACCGTTTGTTTCGCCTCTCAATCACGATACAATTCCCCTGAAGTTTAGCATACCCAATTTTCTACTTATGCCAACAAGTGACACCCATCCTGAAAAAGACAGTACATCCCTCATCCTTAACCGCCTGAAGGACATCGCCACAGCCGTGATGCACGCTGCCGAAGCCGGAACGCTGGAGAAGGTGCTGGAGCGTATCGCCCATGTCGCTGGCGAACTGGTCAACGCCCGCTATACCGCGCTCGGCGTGCCAGACGACGAGGGCGGTCTGCGGTACTTCAAGGTTGCGGGCATCACCCCGCAGCAAATGAGCCGCCTCGATCATCTCCCCGCCGGGCATGGCCTGTTAGGGGTGATTATGCACGAGCGCAAAGTCGTGCGGTTGACGCGAATGCAGGACGATACCCGTTCCGGCGGGTTCTGTTCCGGCCATCCCAAAATGACCAGCCTGCTCGGCGTGCCTGTTCAGTTGGGCGAGCGGCTTTTCGGCATCCTCTACCTGTGCGACCGCCTGGACGGGCAGCCCTTCAGCGAACAGGACGAATGGCTGATCGAAACTGTGGCCGGTTATGCCGCGCTTGCCATCGCCGGGTCAGAGCTAAGCGAACAGCAAAGCCGCCTCATCCTGCTGGAAGAGCGCGAACGCATCAGCCTTGAGCTGCACGACGGTATTATTCAGTCGCTTTACGCCATCGGGATGCACCTTGATTTAGCGCGCACCGCGCCAAACCCGACCGGGGACGAACTGAAGCCCGCGATGGACGGCCTGAATACAGTGATTGAGGACATCCGCCGCTACATCATGAACCTGAAAGTCAACAGTCCCCATCAGGAAACCGTGCATGAATTCCTGCGCGATATTCTCGCCCGCCTCTACGTCCCAGAAGATGTAACGGTGGAAATTGACGCGCCACACAGCCCGCCCCCGTTCACGTCACCCGTGTTTGAGGCCGTCGGGCAGATGACGAACGAAGCCATCAGCAACGCCCTGCGCCACGCCAACGCCACCCACATCCAGATCAGCGCTCTTGAGAGCGACGGCATATTTCAGGTGACTGTCAGCGACAATGGCCGGGGTTTTGACCTGAACAAGATCACAGAAAACAGCGGACTCGGCCTGCAAAACCTCCAGCGGCGCGCGCTCCGTCACGGCGGCCAGATTCGCCTCGACACCGCGCCCGGTCAGGGGACACGCCTTACCATCCAGTTACCTGTATTAAGAGGGTGACATTCATCACCCATTCCTTAGTACCTACGTCTTGGCCGAAACCACTATCCTTGTAAAGAAACAGGGAATCAAACCGCATGAACGTATCTGAAATCATGACTCAGAAGCCGGTGACTATTCACCCGCAGAATACACTGCGGCAGGCGCTGGAAACAATGGAAAAGATCGGCTGCCATCACCTGCCCGTCATCAGCTCAGAGGGGCATCTGGTCGGCATCCTCAGCGACCGCGACTGTCGTACCGCCCTCAACTCCCCCCACATTGAGCGCGAGTGGTGGCAGGATGAGATGATTACCAATAACCTGCTGGTGAATACCATCATGACCCCCGCGCCCATCGTCATCGAGCCGGACGCATTCGTTGGCGAGGCCGCCCGCCTGATGCTCACGCATCGCATTCACTGCCTGCCGGTGATGCGCGGCGAAACGCTGATCGGTATCCTTACGTCATCCGATATTCTGGCGGCGTTTGTGATGAAGATGTCACCCAGCGCGGAATCCACGCCCCCTAGCCCACCTGCTTTGTGACATTTGTCGTCAAAAGCGATCCCTCCCCTCACTATCTGTCCGCTGCTGCCAGTGAGACAATGAGAGTGTATTCAGGGATGAACTTCCCATAAGCAGTTACACCATTTTGGGTAACAAGTCCGCAATGGACGAGGGAGGGCGAAATGAACAGGCTCAGTGAACCGGAATATCAACTGCACATCTCGATACTCGGCTGGCTTCACATTGTCGTGAATGCCTTCTTTCTGGTGCTGGCGGCGTTTGCCTTTGTGCTGCTGCCCGCTGTCGGCACGGTGATTGACGACCCGCAGGGCGTAGTTATCTTCAGCCTGCTCGGTACAGCGTTCGGCGTGCTAATGCTCGCGCTGGGGCTGCCGGGGGTTATCGCGGGCTATGGCCTGTTGAGGCGCAAGCCATGGGCGCGTTTCCTGGCGCTGGTGCTGGGGGTGCTTGGTCTGGTGAATTTCCCGGTTGGCACCGTCGTCGGGGTCTATACCATCCTTGTGCTATGGCCGCAGCCCGCCACCGAATACTTCGCCATGCATCAGCCAGTGTGATCAGCCAATGCACACGTCATAAAGAAGCGGTATCGCGTATCCACAAGGGAGAACAACCAGATGAACGGAATGCTCAATAAAGTCGCAATCGTAACAGGCGGGAGTTCTGGGATCGGGCGTGCTACAGCGTTAATGTTCGCTCGTGAAGGCGTAAAGGTTGCCATCGCTGATATTGATGCCGGTCGCGGCGAGAGCGTCGTGCAGGAAGTCAAACAGGCGGGCAGCGATGCTATCTTCGTCAAAACCGACGTGTCAGACGCGGCCAATGTTGAGGCGCTGGTCAGGCAGACGGTGGAGGCGTTTGGCCGTCTGGACTTTGCCGTGAACAACGCTGGCATCGGCGGCCCGTCCGCCATGACCGCAGACTACGCCGAGGCTGACTGGCGGCGCGTGCTGGATATCAACCTCACGGGCGTGTGGCTGTGCATGAAGTACCAGATACCGGAAATGCTCAAGCAGGGTGGCGGCGCGATCATCAACGTCGCTTCCATTCTGGGGCAGGTCGGCTTTGCCAACGCCCCGGCTTACGTTTCGGCCAAGCACGGTGTTTTGGGGTTAACCAAAACAGCGGCGATTGAGTATGCCACGCAGGGTGTCCGGGTGTGCGCCGTCTGCCCCGGTTTTATCGCCACTCCGATGATCGAGGATGCCGGGATGACCGAGGGGTCAGAAATGGCAAATGCTATCGCCGGGCTGCACCCTGTCAAACGGTTGGGAACCTCGGAGGAAGTCGCCAGCCTGATTACGTGGCTGTGTTCAGACGGTGCTTCGTTCGTGACAGGCAACGCGATCCTTGTGGATGGTGGATACGTCGCTCAGTAGTCATCGCTGGACATGCTCCGGCGAAAGGAGGGTTACATGACATACTTTCTGGTGACTTACGCCAGCAAACACGAGTCCACTGCCGAAATCGCCCGGGCGATTGGCGAGGTGTTACAGCAGGCCGGCGCGCCCGCGCGGGTGGATGTCCTGCCCGTAGAGTACGTCGAAGATATAACGCCCTATGATGCGGTCGTGGTCGGCAGCGCGGTCTATGCCGGGCAGTGGCAGCCGAAAGCGGTCGAATTTCTGAAGAAGTACGCGGCAGACCTTGCCGAGCGCCCTGTCTGGATATTCTCCAGCGGGCCAACAGGCGAAGGCGACCCGAAAGAGATGCTGGAAGGATGGGAACGCCCGAAGGCGCTAGAGCCGCTGATCGAGCGCATCAAACCGCACGATGTCACGGTGTTTCACGGCAGCCTTGACCCAGACAGACTGAACTTTCTCGAACGGCTGGTAGTGAAGGGCGTAAAAGCCCCCACGGGCGACTTCCGCGATTGGGACGTGATTCGCGGCTGGGCGTACAACATCGCGCAGACGTTACAGGGCGAACGCGCATAACCTCACGCCCCGCAGCGCCCGCACGATCAGAACAATGAGAGTATCCGCACAGGATAAGCGAGCGGATACTCTCATGTTTTATAACACCGCCATAGCCAACCGCTCACGACAGCGATTTCGCATCCACCACCTGCTTCTCTGGCTCCGGCGGGGTGCGCCTCACCTGAAAACGCGCCTGCCAGCGCCGCCACGTGCCGACAATGCCATACGGGAACACCAGCACCACCACGATGAAGATCACCCCCTGAAGCAGCAGCCAGCTATCGCCAATGTTGATACTGCTTTCACCGATCACCAGTACCGAGTCGCGGAACTGCGTGTTCAGCAGGTGCAGCCCCGCCGCGCCCACCACCGGGCCGGTAAACGTGCCAACGCCGCCGATGATCGTCATCAGCAGCGCGTCCACCGTGTACCCCACGCTGAACATCTCCGGCCCCAGCTTTTTATTGAGCGTCCCGTGCAGCACCCCCGCCAGCCCGGCCATCATCGCCGCGATGATGATCGCCACCAGCTTGTAACGCAGGGTGTGATAACCGATGGTCTGCGCGCGTTCCTCGTTTTCGCGGATCGCCTGAAAGACCGTCCCTGTGGGCGAGTTCACCAGCCGTCGGATAAACAGAAACGTAAACACAAACAGGGCAAGGCCGAGGTAATACAGGTTAATCCGGTTCTGCGACGGGTCTAACCACGCGGGCATGGCGCTGATGGAGAAGCCGTCCTCCCCACTCGTGACCGTCCAGCGCCCGATGAATATCCACACCATCTCGGCAATCGCCAGCGTGAAGATGGCAAAATACACCCCGCGCAGCCGCAGCGTCACCAGCCCGATCAGCAGGCCGATCACCCCGGTAAGCGCCAGCGTGAGCAGCACACCGACCACAAACCCAAGATTGCCCTCGATGCTGGTGAACTGCCACATCATGCCGACGATGTACCCGCCCAGCCCGAAGAACAGCGCGTGACCAAATGAGATTACGCCTGTAAAGCCGAACATCAGGTTATAACTCATGACCAGCACTGACAGCGCGAAAATCTCGATAAAGACCGCCATCCAGAACGGTGACTCGCCGCGCATGATGACGCGCTCGCCACGCGGCACCCCGAACGGGCTGCTGCCTGTCAGCCAGCCAACCAGATGCGGCATGATGACCAGAAAGGCCGCGACCAGCAGGTAAAACCAGTTTTCGCGCAGTGTCTGCCAGATGCGCCGCATTTATCGCTCCTCTCCGTACAACCCGCTTGGGCGGATGAGCAGCACCAGCGCCAGCATCAGCATCGGCGTGATGCTCGCCCATACAGAGCCAACCTCCGGGCGCACGCTGAACTGCTCCATCGCTGTCCACGCCAGCCCCACCAGCACGCTGGCGATGGCCGAGCCTTCATAACTGCCCAGCCCGCCCAGCACGATCACCGCGATAGCCGCCAGCAGGAAGGTGTTACCCATGCTGATGGTCGCGCCCATGAAAGGCACCGCCACCGCCCCGCCGAAGGCCGCCAGCGCACAGCCGAGCGTGAAGACCAGCGTAAAAACCGCCCGCACGTTGATGCCCAGCGCGTTGACCATCTCCGGGTCCTGTACCCCCGCGCGAATGATAATGCCGATACGGCTGCGCCGCAGCAGCAGCGCCACGCCCACCATCAGCAGCCCGCCCATAGCGATCACAAACAGGCGATACGTGCTGAACTGCTGCCCAAACACGTAAAACAGGCTGCTCTGGAGGCTGGTCGCGTTCTGCCATGTGTACGGCGTGGTCGTCCAGATGAATTTGATCGCTTCCAGCATCACGATCGAAACCCCGAAGGTCAGCACAAGCTGGAACAGCGGGCGGCTGTACAGCGGGCGCAGGAACACCCGCTCCAGCAGAAAGCCCAGCACTGTCCCGACCACGACCGCGACCACAATGCCCACCACAAAGCGCAGGTCAGGGTTTTCAATCACGCCCGTCGTCCTGAACAGCCCCATATTTGGGTGCTGAATGTCGTAAGCCAGATACGCGCCGAGCATGAAATAAGCCCCCTGCGCGAAGTTGAGGATGTCCATTAAGCCGAAGATCAGCGACAGCCCCGCCGCCACCAGAAACAGCAGCATCGCCCGCAGCAGGCCGGAAAGCACCGTGATGCTGAAGGTGCCGGGGTTGCCCCCTGCCGACAAAAACGCGAAAACCAGAATCGCCAGCAGCAGCACGATAATCAGCGTTCGTGTCGAGCCAGCGCTGCCCTGCGCGGGGCTGGCGGCCAGGCCGGGAAAAATACGTCGCAGGTTTTGCATGGTGTCCTCCTCTTAGGCCACACCCAGATAGCGCTGGATGAGCGCCTCGTCGCGCAGCAGGTCGGCCATCGCGCCCGCCGCCACGCTCTGCCCGTCGTCTATGATGACGTAACGCGAGGCCAGCCTGCTGGCGACCCGGAAGTTCTGCTCCACCAGCAGCACGGTCTTCTGCGCCGAAAACTGGCTGATCGCCGCCATCAACTGCTCGATAATCACCGGGGCCAGCCCTTCGCTCGGCTCGTCAATCAGCAGCAGGTCGTTGTCTGGCACCAGCGCGCGCGCAATCGCCAGCATCTGCTGCTGCCCGCCAGAGAGGTTGCCACCGGGCAGGTGATACAGCCGCTTAAGGTCGGGAAACAGGTTAAAAATGAAGTCCAGCGAACGGTCGAGGTCGCCGCGCTCACGGGCGGCGATGTGCAGGTTCTCGCGCACGCTCAGTTCCTTGAAGATCGCGCGGTGTTCCGGCACATAGCCGATGCCCATGCGGGCGATCTGGAACGCGGTCTTGCCCGGCAGCGCCATGCCGTTATAGGTGATCTGGCCGCTGCGCGGCGGATTTAGCCCCATGATGCTGCGGAGCGTGGTGGTCTTGCCCGCGCCGTTGCGCCCCAGCAGCACCGTAATCATGCCGCGCGGGACGGTGAATGATACCCCTTCCAGAATATGAAACTGGCCGATAAAGGTCTGGATACCCTGCACGATCAGCGCGTCATCCGCCATGTGATGCCTCTTTCAGATCATAAAGCTGCCCCAGATACACGTTCTGCACGGTTTCGTTGGTGGCGATTTCCTGCGGGCTGCCTTCGGCCAGCACGTTGCCATGATCCATCACCGTGATGCGATCCGAAATCCCCATCACCACGCGCATATTATGCTCGACCATCACGATCGTTTTGCCGCCGCGCGCCTGTATGCTGGCGATGGTCTGCATCAGCTCCGGCACCTGTTCAGAGGCCATGCCCGCCGTTGGCTCGTCCAGCAGCAGCACCTCCGGGTCAGGCGCGAGCAGAATCGCCAGTTCCAGCTTGCGTTTGCCACCGTGCGGCAGCGTGTTGGCCGGCTGCGTGACGACATCCTGCAAGCCCACCCACTCCAGCACCTCCAGCGCCCGGTTGATGTACTCCGGGTAACTGCCCGCCCGCCGCCAGAAGCGAAAGTTGACGCTGCTCATGGCCTGTGCCGCCAGCCGCACGTTTTCCAGCACGCTCAGGTGCGGGAAGATGTTCGTAATCTGGAACGAGCGCCCCATGCCGATGTGCGCCCGGCGGTGCAGCGGCAGGCTGGTGATGTCCCGGCCTTTATACATGACATGGCCGCGCGTCGGGCGGTACTTGCCGCTGAGAAGGTTAAAGAAGGTGGTTTTGCCCGCCCCGTTGGGGCCGATAATCGAATGCGTGTGTCCCTGCTCAATTTCCAGGCTGACATCCTGCACCGCCACCAGCCCGCCGAACTCTTTACGTAAATGTTGGGTTTCTAAAATGATGGACATTTTTGTAGTTTCTAATCGTGACCCCTCCCCTAAATCCCCTCCCCGTAAGCAAGGAGGGGACTTAAGTTACCCCCTCTCCATTTATGGGGAGGGGCCGGGGAGAGGTTAACGGTTACTCACTCAACGCTGCTTCAAACTCGGCCATGAATGCCTCGTCCATGGCGCAGCGATCCTGCATATCTTCCGGCAGGGCGCACGGCGGCGCGGTGTCTAACGGCGACACTTCGTTCAGCAGCGTCAGATAGGCGAACTCCGGGCTGTCCAGATTTTCCAGTTCGGCGATGTACAGCGGCGCGAGTGCCTGATGGTCAGACGGGCGAATGCCGTAAGTGCCTTTCGGCCCCTCGAAGATCATCCCCTCAATCGCCGGGATCATCGCCGAGGGCAGCGTGTCGCCATCGGTGGCTTCCAGCGCGCGGACAACTGCCTGCGCGGTGGCAAAGGCGCACTCGGTAAACAGGTCAGGGTAATCGGTCTCGCCTGTGGCCGGGTTGGGGAAGAACTCAACATGCTTCTCCACCATCCAGTCGTTGACCTCGGTTTCCGGGAAGGTGTAGTGATAGACGATGAAGCCCGCGTAACCGAGCGTGCTGGGGTCGCTGACCGCCACCACGTCATTCGAGTTAAAGGCCAGCGCCACCGTCATTGAGTCGCTCACACCCAGTTCAGCGATCTGCTGGAACAGCGCAACCGCCGTATCCCCGGCCCAGATGGGGAACAGCACGTCCGCGCCAGAAGCCAGCACTTCCTGCAGATAGGGCGTAAAGTCGGTGGTTTCCAGCGGCGCGTAAATCGTGTCCTGCACGAAGTTCACCCCGGCGGGTTCCAGCACCGCGACCGTCCCCTCAGCAGAGGTGCGGCCAAACTCGTAGTCCTGCGCCAGAATAACCCAGTTCTCGCCCAGTTCGGTCGCAAACGAGGCAATCGCCAGCGAGTCCTGGAAGCTGTTACGGCACACGCGCACCGTGTTAGGGTTGAAGTTTGCGCCCGTGATGGCGGCGGAAGCGCCCGGCGCGGCGAACAGCATCACGTCGTTATCCAGCGCGATCTGCTGCAAGCCCACCGTCACGCCTGAGCTAGGCGCGCCCACGAGAATCTCCACGCCTTCCACTTCGATCAGTTCACGTGCCTGGCTGGCCCCGGTGTCCGGGTCACTGGCGTTATCGCGCACCAGAATCTCGACCGGGCGGCCTGCCACGCGCACATCGGCCAGCGCCGCGTCAACACTTTCGTATTCTGACGGGTCAATGCCGGACTCGTACAGCAGGCCGAGCTTGAAGCCGTATTCCAGTTCATAGCCGTACAGCGTCAGCCCGCCGGACTGGTCTACCAGCAGGCCGATGCGAATCGGCTCGTCATCCTGTGCGGCGGCCACGCCCGCCAGCATCAGCATCGCGCACAACAGCAGCACTAAAAAGCGTTTTTGAAACATACAACCTCCTGAAAAAGAAACATTGAACGAACATCTTGCAAAACACGCGCGCGGGGCTGGTTCTCAAACCTGCCCGCGCCGCATGGAACTACCGTGACGCTTCCGGCGCGAGGACGACCGCCTCGCCCTCGATGACCAGCACGCCGTCCTGATTGGTGCAGGTGGTGCGGAAGGTGGCGATGTGCTTGTCCTCGCGGTACTGCACCAGTTCCACCGAGGCCGTGATCGTGTCGCCGATATACACCGGCGCTTTAAACTTCACGTCCTGCCCCAGATAAACCGTCCCCGCGCCGGGCAGGTCATTCGCCAACACCGACGAGATCAGGCTGGCGGTGAAGATGCCGTGAGCGATGCGCCTGCCGAAGCGTGTCCCGGCGGCATAGTCGTCATCGAGGTGGATCGGGTTGCTATCGCCCGTGATGCGCGCGAAGGTTTCCACCATCTCCGCCGTAATCACCGTCGTGCGCGTGGCACTGTCGCCAATCGTAAGCGCCATGTTTACGCCTCCCCTTCCGGCAAGCCCGCCAGTTCCCGCTTGAGAATCTTCCCCGCCGCCGAGATCGGCAGCGCGTCCACAAAAGCCACGTAACGCGGCACTTTGTACCCGGCCAGGTGATGCTGCATGTGGGCGATCAGCGCTTCTTCGGTCAGCGTCTCGCCTTGTTTGACCACCACAAACGCCTTGCCCACCTCGCCCCAACGCTCATCTGGCACGCCGATCACGGCGCACATCTCCACCGCGTGATGGCGGTAGATCACGTTTTCGATCTCGACCGGGTAAATATTCTCGCCGCCGCTGATGAACATATCCTTCTTGCGATCCACGATGGTGAAATACTGCTGCTCGTCCACCACCGCCAGATCACCCGTATGGAACCAGCCTTCGTCGTCCACCGTCTCGGCGCTGGCCGCCGGGTCATTAAAGTAGCCGGAACACATCGAAGGGCCGCGCAGCACCAGTTCGCCCACCTCGCCCGGCATCACCGGGCGGTTGTCCTCGTCCACAATGCGCGCGTCTACAAAGAAGTTGGGGCGGCCAATGCTGCCCGCCTTGCGGATGGCATCTTCCTGCGCCAGCGCGAACACCCCCGGCCCGAACTCGGTCATGCCGAAGCCCTGCTTGAACTGCACGCCCTTTTCGCGCTGGAACTGCTCCACCAGCTTGACCGGCAGCGGCGCGCCGCCGCTGGTACAGAAACGCAGGTTGCTTAGGTCTGCCGCTGCCCAGTTGGGCGCGGTGGTCATCATCTGGTAGGTGATCGGCACGCCCGCGTAGACCGTCGCCGCGTACTCTTGCAGCAGGTCAAGCACCTGCGCCGCGTCGAACTTGCGCGTCAGCACCACCGTCCCGCCCAGAATCAGCAGCGGCGTGGTATAGACCAGCAGCCCGCCCGTATGGAACAGCGGGAAGGTGTTCACCGTGACATCGCCGTGCTGCAAATCGTGAATGATCGTGTTGAGGGTGTTCCACGCGATCATCCGGTGGCTGATCTGTGCGGCTTTCGGCAGGCCGGACGTGCCGCCCGTGAAGATCAGGCAGGCGATGTCTTCCTCGCGCACCGTCTCGGTGGTTACAGGCACCAGCAGCGAGTCGCTGATGGTCTTCTCGAAGTAGCGGCTGTTTTCGATGCCCTCGCCCTCGATATGCAGGAAGTGCGCCAGGCTGTGGCTCTCGGCGGCGATCTGGCGCACCTTGTCCTTAAACTCGTCAGAATAGATCAGCACTTTGGGGGCGGTGTTATCCATCAGCGCCAGCAGTTCGCGCCAGTGCAGCCGCCAGTTGAGCGCGGTCAGCACCGCCCCCAGCTTGCCACAGGCGAAGAATGCGTCCAGATACTCCACGCCGTTATGCGCCAGAATGGCGACCCGATCCCCTTTTTCGATGCCCGCGCCGCGCCGCAGCCAGTTCGCCAGCCGGTTGGCGCGGTTATTCAGTTCGCTGTAGGTAAACGGCCTGTGCGGGGTTTTGCCCGCGTCCACAACGGCAAGCTGGTCTGGCGTGTAGAGCGCTCTGCGCCCGATGATATCCCCAACGTACATCTAACTGCCTCGGATATGCTCGTGAAACATGCTGTTAAACTCGTCCGGTTTTTCCAGATAAGGTGAATGCCCGGTGTCGGCCATCACCTGCTCGCTGTACCGCCCGCCCGCCGCCGCGTACTGTTCCAGCACCGCCCGCGTCTGGCTGACCATCGGCTGTGCCGGGAACACGTCCGCGCCCGGCCAGCCGGGGATCGCCCCCAGCCCGCCCAGCGTCCCCACATCGAAGAACGAGTTATCGCCCACGATCTGGTCATCTGCCCCGCGTATCCACAGCACAGGCGGCTTGGGCGTGATGCTGTACAGCCGCGTGACATCCCCGGCGTACTTCGGTGAAATCGCGTTATTCGGGCCGTAGACCCCCGGCGCGGCCCCCGGCCAGTTTTCAGAAAGCACCGAGTCGCCCGCGTAATCCTGCTCGCCCGTGTGGATACTGAGCATGGAAGACAGCAGTTCTTCTTCGCGGGCGGCCTTAAACGGCGGCTTCCAGTAAAACAGGTTCATCACGTTGCGCGGCGAGCTTTGATGATCGCTGCTGCGGTCGCCCTCGGCGATCAACCGCACGAACTCCGGGTTCACGATGCCCGCGCCCGACCCGGCGTAATCCTCGAAGCACGGCGTACCGTCCAGCCCCTTTGTGCCGCCGAAGCCATACGGCGACCCCGGCGCAACCTGCGTCACGGTCAGGATGCGCTCTGGGTGATCCATGATGAAGCGCCAGATCACCGAACCGCCCAGCGAATGCCCGACAAGGTGCGCCCGCTCGATGCCCAGATGATCGAGCAGCGCCGCCAGATCGTCCGACAGGTCGCCCAGCCCGCGCGTCGCGTCAATCTTCTTCGCCGGGTCTGCCCCACCATAACCGCGATTATCCGCCGCGATGCCGCGATACCCCGCAGGCAGCGCCAGCATGGTTTCCTCCCAGAAGGTCGCCGACGAGACGTTGCCATGCACGAAAACCACCGGGATGCCGTCCTCCGCGCCGCTGAACAGTACGCGCGTGGTCAGGCAGTCTGTGGTGATGCTTTTTGCGGTAACGCCCTGCATTGTGGGAATATCCATCTTTAAAAAGCCCTTTCAAAAAGCGCCCGATACGGGGTTAGTAAATTCAACCATGCTCGACCTCACCCCTCCTGGCCTGCGGCCATTCCTCCCCGCTCCACACGTGGAGAGGGGTTGGGGGTGAGGTTAGCCAGAAACATCTCTTTCAGCACGCGCTTCAGCACCTTGCCCGCAGCGTTGCGCGGCAGGCTGTCGGTAAAGACGACGGATTTCGGCACTTTAAACTTCGCCAGATTGCGCTGGCAGTGTTCGATAACCAGCGCTTCATCCAGCATCGCGCCCGGCTTCAGCACAATCACCGCCTGCCCACACTCGCCCCAGCGGTCATCCGGTACGCCGATCACGCCGACATCGGCCACGCCCTCAAGCTGGAAAATGACCTGCTCCACCTCCGCCGGGTACACGTTCTCGCCGCCGCTGATGTACATATCCTTGTAACGATCCAGTACGTAAATGCAGCCTTCCTCGTCCACCGTGCCAGCGTCGCCAGAGTGCAGCCAGCGGTTGCCGTGTTCGTCCAGCGTGAAGCTCTCGGCATTGGCCTGCGGGCGGTTATGATAGCCGGGCGTGATGTTCGGCCCGCCGATGATGATCTCGCCCATCTCACCGGGGGCGACATCTTCAAACGCCTCGTTCACCACCCGCACGCGGGTATGCAGCAGCGGCTTGCCTACCGACGCGGGCTTTTCCAGCGCGCGGCGTTTATCGGCCAGAAAGACCGTCGGGCTGGTCTCGGTCATGCCAAAGCCCAACTGGATGATAATGTCGCGCCTGGCGTAGCGCTGAAGCAGCGCCACAGGCATCGGCGCGCCGCCACAACCCCACGACTTGATGCGGCTGAGGTCGGCGCTGTCGAACCGTTCATGCTGGCTGAGGAACAGGTAAATGGCCGGGACACCGAAGAAGTGCGTGATGCCCTGCGCCGGGTCGGAGAGGGTGTGCAGCGTCTGGCCGGGGTCGAACTCGCGCGCGATAACGACCGAGCCGCCCGCGTGGATTAACGCATTAGCGTACAGGTTGAGGCCGCCTGTGTGGAATGTGGGCAGCACTGTGTACTGGCGGCTTTCATAATTTAGCCCGGTCGGGTTGCTGATGTTAACCGCGTTCCACAGGGTCATGCCGTGCGTGATCATCACGCCTTTGGGGTGGCCTGTCGTCCCGGCGGTGTACATAATCGTCATCGGCGTATCATGGGTGGTCTGCGGGTTCATCACCACCCCGCCGATGCGGGCATTGACCGCGCCTTCGTATGACAGGTTGTCGTCCGGCGCAAAGCCCGGCACGTCAATACGCAGCAGGTGTTCTATGCCCACCTGCGCCGCCAGCGCTGGCGCGCGCTCGGTGAATTCCGCGTCATAAATCAGCGTCCGCGCGCCGGAATCGTTCAGGATGAACACCAGTTCCGGGTCAGCCAGTCGCCAGTTGAGCGGCAGCATGATCGCCCCCAGCCGCACACACGCGAACTGAAATTCAAAATACGCGACGCTGTTTTTCGCCAGAATTGCCAGCACATCGCCCGGCTGCACCTGCCACGCGCGCCGCATGAAGCCCGCCAGATGCTCGACCCGCTGGTGCAGTTCGCCGTAGCTAAAGCTGCGCCCGCTGAACTGGTCTGTAAATGCCGGGTTCTCCGGCGTGCGGTCTGCGTGAAACGCGACCCAATCAGAAGCAAGAATCATTCAAAATATCCCGCTGCAATAACACTTTTTGCCACAGCATCCTGGCCCTGCAACCAGCGGCGCTGAGGTGCCGTTCATCGCTCGCTGCTTCTTTTACTCAAGCGGGCCTGTTAGCCCCATCGCAGCGCCACCGCGCTCCATGTGTAGCCGGTGCCAGCGCCCGCCAGCACCACCAGATCGCCCGGCCTGATCTTGCCCTGCGCCAGCCCAAGCTGAAGCGCCAGCGCCTGATCCACGCTCTGGATATGGCCGTAATCTTCCAGATAAACCGACTGCTCCGGCGTAAGGCCAACCGCCTCCAGTATTTGCAGGTAGAACGAGCGCTTCATGTGGGTAATGCCCAGAAAGCGCACATCCGCCAGCCCTGCCCCGCTTTTCTCCACCGCCTCGCGGATCACCCGCACGAAGTTGTCCAGCGAGTTTTCCAGCCGCTGCGCCATGTAATCCGGGTTGGTGACATCCAGCCGCCCGTGCAGGTCGCCGATCACGGCCTCGCCCTCGCCGACTGCCGCGCGCGTCAGCACTACGCTCTCCGACAGGCTGCCGTCGGTGGTGGCCGACGCGCCCAGAATCACGTTCCTGTCCACCCCGCGCTGGAGCAGCAGCGCCCCCCCACCCGCGCCAAAATTGAACATGAAGCGCGAGCGCTGGTTTTGCAGGTTGATAAGCTCGTTCTCGCGGCTGCCCGCCGCCAGCAGCACGGTATCCAGCGCTGGGTCGGCCAGCATCATGCCCCGCGCCATATTGAGCGCAATCGGCGCGCCCGCGCACAGCGCGTACATCTCGAAGGCGTAAGCGTTATCCGCGCCGAGGTTGTGCTGGATTTTCGCCGCCGCGTTCCAGACGAGGTGATCCTTATGTTCGCTGCCGTGTGAGATGACCAGCCTGATCTGTGCGGGGGAAACGCCCGCCTCGGCCATCGCCTGCTCTGCCGCGCGGGTCGCCATAGTGGTCACGCTGTCCGCCTCGCCCGCCACGTGCCGCTGGCGAATGCCCATCTTCTCGCGCAGGATGGCTTCGGGGATGCCTGTGCGCTCCACAAGGTCGGCGGCGGTTTCAATCTGCTGCGGGAAGTACGTGCCAATGCCCGTAATGCCCACCGGGGTCTGGTTATCCATCAAAGTTTCCATACCTGTAATAACATCTATTTCAACGCCAGCGCGGTCTCGGCTTTTAACACCTTCATCACCACGCTGCTCTGAATACGATCTATGCCTTCCAGCACCGTCAGCTTCTCCGCCACGAACCCATCCAGCGCCTTGCTGTTGTGGACAACGACTTTCACCAGCAGGTGATAATCCCCGGTCAGGCGGTAGCATTCCAGCACTTCGGGCATCTCGATAATCAGCGCCTCGACCTTGTTGATGTGTTCGCTGCTGTGCGGCTGTACGCTGATCTGGATAAAGCACATCAGGTCATAGCCGATGATCTCATGGTTCAGCAGCGCCACGTAGCGCTCAATCACCCCTGCCCGTTCCAGCCGCTTGATGCGGTTATGCACGGCAGGCTGTGAGAGAAAAATCTTGCGTGCCAGGTCGGCCACGCTGATGCGCCCATTCACCTGCAGCTCTTCCAGAATGGCGCGATCCAATTCATCAAAGCCGAATTTCTGTAAATGATCGGTCATGATATTTTTTGCTTATCATAGGTGCTTTGCCCGTTACAGGCACGGACGAAGAAAGAATGTTTATTGTAACAGGCGATTTGATTTAATTTCTTTTGGAGATC
>CAZJSU010000083.1:16162-18791 GCA_964548765.1 uncultured Anaerolineaceae bacterium
GATTTGATTTAATTTCTTTTGGAGATCGCGCTATACATAGGGTCTGTTGGTTTTGTGTTGGGGGTATTCGATGTGCCGGATGCGATGTATTGCGTCCCTACAGCAGCCTTGTAGGGGCGCAGCGTGCTGCGCCCACATGCCGTCCGCTGGTAAAATCACCCACTGCCGGGTAGAAGTCATTACACCTTCGGGAAAATGTCCTTCACCGCCAGCGCGAAGCCCGGCAAAATCTCGCCACCATCTACTGTGCCGTTCTCATCCAGCACCACGACAGGCTTGCCCGACACGTACACCTCGACAAAACGATCATGCGGGTTAACCACCCACACAAGCACCCCTACCGCCAGATAATTCGCCAGCTTGCGCCGCAGCGCTGTTTGTTCGTCACGGCTGTCAGGGTCGGAGATTACCTCTACCGCGATTTCCGGCGGGTTGGGGTTATACCCTTTGTGAGCAAGCTGTGGCTGACGCGCGTAGGAAATATAGGCCACGTCCGGCGCGTACATCTCGCCGTTAACCATGTAACCGCCCGCCTCGCCCGTGACATGGCCGATGTCATGCTTCAGCAGGTACATGCCTAAAAACAGGATGATTTTCGCGGCGATCTTGGACACGAATGGATTAGACGGCACTTCCACGATCTCCCCGCCGATAAGCTCGAATGTCCGGTCAGCATTCTCTGGCCGATGAATAAAGGCTTCAAAGTCGGCTGCTGCAACCTGCTGCTTCAGTGGGACAACCATGCATCAGTCCTCAATCACTCATTTACTGGATTGTAGCACAAAGCGCCTCTGTCTTTGGCAGACGGATTGATGTATCTTGAGCGCCAATGTATCCATCCTGACAAACACTATGCCCGTATCTCACCGCCCACCCAACGCTGCCACCCTCCTCGACGCGGCCACGCTGACCAGCGCGGACACAGAAGCGCCCGCCATCATCTACCTCGAAACCGGCGCGGCATCTGTCACCGTCACGCGCGGGGATTTTCGCGTGGCGGCGGCTGGCTATGCCCACGCGCTGCGCGAGAGAGGCATCGGCCCGCGTGATCTGGTCGTCATCGCCCATACGCAGAGCCTCGAAAGCATCTACGCCTTCTGGGGCGCGCTGCTCATCGGCGCGATCCCTTCGATGTTCCCCACGCTGACCGAAAAGCTCGACCCCACCATCTACATGCAGAACATGGCCGAGCTAGTGCGCCTCTCCAACGTCAGGGCTGTGTTGACCACCGACGAGTTCGCGCCCCAACTGGCGCAGGTCGTGGGCTGCGCGGTGTATGGGAGCATCAACGAAGGCAAACTTCCCCTCCTTGTTTATGGGGAGGGGATAAAGGGGAGGGGTGATGACATCGCCTTCCTTCAGCATTCCAGCGGCACCACCGGGCTGCAAAAAGGCGTAGCGCTCAGCCATGCCGCCGTGCTAAACCAGCTTGCCAGTTACAGCGCCGCCATCGGCCTGACCGGGCATGACGTGATTGTAAGCTGGCTGCCGCTGTATCATGACATGGGGCTGATCGCCGGCTTTCTGCTGCCGCTGGTGATGGGGGTGCCGCTGGTGTTGATGTCCCCGTTCGACTGGGTGCGCCACCCGGCGATGCTGTTCCGCGCCATTCACGATTACGGCGGCACGCTCTGCTGGCTGCCGAACTTCGCCTATAACCACTGCGCCCGCCGCATCCGCCAGCGCGACCTCGAAGGCGTTTCGCTGGCGACCATGCGCGCCTTCATCAACTGTTCCGAACCCGTCCGTGCCGAGAGTCACGCGCTCTTTCTGGAACGTTTCGCGCCTTACGGCCTCATGCCGCAGATGCTGGCCGCCAGCTATGCGATGGCCGAGAACGTCTTCGCGGTCACGCAGACCGCCATCGGGCAGGGCAGCGCCGTAGAGCATGTCAGCCGTCACGCGCTGCAAACCGACCTGCGCGCCACCCCTGCCCCACCAGACTCGCCGGACGCGCTGAGCATGGTTTCCTGCGGCCCGCCCATCAGCGGCACACACGTCAAAGTCGTAGACGCATACGGCGGCGAACTGCCGGAGCGCCACGTCGGCGAAGTCGCCATCAAAAGCGACTACCTGCTGACCGGGTACTACCAGCGGCCAGACCTCAACCCCTTCACGCCGGATGGCTGGTATCTGACAGGCGACAGGGGCTATATCGCCGCTGGCGAGGTTTACATCGTCGGGCGCTCGAAGGACTTGATTATCAACGGCGGCAAGAACATCTACCCGCAGGACATCGAGGCGATTGTCAACGAGGTCGCCGGGGTGCGTCCGGGGCGGGCGGTGGCCTTCGGCGTGTACGATGAGCGCGAAGGCACGGAGTTAATCGCTGTGGTGGCCGAAGTAGAGGCCGATGCCCCGGAAGCCCGCCACCAAATCAGCCAGGCCATCCGGCAGGCCGTCGCCCAGCAGACCACCGTGACCGTTAGCTACGTGCATCTGGTCGGCGACAAGTGGCTGGTCAAGACCTCCAGCGGCAAAATCGCGCGGGCGGCGAACCGGGAAAAATGGCTGACGGAAACATAAAAGCAGCAGTGGATTACTGCTGCTTTCACCCAATATGTACAGTCCGCTGCTGCCTTAACCGCGCAGCACCCGCGCCACGATCTGGTCGAGCGTATCCATCTTT
>CAZJSU010000083.1:18891-21496 GCA_964548765.1 uncultured Anaerolineaceae bacterium
GCTGCCTTAACCGCGCAGCACCCGCGCCACGATCTGGTCGAGCGTATCCATCTTTTCGACAGTTAAATCCGGGTCGGGGATGTACACGTTGAATTCCTGCTCAATGTACACCGCCAGTTCCGCCAGCGAGAACGAGTCCATCAGGCCGTTGGTAATAATGCCCTCATCGTCTGCCAGCGGATAGCGCTCATCGCGGATCAGTTCACGCGTGATGTACTCGCGCAGCTTCGCGCGCGCCGCCGCCTCATCCATGAGCAGGCGCTTTCAGGCGCTCCATATACTGGCTGCGGAATTTGTTCACCTTCGGCTGCACCACCAGCTTGCAGTACGGCTGGTTCGGGTTGTTGGCGAAGTATTCCTGATGATAATCCTCCGCCGGGTAAAACGCCTTGAACGGCACCACTTCCGTGACAATCGGCTTTTCCCACAGCTCCTGCGCGGCCTTGATGGCTTCTTCCGCCACCTGCTGCTGCTCAGGGCTGTGATACAGGATGATCGAACGGTACTGCGTGCCGACATCCGGCCCCTGCTGGTTCAGCGTGGTGGGGTCATGCACCGCGAAAAACACGTCCAGAATCTCCCGATAACTGATGACCTCGTTATCAAAAATGATGCGGATCACCTCAGCATGGCCTGTGTCGCCCGCGCAGACCTGCCGGTAATTGGGGTTCTGCACGTGACCGCCCGCATAACCGGAAACCACGTCATCAATCCCCTTCAGTTCATCATAAACTGCTTCGACACACCAGAAACACCCGCCACCAATCGTTGCCATCTCTTTCGCCATATTATCCTCCAATCCACTAAAATCATGGCCTCATTATAACGACACATCCTAAATTGAAAATTACAGCTTCCCATCCCTCACTCATTGCTCATGCCGCGCACCTCCGCGCCGATGATCTCCGCCAACCGCCGCGTCCCCGCTGGCGTGAGGTGTACCGGGCTGTCGGTAAATTCCGCCGGGGCGATGGCATCCCACAGGTCGAGGTAGCGCCAGTCATGTGTGTTCGCCTGTGCCGCGTACAGGTCGCGGTAAGCGTCATACGCCCAGCGCGGATACCAGAAGTTATAGCGCAGGTCGCTGTTTTCCCCGTCCGCGATATAGATCGGCTCGTTCACCAGCAGCACAGGCACATCCCCCGCCCGCGCGACACCGCCCGCGATCACGTCGAAAGCCAGTTCGTCTGTCGTCAGGGGCTGTGGCTCGGCATAGCCCAGCCAGCTTCGGTCGGCCTCAAAGTCATTGCTGCGCGGCGTATAAGTCTCCGGGTAAGACTGGTCAATGCCTGTCGCCGCCCACATCACACCGTAAAGCTGCAAGCGCAGCCAGTCCGCCAGCGCCCGCCGCTGCCCGACGATGGTACGCGCGAGGAAGTCCGGCGCGGTCAGCCGCGCGTCCTGCGGGTCAAGCGCAAGGTTATATCGCGCGATCAGGTTACGCAGGCGCGGCGCGTTTCGCTGTACTAATGCCGCGTCTAGCTGCCTGCCGCGCCCAAACGATTGCAGCGTGGTCAGCCACACAATCATGTCCGGTTGGTACTGCATCGCTTCATCCAGCAGCAGCAGGTCTTTGGTGAGCGACAGTACCGGATGGCCGACATTGTACGCGCGCACCGTACGCCCATCGTCCAACGTGTACCCCGCCGCGTTGATCTGCCCGGCCAGCGTCTCATCAGGCCGCAGCAGCACGCCCCACGTCGCCGAGTCCCCCACCAGCAGCACGCGGAACTCACCGGCGGCCTTCGCTTGGCCGAGTTCATGCGTGGCGAACATTGCTTCGATGCTGTCCACGCTCAGGTTATACGCCGCCGGATTTTCGCCATACGGCAGGCGCGCCCGTCCCGGCAGCAGCGTGTTATGCAGCGTCAGCCTGCCGATGAACGGCATCGGTTCCAGCAGCGCGTAGGCCACGTTCAGCAGCACGAAAAGCAGCGCCGCCTTGAGGATTACCCGCGCGACAAAGCGCCAGTTGATGGCTGTTGCATCTTCGGTGTGCCAGTGATGAGCCGTCATGTTGTCTGTTAAGCGCCTTTATTCGTATTTACAAAATTCATAGTGGTGAATATTTTGATAAGAACAACCTGTGGCTATTGACCTGTTCAATAGTTCATTCTATCTTACCATTACCAATCATGGGGGCGAGTTTGCTCGGCTTTTTCCATAATATTACATGCGATGTTGCACAGGCCGGGTATTTATGGAATTTGCCCCGTAACCTCAGGGGAATTATTATGCATCATTCTCAATTTTTACCCGCAAGAGCCAGGCGGGAACGTGGTCAGGGGTTGGTGGAGTACGCCCTGATTCTGGCGTTGGTCGCTATTGTGGTGATCGTCGCGCTTGTGCTGGTTGGCTCGACGGTCAAGGAAGTGTACGGCGATGTGCTTTGCACCCTGCATTTTGGCCGTGTGAGCCGCGTGGGTCATGCGCTGAACGCGGACGGTGAACCTGTGCTTGACCCGGAGCAGGGGCTAGAGGATGCCAACTGTTATTTTATGGTCAATAACACGTGGACACCTGCCTGATCGTCTGACTTTCGGATGCTATCCGGTCTGGTGGCGAAATCATTTTCGTAGGGGCGAAGCACCGCTTCGCCCCTACC
>CAZJSU010000084.1:0-12812 GCA_964548765.1 uncultured Anaerolineaceae bacterium
AACAGACACGCCAGCAGCGCGAGGCCGAACACGCTCAGGCGCAGCGCAATTTCCGGCGGCGCGGCGCTCACCAGCAGCGCCAGCAGCCCGAACACCACGCAGGCCAGCCCCAGCGTGAACAGCGTCTGCCGTTGGTTGAGGCCCATGCTCAGCAAACGGTGCGAGGTGTGATCCTTGCCTGCTTCCAGCGGGGAACGCCCTTCGCTCAGGCGGGTGAAGATGACGAGGTTAATGTCGAAGATCGGCAGCGCCAGCACGAACATCGGCACTATCCAGTGGAGCGAAAGCGGCTGGTCAAATTCCAGCTTGATCGCCAGCACCGACAGGATGAAGCCCAGCGGCAGCGCGCCCATATCGCCCATGATGATGCTGGAGGGGTTGAAGTTGTACACCAGGAAACCCAACGCGCTCCCGGCCACCGCCGCCGCCAGAATACTCACAAGGCTGAGTCCCTGCGTCAGCGCAATGACCATAAAAAAGGTCGCCGCCGCTGCGCTCATGGTCGCCGTCAGGCCGTCCATGTTGTCCATGAAGTTGGCCGCGTTGGTCAGCGCCACCACCCAGAAGACCGTCACCAGCGTGTCCAGCATCGGGATGCCGAACAGGTTCATGCGTATACCAATCCACGCCAGCCCCAGCGCGGCGACGATCTGCACGATAAAGCGCGTGCGGGCAGACAGGCCGTAGCGGTCATCCACCAGCCCCACCAGTGCCAGCGCAGCGGCTCCGGCCAGCACCGCGCCGAACTGCGCCAGATGGCGCGGCGGGCTGAACAGCAGCACGGCCAGCGCCAGCGCGGTATAAATCGCCAGCCCGCCCATCAGCGGCTTGTGATCGAGATGAATTTTGCGATGGTTAGGGATGTCCACCACGCCGAGGCGCATGGCGATCTGGCGCGAGAGGGGCGTAAAACCGAGCGACGCGGCGAAACCGACGATCAGCGCCGGGACGAACTGCATAATTTCTGACATACGGACGATGACCCCGCTGTTTGCTTCTGCGCCCGCAGTATAACGCCAGAAAAGTCGCCAGTCTATGGTCGGCAGTAATTAAAGGGGCTTCTCCCTGATGTCTAACACCTAATCCCTGACCCCTAACTGCTGTATGCCTCTTTCCGGCGCATCTTCGGCGTGAGGCTGTGATGCCGGAACATCACCTGCCATGTCCGCAGCGCGGCTTCTACAGCGATGTTGGTGTCCATCTTGGACTTACCGCGCTCACGATCGGGGAAGTAGATCGGCACTTCCTTGACCTTGAAGCCCAGACGGCAGGCGATGTAGGTCATCTCGACCTGAAAGACATAACCGTTGGAGCGCACCCGGTCAAGATCGAGGCCGATAAGGGTCTGCTTGCGCCACAGCTTGTAACCTCCTGTCGCGTCGTTGACAGGCACGCCCAGCAGCGTCTTGACATACACACGGTTGGCGAACCAGCTCAGCGCCTTGCGATAAAAGCTCCAGCTTTCGTCCACGCCCCCGCCTTTAATATAGCGCGACCCGATGACCAGATCATGTGTCGCGGCGGCCTCCACCATCTGCGGGATGTAGCGCGGCTGGTGCGAGAAGTCGCAGTCCATCTGGATAATGTAGTCAGCATCGAGGCTGATCGCGTGTTTGAACGCGGCAAGATAAGCCGCGCCCAGCCCCTCTTTGTTCTTGCGATGCAGCACGTTGATGCGGCCAGCGTGCTTCTCGGCCAGCCCGTCGGCGATCTTCCCCGTACCATCCGGCGAATTGTCGTCTACGACCAGAATATGCAGGTTTTCGACTGGCAGCCCTAAGACTGCCTCCACCATCAGCGGCAGATTTTCAGCTTCATTATAGGTGGGCAATACCACCATAACTTTCGGGGTCACGCGGTCCTCCCGGCCAACTGAGTGCATCGTTTAAGTGTTTACATAATCTTAAATTACACCCGCTTTCCTTGCAAAAGCCAAAACGTTTTGCGAATTTATCGTTATTTTTGACCACGCTGGTGATGCCGCCTCTCGACTGCTACAATGACGCGGTTTCTGGGGACAGGACAGGTCACTTGGGCGAACAACTTTCATTAAACGCGGCGCAGGCACAACGGCTTCTGTTACAGCAGGCAGGCAAAACGCTGGTATTCACCAACGGGCATTTCGACCTGCTGCATGTCGGCCATCTGGACTATCTGGAACAGGCGCGGGCGTTAGGGGATGCGCTGTTCGTGGGAGTTAACGGCGATAGCAGTACGCGGCGGTTGAAGGGCGCGGGCAGGCCGCTTGTCCCGGCGCAGGAGCGCGCCCGTCTGCTGGCGGCGTTACAGCCCGTGACAGCAGCCATCGTTTTTGAGGACGACACTGCCGATGCCGTCATCAATGCGCTGCGGCCAGATATTTACGTCAAAGGTGGCGATTACGCCAGCAAGCCGCTCCCGGAGCGCGGCACAGTCGAGGCGTATGGGGGGCGCGTCGTGCTGATAGACACCCTGCCCGGCCACAGCACCTCCGCGTTAATCGCGCGTGTAAGAGCGCTGCCCTAGGGGCGGACAAACGCGATGACTGCCGAAAATTTGCCGCTGGAAACCGGGCAGGCACTGCCCGAATCGCAGCAGGAAACCAATGCTGGCGTAGCCCGCGCAACAGGCGTGGTCGCGCTGGGGAATATCGCCAGCCGCTTGCTGGGGCTGGCGCGCGAGATCGTGATTACCAACCTCTTTGGCGCGTCGGGCGCGTCCGATGCTTTCCGCGTCGCCGTGATTGTGCCGAAAGCGCTCTACGACCTGCTGATTGGCGGGCATGTCAACAGCGCGATTGTGCCTGTACTGAGCGAGGTCGTCACCGTGCATGGGCGCGAGGAACTCTGGCGGCTGGTGTCGGTACTGCTAACGCTGGTCACGGCGGTGCTGGCGCTGCTAGTGGTGCTGCTGGAAGTATTCGCCTTTGAAGTCGTGCATCTGGTGGGTGGTGGCTACAGCGAGCCGACGCTGCTGCTGGCGACCCAACTGCTGCGCGTGACCGCCCCGGCGCTGATGTTCCTTAGCCTGTTTGCCATCCTCAGCGGCACGCTCTACGCGCTGCGTAGTTTCACGTGGCCGGCGTTTGCGGGGGTCATCTTCAACGCGGCGATTGTCCTGTTCTCGCTGCTGCTCGCCCCTCCGTTAGAGACGCAGGTGCTTTTGACCAGTACGGGCGCGACATGGCTCAGCGTACGCCCGCCAGAGGGGGTCATCGCGGTGGCGTTGGGCTGGCTGTTTGGCGCGCTGGCACAGCTAGTGCTGCAACTGCCCGGTTTACGCCGGGCGCGCTTCCGCTTCTCGCTGAACTGGCGGCATCCTGCGGTGCGGCGTATCGTGGCCTTGTACATCCCGGTGATGCTGTCGCTCATTCTGGACACGCTGGTGATCCGCTTCGTCAGCTACAACCTCGCCAGCCAGACCGGGGAGGGCAGCATCAGCAAAATGGAACTGGCGACCACCCTGATTCAGTTCCCGCAGGGGTTGATCGCCACCGCGATCAGCATCGCTATTCTGCCCACCCTCTCGCGGCAGGCCGTGCTGGTGACGGATGAAGGCCGCCGCGCCTTCCGCGATACGCTTGGGTTGGGGCTGCGGCTGGCGATCACGCTTATCCTTCCGGCGACGGTTGGCCTGTTCGTGCTGGCGCACCCGATCATCGCGCTGCTGTTCCAGCATGGCGCGTTCACTGGCGCAGACACTTCGATTACGACGCTGGCGCTGCGTCTGTATCTGGTCGGCCTGCCTTTCGCCGCGCTGGATTTGCTGCTGGTCTATGCCTTCTACGCTCGGCAGGACACCCTGACCCCCGCCATGATCGGCCTCATCAGCCTCACGCTTTATATGGGCGCGGCGCTGGCCTTGTTTGCAGAACTCGGCCTGTTCAGCCTGATGATTGCCGACAGCCTGAAGCACATCGTTCACGCGCTGATCTCCGCTTTCCTGCTGGCGCGGCGCATGAACGGGTTTGGCGGTCAGCGTCTTGTGCTGACGATCATCAAAGCCGGCTTAGCGGCGGCGGGGATGGGCGCGGCGGGGGCGCTTGCGCTGCCCGTGCTTACAGGCTGGATCGGCACCGCCGGGGTCATCCGCGAGTTTTTGCTGGTAAGCGCCAGCGGCGCGCTTTGCGTCGTGGTGTATATCGTGCTGGCGCTGCTGCTGCGTATCGAGGAACTGCGCTGGCTGGCGGAGATGGTCTGGCGGCGGCTGCACAGGTAAACGTATAATGAGAAATCCTTAAACATTGTTACCTGCGTCTATGCCCTCATGTTACGATGAACGAGGAAAAGAAAGGCTAAAATAAGGCTGCTGACGCTGGAGGCCGATTGAAACTGTTTACCGGGCTGCTGGTTTATCTGTTTGCGCTGGCAGCATGTCAGGCGTTTTCCGAACATCCTGTGAAAACCGATGCCGAGACACAAACTGTATACCCTTCGCATAGCCTGACAACAGACGAACCCATTTACGAAGACAACTGGACACTGCACAGCGGCGAGGTTGACCTCAAAATTAAAGTGCCGCGAGGCTGGCAGACGTATAACACAAGGGATGGCATCGTCCTCAACGAACGGATGGGGTCGGTGGAGGATGGCCCAACCCTGCGCGGCATCCTCATTCACATCTTCGTGCCATCTACCGACGAGTTCGACTTTCCCAGCGATGAAGAGGTTAACGTTGCCTGGGCGGTGTTGAGTCAGGTGGTCGCCAATCGTGATTATGTGGGCGACGCGCTGGTGAGCGCCCCGGTAGCGTTTGACTGGGATCATCATGACGCGGCCTACTACTTGTTGAACAACCGTGACAGCACCGTGACGCTGCTGCTGGCGATGAGCCTGCCCCGCAGTCACAAACTGGTTGTCTGCCATGTCAGCTCGCCAGAAGGGCAGGCCGGGCGCATCCGCGCGCTGCTGCCAGAATTGCTGGAAAGCCTGACAGTCAACGACATTTCGATCAGGTCGAGCGCGCTCGACCATCTGCCTGACCCGCTCGTCTTCCCTATAGACGATACGCCTCGGCAGCGGTCATAATTGTCTCTGTTACTTTAATCACCGGGGAAATCTAAATGACCTATTGGACGTTTTTATTTTTCGCGCTGCTCTCTGCTTTCGGCGGCCTTTACATGCCCCCCGCGCAGGATGAGGCCGCTGTTGCTGTCGAACAGCTCACCGTCGAGGTGATCTCCACCCGCCCGCATGACCCCGATGCCTATACCCAGGGGCTGCTGCTGCATGACGGCCTGCTCTATGAAAGCGCCGGGCGCTATGGCAAGTCCAACCTGCGGCAGGTAGACCCGGCAACGGGCGACGTGCTGCGCCAGATTGACCTGCCGGATTATTTCTTCGCGGAAGGGCTGGCGCTGGTCGAGGATCGCCTGATTCAACTGACATGGCGCGAGCAGATCGCGCTGGTTTATGACTTTGACGGGTTTATCAGCGATACGCTGCCCGCCGTGAGCCTGCTCCAGTACGCCGGGCAGGGCTGGGGGCTGTGCTACGACGGTGCTGACCTCTACATGACTGATGGCAGCAGCATCCTGTTCCAGCGGGACGCGGAGACGTTTGAGGTGACAGCCGAAATCCCCGTGACGTTAAACGGCCAGCCTGTGGCCTTGCTCAACGAACTGGAATGCGTGGAGGATGATATCTACGCCAACATCTATCAGACGGACACCATCGTGCGGATTGACAAGGCCAGCGGGCAGGTCACGGCGCAGATTGATGCCAGCGGCCTGCTGACGGCGGAAGAAACCGCCGCGCTCGGCCAGCAGCCGTTCCCGTTGAGCGTGCTGCTGTTCGATAATCAGGCGCAGCAGTTCAACGTCCGCCGGGTCAACGAAGGCGGCTTCGTCCTCAACGGGATCGCCTACGACCCACAGGCGGAGACCTTCCTGATTACAGGCAAAATGTGGCCGAAGCTGTTCGAGGTACGCTTCGTTCCCGCAGGATAGTATGCTATAATTGCCGGGACAACTCACGACGCACAGGCGGCCTTCACGCTGGCGCTGGGTTGTCCATTCAACCATTCCCTCAGTAAAAACAAGCCGAATCATAACTGGTAATTCATGACCACAACCTACTTCGACGACCAACCCCATGCCAATCCCTGGATAATTCGCCTGCCGCTGCTGATGATTATCGGCACGGTGCTGCTGCTGGCGATACTGGCTGTATTTGTCGGCGCGGTGCAGGCGCGCTACAGCGGCGCGGTGCTGCCCGGCGTATGGGCGGCAGGCGTGAACCTGAGCGCGATGACACGTGCCGAGGCTGCCGCTGCGCTGGAAGACTGGTTCACCTACGATGAAAGCGCCATTTTCACCTTTCGTTACGGCGACGAGGTGTGGCAGCTTACTGCTGGTGATCTGGGCGTGCGGCTGGATGTAGATAGCACCGTAGATCAGGCGCTGGCTGTCGGGCGTGACGAAAATCCGCTGCTGAATGTGGTTAAACAGGCCAGCGTGTGGTTCGGCGGGCGCGCCGTTTCCCCGACGATCTACTATGACCAGAACGTTGCGCTGGAGCATCTGACCGGGATTGCCGAGGAGATTAACCGCCCGCCCGTTGACGCGACGCTGCAACTGAACGGTATTCTGGTTGAAACCACGCCCGCGCAGATGGGCTGGACGCTGGATATACAGTCGTCCCTGCTCCAGTTGGACACGATTATCATGCGGATGGATACCGGGGCGGAAATCCCGCTGTCTGTGGTTGAGACTTCCCCGCTGGTGACGGACGTGGAAGCGGCAGCGGCCAGAGCGCGGGCTGCGGTTTCCGGCCCTATCACGCTCATCGCTGAAAACCCTGACCCCACAGGCGCGCCGCTTGGCCCATGGACAGCGACCCCGGAACAGATCGCGCGGCTTCTGTATACCGAACCGGTCTATAACGCCGACGGCACGGTGAGTTATGACCTGCGAGTGCAGACCGATGCCTTCCGTAACTTTGTCGAAGCCCTTGCGCCCGGCCTGACCACCGAGGCCAAAAACGGACGCTTCCACTTTAACGACGACACGCGCCAGATCGAAGTCTTTGAGTCGGCAGTGAACGGGCGCGAGGTCAATGTTGAGGCAACGCTGGGCGCGGTGGAGCGCGCGCTGTTCAGCACCGACCTGAACAGCCGCCGCGTGCCTGTGGCGTTTATGCCCGTGCTGCCACAGTATCATAACAACATTACCGGGACCGAACTGGGCATTACCGAACTCATCTCTCAAGGCACAACGTATTACACAGGCTCTACCCAGAACCGTATCGCTAATATCATCGAGGCAGCGCAGCGTTTCGACGGCGTGATTATCGCCCCCGGCGAGGAATTTTCGTTTAACGAACTGTTGGGCAACATCAGCCCGGAGGATGGTTTTGCCGAGGGCTTCGTCATTGTCGGAGATCGTACCGTGCGCGGTGTGGGCGGCGGCGTGTGCCAGGTCAGCACCACAGTGTTCCAGGCGGCCTTTTACGCGGGCTTTCCCGTGACCGAGCGCTACGCGCACGGCTACCGCGTTGGCTATTACGAGCATGGCGAAGGCGTGGGCATGGACGCGGCGATCTATCAGGCGGACGACCCGCGCGCCTCGCTGGACTTCCGCTTCCTCAACGACACCGCCTATCATCTGCTGATCGAAACCTCGGTTTACCCGGCAGAGGACGCGGTGCAGTTCCGCTTTTACAGCACCAACCCGGGGCGGCAGGTGGTCAAGGAAGGGCCGACCATCCAGAACGTGACCCCGGCGCGCGAGCCGGCTTACACGCCTAACGCGGAGATTCCGCTGGGGCAGGAGCGCTGGGTAGACTGGCCCGCCGAGGGTGCTTATGTGGTCGTGACTCGCAAGATTCTGGATGCCACAGGGCAAGTCACCCGCACCGACGAATTCCGCAGCCAGTACCAGCCATGGGGCGCGGTGATACAGGTGAACCCCGCCGACCCGCGTCTGGCGCAGTAAACGACCCCGCGAGTTACTGCACCAGCGCGTTCAACTGTTCGCGCGCAAGGTCAAAGGAGCCGTTGGCGTTGCGCGCGGAAGGCAGCCCCCGTTCAACCATCGCGCGCGGGTCGGCGCTGGCACAGGCCGACTGTAACTGCCCCCACCCCTGACGCAGCAGCGCCAGCCCGTTATTGACCAGATCAACCGCCAGTGATAACTGCGCGGGGACTTCCCCAAGTTCTTCTGCAAGCGCGTAATTATCCGGGATGGCAGGCACCGGCAGGGTGCAGCCGTCCGTGCTGCCTGTATCGCGGATGTCCTCCCAATAGGTCGTCAGCAGCCCCGCAGGGCCGCGCGGGTTCTGCATGTCGTCCACCATGTCCAGCAGCGCGACAATGCTGGGGCGCAGGTTCGGCGTGGGCGTGGGGGGGACGGGGGTGGGTTCTTCGGTAGCGCTCTCTACCGGGGCTGGCGCTGTTTCGGCGGCTGGCGCGGCGTTGAGTGTGTCCTCTGCCGCAGTCAGCCTGTCCAGCGCGGCCACCAGTGTGCCAAGCGCCGGGCTGGCTTCTGCGGCGGTGAGCGGCGCGGCGCTGTCGGCGCAGTGCTGGCGATAAGGCGCGGCGGCGCTGTTAAAGTCCGCCAGTATCGCGTTGAGTTCGCTGATGACCGGGTTAAGCTCAGGCGCGAGGCTGGCGCTGGCTGCGCTGTAAGGTGCCGGGTCATTGAAGGTAACGTTGCAGTCCACTGTCCCGCCACCAATGACCGCGATATACTGCGCGCGCAGTGCCTCGACATCGGCACGCACGTTCATCAACTGCGCGTTGAGGTCGGCGACGAGCGCCTCGCGGCTTTGCGGGATGTCGCTGCTGGCAGTACGCGGCGCGTCCGTCGTCTCGTCCAGCGCGTCGCTGATCTGGTCGCCAAACTGCGGCCAGATGATGAAATTGAACAGCAGCAGCACCACCAGCGACACCAGCAGCGCGACAAAGAGCCGCGCGAAGAACGACCGGGAGATGAACGCGCGTCGTCCCATCTTGCCCTTCAGGGCGATGTCCTCTAACTTCTGCACCACGTCATCATGCTGCGGGCCGTTAAGCCCCTGTTCCAGCGCGCGGAACATGCCGAGCGAGTAGGCGGCGGCCTGGCGCACACGGCTGTCCGGGTCTTCCTCATAAACCTGACGCAGACGGGTAATGGCGCTGGGGTCGCCCGCCTCGCCCAGCCAGTGCGCGGCTTCGCGCCTGACGCGCGCATCAGATGAGGACAGGAGTTTGATATTCTGGCGCACTCTGGCTTCAAACGCATCCAGTTCGGACATCGTGGTGATTTGCTCCGTATAAGTCAGTTAGGGGCAGCGTTGCTCACAGCGCTGTTGGTCAGCGCATAAAACGTCCACTGCTTTGACACCTATTCATCATAATACGGCAGGGGCTTATTGTGCAAAAGCGAAAAAAATAATTTAGTAGGGTGGATTGGATATAGATGGTATAATCGTACCAAATTCGTGCAATCAGGTGTGTGGAGAACACACCCCCCAGGAGTAAGTCATGATAGCCCAACCCCACCTTAACATCCCGCTGGATCGGGAAGGCGAGGAACCTATCTATCGCCAGCTTATCCGTCATGTGCGTTTGCAGATCGAGAGTGGCAACCTGCCCGCCGGGGCGCGTCTGCCCGCCAGCCGTGATCTGGCGCGCCAGCTTAACATCAGCCGTATCAGCGTGGTGAACGCTTACGCTGAACTGCGGGCGCAGGGCTATTTGAGCGCTCATGCCGGGCGTGGCACCTTTGTCTCTGGGGAAACAGGCACCGCAGCGGCGGGGAATGGTCATACTCAGAACAATCACCACACCGCGACCAGCGAAATACCCGGCACGCCTGATCGCTCTATCCGCGAGATGATGCGGCTGGCGCAGAAACCGGGCGTGATCAGCTTCAGCCGGGGCGCGCCGCCGACCGAGTTCTTCCCGGTGCAGAGCCTGCGCGACGCGATCAACACCGTGCTTGACCGCGATGGGTCATCGGCACTGGGCTATGAAGCGCGGGAGGGCTATGGGCCGCTGCGGGCAGCCGTGCGCGATTATGTGAGCGCGCTGGGTATTCAGTGCAGCGCCGAGCAGGTATTGATTACGGGCGGGACGCAGCAGGCGCTTGATCTGGTGATTCAGGCGCTGTGTTCTGAAGGCGAAACTGTAGTGACCGAGAACCCGACTTATCTGGGCATGATTGATATTGCCCGCGCGCGCAAGGTACAGCTTCACGGTATCCCGATGGACGAGGACGGCATCCGGCTCGATCATCTGGAAAACTACATCATTGATAACAGCCCGCGCCTGATCTACGTGATGCCGAGCTTCCACAACCCCTCCGGGACGGTGATGCCGCTGCACCGCCGCCGCCAACTGCTTAATCTGGCCGGGGATTACAATATCCCGGTGCTTGAGGACGGCGTGTACTATGAGCTGCGCTTTGAGGGCGAGCATGTGCCGCCGCTGAAGGCGCTGGATGAGAGCGGCATCGTGATTCACGCCAGCGGCTTTACCAAGATGCTGCTGCCGGGTATCCGCATCGGCTACGTGATCAGCGACAATCGCCATCATGAGCGCATCCTGCGCGTAAAATACGCTGCTGATATTTCCACGCCCGGCCTCAATCAGCGCGCGATTCACCTGATGCTGGAGCGCGGGGTGCTGGCGCAGCAGTTGGAGCGCAACAACCGGGAACTCAAGCGTCGTCGTGATATTGCGCTGGCGGCGGCGCAGAAATACTTCCCGCCCGGCGCACGCTGGAACGCGCCCGAAGGCGGCATTTACCTGTGGGTGCAGCTTCCCAAGAGCGGCCCCAGCGCGGCAGAACTGTATGTGACCGCCATTCAATGCGGCGTGGCTTACGCCATTGGCAGCGTGTTCTTCACCAACAGCGGCGGCAGCCACCGGATGCGAGTCAACTTTGGGACGCACCGCCCGGCAGACATTGAAGAAGGCTTCCGGCGGTTGGGGCGCGCGTGGCGCGAACTGGCCTGTGATTACGCCGACATTGACCGGTCCGGGTTGTTGTAGCCCCAGACACGGCGATTGTTTTTCAAAGCCCTGCGTAAGCGGGGCTTTTTTCGTTAAACCTCACCCCCCGCCCCCCTCAACCACGAGTGGGGAGGGGGAGGAATGGCCGCAGGCCAAGAGGGGATGAGGTAGAGCAGTGTTTCATTTTTGAATTTACAAACACGCTCTCGGTCTTCATGCTAACAGTAGGAAGTGTCCATGCTTTTTTGTGCGGTGTTTTACCCGCGCAAGCCCTTTGCCACGCGGAGAATAGCGCGGCCTACGGTGCGGCGGAAAAGGCGTACTCCGGCACCGAGCGCGCGCGCGAAAGCCTCCGGCTCTGGCGGGCTGTGCAGCGGAAACGGCTCCATGCCGTGCGCCGAAAGGACGCGATTGGCGGCGGCGATGCCTGTCGTGGCGGCGCGTTCCATCCAGAAGGCGGGGGTGTCATGGCCTATCCAGTCGCCGCAGGCGGTGATGCCCGGCCACGGGGTTTGCAGCCACAGGCTGTCGCGCGTTGGCACGCGGAAAACCGGATGATTGCGGCTGTTGCGGCGGATGGTGCTGTGCAGGTAGCGCCCGCGCAGTTCCGGGAAGGCGCGCTGTACTTCGTCCAATGCCTGAATGAGCAGCACGTTATCCGGTTGGGCGGCGACGGGGTCGCTGGCGTAGAAATGCACCTCAATCGCACTGCCACCTGTCGCGTCGTGCCACGCAGCGAAGTCGTCATAAAGGCGGTGCAGCCAGAAGAAGTTGTCCGGCAGGAAATCGCCCGTGAACATGCCGCCGGGTGTGCCGGGGCGGGGCGAAGCATCGAACCAGAGGCGTGCGGTGATATTGCCGACCGCGCCGGGAAAGCGGATGTCTGCTGCCTGTGGCGCGGTGTCCGGGCTGGCGCACAGCAGGCGCTGGGCAGCGCCGGGCGGTATGGCGAGGATGACCTGCTCCGCCAGTAGGGAGCGCAGCCCGCCGCGTGTGGAGTCCTCCACCACGACCCGCCAACCGGGCGCGGCACGTTCCAGCCGCACAGCGGTTGCGCCATAGCGCACTTCGCCGCCAGCGGCTTCGGCCTTTTCGATGAGCGGGGTCAGCAGGCAGTCGTGCGGCGGGGTGGGGAAATAGTGCATGGCCCAGGCATCGCGCCGCAGCACGGTATAGAAGCGCAGCGCGGCGATGAAGGCTGTCAGGCTGATGGACTCTGGCGGGGCGGCCAGCAGGTTATTCGCCAGCCCGGTAAAGGTGGCGCGCAGGTTGGGTGTCCACAGCGTGAAGTAATCGTCGAGCGTGAGGCCATCCAGCGCGACCTGTTCTTTAAGCGGGTCGAGGCCGACCGTCCACAGGATGCTGAACAGGAAGCCCGGCAGCGAGAGAAAATCGAGCGGCGTGATGGTCTGCCAGACGTGCGGGTGAAACAGCAGTTGCAGGTAATGAAAGGGCGCGGGCAGCCAGCGCGAGCGCACCGCGTTACCAGCCTCGATGACGCGCACCTGCCGCCCCCAGCGGTTGATCCACTCCTCGCCGGGGGAGGGGACGAGGCGCGTCTGGGTGAAACGCTCCAGCGTGGCGCGCAGGTTGGCATAGCCGCCCCAGATGGCATGAACACCGTGTTCGGTTGCGAATGTCCATGTCTGCCCGTTGTAGGTGAGCGTTTCCGGCTCGCCACCGGAGAGCCTGCCGCCGGGGTAGAGGCGGTCTGCTTCCAGCAGCAGCGGCGTGATACCCCGCTCCGCCAGATGCGCGGCGGCGGTCAGCCCGGCCAGCCCCGCGCCGATGATGACCACAGGGAAGGTGTCGTGATGGGAGTCGGCAGTCATGTGTTTACAGTCGTCAGTCAATAGTCGTCAGTTGGCAGTCAATAGATAAAAGATTCAACGCAAAGG
>CAZJSU010000084.1:12912-17168 GCA_964548765.1 uncultured Anaerolineaceae bacterium
CGTCAGTCAATAGTCGTCAGTTGGCAGTCAATAGATAAAAGATTCAACGCAAAGGGCGCAAAGAGTTCATTTTAAACCGTCAAGACGCAGGGTTTATAGAGATAGTATAGAGGTTTTTAAAGGGAAAAGAGTGGACGTGTGTCTCTATTTTAGTGCTGAGTGGAAAGTGCAGGGCAGCGGTACGTGAACGCCAGCTACCGCAGGTCATTACGCATTGATACTGCAACCCTCTCGATGTTTTGGGGGATTTAGGTGTAGGGGCGAAGCGGTGCGCCCCTGCAGGTTTACATATGGTTCCCGGTTCGCCAGCAGTGACCCTTTTGCCGCCCTCTACCAACCGGCGGGCTTCAAACCCGCCCCTACAATGAGTGTTATTGTAACGAAACCTGTAATGTCACCTGTTTCTCGCCTGTTTTTCAGGAAGGCCAATATTGCTTTTCCCGGCTGAAAGCGGCACAATGCCCGCGCTATGTCTGGACGCACACGGCTTGTTCACTTCGCGGTTTACCTGCTTTACCTGCTGGCGGCGGCGGTCATCACCTGGCCGCTGCTGACGGTCTTTTCGACGCATCTGCTCGGTCATCCCTTTGGCGATTCCTACGAATATACGCGGCATATCTGGTGGATAAACCACGCGCTGCGAAACGGCCTGCCGATCCTCGACCAGCCGCTGCTGGCCTATCCCGCCGGGCTGGATGGGGCGTGGCTGTGGGGCAACCCGCTGCAATCATTCCCGGCGTGGCTGTTCGCCTTCGCGCTGCCGCTGCCCGCCGCGTTTAATCTGGCGGCACTACTAATGCTGGCGCTCAACGGCTGGGCGCTGTACTGGCTGGTCTGGAAGCTGACCGGAGGGCGCGCGGCGGCGATCATCGCCGGGCTGATCTTCATGGCGTATCCGCATTTTCAGGGACAGTTGGGCGCGGGGCATACCGGGCTGCTGGTGCTGTGGCCTGTGCCGCTGTATGTGTGGGGGTTGTTGAACCTGCTATCCGATTTTCCCTTAAGGGCGCAGCACGCTGCGCCCCTACAGAACATACAACTTGTGATTTTGACCGCCTTGCTGTTCGTGGTCAGTTTGTGGGGCAGCCAACTGTTGATTGTGTACGTAGTCGCGCCAGTGACGGCGATGGTGGCGCTGTGGGCGCTGGCGCGGCGCGACTGGCGCGGGCTGGCGCGGGTGACTGCTGCGGCGGGGCTGGGCGGGGTGCTGGCGCTGGCCTTTTTCGTACCCGTGATTTGGGAAACGCTGAACGCGCCGCCCTGGCTGGCCGAAGGGGGCGACGTGGCCTTTAGCGCCGACCTGCTCGGCATCATTACGCCGTCGTTCCAGCATCCGCTGTACGGGCGTTTGCCGTACACGCACACCGTTCTAGGCATTGACCCATTTGAGCGCGTGGCCTATGTGGGGCTTATCGCCGGGGCGCTGGCGCTGGTGGGCGTGGTGAAGGCGCGGGCGGCGCGTCCGTGGTTGTGGCTGGCGCTGGGGGCGTGGGTGCTGTCGCTGGGGCCACTGCTGAAAGTGCTGGATGAGGTGATTGTGCTGAATTTGGGCGAAGAAGTGAGCGCGATAACGCTGCCCTGGCTGCTGCTGCAAAAGCTGCCTGTGCTGAGCATCACACGTACTCCGGCGCGTTTTAACATGACGATTGGGCTGGCGGTAGCGGTCATGGCCGGGTATGGGGTGAATTATCTATGGGGGCGTGTAGAGGCGCAGCACGCTGCGCCCCTACGAGAGCGTATCTTTGCCGTACTGACTGCCGCCCTCATCCTGTTCGATTACCAGTTCTTCTGGCCGTTTCCGACGATTTCCGGCGTTGTGCCTGCGCCTGTGGCGGCGCTGCGCGAGGATGACACGGTGCGGGCGGTGCTGGACGTGCCGTGGTCGCACCTGCTGGCGCAGAAGGACGGCCTGTACTTGCAGACCGGGCATGAGAAGCCGCTGGTGAGCGGGCATGTGACGCGGCGCACCCCGGTTGACCCGGCAAAGCTGGCACTGCTTCAGGATACGCTCGACCCGGCGCTGCTGGACATGGCCGGGGCGGACGTGATCGTACTGCATAAACGCTGGGACGAGACGGATCACGTGGAAGCGCTGACGCGGCAGCGGCTGGGGGATTCGTTTTACGAGGATGAGACGATCGCGGCATTCTACGCGCCGGAGGCGGAAGAAGACGCGGGTTTTATCTGGACGGTCGGCGATGAAGCACTGCCCGCGCAGGTGGAGGACGCGCTGGACATATACTTATATGCGCCAGCGCCGGGATGGGTGCAGTTCACGGCGGATGTGCGCGGCGACGGGCGGGCGTTTACAGTGCTGCTGGATCGTCAGGCGGTGTACAGCGGTGCGGCGGAAGGCGATACGCGGCTGAGCCTGCCGCTGCCGCTGACCGAGACGGGCTATCACACGCTGACACTGGCGCTGGAGCCGCCGTGTCCGAAGCCGTTAAGCCCGGCGCTGGCATGTCGGGCGCTGGCGGTGGAAACGCTGGAACTGGTGGACTACACGCCCGCGCCGATGCCCGACCCTGTGCGGCTTGCCAACGGTATCACGCTGGCGGCGGGGTATGTGCCGGAGAGCGCGGCGGGTACGCTGACGGTGGGGTTGTGGTGGCAGTTTGACGCGGCGCGGACGCTGGATGATGTGCGCTTCGTGCATGTGTTGGATGAAAGCGGTGTGCCTGTCGCGCAGAGCGATGTGCCGCTGGGGGTGTTCGCGGCGGGTGAGGGCTGGCTGGATGTGGTCGAGATCGCGCTGGAAGATGTGCCGCCGGGGGTGTATCGCGTAGCGGCGGGATGGTATCGCTTCCCGGAGGTTACGCCCTTCGCGCGGGCGGATGGCGCGGGCGGCGTGATCGAGCTGGGGCGTGTTGAGGTCGAGTGATGCAGGAAACCGCCCCGTCATCCCCTGCCCCTCGCCCACTCATCCTTTTTACACCATACCTGTTTTATCTGCTGGTGGCGGTGTTCCTGACGTGGCCGCTGGCGGCGCAGCTTTCGACGCATCTGGCAGGCTTCGAGTACGGCGACAGCCGCGAGATGGCGCGGCATATCTGGTGGTATAACCACGCGCTGCGGACAGGACAGTCCGTGTTCTTCCAGCCGCTGTTGGGGTATCCCGACGGCATCGAGGGCGGCGTGCTGCTGTGGGCGAACCCGCAGCAGTTCTTCCCGGCGTGGCTGCTGGCGTTTGTGCTGCCGCTGCCCACTGCGGCGAATGTCTCGGTGCTGCTGTACATGGCGCTCAACGGCTGGGCGGCTTATTTTCTGGCGCGGTATCTGCTGCGGCGAGAAGCACCCGCGCTGCTGGCCGGGCTGGTGTACATGGCCGCGCCGACGTTCCAGACGCATCTGGCGGGCGGTCATGCCGGGTTGATGGTGGCGTGGGCTGTGCCGCTGTATGTGTGGGCGCTGCTGCACCTCACCCTCCATCCCGCACGTGGAGAGGCTAGCCGGGGGAAGGGCATATACTTCGCCCTCGCGGTGCTGTTCTTCGTGCTTAGCCCCGGTGGACATATCCTGCAACTGATCTATGTGGTCTTGCCGATCACGGCGGTATTCGTTGTGTGGTGTATAGCGGGGCGGGACTGGCGCGGGGCGGGGCGGGTGGTGCTGGTGAACGCGGTGGGCGCGGCGATTATCGGCCTGTACCTGCTGCCGATTGCGGGTTCGATCTTCGGCACCAGCGCGTACACAGAGGAGGGCGGCTTCATCCGTTACAGCGCCGACCTGCTGAGCGTGGTGTCGCCTTCGTTTTATCATCCGCTGTATGGTGGGCTGGAATATCCGCGCCGGGTGCTGGGCATTAACCTTGAGGAAGGCACGAGTTATATCGGCATAGTGGTGGGGCTGCTGGCGCTGGTCGCGGTTATTCGAGCGCGGGGCGCGCGCTGGTGGCTGGCGCTGGCGTTGGCGGCGTGGGTGCTGTCGTTGGGGCCGGTGCTGAAGGTGTTCGACCAGCCAGTGATCGCCAGCACCGATGGCTACGTGACGTACATCACGCTGCCGGGGGCGCTGCTGCAAAACCTGCCGGGATTCAGTCTGGCGCGCACGCCGGGGCGCTTTAACTTCGCGCTGGCGCTGGCGGTGGCGATGCTGGTGGGATATGGGGCGAAGGCGCTTTCCCCCTTACCCCCTGCCCCCTTCTCCCACCAGTGGAGAAGGGTTTTAGGGCGGGGGATAATCATGATTCTGGCTGTCCTCATCCTGCTGGATTATTCGTTTTTCTGGCCGTTCCCGACCACGCCCGCCGTGCTGCC
>CAZJSU010000084.1:17268-20820 GCA_964548765.1 uncultured Anaerolineaceae bacterium
TCCTGCTGGATTATTCGTTTTTCTGGCCGTTCCCGACCACGCCCGCCGTGCTGCCGGGGGCGGTTCATGCGCTGGCCGGGCGTGATGACCTGCGGGCAGTGTTCAACATCCCGTGGGAGAACACAGTCGCGGCGAAGGAAGCGCTGTATTTGCAGACCGCGCACCACAAGCCGATGATCGCCGGGCATGTCACGCGCAGCACCCCGGTAGACCCGGCGAAGCTGACGCTGCTGCAAACCACGCTTGACCCGGTGCTGCTGGACGCGGCGGGCGCGGATGTGGTGATCGTGCATAAGCGCTATGCCACGCCGCAGCAAACGGCCTTCGTGGCAGAGATGCTCGGCACGGCGTATTATGAGGATGCCGTGCTGGCGATTTTTGTGCTTGAGCCATGAAAGACAGGGAAAACACGAAACCACTGTTTAAGGGCAAGCTGGTGCGGCAGACTGCAAATGCTTGACGCTGTAGGATATATGTGCTAATTTAAACCGAAGGCATTTTATATCTGAAGGAGCGCAGAATGCCGAAGCATGTACGGGAAGGGCATCATACCGTGACCGCTTACCTCACGGTGGATGATGCCGAGGGCGCGATTGCCTTTTACGAGAAAGCCTTTGGCGCGAAGGAAATCCGGCGCATCGAAGACCCTGAAAATAACAAAATAGGCTTTGCCGAGCTTCAGATCGGCGATTCGCGGCTGATGCTCTCCGACGAATACCCGCCCGATGTCCTCAGCCCGAAGTCCATCGGCGATACACCCGTAGCGGTGCATCTGTACGTGGATGATGTGGACGTGTGGGCAGAGCGGGCAATCGCGGCGGGAATTACCGTCCTGCGCCCGGTTGCTGACCGCATGGCTGACCTGCGTAACGGCATTTTTAAGTGTCCTTACGGGCATCGCTGGTTTATTTCCTCCGCGCTGTAAGCGCTTCAGATTGCTCCACTGCAAGCCCGACCACGCCCGCCGCTGGCGTGGTTTTGTTTTGCCGTGACGGTCGGGGTAGCATAGGCGCATGGCACAATATCGCTATGCGACGGAAAACCAGAATCACCAAGACTATGCCGCCGGGCGGGTGCTGTTCAACCAGCCGGGGGCGACTTCGTTCCCGGTGCGGCTGGCAAGCGAGATTTTCCAGCACTGCGATGCACTGGCGGGCAAAGGCGGCGGCTACTGCGTGTATGATCCATGCTGCGGCACCGGTTATCTGCTGACGGTGCTGGGCTTTTTGCATGGCGAGCGCATGGGCGCGCTTTACGGCGCGGACATTGACCCGGCGGCGGTGGAATTCGCGCGGCGGAATCTGGCGCTGCTCAGCCCGGCGGGGATGGCACAGCGCATCCAGCAGCTTGAAGCGCTGCGGGCGCGGTTCGGCAAGGAATCGCATGACGAGGCGCTGGCAAGCGCGCGACGGCTGGCGGAAAGGACACGCCCGCACATCACCACAGGCGCATTTATCGCCGACGCGACACGTGCCGCTGCTGATGTGGCCCTGCCGCCTGTGGATGTGTTAATCTGCGATGTGCCTTACGGCCAGTTGAAGCACTGGCAGGGCGACGAGAGCATCCACGCGCTGCTGGCCGCGCAGAGGTCACGGCTGCGCCCCGGCGCGGTTGCGGCGATCATTACGCCGAAGGGGACACCCGTGCAGCACGCGGCTTACCGCCGCCTGCGCCGCTTCAGCATCGGCAAGCGGCAGGTGAGCATTTTGCAGCGTGTGGATTGAAACCTTTTCAGGCTTCCGGTAGTATCTAGGATGGCGTTTGAAAAAATTTGAATGGAGCGAAAGACATGGTAGACGCAGTGCTGGACCAGAAAACAGGCGCGGAGGATGTCGTCTGGGATTTGTCGGTATTTTACAGCGACGTGGATGACCCGGCGATCCAGCAGGACATCGAAGCGCTGGAAGCGAAGGCCGAGCAGTTCGCGCAGGAGTACCGGGGCAGGGTTGCGGCGTTGGATGCCGAAGAAATGCGCGAGGCGCTGGAAACGATGGAAGTGATCTCTGACCAGCACGGGCGCATCAGCGGGTTCGCCTCTCTGCTGTTCTCCACCGACACCGCCGACCCGCAGCGCGGCGCGCTGGTGCAGAAGGTGACGGAGTTCGGCTCACGGCTGAACCAGAAGCTGGTGTTCTTCGAGCTGGAATGGAACAAGGTGGACGACAAGGCCGCGCAGAAGCTGCTGGCCGACCCGGTGCTGGCGCATTATCGCCATTATCTGGAAGCGGAACGCCGCTACCAGCCATACCAACTGAGTGAAGTGGAAGAACAGCTTATCGCTGAAAAGAGCGTGACCGGGCGCAGCGCGTGGGTGCGCTTCTTCACGCAGTTGGTTTCGGCGCTGCGGCTGGATTATGACGACGAAAAGCTGACGCTGACGCAGGTGTTGAGCAAGTTGCACGACGAAGACCGCGACGTGCGGCGCAAGGCCAACGAAGCGATCACCGCTGCGCTGAACAGCAAGTCTATGGAACTGACGTACATCTTTAACGTGCTGGCTGCCGACAAAGCCGCCGACGACAAGCGGCGCGGGTATCCTGACTGGATATCGTCGCGCAATCTTTCCAACAAAGCGCCGGATGAAGTGGTCGAGGCGTTGATTAAGGCGGTGACATCGAATTACGACATCGTGGCGCGGCATTATGAACTGAAGCGTAAGCTGCTGGGGCTGGACGAACTGACCGAGTACGACCGCTACGCGCCGCTGCCTGTGAAAGAGGAAGGCTCGTTCTATACATGGAGCGAGGCGCGGGACATGGTGGTGAAAGCCTTCGCGCAGTTTAGCCCGCGCTTCAGCGAGATCGCGCAGAAGTTCTTTGATGAGAACTGGATTCACGCGCCGGTGCTGCCCAACAAGCGCGGCGGGGCGTTCTGCTCGCCGGGGGTGCCGTCGGCGCATCCGTTCGTGTTTGTCAACTACACGGGCAAGGACAGGGACGTGATGACGCTGGCACACGAACTCGGTCATGGCATTCACTCGTACCTGTCGGCAGAGGCGCAAAGCCTGTTCTACCTGTACACGCCGCTGACGACTGCCGAGATGGCCTCGACGTTTGGCGAGATGCTGGTCTTTACCGACCTGATAGACAACGAACCCGACCCGGCGGTGCGGCTGAAGCTGCTGGCGGGCAAGATTGAGGACACGTTTGCCACCGTGTTCCGCCAGATTTCGATGAACCGCTTCGAGGACGCGCTGCACAACGCGCGGCGGAACGAGGGCGAACTGAGTACCGAGCGCATCAACGAACTGTGGATGGAAACGCAGCGGGCGATGTTTGGCGACAGCGTGAACCTGAGCGATGCATACAGCCAGTGGTGGAGCTATGTGCCACATTTCCTCGGCACGCCCGGTTATGTGTACGCCTATTCGTTTGGCGAACTGCTGGTGCTGGCGCTGTTCAACCTGTATCAGCAGCGCGGGGCAGAGTTCGTGCCGCAGTTCATCGAGATTCTGGAAGCGGGCGACTCCGACTGGCCGGAGCAGATTCTGGCGAAGGCCGGCGTTGACCTGACCGACCTCAACTTCTGGAACGAGGGCCTGAACGCGGTGCG
>CAZJSU010000085.1:0-20614 GCA_964548765.1 uncultured Anaerolineaceae bacterium
GCGCTTGTCCAAATTGCAACAAGAGATTTTATCCACGTTCATTGGAGTTGAAAGTCAAAAAAAATCAAGTAACGATTCTGTAATCGTTTGTTAAATATTACTTTATGTTATATAGAGAAGGATTTCCCTCTCGTTAAGAGGATCTATCGCCCGACATGCCTCCTCCCTCCCATCTGCGCTACAATCCCCCTCATAAAATCGAACAGCATGAGGGAAACCATGACGCACAACGGACACACACTCGACCTCTCCGACTACCAGCCTGCCGCTGATCTGGCGCAGGCAGAGACGCTGCCCGCCCGCTGGTATACCGACCCGGCCTTTCTGGAGCTGGAAAAAGAGCGCATCTTCTGGAAAACGTGGCAGCCCGTCGGCCATCTTGAGGACGTGATGCGTCCCGGCGACTTCTTCACCTGCGACGTGGTAGGCGAGCCGCTGGTGGTGACGCGGGCGCAGGATGGCGCGCTGCGGGCATTCTATAACGTGTGTATGCACCGCGCCGGGCCGGTGGCGCTGGGCAGGGGCAACCGTAAGAGCCTGCAATGCAAGTATCACGGCTGGACGTATGGGCTGGATGGCAGGCTGATGACCGCGCCGGAATTCGAGGGCGTGGAGAACTGGCGCAAGGAAGCCGTGTGCCTGAAGTCGGTACAGGTGGAGGCATGGGGGCCGTGGGTGTTCGTCAACCTCGACCCGAATGCCGCGCCGATGCGCGAAACTTACGGCGTGATCCATGACGAAATCCGCGCATCCGGCTTCAACATTGACCACATGCGGCTGGTGGAACGGCGCGACTACCTGATTGACTGTAACTGGAAGGTCTACGTAGACAACTATTTAGAGGGCTATCACCTGCCCATCGCGCATCCCGGCCTGTTCCGTGAACTGGATTACGACCAGTACCGCGTGGAGACGCACCGCTACTATTCCAAGCAGCACGCGCCCATCCGCGAGGTGAAAGAGGGCGAACATTATGACCGCCGTTATGTACGCACCAACGAGAGCGAGGCCAACGCGCTCTATTACTGGATTTTCCCCAACGTCATGCTCAACGTGTATCTGGATAACACCTCGATCAACATCATCCTGCCTGTCGGCCATGACAGGACGCTGACGATCTTCGAGTGGTATTTCGAGCAGCCGGGGACGGGCGCGGGTTGGGAGAGTATGCAGCAGATCATCGCCTTCAGCGACGAGATTCAGCAGGAGGACATTCAAATCTGCGAGACGGTCTGGAAGGGCTTACAGTCGCAAGCCTATGATCGCGGGCGCTTCTCGGTCAAGCGCGAGAACGGCGTGCATCATTTCCAATCACTGGTGCATGAGTTTTTGACAACTTAAGCCCAGCCCCTCCCCGTGTCATCTGTAGCACGGGGAGGACAGAGGGTGAGCAAGCATTTACACGGTGTAATACAGCCGCGCGGCGATGCCACCTGCTTCGTCATTGAGCAAGTTGGCGGCGGCGCTGTGAACCAGCTCAAACTTGCCGTTGAGTTCCAGCACCCGCTGTAACAGGCTGTTCAGGTCATCTATGCTGCCGTCCTGCGGCGGCCAGCTTAACACCAGCAGTTCCACCTGCTGCATCTCCAGCGCGCGCTCGACATCCTTGCGCCCCGCCGCGCCGCGCCCGTTAGACCTGGCAAAATCAATGACCTGTTTGACCAGTTCCAACTCCTGATCGCGCTCATAATTCAGCGCGGTCTGCTCGATATGGTCGAAAACCTGCCTGGGGGTGTAGTGCATGGGGATGCTCTCAACCTTCACCACACGCGCTTTAAGCGTGTCGTCCATGAAGTTATAAACAGCATGGGCGGATTGTTCGCTGCCGCCGATAATGATACGATCCGCGTCATTTCGGTCGGCGATGCGCTGTGCCGCCTGCACGACCTCCCGGTAGAAGCGCGCCCGGTGTTCGTCAATCATGTCCTCGTATTCGCCGCGCTGATTGCCCCGTGTCAGCATGTGGCCGCCCGTAATCGCCGCAGCCGAGGGCATGAGTGTCTTCTGGCCGAAGTCGTAGTCTTCGAGGTCAATCTCCATGCCTTCTTCAAATTCTGTCTCGCCGAGATAGCTCAGGTAAAAATGCGCCTCTTCCTGATCTACCGTTACAACCAGATACGGCTCATATTCGTCCATCGCCCATACCAGCGGCGCGATCAGCGGCTTGCCAAAACTTGCCTGATTCTCCACAGGCACGGGCAGTTCATACGCCTGTACAGCAGACGGCGTGACAAACAGCGCCAGCCCCTTGCTGTCCGGCACATATGCCTTCATATACAGCTCAATCTGCCTGTCAATCCCTGCCCATGCGTCCTGCTGGCTTTCATCCAGCCCGGCCTCCACATCACGCATCCTGTTCTTCAGTTCGATTCGCCATGCGGGATTTGTCGCCTGGTTTTCCCGCAAAGCATTGTCCACATTGAGATACAGCGAAAGCGTGGCCTCCTCGTTCAGCAGGGATTTCACGTTATCCAGATTCATCATGCGAACCTCCTCCTCTTTCAAGCCATCAGCGATCAGGTTTCAGCAACCTGCTAGCCAGCCGCCAACAGCTTATTCATTATATTTTAAATAGCATAGATTAGAGGAATATTGGTCATCTATTCGGGCTTGCTGAGGCGCGGCATCCGAAAGCCTTCGCCATAAGCAGTATGTCCATGCCCCACCACGATAAACGCCTTTGGGTCAATCAAAAAAACCAGCCGCCGCAGATCATTGACCTGTGGGCGCATCAGCGTCACAAACACTACGCTGCGCTCGTTCCCGGTATACATACCGCGACCATCCCACTGCGTCACGCCGCGCTCCAACTGCTCGATGATGGCCTCAGACACTTCAGCCGGATAGTCGGTGATGATGGTCGCCGTGCGAATGGTGCTGGGGCCTTCCAGCACATAATCGGCAGCCACGCCGTCAATGAAGATGGCGACGATGGCATACAGCGCCCCCTCCCAGCCGAAAACCAGCCCGGCCAGTACGACGACACCGGTATCGGTATAAAGATAGGTGGTGTTTAGCGAAGTGCCAAGTTTGGTTTGCAGCACGCGGGCAATCGTGGATGTGCCGCCTAATGTCCCGGCGGCGCGGTAAATCAGGCCGCCCGCGATACCGCCGATGATGCCGCCGAAAACCGCATTCAGCAGATGGTCATCCGTCACGCCGTCCGCCGGAAAATACGGCGTGAGCAGATCAATCATCAGTGAATACAGCACCAGAAAGTAAACCGTGCGCGCGACGACCTGCCAGCCGCCGAGCATCCGGTAGGCCAGCAGTTGAATGGGGATGTTCCCCAGCAGCACCACAACGCCGATCGGCGTGCCAAGCAGATGATTGAGGATCACGGCGAAGCCCGTGATTCCCGCAGGCGCGACATTGGCAGGCGCATAAAACACAATGACCGACACCGCCGCGATAAACGCGCCAACCGTCAGCAGCATAAACCGCCCGGCCTGCCCGCGCCAGTAACCAGAAGCTTCTATCCCACCCATGCCAGATACCCCTTCACTTTATGCAGGTCACATTTGCGCTAAAATATTAAACCACGAAGGCGTAAAGCACACGGCACAGATCACGTGGGACTGTCGTTCAACCAATAGCGAAAGGTTTGGTTTATCATGACCGAAGTCGTCATTGTAGAAGCAGCGCGCTCCCCGGTAGGCAAGCGCAACGGCTGGCTGCGCGACCAGCATCCGGTGGCACTGGGCGCGGCGGCGCTGTGCGAGGCGCTGGCGCGGGCGCAGCTTGACCCGGCGCATGTCGAGCATGTGTTGATGGGCTGTGTGACGCAGGTGGCCGAGCAGACATTTAACCTGGCGCGCAACGTGGTGCTGGAAGCCGGGCTGCCCGTCACCATCCCCGCGACCACGATAGACTTCCAGTGTGGCAGCAGCCAGCAGGCGGTACATCTGGCGGCGGCGATGATCGCCAGCGGGCAGGCCGAGGTGGTCGTCGCGGGCGGGGTAGAAAGCATGACGCGCGTGCCGATGGGGTCGAGCATAGACAAAGGCTATCCCTTTACCGAGCGCATCATGCAGCAGTACAACATCGTGTCGCAGGGGGTCGCCGCTGACAAGATCGCCCAGAAATGGGGCGTATCGCGTGACGAGGTGGATGCCATCGCCTACGAGAGCCACCGCAGGGCCGCGCAGGCCACCGAAAACGGCTGGCTGGAGCGCGAGATCGGGCCGCTGGAAGGCGTGGACGAAGCCGGGCAGCCGTTCACAGTCACGCGCGATCAGGGGTTCCGCACAGATACCTCGCCAGAAAAGCTGGCCGGGCTTAAGACCGTTTTTACCGAGGACGGTGTGACCACCGCCGGCAACAGCAGCCAGATCAGCGATGGCGCGGGCGCGCTCATCCTGACCAGCCGCGAAAAAGCGGCGCAACTCGGCCTGAAGCCACGCGCGCGTATCGTGGCGGCGGTCACGGTCGGGTCTGACCCGCACCTGATGCTGACCGGCCCGATTGAAGCGACGCGCAAGGTCTTACAGCGTGCCGGGATGACGCGCGACCAGATTGACCTGTTCGAGGTCAACGAGGCGTTTGCAGCAGTCATTGGCATGTGGCAGCGCGAGATCGGCGCGGATATGGCGAAGGTCAATGTTCACGGCGGCGCGATCGCGCTGGGGCATCCGCTGGGTGCAAGCGGCGCGCGGCTGATGACCACGCTGCTGCACGCGCTGGAAACGCACGACCAGCGCTTCGGCCTGCAAACCATGTGCTGCGGCGGCGGTATGGGCACCGGGACGATCATCGAGCGCCTGTAAACAGCCGGACACCTGTTCAGACGCACATCGCTGAGCAGGTGTCATTCATCAGGAAACGTTACGGGGTCAACACGACCTTGATGCAGCCATCTTCCTTCTCGCGGAAGGTCTTATAAGCGGCGGGGGCATCGTCCAGCTTCAGGCGGTGAGTGATGATAAACGACGGGTCAATCTCGCCGCCTTCGATCTTTTGCAGCAGTTGGTCGTAATAGCGCGGCACATGCGTCTGCCCCATCTTCATGGTCAGTCCTTTGTTCATCGCCGCGCCGAAGGGGATCATGTTCAGGAAGCCGATATACACCCCCGGTATCGAGATGGTGCCGCCCTTGCGACAGCACATAATCGTCTCGCGCAGGACGTGGGGGCGGTCGGTCGTGAGCTTGAGCGCGGACATCGCCTTGTCAATCACCGCGTCCAGCGCGCCGCCGCCGTGCGCTTCCGTGCCGACAGCATCAATGCAGCGATCCGGCCCCATGCCGTTGGTCATTTCCATCAGGCGGTCGTAAACGTCCATATCCTCGAAGTTGATCGTCTCGGCGCGTCCATGCGTCGCGGCCATCAGCAGACGCTCCGGCACCCGGTCAATAGCGATCACCCGCCCCGCGCCGAACATCCACGCGCTCTGGATGGCGAACTGCCCCACCGGGCCACAGCCCCACACCGCTACCGTATCCCCCGGCTGGATTTCGGCGTTTTCCGCTGCCATGTAGCCGGTGGGGAAAACGTCGGACAGGAACAACACCTGATCGTCTGGCAGCCCGGAGGTAATCTTGAGCGGGCCAACATCGGCATACGGCACGCGCAGATATTCCGCCTGGCCGCCCGCAAAGCCGCCCAGCATCTGGGAATAGCCATACAACCCCGCTGGCGAATGCCCCATCACCTTCTTCGCCATCTCCGCATTGGGGTTAGACCTGTCGCAGAGCGAGTACAGCCCCTTCTGGCAGAAGTAACATTCGCCACAGGAGATGGTGAACGGGACGACGACACGATCCCCCACGCGCAGCTTTTTGACATCGCGGCCTACCTCAACCACTTCGCCCATCGGCTCATGCCCGATGATGTCGCCCGGCTTCATGGTCGGCATATAACCATCGTACAGGTGGAGGTCAGAACCGCAGATAGCGGTAGACGTGATCCGTACAATCACATCGGTGGGGTCTTCAAGTTCAGGGTCGGGGACGTTATCTACACGAACATCCTCTTTGGCGTGCCAGCAGAGTGCTTTCATACATCGTTTCTCCTTTTTAACGTCGTTAGCGTAGCATTGTCCGAAATGTGGTGACAGCCAGTTCTGGCCTATTCCGTCTACCTCTTTCGGTCATAGGGGGATAAAAAAACCGCATCTGAAACAGACGCGGCTCTGTGTTTACACAGCGACAAACCGGGCGCGATCAGACAATCGCATTAATCCCCGTCAGTTCCCGCCCCACCAGCAGCAGGTTGATCTCGTTTGTGCCTTCGTAGGTGTAGATCACCTCCGCGTCCGTCAGCAGGCGGGCGACGTGATTCTCGATCAGGATGCCGTTGCCGCCCATCGTCTCGCGCGCCAGCAGGCATACCTGCCGCGCCTTGCGGGCGTTATTGTATTTCGCCATCGAAACCACGCCCTCGCTCATCTGGTCAGTGGCGATCAACTGCGCCAGTTGGAAGCACACCAACTGCATCTGCGTCACTTCCGTCGCCATCTCCACCAGCTTCTGCTGAATAAGCTGGTAGCTGGCGATCGGCTCGCCAAACTGCTCCCGCTCAAGCGCGTAGCTGAGCGCGTGTTCAAACGCGCCCGCCGCCACGCCTGCCGCTTCCCACGAGACACCATAACGCCCCAGCCCCAGCACCTTACCGACATCGCGGAAGGACTTTGGTTTGGCAAGGCGGTTCTCCACCGGGACGCGCACATTTTCCAGCGTGATGTCAGCATTCAGCACCGCGCGCTTGCCGATCTTGCCTATAATATCGGTGATGGTTAGCCCTTCAACGGTCGCCGGGTCTTCGATGACAAAACCGCCGAATTCGTCGTTTTCGTCCCGCGCCCAGATAATCAGCACATCGGAGATGGAAGCGTTGCCGATCCAGCGTTTCGCGCCGTTGAGGATGTAATGATCGCCCTCCAGCCGCGCGGTGGTCTGCACATTCACCGCGTCGGAGCCGCGCCCCGGCTCGGTCAGGGCGAACGCGCCGATCTTCTCCAGCCGCGCCATCGCGGGCAGCCAGCGCTCCCGCTGCTCGTTGGAGCCAAGCAGGCCGATGGACCCCATCGCCAGCCCGGAGTGTACGCCGTAGAAGGTGCTGATGGAACCATCGCCCTTTGCCAGCTCGTACATCACCAGCCCCATCTCCAGCGGGTCAAGCCCGGCGCTCTCCCAGCCGCGAATCACCCCGCCGACGATGCCGAGGTCTTTCAGCCGCATCGCAATCTCGCGCGGGAACTCGGCGCGATCCCAATAAGGGTTAATACCCGGCAGCACCACATCCTGCACATAGCCGCGCACCCGGTCGCGCACTTCGCGCTGTTTATCGCTGATGAAATTCTCCAGCTTGTAAAAGTCAAACCCGGCCTGAAGCTTTTCCTGTGTTCCGTTCAACATAAGCTCTGCCCATCCAATTAATCAAATGTCCATTTAATTAACTATAGCGGGTTTTAGCCTATGCCGACAGGTTTTTTACCAGATTTTAAGTTAGAATAGGTTTAATAAAATCCTGCTAAAAAATACTTCTGAAGAAAAGTAATCCACAATCCAGAAATTGCCCGTAGAGAACGTTTAAACACTGCACAAAAAGATAGCGCTGTATCATGACGATCTTCACCACCGAAGCCGAAGCTGTCACCTATATTTTCCGTTCCATGCGTAAGCTGCGTGGGCAGGAGCGCGGCCCCGACGAGCTTGTGCGCGACTCTGGCCCGACACGCCGCCTGCTGACCGCGCTGGACGCGCTGCACACGCCGCGCGATTACACGGTGGTGACGGGCAGCAAGGGCAAAGGCTCGACCACGGTGATTACCGCCAAGCTGCTGCAACATCTGGGGCATACCGTCGGCACGATCACCAGCCCGCATCTGGTGACATGGCGTGAGCGTATCCGCGTCAATGGCCGGGCGATCCCCGAACCCGACTTCCTGCGTATCCTGAGCGAACTCGCACCGCATATTGACACGATCGAGGACACGCTGACCGAGTCACAGTATTTCAGCCCGCAGGGTATTTTTTTAGCCATCGCCCTGCGCTGGTTTGACGAGCAGCAGGTGGCGGCGGCGGTGCTGGAAGTGGGGCGCGGCGGGCGCTTTGATGACATCGCGGTGGTGCCGAACAAGCTGTCGCTGTTTACGCCAATTGTACTGGAGCATGTGAAGCAGCTTGGCCCGACGCTGACGAACATCGCGTGGCACAAGGCGGGCATCATCAAGCCGCACAGCCACGCCTACAGCGTGCCGCAAGCGCCGGAGGTCATGGAGGTGCTGGCGCGCGAGGCCGAGATGGAGGACGCGCAGTTCGACTGGATCGCGCCGCTGGATATGGGGCGTTACCTGGGCAAAACCGATAAGGGCATTCGGATACAGCTTGGCCGTTACGGCGAGGTAGAGTTATCGCTGCGCGGGCGCTACCAGATCATGAACGCGACGCTGGCGGTGATCGCGGCGGGGAATGTCCACGCGCGTCTGCCGGGCATCGCCCACAGCTCGCCGGAATATGTCGAGCGTATCCGCGCCGGGCTGAAAGACGTAACATGGCCGGGGCGCTGTCAGAAATTGCAGGACGCGCCGACGGTCTACCTCGACGGCGCGATCAACCGTGAATCGGCACAGGCGCTGCTGGAAAGCCTGCGCGACGAGCTGCGCCGTCCGATCATCAGTATTATCGGCGTGCCGGACGACAAGGATTATGACGGCGTGTTTTCGACGCTGGGGCGGGCCAGCGACGCGGTGATCGTGACCGAAACCGCGCGTAACCCCAGCCTGCAATTTCTGGATGGCAAGTCTGCGGTGAGCGCGGCGGGCGCTTATAACACCGATGTCAGCCACGCGCCCGACCTCAAAACAGCGGTGGATCAGGCCATGTCCCGCGCGGGCAAGGAAGGCACGATCCTGATCGTCGGCACACAATCGCTGCTGGCCGATGCTATCGCGTTGTGGGATTATAGTTACGAAGTGATTTAGGGCGCTGCCCGCTTCACTTCAGCCCGGTCAGCACATCCCACACAATGCCGGGCAGGTGCAGCGGTGATTCGGCTGCTTCATAATGCACCAGCTTTTCGTAGAACGTGTGATAGTGACGGTTGTTGACTGGCAGCGGAATCAGCGGCATCCAGAACGGCGCGCGCACCACGCTTTTCTGTGGATGGGCGAACATAAAGGTGTTATTGGTGAAGCCCGTCCCCGATTGAATGTCGTGGCTCTCCGCGCCGGGGAAGCCTCCCCAGGGAGTCACGCCGAGGAAAATGCCGATCACGCTCCACATATTGATGCTCACCGTGCCATAACGCAGGTTCGCCACCGCCCGCTCCACCGCCGCCGCAACCGCCGGATCGCGCAGCGATTGCGGATGCACGATCAGCGTGGCGGTTAAAGTCCCCCACACCCGCTCGTTGCAGAAGGCTACAGCGCGGTCAATGAACTCGGCAGGGCTGGCGGCCTCGATGCCTGTCTCCGCAAAAAGGCTGCAAAACGCCTCGCGCTGGAAGCAGATTTCGTCCTCGTCGTGCGCGTTCAGGTCGGGGATAAACGTCCACGGCAGGTCGCCCTCGGCGGGCTGGCCGTAACGCTCGGCTTCCGGGTGCGCGGCCAGAAAATCGGCATAAAGCGCCTGCGCGCCGGGGTAATAGGCTTTACGCGGCCTGACCCCCGCCAGCACCCGGCCAATCGCCCGGTTGAGCGCCCAGCGCTGCGGCCAGTTGGCGTGCTGCACGATGACCCGCGCGGTGACACAGTTGAAGCCGGCGTTAATCATCAGCATGTTGGCGATATTGGCGGCGTGATGGCGCAGGTCGCGCTCTGTCCACGGCCCCGGCACGACGATCACAGGCGTGATGCAGCCCAGTTCCGCCGTGAAGCGTTTGGTCATCATGGGCTGGCGCTGCGCCTTGCGCCGCTGGCCTTCTGCCCCGGTGCCAAAGACAATCGCCTCGTAAGTCCTGTCCGAGCCTGTCAGGTGCAGCTCGTCTACCAGCGGGTGCTGAACGAGATAAGCGGCCTCCGCCGTGCCGCCGTAGACCACGCGCAGGAAGCCACGCTCCACCAGCGCGCGAAACCCGCGCTCATACAGCGGCCCCAGATAAGCGTTGGCCGGGTTCATCTTGACGATCACGACCTGATCTTCCTGAAACAGCTTGTGCAGGAAGTCCATCGGCGTTAATGGCGAATAATTGCCCGCGCCCAGCACCAGCGCGATCTGCCCGGTGTGCGCCTTGCGCTGGTAACTGAGGCCCATGCTGGCGCTGGTTTCGGCGGCGGTCACGCCGGGCTGCATCCACACATCCGCCGTAAAGCGCGTGAAGATCAGGTGATCGTCCAGCCGGGCGGGCAGCACCCGCGCCAGCACCTGCCCATCGGCCCGCGTGGTGATGATACCGGGCGGCTGTGGCCTGCCCTGCGCGGCGATGTCGCGCAGCGTGTGCTTCAACTGGCGCAGCACGCGAAACATGATCGCCACGCCGCCCCATTCGTCGCCCTCGGCCAGATCGCCGGGCGCGATGCCTTTCGCCTCGCGGCTGAGGGTGATCCACTCCGGCAGGACGGCAAGCAAATCGCGCTGAATCTGCTCGATCAATGCCGCGCGCGCGGCTGCGCCCAGGCCCACCCATTCCGCCTTGTGCAGGTCAAGTTCGCGCAGGGCGCGCTCCATGTCGGCCTGCGTGGTCTGGTTTGGAGGTACAGCTTCGGCGCGGGGCGGCGCGGTCCTCATCGTAACATCCCTGCTATGCATCATTCATCGCCGTAATCTTACCATAAAGACGGCTGAACGCGCGTTGACGCGCCTTTGGCGGCGTGATACATTAAAGGGCAATTTATCATTCCGTCTATTATTCGGCCAACCAAGCTGCGCGCGTCGTGAACATCTCTGCATCCCCCATGCTTCAGCGGCAGCCTGCACCCCTTTATCAGCAGGTCGTGCAGCGGCCAGGGAGTCTGTCACATTATGTCCCTCGAATTCGCCTTCCGTCTGGTGGGAATGGTGATCTTCGCGCTGATCGGCGCGCGGCTGGGCGTGGAAACTGCCGGTTCGCTCGGCCTGCCGAAAGATGCCATCGCCACCTCCGTAATCTTCGGCCTTACCGGGGTGCTGTTTGGGCTTATCCTCACGCCCTGGCTGACCATTCGCCCGGTACGCTTCGTCAGCAAGATTATCAACGAAATGCCCATCGAAGTGCTGTTTATGGCGCTGACGGGGCTGCTCATCGGGCTGGTCATCGGCCTGCTGGCGGCTTACCCGCTGTCGCTGCTGGAGGGCTGGCCGGGTATGTTCCTGCCAGCGGCCTTTACCGTCGTCGCGGGCTACCTGAGCATGACGCTGTTTAAGGTGCGCGCCCGCGAGATATGGGAGTTTATGGGCGAGCGGCTGGGTGTGGGGCCGGGGCGCGGGCGTATGCAGATCGGCGCAAACCGCGAACTGGTGCTGGATACCAGCGTGCTGATTGACGGGCGTATCGTAGACATCGCCAAGACAGGCTTTCTGGGCGGCACGCTGATCGTCCCGCGCTTCGTGCTGACCGAGCTGCATCAGGTGGCCGACTCGCCCGATCCGCTGCGGCGCAATCGCGGGCGGCGCGGGCTGGCAAAGCTCAACGAGCTTCAGCGCGATACCGAAGTCCCGCTGAAAATCGTCGAGGAAGATTTTGAAGGCATCCCCGAAGTGGACAACAAGCTGGTGATGCTGGCGTTACAGCGCGAGGCGCTGCTGGTCACGAACGATTACAACCTCAACCGCGTGGCCGAGGCGCAGAACGTCGGCGTGCTGAACGTGAACCTGCTGGCAAACGCGGTTCGCACGGTCTATATTCCGGGCGAGACATTCTCAATCCACGTCATTCAGGAAGGCCGCGACCCCGAACAGGGCGTGGGTTATCTGGAAGACGGTACGATGGTCGTGATCGCCAACGGCAAGCGTTATATGGATCGCACGATTAACGTGACCGTGACGCGCCTGATTAACCAGCCCACCGGACGCATGATCTTCGCCGAACCCGCATGAGCGCCGATACCAGCCCAACCACTCACGATACCCCGCCGCGCCTGCTGGACGCGCTGACGCTGCTGCACCTGTTTAACAGCATCAGTTCCGGCCTGGGCGTGGCTGTCGGCTACACCATCAGCGCATGGACACATGCGCTGCCCTTCGATTATGGCGTGATGCTGGTAGCGGCGCTGGCGACCGCGCTCGTCTCCAGCGGGGGGTTTGTGATTAACGACATCCTCGATATCGAGATTGACCGCGTGAACCGCCCGGACAGGCCGCTGGCCGCTGGCAGCGTCTCGCTGTCTACCGCGTGGACGCTGTATGCTGGCTGCACGGTGGGCGGGGTGCTGCTGGGCTTCATGGTGAAGCCGGTTGCCGGGCTGGTGGCGCTGCTGATCGCGCTGGCGTTGTTCCTCTACTCGTACACGTTGAAAAAGCGCTTTCTGGTCGGCCATCTGACGATTGCCACGATGGGCGCGGCGCTGCTGCCGTTTGGCGCGGTCGCCGCTGGCGAAGTCATGCCTGTGCTGTACAGCGCGCTGTTCGTGTTCCCGGCGTTCTTCGCGCGCGAGGTGCTGAAGACGGTGCCAGATTACGCGGGTGATAAAGCCGCTGGCGTGGATAACATCGCCACGCGCTACGGGCCACAGGTCGCGCTGCGCGTGGCACAGGTCGCGCTGCTGCTGGTCGCGCTGGCGCTGCCGCTGGTGCGCCTGCTGTGGCCGCTGAATAGCGCCTATCTGGTGATGGTGCTGGCGGTCATCTGGCCGGCGACGGCTTACGTGCTGCTGACCGCGACCGTCGAGAACGTGAAGCGCGCCTCGCAGCTTGCCAAGATGCTGTTCCTGCTGACGACGCTGGCGCTGCTGGCCGGGTCGCTGCCCTAACCCCGTTCCTCTGCGGTCTGGTTTGTTTTTTGTGACCCGGCTTGCGGGCATGTTAGGTTAAACTCAGGTAATAGAACTATTCTTTCTTCAAAAGTATTACGAGCATCCGGATTAACTGATGATTCGCCGCCGCACCGCGTCCTCGTCACACATCACACTGGCCGTCCTGCTGGGGGTCATCGTGGGCATCGCCTATCTGTTCCAGAACGACTGGCGACCTGCGGCCACGCCCAGCAGCACCGCCGCGCCACCTACCCCCGCCGTGACCGAGCCGCCGCTGGTGCCTGTCTCTGCGCCTGCCGAGCCATCCCCCATCCCGCGCGAGATCACCAGCGGGGCGATCTTCTTCGCGCCGACCGCAGGCATCCGCACCCGCATCGTGCAGTCGTACCTGAACGGCCAAAGCTGGGACGTGAACGACCTCGGCGATTACGCCGGACATCTGCAAGGCACGGCGTGGATCAACCAGCCGGGCAACGTGGTGCTGGCCGGACACGCCGAGGCGGTGACAGGCGCGCGCGGCATCTTCAGCGCGATAGATGACCTGAACATCGGCGATCCGCTGCTGATTATTCAGGACGGGCAGGAATACCGCTACAGCGTGACCGAGCTACGCACTGTCGCGCCAAATGACCTGTCCGTGCTGTACCCCACTTCCACGCGCCGCCTGACGCTCATCACCTGCTCCAATTACGACTTCTGGCAGGACACCTATCAGGAACGGTTGGTGGTGGTGGCGGAGCAGGTGACGTAAAGTTGTCAGTCGGTAGTCTCCGTCATTCGTCATAAATAATCAACGCAAAAACGCTAAGGGCGAAGAAATTACGCCCCCTCGCCTCGTATGCGTGGGAGAGGGGGACAGGGGGTGAGGGGCATGGTGCAGCCGATTTAAAGGTGGGCGGCGAGCGCGGCGGCTGTCTGCGCCACCATGTTTGAGAAGGCGAAGCGCTCCATGTCGAGGTGCGAGTTGGCGGCCAGCGCAGCGCGTCGCCCCGGCTGGAACGCCTCGGCCAGCGCTGCGGCGAGCGCCTCGACATCCACGTATGGCACCAGCAGGCCGTTGACCCCATGCCGCACGACTTCAGGATTACCGCCCTTGTCGCTGGCGATGACTGGTGTTCCGGCACGCAGACTTTCCAGCAGCACATGCGACAGCCCCTCGTAGCCGGAATAGAGCGCGACGTAATCGGCGGCCTGCATCCACAGCGCCAGCCGTTCGCGCGGGACATTCCCCAACAGCGTAACGCGCTTTTCAAGGCGCAGGCGGGCGATCAGTGCTTCCAGTGCCGGGCGCTCTGTCCCCTCCCCGGCGATGACAAGACGCGCATCAGGCACGCGGGCTATCGCGTTGACGAGATGGTCAACGCCCTTCCACGGGTGCAGGCGGGCGGCGGTCAGCAGCAGCGGTACAGCGTCCAGCCCTAGCTGTAAACGCGCCTCCCCTTGTGTGTAGCGCGGCGCGTTATGGTCGGCGGGGAGCGCGTTATAGATCACCTGCACCCGCGCGGGGTCTACGCCCCAGCCGATCACCATACGCCGGAGGTAGTCGCTGGGAACGATGATGCCATCCATACGCCGTGCCTCGCGGGAACGGGCGGCCTGCTGCGCGCTGACGACAGCGCCATAACGCCGTGTCTGGAAGTCGTCTATATCTTCGGTCGGCGCGATCCAGCCACGACGGATGCTGCGCTCCCACGCCTGATCGCCGACGATTTTAAGCAGGCGCGGCCCGCGTCCACCGACCAGCGGCAGGCCGAGCGTGTGCTGGTAGGTCAGGTCTGCCCATCGCAGCAGCGGGTAAGCCGCGCGCGCATAAGCGGCCATACGCAGCGGCAGCGCCCGACGCGGGATGCGCGTCAGCGGGTAGGGATAGGCGCTGGTATCGCCCGTGCCGTAGGTCAGCGCACGCACGTCCCAACCGCGCTGCTGAAGATGCGGCAGCAGTTGGTAGAGGTAGGTGGCGGGACCGCCCGCCTCTGGATGAAAGATGCCTGTGGCGATGAACAGCTTAGACATTAAAGCGAATATGAACGATGTCGCCGTCCTTGACGATGTAATCCTTGCCTTCCAGCCGCAGCTTACCGGTCGCCTTTAGCGCGGCCTCGCTGCCCGCCGCGACGAGGTCCTCGTAAGCCATCACCTCAGCGCGGATGAAGCCTTTTTGCAGGTCGCTATGGATCGCGCCAGCGGCTTCTGGCGCGGTCGCGCCGATGCCCACGCTCCACGCGCGCACCTCGTCCTCGCCAACGGTGAAGAACGACTGAATCGCCATCAACTGGTAGGACAGGCGAATGACCCGGTGGGCGCTGCGTTCGGTGATGCCGTATTCTTCCATGAACATCTCGGCATCTTCCGCGTCAAGCTGGGCGATCTCGGCCTCGATCTTGCCACGCAGGGCGACGACATCGCTGTGCTGGTGGTCATAGGTGAGCAGGCTGGCGTTTTCCTGTGCTTCCTCGCCCTGATTCAGCACCACGAGTACCGGCTTTAACGTCAGGAAGCCGTAGCCGCGAATGGACTTGTGCTGCTCTGGCGTGATGTCGTCCATGTCGCGCAGCGGCTTCTCGTCCTCAAGATGCGCCTTGAAGCGCTCCATTAGCTCGATCTCATCAGGCACGGCCTTGTCCACATTCTTGCCCTTGATGCGCTGCTCGTTGGTCAGCTTTTCCAGCCGTGTTTCCACCGTCACCAGATCGGTCAGCAGGAACTCGGAATCCAGCATTTCAAGGTCACGTGCCGGGTCTACCGTGACATAGGGGTGCGGCACGGTGTCGTCCTCGAAGGCGCGCACGACATGCACGTAACCGTCAAGCTGCGCCAGTTCGTTGCGGAACTGGCCTTTCAGCCCGCCCTCGGCCACGCCTTTATCCAGCCCGCCGATGTCCACATACGTGACCTGCGTATAGGTGGTCTTTTTGGGCTTGTACATACTGCTTAGTTTGTCTACACGCGGGTCGGGAACGTTGACGACGGCGGTATGCACCTCAAAGCGCCCGCCGCTGACCGCGCCTGTTTCCAGATTGCTGCCGGTGAGCGCGTTAAAGATGGTGGTCTTGCCGCTGTTGGGCAGTCCAATAATGCCTAGTCTCATGGCGTTTCTCTCGTTTGATGAACGTCCGGGTTTACAGACATCCAGTATAGCCGATGGGCTGCGCGTGGTGAATAGCGGGGTCAGCTCACCTAGCATCATCAGGGTCAATAGAATGAGCGATATTGTGGCGGGGTGCCTCATGCCGCGCGGCACGAAATCCCGTAAGCTACAGGTGGACAACGTTGAGTGATGGAAAGGTGCATGATGGCAACTTATGAGCATTCCGTTGACGTGAACGTTCCCGTGCGGGTGGCCTATAACCAGTGGACGCAGTTCGAAGAGTTCCCACACTTTATGGAAGGCGTGAAGGAAGTGCGCCAGCTTGACGACAAGCGCCTGTACTGGCGGGCAGAGATCGCCGGGAAGGAAGAAGAGTGGTACGCCGAGATCAGCGAGCAAACGCCAGACCAGCGTGTCGCGTGGCACAGCACTTCCGGGGCGAAACACGCGGGCGTGGTGACATTCCACCACATTGACGATAACACGACGCGCATCATGCTTCAGGTTGAGTACGACCCGGAAGGCTTTGTCGAGAATGTCGGCTCGGCGCTGGGCGTGGTGAAGTCACGCATGGCGAAGGATATGGAGCGCTTCCGCGACTTCATTACCGAGCGCGGCGCGGCCACAGGCGCGTGGCGTGGGACGATTGAACATCAGTAAAGCCCACACAACATTTAATTGAACACAAACCCTGCCAACCCGCAGGGTTTTCTGCTTTCAGGGCATGGCGTTCAAACTCTCTGCGTTCAATGCTATAATGGCCCACGCTGCACCAACCTACTCTATCGCAATCACACTGGAGATGTTTTCATGCATAACCGGAAAATCGCTCTGCTGCTGTGTCTTGTGCTGATACTGATCGCTGGCTGCCGCCAGGAAACTACCGCGCCAACCAGCGTTCCCGCTGGCGAGAGCGATAGCGGGGGGAATGTGCCGAACGAGGCAACACTGGAAGCCGCAAGAAACGAGATTTCCATCTCGCTTGGCGTGATGCCCGCGCCGATTGAGGTCGGCGAGAGTACGCTGCTGATCGCGGTCACGAATGGCTTTATTGACCCGCTGCCTGTGAGCAGGATCACCGTGCGCGGTGACATGAACCACGCGGGGATGGTGCCGGTGATTGTCGAAAGCACCGAAGGAGAAAGCGGACAGTTCGAGCTGCCGTTTGAATGGACGATGGGGGGCGACTGGATTGTGGAAGTAACGGCGGAACTGACCGATGGCCGCAGCCACACCCAGACGTTTGAGTTCTCCGTCGGCGGGGATGACGGCGAACATGAGGAACACGGGGAGCATGAGGAAGAAGCGACCGCCGAGGCCGAGGACTGACATGGCAGCCCGTCGTACAACCCTCTATCGTCCACGCGGCCTGTTTGATGTGCTGCGCCTGCCGCTGGTGGGGCGGCTGCTGCGCTGGCGCTGGGGGCGGCTGGTATTACAAATTCCGCTGCTGGTCGTGGCGGCGCTGCTGGTAATTGATGGCTTCACCGGGCCACAGTTGGCCGCGCGTAATCTGGCGACGGTCGCGCCATGGGTGCATTATCGCGGGCTGGTGGTGCTGGCGCTGCTGCTGGCGGGCAACCTGTTCTGTATGGGTTGCCCGTTCACTATTCCGCGCACGCTGGCGAAACGCCTGAGCCTGCGCGGTCGGCGTTTCCCGCGCCGCCTGCGGAATAAGTGGCTGGCGATTGGCACGCTGTTCGCCCTGTTTTTCGTGTATGAATGGCTCGACCTGTGGGCAAGCCCGCTGCTGACCGCGTGGGTGATTGTCGGCTATTTCGTGGCCTCATTTGTGCTGGAAGCGGTGTTCACGGAATCGGCTTTCTGCAAATACGTCTGCCCGCTGGGGACATTCAACTTCGTTTACAGCACCGCCGCGCCGACACAGATCGGCGTGAAAGATCATGCGATCTGCGCGACCTGCGTGGGCAAAGAGTGCGTCAATGGCAGTTACAGCCCTACGCCCGTGATCCGCGTGGACGAGATCGCCGGGGGCGGCCTGAAAGAAGTGCGGCACGGGCCGGAAGGCACGCCGGGCTGTGGCACGCTGCTGTTTGCGCCACAGATCAGGAGCAATCTGGACTGTGTGTACTGCCTCGACTGTGTGCGTGCCTGCCCGCACGATAACATCGGCCTGATGACGCGCGCGCCGGGGCGCGAACTGCTGCAAGCGGAAGCATGGCCGCAGCGCTGGGATGTGTCGCTGCTGGTGATTATTCTGGCATTTACCGGGCTGACCAACGCCTTTGGCATGGTGCCGCCTGTCTATGAATTGCAGCGTGCGCTGGCCGCAGCGCTGAATACCAACAGCGAGTTTCTGGTGCTGCTGATTATTTTCGGCGTGGGCAACCTGCTGCTGCCAACAGGCATCGCCGTGCTGGCGGCTTTGCTCAGCCGCGCGCTGACGGGGAGCGGGCGTAAATATTCGCTGCGGCATACAGTTGCCGCCTTCGCTCCGGCGTTCGTGCCTGTGGGGTTGGGCATCTGGATCGCGCATTATATGTTCCACTTTCTCATCGGCGCGTTTACCATCATCCCGGTCTTTCAGGAATTTCTGGGGCTGCGCGGGGAGTGGGTGCGCTTCAGCATTTCGGCGGACATGGGGCTGATCGCTCTGGTGCAGGGCGCGGCGCTGCTGGGCGGGGTGCTGTGGAGCCTGTATATCGCGCAGAGCGCCGCGCTGCGGCTTTACAAGCGGCAGGGGATTCCCGGCCTGCTGCCCTGGGCGCTGGTGCTGATCGGGCTGGCGCTGGCGGCGCTGTACATCTTCAGCCTACCGATGGAGATGCGCGGGTCGTTATTTGATTAGGGCGTACCAGAGTGTTCTGGCTGCCTGCCCTTTTCGTATTGACGCAAGGCGTAGAGATTGAGTACGAAAATCAGCAGGTAAGCCATGAACATGGCCAGGGTATACAGGCCGATGGTCATCTGTGCCTCAAGCTGTCCGTTCGCGCCAATCCAGAACACCCCAAGCAACAGCCCAAGTCGCAGGACATCCCACAAGGATTGAATATCCTGCCGCTCAATCACATAAATATTCTGTCCCAGCGACGACACAACAAAATGTACCAGGTACAGCGGAGCCATAATCTGGACATACTGACCGGTGACACGCCATTCCTCGCCGAAAATCAGCGCGAACAACCCCGGCCCCGTAAGGATCAAAAAACCAATAGGGAGGATGCCCATCAGCAGCAAGCGCCACGCCGTACGTATGAACAGTGGATAGAGCGCCGTCGGGTCTTCAAGTGCCAGTTGAGAGGCGCGGCTGACATAAACCTGCGCGACAGATACACCGATGAGTGCCATCGGCAGGCCGATAATGCGCTGACTTAACGCGAACCAACCGCCCACTTCGGCACCGTACAGACTGACGATTAAAATGGCTGGAAGCTGGAGTCCGGCGGTGTTGAGAAAGCTGGACCAGCTTGTCCACAGAGGGAAGCGTCTGTAACGGTTTGCCATACTTCTCATGCGGTCAAGGCGAATTGCTTTAAGCAGATGCCTATCCTTGCGCCACAGGTCTCTCAACAGCGGCCAGTTGCTCGTGATCTGCCCACCTGCGATCCCGGAGAGCAGGCCGATAGTCTGACGTGAGACCAAGCCTATACCCACCTGAAGCGTCACCATCCCCACGCCCTGCCATAATTTGCTGGACGCGATGGTGCGGAATGCCTGCCGCCGCGTACACCAATAACTCAATGCCTGATAAATGCCGCCGCCTAACAGACTAACCAGCAGTATCCAGATATAGGGTTTAAGTTCGGGCGCGTTCACCCGGTCGAAAATCCAGTCTCCCCACCACCAGAAGATAATCCCTAGAATGACCGTCGTGATGCTCACCAGAAGGAACACCAATGCCACTATATTGATAGCACCTTCGTCGTCTTCCGCCATCGGAATCGCCACTTCATAACGCAGCGAGTTCATAATTAGCAGCATGGAGAACAGGGACATGAAGACCGATAAAATGCCGAAATCCTCTGGCAAATACAGACGTGTCAGAATGGGCGAGGCCAGCACAATAAGCCCCTGACCAAGCGCTGTGCCTCCTGCCAGCACCGCCACACTGCGAGCGAAACTGCCGCGTTGCAGCCCGGACTTTAATTTTCCCCATAACACTGTCAAGAATATCATCTCCACACAACGAAAACCCACGACTTACAAGTGCTAGAATATACCCCAAAGGGGTCTAAATATTGTGATCTGTTTTTTCAATGTACAATAAGTTCATGAATTTCCTGAAGGAACGATTATGCTTATAATCCCGAATCCCGTGCTTCAGCAGATGTTTGAAACCTATACTGTACTCGATCATCAGGATCAGCCGCTCACAATGGCCTCAAACATCAGCGCTGCTAACGCCAATCGCCTGTATCAGGCGGTTATGACATATAAACCCAAAATGATGCTGGAAATTGGACTGGCGTATGGCGTGAGCGCACTGGCGATCTTGACTGCCTTTCGTGATCTCGATCATGGAGGACACCTGATTTCGATTGACCCTTACCAGAAACAAAGCTGGCAGGACATCGGCCTGCTGAATATCCGGCGCAGCGGGCTGGAGCGTTATCACGAATTTCTGAACGAGCCGGATTATTTTGTACTGCCGCGAATGCTGACAGAAGGTCGCACTTTCGATATGAGTTACATAGACGGCTGGCACCTGCTGGATTATGTGATGCTGGATTTCTTCTA
>CAZJSU010000086.1:0-6309 GCA_964548765.1 uncultured Anaerolineaceae bacterium
GTAGGGGCGGGTTTGCAATCCGCCCGCGATGATGGTAACTGACCGTTCACGTGACGACACCCCCTCGCCCCGCTTGCGCTGAGGAGAGAGGGCTGGCGGGTGAGGGGAGAAAAATAACCTCATTCGCTGCTCAATGTTCACAACGCGCGCTAACTTTTGCCTGCGTATAATTTTTGTAATCCATGAAAACATTGACGACTTAGAACACCTGTACTACACTAGTATTGAAGCACCTACATAACAGCCAGTATTGCAACATTTCTGGCGGAGGCATTTGCTTGGCTCTGGAATTCAACAAGATTATTAATCAGGTTTACAAACTGGGCAGCATGGTCGAGCATCTGGACTTTGATATTGGTGTGAAGCTGCGTACCGCCCTCGAACGTTTTGACAACCCGCCGCCGCTGGAAAAAATCCGCGAGCGCGTCAACCTTGTGCAGGGGACGAGCGTTAGCGGGTATCGCGGCGCGGTGCCGCTGGAAGGCAGCCTGTACGAGGACATCTCCGGCGTGTACGACATGCCGCCCGCGCCGGAACGCGCGACCATCATCGGCGCGGATGGCTCGCAGATTTACCCCAATGAACAAGCGCCCGTTCATTATTACCTGACCAATATCGGCCTGTACGTTTATCATCACGGCACAAGCCAGCTTCCCTACCAGCGCACCCTGCCGATTCTGGCCTTTCACAAAGACCATGTGCATGACCGGGGCGGGCGCGTCATCAGCAACCGCACAGTAGACGCGCGGCGCACCGTGCGCGAGATGCAGGAACTGGGCAAGCTGGCGTGGGAGCTGAAGGCCGAAGCGCGCCCGCTGATCGCGCTGTACGATAACCACCTGCTTTTCAGCGCCAACAGCTCTGTCGAAGGGCATCAGGCCATCATGCGCGCCTACAAGGGCGCGCTGGTGCATCTGCACGACTCCGGCGCGCTGCTGGCGGGCTATGTGGATAACCCTACGCGCAGCCGGGTCGTGGTGCGGATGCTGTACCTGTTGAGCCTGACCGACGAGGAAGTGATGCAGGCCGACCTTTCGACAGGCGGTGATCTGGAAGGGCTGCGCGATGTGCATCTGTTCGAGGCGGTGCTGGACCCCGGCCAGCGCTCGGCCATTATGGTGCAGAACTCGCCGCGCAACCTCGAATACAAAGAAGGCCCCGGCGGCGGCCCCAGCTACGAAGTCGCCTTTTTCTACCTGAAGGTTTCCAGCGGCTATCGTTCGTCCATCGCGCGGGTGGATATTCCGATGTGGGTCGCGCGGGACCGGGCAGCGGTGGACGCGCTGCACGCGCTGCTGGTGGCGCAGTGTGGGATGCAGGGGCGCAACCCCTACCCCTACGCGCTGACGCGGGCGGACGAACTGGCCGTGGTGAACGGCAAGGACAAGAACAAGCTGGACGAACTGATCGCTATTGAACTCCGCAAAAAAGGCATTGACCCGACCGTGTTCTCCGCGAAAGCCTGGTCGAAGCGGCTGGCGCGCAGCGAGAAGCGGCGCTTCGAAGACGAGAGGAGAACGACCCATGAACACCGTTGAGTCAGACATGATTGGCCGGGTGCTGCGGGCGACGACCAGCAAGTATACCTGTGGCACGCACAGCCTGAAGGTTGGCACACGTCACGATTTCGGCGCGTTCGTCAAAGCGCCTGTCGCCAATCACGATACCTGCTGCGTGATCGGCCTCATTTACGCGGTAGAGATCAAGGACGACCAGTTAATCAGCGAACTGGTGATGGCCGACGGGCTGGACGCGAACGTGCTGCGCGACCAGCGCGAAAACCGCCTTGTGCCTGTGGAGGTGGACGTGCTGAGCGTGGGGTTCGGCTTTCTCGATGAGCGTGGGGTGGTCAACAGCACCGTTCACAGCCTGCCGCCGCGCCCGCCGATGAGCCTTTCCGAAGTGCGCCCGTGCAGCGCCGAAGAAGTCTACTACTTCACGCAAAGCTGCGATTTCTTCCGACTGGTGCTGATGGCTTCCGACGTGCCGTCCGACGACCTGATGGCGGCGGCGCTGCGCTATGCGGCATGGGCTTACCCGGAAGAACAGCGCTACGAGTTCATGGTGCGCTGTGGGCGGCACCTGACGCGCCTGCTCAACAACGACCTGAAGCGGCTGGCGCATCTGCTGATGCTGATCCGGCCATAACGCGCCTGATTTTGAAGCGATCCCCCTTTGTGCGATACTGTGGGGATGATCGTTTCGCTGATAAAGCTCGGCAGGCTGCATTTTCTGTTGGGCGGCTTTCTGCTCCACGCGCTGGGGGTGATGATGGCCGTTTATGCAGGCGCGCCCCTCGACCTCGCCGCGCTTTTGTGGGGGCAGGTCGTCATCACGGCGACCCAACTCATGACCCACTACGCCAACGATTATTTTGATCTGGATGCTGACCGCAAAAACCAGACCCCGACCAACTGGTCAGGCGGCAGTCGGGTGCTGGTCGAGGCGCGGCTGCCCGCGCAGGCCGCGCTCTACAGTGCGCTGCTGCTGGCGGGGGTCGCGCTGGCCGCCAGTCTGGTGCTGAGCGTGATCGTGCGCCCCGGCCTGCTCACCTTCCTGCTGCTGCTGGCCGCGCAGGCGCTGGCGTGGTTCTACAGCGCGCCGCCCCTCCGCTTACATTCGCGCGGGCTGGGCGAGGCGACGACCAGCATGGTCGTTACCTGCCTTACGCCGCTGACAGGTTATTACCTGCAAAGCGGGCGGCTGGACTGGCTGCCGCTGCTGGCCGCTGCGCCGCTGTGCTGCTTGCAGTTCGCCATGCTGCTGGCGATTGAGTTTCCCGACGAAGCCGGGGACAGACAGGCGGACAAGCGCACGCTGGTGGTGCGACGCGGCGCAAGGGCGGCGGCGCGTTATTACGTCGTGCTGGTGCTGCTGGCGTATGGGCTGCTGCCTGTGCTGGTGCTGCTAGGGCTGCCGCTGCTGGTGGCGGCGGCGGTGGGGGCGCTGGCTCCGCTCGGCCTGTGGCAGGTGTGGCGGGTACTGCGCGGCGACTGGCAGCACCCGGCGCGCTGGAACAGGCTGGCCTTCTACACCATCGCCCTGCTGATGGCTTCCGCCGCTGCTGAACTGGCCGCCTTTACCCTGCTCATCGGCCTGTAATACCCCGCTTTCATCCTGTCCTCATTCCCCATAAGGTGAACACTCATGCGCGTACTGTAACCTGTTTTTTCACCAGCCCGGAAATACAGGTGTGCGAGTGCTGTCTGCAAAGATAGACGCGGTGAAACGATTTGCCATTGAAACGAACAGCCCGGCTGCGGCGGAGGCTATCGGTGCGCCTGCCTTCCTTGTGCCGCCGCGCTGCGACCAACCGGAACTGCTCGACATGGGCGCGGGAACGCCGGACGATGTGCGGGCAAGCCTGTATGAAATGTGGCGGCTTAACCACGTCTTCGGCGGCATTCACGCGCTCACCGCGCACCTGCTCCCCCTGCTGAGGCAGGCGCGGCAGCCGTTGTGCGTGGCTGACATCGGCACCGGGGCCGCGTCCATCGCGCATTACCTTGACCGCTGGGCGGCTCACCATCACCTGAAGTTAAAAATCCTCGCGCTGGATATTTCCGGGCGCAATCTGGCTGTCGCGCGGGAGAACAGCACCGCGCGGGTGCGGCTGGTGCAGGCCGACGCGACAGCGCTGCCTTTGGCGGTGGGCGCGGTGGATTACTACATCTCCTCGCTGTTTCTGCACCACTTCACGCCCGCGCAGGTGATCGAAATGCTGCGGACGATGTACCAGCGCGCGCGGCGCGGACTCATCATGAGCGACCTTGTGCGCGGTCATCTGCCGATGCTGGCCTTCGGGATGATCCAGCCCATCTTTGCCCGCAACGCCCTGACCCGCCATGACGGGCGCGTCTCCATCCGGCGCGCTTACCGCCCGTGCGAACTGCTGGCGCTGGCGCGCGCGGCGGGCATAGACGACGCGCGGGTGTACATGCACTTCCCCTGGCGCATGACATTGACAGCGGAAAAGCGCCATGTTTGACGTGGCGGTGATTGGCGCGGGGCTGGCCGGGTGCCACGCGGCGGCGACCCTTGCCCGGCGCGGGCATCATGTGCTGCTGCTGGAAGCGGGTAAGTACCCACGCCCGAAGGTCTGCGGCGAGTTCCTCTCGCCTGAATGTGCCGCCCTGTTGGCTGAAACCGGCTTTTTGCCCGCGCTGGAAGCGCTGCGCCCTGCACGCATTGACGAGATTCGGCTGACCGCGCCCGGCGGCACGATGTGGCGCGCCCAACTGCCGCAGCCCGCGCTGGGCATCAGCCGTTACGTGCTGGATACCGCGCTGCTCTGCCACGCGCAGCAGGCAGGCGTGACCGCGCACACCAGCACCTCGGTGACAGGCATCACCGGAAGCCTGCGCGACAGCTTCACGCTGACCGCGCGCGGGGCGGCGGGGGTGGCTGGCTTTCAGGCGCGGGCGGTGCTGGCCGCTTATGGCAAACACAGCCCGCTCGATCGCGCCTTGCAGCGGGTGTTCTGGCAGCGGGCGCGCCCCTATGTCGCGCTCAAGCGGCACTTTAACGGCCCGCCGCTCCCCCGCCGCATTGACCTGCACGTATTTCGCGGCGGTTACTGCGGCATGTCGCATGTCGAGGACGGCAGCACCAATGTCTGCCTGCTGGTGCGACAGGATGTGTTCCGGGCGGTGATGACCGGGGCGCGGGGCGATACCGATCACTTTATCCGCTGGATGTGCCAGCAGAATCGCGCTCTGGGCGGGTGGCTGGCGCAGGCCGCGCCGCTGGCGGACGATTGGCTCAGCATCGGGCAGGTGCTTCTGGGCGCGAAGACCCCGCTTGAGGGCGACATCCTGCTGGTGGGGGACGCTGCCGGGATGGTCGCGCCGCTGGCGGGCGATGGCATGGCGATGGCGCTGCACAGCGGCAGGATCGCCGCCGGCTGCCTCGACGATTATCTGGCGCGGCGGCTTTCCGCGCAGGCGGTGAAGCAGGCCTACGCCCGCGCGTGGCGGGCGACCTTCGGCGCGCGGATGCGGCTGGGGCAGGCGCTGCAAACGGTCATGCTGCGCCCGGTGCTGCTGGCGGCAGGGCTGCGCCTGCTCAATGCTGTGCCGCCGTTGGGCGACTTTCTGGTAATGCAAACTCGTGATTTAAGTCTGGTGGAACGGTCGTGATGGATTTTTCAAGTGTGGTGGCGCTGCATACAGGCGTTCCGGCGCAGTGTTATCGTCAGGATGAAATTGCCGATTATTACATGCGGCTGGTGGACAGCGGCGGCGCGCGGCGAGAACGCGCTGTCCGCGCCATCATCAACGCTTCCGGCGTGGAGTGTCGTCATTCGGTGGTGGAGGCGGCCTTCTTTGAGCAGCCGAAAACCACGCAGCAGCGGAATGACCGCTACATGAGCGAGGCGCTGGCATTGGGCAAGCGTGTCGTGGCAGAAGGGCTGGCGAAGGCGGGGGTCGCCCCGCGTGACATCACCAACCTGATCGTGGTGTCCTGCACCGGCTTCAGCATTCCGGGCTTAGACCTGCTGCTTGCCCATGAACTGGGGATGTGCGCGCAGTTGAAGCGCGCCTGTGTGCTGGGTATGGGGTGTTACGGGGCGTTCCCCGGCATCCGCCTGGCGCGGGAAAGCATCACCGCGCAGCCGGGCGGGCTGGCATTGGTGCTGGCGCTGGAACTGTGTACGCTGCATCTGCAATTCGACACCAGCGTGGAAACCATCGTCTCAACCTCGCTGTTTGCTGATGGCGCGGGCATGATGCTGGTGGGCGGGGAAAAGGCGCAAACGGGCAGCCCGGCGCTGATTGACCACGAGACGTACTGCGATTATCAGACGCTCGATCATATGTCCTTCACCGTCACCGATCAGGGCTTTTATATGTCGCTGTCCAGCTATGTGCCGGATGTGCTGGCGGCCAATGTGGAGGCGTTTGTCGGGCGGCTGCTTTCGCGGCATAACCTGTGCCGTGAGGACGTGAAGTTCTGGGCGATTCACCCCGGCAGCAAAAAGATCATCGAGCATATACAGGCGCAGCTTGCCCTCAGTGATGAGCAGGTGCGTTATTCGCTGGACGTGCTGAAGCATTACGGCAATATGTCGTCGGCGACGGTGCTGTTCGTGCTGCACTGTATGATGGCATCCGGTGCGCCGCAGGCGGGCGATTACGGCGTGATGATGGCCTTTGGCCCCGGCCTGACGATGGAGGCGCTTCTCGTGCGGTGGTAATCAACCGGGGAGCAAGAGCTTCACCGCGCGCAGCGCCATAAACAGCGGGAACTCGCTGTTGGTGACAGACTTGTAAACATAGAAGCAAGTTTTAAACTTGCTTCTATGTTGTA
>CAZJSU010000086.1:6409-15916 GCA_964548765.1 uncultured Anaerolineaceae bacterium
TTGGTGACAGACTTGTAAACATAGAAGCAAGTTTTAAACTTGCTTCTATGTTGTATTATTCAACTTTTGAAAGTTGTACACATTGTTGTTAATTTGTGAACTGCATTAAGCACCTGCAAGACATCCCCAAGAAGAACCTACAGGAGCAGTAAAATAGATAAGTGCGGCATATGTATCTATGTATATCCCAAACTGTTTGAGATCAGCTCTAACATTAGACTCCCCAGCATTACTCTGTACTCCAGGTGCAGGATTAACAGTTGTTATTGTCGGATGCCAAGAGTAACCGGAATAGGCTTCATAAACTTCAGTAGGTAAATGATCCCACGAAAAGGGTGATTTGCCAAACTGGTTATAGAAAGTTGTAGGCTGGCGGTTTTCTATCTTAGCAAGCAGAGCGCCAAAAGCATTTCTTAATTCATACCCGCAGACCAAAGTTGCGCCGCTCCTTGCTTGGATGCTTGAATTACGCTCAAGGTCTTTAAACGCTGGTGCATTTTGCAAGCCAGCTTGAACTGTTATAAAACAAATTTCAGTTAAATCGCCACATTGTGATAGCCGATATGTGATTTTTTCTCCACTCTCTACAGAGATTGTCCCCAAACTGCTGAAATCACCTACGATTATCGCATCCTGAAGATAGTCTGGAAGTAATTCATCTTGGGCAAAAGCCGACGTTGTAAAAAGCAAGGTTAAAACAAGTACAAGAAGTTTCCGCATGTGCTGCTTCCTTTCAATGTAAATTAAGACATAAACAAAGTGCAACGCAAACTTAAAGATTCTGTAAAAAAAAATTTTAAACTTTAGCTGTTATAAGATTAAAGGATTGATATATGGAGTATCAGAGCAAGCAAAGCTTCGAACAAGCGAGTTAGATAAAGGATAAGTTGTGCAAAGAAGATACAGTTTGTTGTCTCGCTTCAACAAAATCTTTCATCATCCGCTATATCATTTTGAATTCAAGCGATTAGATGATAAACATTTGTGCTTCTCAAAGTCATTTCTCAAGCTTTTAGGCACATATTTTCTGATATTCGCTACAAATCTTTTTATCGAGGCTGCGTTTTTAGTTTATTTATTGGTGGCACTGTCTATAGTTATCAGTCTTAAACTGATGCTGACAACGTTTATTCGTTCTTGGGAGTTAAGCATCCGCGAGTACAGATCAAAAACGAACTGGGAGGTCTTCATGCTTACTGGCGTAGATGCTCAAACCGCTGTATTAAGTAAACTGTTTGCACTTATTACATCTCTATGGCGACCTTGTTTGATACTGTGGCTAATACGGATTATTCTTCTTTTTAACCCTGCTGTTTTATCCATTTTGACTACGACGCAAATTTTTGTTTTATCAAATATTAGGATAGAAGTCATCATATTAAGCTGTGGTCTACTGTTGGCTATGACCTCGCTTCAATTTTTATTTATGACATCCTGTGGCACACTTGCAGCAGCAAGCGCTTCTTCAAATTTAATGTCGCATTTTGGGCGCGCTATAACAACCTACCTTCTCGTTATATTTTCAACAATCTTCGTTTTATTCCTGCTTTTTGTGGTTTATAGCAGCCGCATCATTTACCTGCATAATGCGGGCATCAATCAAAATGTATTTTTTTCGCAGCAGTATACTAATATACGGGACATTCACCTGATGAGTATCGGCATAATGTTAGATACAGGCGTGTTATCACTGATTTGGGTGGTGCAGGCACTCTTGACTACCAGTAAACAAAACGGGGTGGGCGTACTGACGTTTATTGTTATATCTGCGATCTACATTTTCTGGATATGGATTTCGGTGAAACTGAGTATCAGAGGGTTTGCGCGGCGAGGATTGCCCGTGAAAAGCAAGCGCAGGCACAGCGCGCTCACAAACCCGCGTTGAGCTTTACCGCGCGCAGCGCCATAAACAGCGGGAACTCGCTGTTAGCGCGTCTTTCGGCCTTGTTCGCGCCAGTTTTATAGGTGGGGATTTCGTTCACGCGGTCAATCAGCAGGCCGGACACCGCCAGTTCGTTGACGTAATGGCTCAACGGGCGGTGAAAGCTGATGGTCTTGCCAGAGCGCTCCTTGCCGTAAGCCTTCAGCGGCACGGACAGCGGGCTAAGATAGCTGTCTACCCGGCGATATTGCAGGTCGCGCCCTTCGTCATAGCCCCAGCCGCTTTGCCGGGGGACACGAAAGCACGGATGACGCATCAGGATCACCACGCGCCCGCCGTCCTTCAGCGCCCACACCGCTGACTCGATCACATCGGCCAGTGGGTTCATGTCCTCGATGCTGAGCAGGAACACCGCCGCGTCAAACGCGCCTGCGTCCAGCCCTTTCACCTGTGGCAACGTGCGGGCATCGCCCTGCAGAAAGCGTCCCTGTTTGCCGTGATGTTTGCGCGCCAGCGCAAGCAGCTTCGCGCTCACGTCCACGCCGGTATAGTGCGCGTCACTTTCGGCTACATGCGGCGCAAGTACCCCTTGCCCCGCGCCAATATCCAGCACGTGCATCTCCGGGCGCAGGTCGAGCAAGTCCAGCACGGCGGGCAGCGCCAGCCTGCGGTGATGTTCGCTGCCTTCCTTGCCGACCCATCCATCGTACCAGTCGGCCACTGGCTCCCAGCCAGCAGGTTGTGGGCGTTTGCGTTTGGTCATGGTTTAAAGTCAGATAACGGCTTTGTCTGAATTCCCTCAGCCTTTGCCGCATCTTCCTGCCTTCCATCAACAGTAATGAGTGGATGGTTTAATTGTTCTGCCAGAGCAATGTATACAGCATCATAAACAGCCAATTGGTGTTTAAGTCCAATCTGTAAACCTCTAGGCAGCATTCCAGTGATCGGCACAAGCATCAGAGGCAGTCCTACTAGATCATGCACCAGTATTTCGGCCTGTGTGGGTGACATACCTCGAAAGCGCACCTGTTTCCAGATAACGTTTGTGCATTCCAACACACAAAATTCAGGGATGTATAACGTATCGCCGCGTGTTAGCTGCCTGAATAGAGCTTTTGCGTATTCTGTCTCATTATCATAAATTAACCTTTGAATCACTACACTGGCATCCACGATGTAACTACTCATCGTTACCTGTCTCGATCTTCTCGTAGAAGCTCCAGTGTAGAGGGAGAATCTTCGGGTGGCCTCCACATATTGCGGTCAATGGAATCTAGTATTTCTTCCACGCTGCGCGAGTCTTGAGGTTTCCACCAACCTTGAATACGCTTATCCACAAATTGTTCAAGCTCATCCAGCGTCATATCTGCTACACGCTCAACGGCCATTATTTTCCTCTGTAAAGCTATTATTCGTTCCCACTATGGCCTATTCTAACACAGATGCGGGTCTACATCCCCGATGTTAAGCGCTTCCTCAACCATGCTTCTCGAAAAATTCTTCGATCGTCATGCCGTAGACGAGATGATCGTAATACGCGCCGTGCGTGTAGCCCATGCGCCGCAGGCGGCCTTCCAGCGTAAAGCCGAGCTTTTCGTGCAGGCCGACAGAGAGCGGATTGAAGCTGTAAACGGTGGTCGTCACTTTCTGGTAGCGCCGTTCGGCGAAGAAGTGCCGCAGCAGCAGGATGATCGCTTCTGAAGCATAACCCTTGCGCCGCTGGTGCCGCGCCACGCCGATACCGTAGCCGAACGTGCCGGCGGTGCGCTGGATGCTGTGCGTACCGATGTTGCCCACGAATTCCCCGCCCAGCGTTTCGATCACAAGATCAATCCGGTCGCCTTCGGGGGATTTCGCCCCGCTTTCGTTGACCCACTTTTTGACCGCTTCCGTAGATGAAGGAAACCAGACGCAATCCAGCGCGCGGCTGAGTTCGCTGTCCTGATTAAGCGCGTGAAAATGCCGCCAGTCGTCCGGCTCAAGCGCCCGCAGCCGTACAAGCCGCCCCTCCCATGCATTGGACATCATGCCCCCTGTAAACAGGTTCAACCACCAGAGATACGGGGACACAGTATACACCATCAATCGTTTGTATTTTGGAGGGTTACGGACGCGCCGTTGCGCGTCCCTACAAATACCCTTGTAGGGGCGCAGCACGCTGCGCCCAGATGCCGTCCGCCGCAAAAACACGGGACAGCAGGACACCCCGGCGAGTATTATCGCAATTCATGCTTTTTGGTTAAAATTAAGGCATCTGCATTAAGACAATTCATTTCAGGCGCGGCCAATGCGTAACCTCAAACGCACCCTGCAAGATCAAGACCCGGCGCTGCTGCCGATTCTGGCAAAGCGTTGGGGCGTGTCCATTCAAAATCGCAGCAACGATGAGATCATCGAAGCGCTGAACAGCGCCATGCTGGAGAAAGAGCGCGCGGAAACCGTGTGGGAATCGCTGGACGAAGACCAGCGCGGCGCGCTGCAGGCGCTGCTGGGCAGCGGCGGGCGCATGTCCGCCAATATGTTCACGCGCCTCTTTGGCGACATCCGGCAGATGGGCGCGGCGCAGATCGAGCGCGAGAAGCCGCAGCAAAACCCGGCCAGCAGCGCTGAAGCGCTGTTCTATCGCGGGTTGATCGCGCAGGCGTTCGAGCAGGCCGAAGCAGGCGCGCGCCCGGTGATTTACATGCCGGATGACCTGATGGACGTGCTGCCCGCGCATAAAACCGCCTACGAGAACCTTCAGGCCGCGCCCACCGCCGCGCCGGGTGGCGGCACGGTGGAGCGCTATGATCTGGATTCACTGGAAGATGTCGAGGATGTGCGGCAGGCCGACACCTCGATTGTGGACGATATGACGACGCTGCTGGCCTACCTTCAGCTTCATGGCGCGGCGCTGGAAGATGGCACGCTGGCCGAGGCCGACCGGCAGCGCTTAATGCCTTACCTGTTCGCGCAGGATGCCCAGCGGATCGCCTTTCTGGTGGGCGTGGGCATCAGCACCGACCTGATCGAGGCCGAGGGCGGCAGGGCAGCGCCCAAACGCGCCGAAACCCGCCGCTGGCTGGAGCAGCCCCGGGCGGTGCAGGTGCGCCAGTTGGCCGAGGGCTGGCGCAAGAGTGTCGCCTACCGTGACCTGTGGCATGTGCCGGGGCTGTCCCCGGAGTCCGGCTGGCCGTATGACCCGACATTAGGGCGCGAGGCGGTCATTAACTTTCTGGGCGACATCGTGCCAGAGCAGGACTGGTGGTCGCTGGATGAGTTTATCGAGGCCATCAAGCAGACCGAGCCGGACTTCCAGCGTCCCGGTGGTGAGTATGAAAGCTGGTATATCCGCAGCGAGGAAGGCGAGTACCTGCGCGGCTTTGAAAGCTGGGAACTGGTCGAGGGGCTGCTGCTGGAACATTATTTCATGGGGCCGCTGCACTGGCTGGGGCTGGTAGACCTCGGCGAGGATGCTGTCCGGCTCACGGCTTACGGGCGCGCCTTCGCGGGCATCATCCCGTGGCCCAACCCGCCCGAAGCGGAAGATAAAATCATCGTGCAGGACGACGGGACGCTGCTGGTATCGCGCCGTGTCAGCCGCATAGACCGCTTTCAGGTAGCGCGCTTCACCACATGGAACCCTTTCAGCGATCCCTACGCCTACAAGCTGGACGCGCAAGGGGTGGCACAGGCCGCGCGGCAGGCGATCAACATCGGTCATATCAGCGCCTTTGTCAGCCGCGCGTTGGGCGACTCGCCCGTGCCGCAGCGCATCGCGCAGCTTCTGGAAAACTGGAAGGCCGGGCCGACCGCCGCCGTGACGATGGAACGGGTGATGGTGCTGCGGACGACCGCGCCAGAAACGCTCAACTTCGTGATGGAGACTCCGGCGCTGCGGCGCTATCTGGGCGCGCAGTTGGGGCCGATGGCCGTCATCGTCCGCGCCGACCAGTGGGAAGCGCTGCGCGACGCGCTGGGCGAACACGGCATTCAGGCGGAAATCATCGGCGATTAGATTCTGGGCTGTGGGGCAGGTTTCAAATCCGTCCGCCGATGATGGCGAACTGCGAGAGGGTCACAGACCCTCCCCATGCACCATGTCCGTGACACTTTTTGAGGTTTCATCTATAACCGCGTTATTATTCACAGCGATGCGTTACAGTTGATTACCAAATTTACCGAACAGTGAACAACTAAGAGCGAGCCATGTCCACCGTACGTTTAAAACTGGTGTATTCCCTGCTGGATGTTTCGCCGGGCGACCTGACGGTGACGCGGGTTGCGCTTGCGCGCTGGGGCAGCGAGGTACAGGTGGACTGTGTGTATCGCTATCCGCCAGAGGAAAAGCCGTTCCGGTTGGTGTTCACGGGCTGCCGGGGCATTGAGTGGAATGTCATCAAGGGCGAGATCGGCGAGGGCGAGGTCGCGCAGGTGATTACGCATGATCTGGGCGAGCCACATCACAAGCGTCCGGCGCGTTTTGCTACCGTGCTGGCCGAGGTCATCATCATCTACGACACAATGACGTTGGAGAAGGACTGGTAGCTCTCGGTCGTCAGGTTGTGTTGACATTTCCCTTTTGGCGGGTGTTTTTACCAACGGACGGCATGAAATGCCGCCCCTACAGCACGTGGAATTTGTAGGGACGCGCAACAGCGCGTCCGTCGTTAGCTCAAACCCGGTGACAATAGCTTTTCACACGAATTTTGATACCATGCGTTAGGGGCGTGCTTCATAAAGATGGGGGCGGTATGGACGATCTGGCGGGGAAGGTAGTGCTGATTACAGGCGGCGGTTCCGGCATCGGGCGGGCGACCGCGCTGACCTTTGCCGAACATGGCGCGAAAATCGTAATCTCGGATGTGAACACGCAGGGCGGTGAGGAAACGCTGCGCCTGCTGGCGGGCGCGGAGGCGGTCTTTCTCCCGGCAGACGTGACACAGGCGGGCGAAGTGGCCGCGCTGGTAGCGCAGGCAGTCGCTGCTTACGGGCGGCTGGACTTCGCCGTGAACAGTGCTGGGGTGGCCGGGAACTACGGCGCGCGCACCAGCGAGATCGCCGAGGATGACTGGGACTTCATCGTGAATGTCAACCTCAAGGGCGTGTGGCTGTGCATGAAGCATGAGATCGCGCAGATGGAAGCGCAGGGCGGCGGGGTGATCGTCAATCTGGCCTCGGCTGCCGGGCTGGTCGGCACGCCAAAGGGCGCGGCCTATGCCGCCAGCAAGCACGGCGTTATCGGCCTGACGAAATCCGCCGCGCTGGAATATGCCCGGCGCAATATCCGCGTGAATGCGGTCTGTCCGGCATTTGTGGATACGCCGATGGTCGCCGGGGTGGTGGAGCAAGCGCCGCAGATGGCCGAACTCACCGTAAAGGGCAACCCCATGCGCCGCCTCGGCAGGCCGGAGGAAGTCGCCGGGGCGATTGTCTGGCTGTGTTCCGCGCAGGCTTCGTTCATTACCGGTCATGCGCTGGCGGTAGACGGCGGCCTGACGGCGATGTAGCGCGTCGGTAGAAGTGCTGGGTGCAAAGTGCTTTACTCGTTACTCATTGCTCATCACTCATTGCTTCTTTCACTGAACGACTGACACGCTGATGTGCTTAAGAGAAAGGCAAAATAACATGGCAGATATCATCGTGATCGGCGGCGGGCTGACCGGGCTGGCCGCCGCGTGGGAACTGGAAAAGCGCGGCGTGGACTACGCGCTGGTGGAAGTCAAGGCGCGGCTTGGCGGCAGCATCGTCAGCGAGAAGCGCGGCGACTTCGTGCTGGACGGCGGGCCGATGGTGCTGTACCGCACACAGCCGTGGCCGTTTCTGGATGAGCTGGGCCTGAACGAGAGCATTTACCACGTCGCCGATATACCGGGCGGCGAACTGATCGCCTTTAAAGAGGGGACGCAAACGCTGACGGACACGCTGGCGAGCCGCCTGAAAAGCGGGCGCATCCTCACGCGCATGGCCGCCAGCAGCATCGGTCGCGTGGAGAATAACCTGAGCGTGTGTCTGGAGAATGGCATGATCCTGGAGGCCGCCGGGGTTATCGTCACCACGCCCGCGCGGTATGCCGAGCGCCTGTTTTACGCCTTCGTGCCAGAGATCAGCCAGCATATGCTGACCTTCCCCTACGACAACATCACGCGCCTGTCGCTTGGCTATCGTAAGGACGACATCACCCTGCCCATCGTGCCGCCACCGGATACCGGCTATGCCTTCGGGCGCTGGACAGACAGCCCACACCGCGTCCCACCCGGCCACGTGCTGCTGCAAGTCGGACTGCGCTTCAAGCCTTCGCCGGAAATCGCGCAGGAAGATATTGTCCGCGAGGTGACGCGCTTCATGCGTTGGCCGTCCGACCCGGTGGTTACGCGTGTGGATCACTGGCCGGAGTCGCACTCGCTGTCTTATTACACGCCGCAGCACGAGGCGACCATGACCGAGATCGAGCGTCTGCTGCCGGAGGGCGTGGCGCTGGCAGGCAGCGATTACCGCGCCGCCCGTTTTGAGGACCGGGTGCTGCACGGGCAGCAGGCCGCGCAGAAGCTGGTTGGCTAGGCTATTGATGGTCTTCTGGCGGACGGCATGAAATGCCGTCCCTACACCCTGTCGTGATAGGTTTTGTAGGGACGCGATACAAGGCTTGTCCGTCGTTAGCAGAGCAGCGATACCTGTTGCGTAGGGGAGGGTCTGTGACCCTTCCGGCATTTAAGGATCACCAACGGGCGGGTTTCAAACCCGCCCCTACGCATGAATGACGATCACAGCGCAGGTGAGGAGGTTACTAAAACGGGCGCTGCATGAAATACACGACAGCCAGATTGCCCTCACAGGTGCCGGGAAAGGTGATTGGCACAGCCGTTGACAGAGGATTGCCGATCACATCGGTAAGCTGCACGCTGACCTGTGCAAAGGTGGGCGCGTCAGCCAGTTTTTGCTCCCAACCGCCCTCTCCGAAAACGCTGTTATTAGTCACCGGAACGCGATAGGCCTCGCCGGATGTAATGATACGCACATAAAAATCGCCTGTGACAGGGGTGCCGTTCATATCCACCACCACACCAGCAGCGCCCTGCCAGTCGCAGCCCGCATCGTTCATAATGTTTTCGGTATAAGCCACCTCTTCAATCTGGACGAAGGGCAGCGTACCCGCGCTTGACGTGCTGAAGGGCGGCGGCGTGATGGTCGCGGTGGGGCCGAAGCCGGGCGATGTTGGCGTGATTGTCATGGTGGGGCCGAAGTCCGGCGGCGGCGGCGTGGTGGTCATGGTGGGGCCGAAGTCCGGCGGCGCTGGCGTGAACGTGGGCTGCGCCGGGATGTTCGCGGGAGGGGGGACAGTGGGCGCGGCTTCGTCGGCGGGCAGCACATCGGCGAAAGGGTCGGTTTCTGGCGTGAAGGTGAAGGTCGGGGTCATTTCCATAACGGGGACGGTTGTAGTGTTGGCTGGCACGACGTAGAAAAAACCGCCAAACAGCATCATCAAGAAGGCGAACACGAACAGGCACATGGGTGCATTCCCTTTCAACACATCGGTCGGATGCGCGGCGGAGACCTGCCCACCGCGCCCCTATTATATAACGCAGCAGATTACAGGCGGGCAGACGTAGGGCAGGCGTAGGGACGGCGTACAAGGTGTCCGCGCG
>CAZJSU010000086.1:16016-20058 GCA_964548765.1 uncultured Anaerolineaceae bacterium
GCCCAGCGCCACACCCGGGGTGATCGCCGGACTAAAACTCTGTGGGGTGGCAACCAGGGTGGTCTGATGCTTCTTGGTCTCTGCCGGATCAAGCCCCAGTAGTTGCGTGAACCCATAGCGTGTACTGAGAAAGGCTTCCAACATCCAGCGATCATCAATCTGCGCTTGTCCTACCAGCCAACCCGTGATGACCCCGCGGCGGTCGTACTCACCAGCAGTTGTTCACCATCGTACCAACCGCCGTTATTGCCCCCTCGTCCCAAATGACCACTCAACCAATGACGATCATGGCTGGCGGCCCGGCTCAGACTGCAATGCGGTAACTCGCTACAATCCACCACTTCAAACAGTTCATCCATGTATAACCATTCCGCAATCACTTGTTGCAAACGAACGAACACAGCCCACAACGCCCGCACACGCGCATTGAACTGGCTGCGTTCCAGCATCTGCGGGAACCACCCCACGCTCGCTGCGCCACAGCACGCCGACACGCCACTGTCCCACCAGTGCTATCGTCAAGACCTCGCTATCGCTCAGTTTCACCGCTGGCCCTCTCCGGCGGGCCATCCCTCCTGCCATTTCTGTTTTGTACCAATCGTGTATCATCACGTACAATTGGGTGAGAAAGGTGTCTAAATCCATCGGTACGCTCCTTTGGGTCAGAGCTTAGGATTGTACCGATTTAGACCCTTTCTTCCTTCTCCCAATACCGGACAACGCTCTTTAGGGTGAGGGGGTAAATCACATCACAGCCTCTGGGCAATTTGTACCCCCTGTCCATACAAATTTCGTGAATAACAACTGTTGAAATCGAAATTCGTTGTTATAATCCGTTTTGCGCCAACGCTCCGTCCCAAAAAAACTTATGATAAAGCGTTTTTTTGCAGTCTTCGACCACACATTCGTTTATCAAAGGGGAGCGTCATGGCAGCCAATTATACTGTGCAGGATAAATCGCTGGGCGAGCGCAGCCGCGAACTGGTCTTCGCTGGGGATGGGGTGCGCCTGTCTGGGCAGATAGATTACCCGGATGCTCCGCTGCCATCCGACGGGTATCCCCTGCTGTTCATCCTCCATCACGCAGGTTGTGAAGGCCGCGCGTGGTACTGGCCTTTCGCACAGGCCGGCCTCAACGCGGGTTACGCCGTGTTTCGCTGGGACAAGCGCGGCACCGGGCGCAGCGGCGCGGGCGGCTGTGGCAGCACCACGCAGGACGCGGTCAACGCCTATGAGATCGCGCTTGAGCAGCCTTCGGTCAACCAGCAGCGCGCGGTCATTCTGGCGCAGGCCGCCGGCACCGGGCTGCTGGGCAACGCTTTCGGGCTGTTCGCGCGGCTGCAAAAACCCTATGGCGTGATCCTCGCTTCCAGCATCCTTGACGAAACCGCTGTACAGGCCATTGACAGCCGCATCCAGATCGTCGTGGGCGAACATGACTGGAACCCCTGGCAGCGATACGCCAAAGCGGCCTGCGATGCCCATAACCAGACTTACGGGCGCGGCGCGTCCTTCCACATCGTCCCCAATGCCGACCGTAAGCTGCTGCTCAACAACGACTCTTCCACCATTCACCCCGAAGCCCTGACCTTTATTTACGACTGGTTGAACCAACTTTGTCCAATTTCCACATCCGTCTCGACGATCAGACAGCGCTAGTCACTGGCGCGGGCGCAGGTATCGGACGCGCGATCGCGCTGGCGCTGGCCGAAGCGGGCGCGGCGGTGGTCGTGGCCGACTTCAACCCCGACCGCGTGGAGCGCGTCGCCGCAGAGATCACCAGCGCGGGCGGCAAGGCGCTCGGCTGGCAGGCGGACATCGCCAACCGCTATCAGGTGAGCGCGATGATCGAAACCGCGCGCGACCATTTCGGGCGCATCCACCTGCTGATTAACGCCGCCAGCGCGCGCACCCAACACCCGATGCTCCAGATGGACGAGTGGGACTGGCGGCGTCTGTTGGAGGTCAACCTTACGGGGACGTTCTTCTGCTGTCAGTTGATGGGGCGTGTCATGGCCGACGAAGGCGGCGGCGTGATCGTCAACGTCGGCTCGACCGCCGGGCATCCCGCGCCGCTGCCGGTGGGGGTCGGTTTTGTCGCCAGCCAGGCCGGGCTGGTCGGCCTGACCAAACAGTGCGCGCAGGAATACGCGCCGCTGGGTATTCGCGTGAATGCCATCTGCGCGGATAATATTGCCGAAACGCCAGAGCAGGCCGCCGCGCCCGCCCAAAACCCGCAGGGGCGCTGGGGAACGCCGGATGAAGTGGCGCGGGTGGCGCTGTTCCTGTGTTCAGACGCGGCGGTGTTCGTCACCGGGCAGGCGATCCATGTGGATGGCGGCGCGAGTATGATATGAGGGGAAACCAGGATGGCAGGCATTCTACGCGCCAGAGGGGGCTTTTGTGGGTTAGCCGCAGGCTTTAGCCTGTGGTGCGCGATGGCCTTCGCGCTGCTATCGCCCACGCACCAGACCAACGCGCAGGCGCAGTGCGGCTTTGTCGAAAGCCTGATCTACCCCATAGATACCAGCACCTTTCAGGTCGCGCAGGATTTCGCGGTGCCTAGCGTGCGCCATCAGGGGCGTTACCACACGGGCGAGGACTGGTACGCCGGGCGCGCCAGCAATCACGGCATCGGTACGCCTGTCCGCGCGATCGCCGCCGGGCGCGTCACCTTCGCCTCGACTATCGGCTGGGGGCGTGATGGCGGCGTGGTGGTCATCGAACACACCTTCCCCGATGGCAGCATCGCTTACAGCCAGTACGGACACATGGTCGAAACCGATAACGCGCGCTTCCCCGTGCAGTGGAGCTGCATCAGTCAGGGGGCGGTGATCGGCGCGATTGGCGATGTGCGCCCCGCGCCCCACCTGCATTTTGAGATCAAAACCAGCGACGGCACCTCGCCCGGCCCCGGTTACAACTGGGAAGAACCTGTCAGCGTCGGCTGGCGCAAGCCCGCCAAGTTCATCCAGAACTGGAACGCATGGTTGCAAGCTGGCGTGTTGTGGCGCTTTGATCTGGCCGATGAAAGCGGCCCGATCTCCCCGCCGCTGAGTCTGGACGACAACAGCCTGCTTTATCTGGACGCGAACCGCCTCGGACGCGCCTCACCGGATGGCCGTTCGCTGTGGCGTATCAATCTGGAGCGCCCGGCGGTGGGCCTCACCTTTCGCGGGGCCGATGCGCTGGTGGTCTACGCCGACGGCTCGATGCAGCGCGTGAACCGCGACGGCACGCTGGCCGAGCGCTGGGAAACCGGCCTCGCGCTGGACAGCGCGCCGCTGGCGCTGGGCGAGACGGTGCTGTTCCACACGCCGGAAAATGCGCTCGTCAGCTTCGGCGCAGACCGCCAGAGCGTCCAGTGGACGCTGCCACAGATGCCGCCGCTGCTGCGCGGGGCGCAGGCCGCAGGGCTGAACGGCGTGGTGACGCAGGACAACCGCCTGCTGGTGCTTTCGCCCGGCGGCGAACTGCTGAACGCCACGCAGTTCTCCGAACCCGCCAGCGTGACCACCGACCCGCAGGGCGTATTGATGGCCTACACGCAAAGCGGGCTGTGGCGCTTCGGCAGCGATGGCACATGGCAAAGCGCGCTGGCCGATACTGTCGGCGGGCGCTCCGCCGCGCTGACATGGACTGCCGACGGCCAGCAGTTGTTCCTGTTTGATGGCCGGGTGCTGCGTGCTTACAGCCGTGACCTGGCGCTGCTGTGGCAGGTGGAACTGCCGCCCGTCACTGGCCTAACCACACTGACCGATTATGCCGCCGCTCTGCTGCTGACCAGCAATCACGGCCACATCATCGCGCTGCAAAAGACGACAGGCAACATCTGCGGCAGTACGCGCATTTACGGCGACGACCGGGCGCGCGCGTGGCATCATCTGGGGACGGACGGCGTGCTGCGCGTGGCGGTGGCCGACCAGCTTCTTGGGCTGGACTGGGCGCGGTTCCTCGGCGGCTGCGCGTAAATAACCCTCAGCTCCGTCCCACTACGCAAAATTCATCATTTGTACGCGGACGGCATGTATGAGGGCGCAGC
>CAZJSU010000087.1:0-4845 GCA_964548765.1 uncultured Anaerolineaceae bacterium
GCGGGTGAGGTGTCACGGGCGGGTTTCAACCCCGCCCCTACGTATCGCAGGCGCACGGCGATATAGCGAAGGTCTGCGCCCTTGTACGCCTTATGGCGCGTCCTGTCCGCTTCCCTAACACATTGCTGATACACCAGACCGCAACTCCGCGTTATAGTTAAGCGTATAAAGAGTGTACGCGGAGATAAAGTCACTTATGTCGAGAGATAACCACTCAGATGAAATCCGGCAGCGCGCATTGGGCGCGGTGCTGGCGAATGCCTTTTTGCGCTGGGAAAGCGTTGTCACCCTGCTGCTCACCGTGATCCTGTTCCTGTTCGTGCCACAGCCGTTCGAGTTCTGGCAGCCCTGGTTCTGGCTGGTGGGCGGGGCGCTGGCCGAGATCGCGCTGGTCGCCTCGGCACTGACCGACGAGGAGGCCGCGCGAAAAGCGGTCGCGCGGGAGTTTGAGCAGAGGTTTGACCTGCGCCAGATCAGGGGGCGCGTCGCCCGTGAGCGTCTGCAAAGCGCGATGGAATACCGCAAGGGGATGCTGGAACTGGCGCAGCGGCATCAGGGCGCGATGAAGCTCAGCTTGCAGCAGACCGTCGCCGATATTGATGACTGGATCGGCCATATGTACAACCTCGCGCTGCATATAGACAGCTTCGAGGGCAACGATCTGGTAGAGCGCGACCGCAAGCTGGTGCCGCAGCAGTTGAAAAACGCGCGTACCCGGCTGGAGATGGAGCGCGACCCGGCGGTGCGCCGCGAACTGGAAAATCAGGTCAGGCAGTTGGAGCAGCAGTTGGTCAATCTGGACGCAACGGTGAACAGCATCAAACGTGCCGAGATTCAACTGGAAAGTACGCTGTCGTCACTCGGCACGATTTACGCGCAGATGTCGCTGCTGGGGACGAAAGAGGTAGACAGCTCCCGCGCCCAGCGTTTGCGGCTGGAAATTCAGGACGAAGTTGCCAGCCTGCAGGACACGATTGACGCGATGGACGAAGTGCAGGCACAGCGCCTGCGGCTGGGCTAGGCCGCGCTATTTGCCGCGCACACTGTAACGCGGTGCGTCAATGACCTCGGCCTGCGTGTCGCCCTCAAGCGCCGCGCGGTGTTCGTCCACCACATACGCCGGGCTAAATGTCTGGAACAGGCGCAGCCCGGCCAGAATCACGCCCAGATCATCCAACTGTCCCAGCCCGATCAGCACATCCGGGATGAGGTCCAGCGGCGATAACACGTAGATCAGCCCGGCGAAGGGGATAATTTTCGTCCACATCGGCACGCGCGGGTCGCGGATGAGCCGCCACGTCAGGCGCAGTTCGTTAATGACAACTTGCAACATGAGTTTGCTTTCCTCTGCATATTGACTTGTACTGTTTAATACGCAGCATGACGCAAAATGTTGCGTCTCACAAGCGCGACCTGGCCTATTCCCGCCTGTGCTTGCAGGGCGGGTCTGTCACCCGCCCCGCAGCATCATCGGCATTCGCGCCTACTCCGCCACCTCGAACGCTTCCAGCACCGGCTGGAAAACACTCTCGCGCAGCGCTTGCTGTTCGGCCTCATCGGCAGTCACCAGTTGCACCGTGTAGGTCTGGCTGTCCGTCCCGGCGATCGCCATCAGCGTCGGGTAGTTCTGAAACACGACTTCGTAGATGTCCCACGTCAGGCCGTTGATCTCAACACTGGACGTGCTTTCCAGCGTGTCTACGCCAAGCTGCTGTTTGGCCGCTTCCAGAAAATCTGCCGGGGACAGCGGCACAGCCACCAGCACCAGCGATGTCGGGTCAATCAGTGATCGCCCGCGCGCGTACACGCCCGGCGCGGCCTCTGTCCAGCCTTCCGGCACGACGGTGCTGTAACTTGCGTCGGCGCTGGTAAACGGCACGAGGGTGATGCTGACCGCTTCCTCGGTCGCGGTTTCGTCCCCTTCGACTTCAAACGTCAGGGCGGGGATTTCCGCGATGCAGGCGGTGTCCGGCGCGGTGGTCGGGTCGTTGATGAAGTCAGCCGCAATCGTCTGCGCGCACGGGCTGGAAGACATCACCGAATGGCCGACGGTGGGAATCTCGTAGAAGTAGCTGTTGCTCAGGTTCTCCGCGACCTGCTCGGCGAAGCGCGGCGGGGTCACCGGGTCAAACTCGCCCGCCAGCAGCAGCGTCGGAATGTCGCTTTCGACCGGCTCCTTAAACGCCGCGTCCACCGGGGTGACAGGCCAGTTCTCGCAAATGCCGAAGAAGCCCTGCTCAATCGTGTCTTCCGGGTCTACACGCCCGCGATACTGCGGCGGCTGTGCCAGGACGATCTCGAGGTAATCCTCCGGCGTGCGCCCGACAAGGTCTTCGGTGCAGAAGACCGAGAACATCATCCCGCGCGAGAGCGCGCTCAGCGCCGCCAGCGGGATACCGGAAAGCTGCGTCATCAGCGTGTAATCGCCCGCAGCGACATCGCTAATCACCTGCGGAAGCTGTGGCAGCAGCGGCGCGAAGTACAGAAACACGGTCAGGTTGCCAACCACCGCGTCGCCCGTCAGATAACCCGGATACTGCTGGCCTGTGGTCGGGTCGGTCAGGGTAATGCTGACCGGGTTCTCGTTCAGCTCATCAATCAGGTTAAACAACACGTCCTGCAGGTCAGGGTAGGCGGTGCTGCAAGCGGTATCCGCCGCGCAGGCTTCGATCAGCCGCGTCAGCGCCTCGGTGGATGTCGCGCTGGTGTCAATGAAGAAGCTGGCATCCACAGGCAGCACCGAATCCAGCACGACGCTGCGGATGGCTTCGGGGTGGCTGCGCATGACTTCCTGCGCCAGCAGCGACCCGTAAGACACCCCGACGAGGTTCACCTGTTCATAACCAAGCGCCTGCCGGATGGCCTCCACGTCGGCGGCGTTCTGGGTGGTGTTATACCCGCCCAGATCATACCCTTCGCTCACCAGCCGTTCCTGACAGGCGGTCAGCGCGTCATACTGGTCTTGCAGCGCGACCGCATCATCCAGTTCGTCCAGCAGGTCAAACACGGCATCCATCCATTCCGGGCATTCCAGCGCTGGCTCAGAGAGGCCAACGCCGCGCTGGTCGAAAACAATGACATCGCGCCCGGCGTACTGTGAGCCAATCGTTTGCAGAAACAGGGGCGCGTTAGCGACGGTTTTCTCGCCGGGGCCGCCGGAAAGAATCATCACCGGGTCGGGCTGGCGGCCTTCTTCCGGCGCTTTAAACACCGCCACCGCCAGCCTGATCTCGTCGCTGTCCGGGTCGGCGCGGTTCTCTGGCACGATCACGTACTGGCATTCCGCCGTCTGGCCTTGTGGCACCTGAAACCAGCACTCGGTTGTTTCGAGGCGCGGCATATCCTGCGCCCCCACTGGCACCGCCAGCAGCATGAGCAGCAGCACCACGCTCCATTTCCAGCTTGGCATCCTCACGGCTATTCTCCTTATGGTTCGTCTGTCGCAAAGAGGGATATAAAACACTTGCAGAGCCAGCGTATCACTGTTTAAGCACCGCGTCAGTCCTGGCAGGAGATTTTTAAACGAACCTTAACCTCACTCGTCAGACTACTGGCGCAGAACTTGACAGGACGCAGCAACGTATACACCATAGAACCTAATGCGCTGTATTCAGGAGAGACTACGATGGCGGAGCAAACATTCATGGCGAACATCTGGGCAAGCGAAACACGCGCGAACCCGCACCCGGTATACGAGCATCTGCGTAATACCGACCCGGTTCACCTCAACCCCGGGCCGATGACAGGCCGCAACTTCTGGTTTCTCACGCGCTATCAGGACTGCGTGGCCTTCCTCAAGGACGCGCGTTTCGGCAAACAGATCGAGAAGCACCTGCCGCCCGAAAAAGTGAAGGCATGGCGCGGCGACGGCGCGCCCGACCCGGCGCTGGCCGCGCTCGACCGCCACCTGCTTAACGTAGACCCGCCCGACCACACCCGCCTGCGCGCGCTGGTGCATAAAGCCTTCACCCCGCGCATCGTGGAGAACCTGCGCCCGCGCGTCCAGCAGATCGCCGATGACCTGCTCGACGAAGTTGAGGGCAAAGGCGAGGCAGACCTGATCGCCGCGTACAGCTTCCCGCTGCCGATCACCGTAATCGCCGAACTGCTCGGCATCCCCGTCAGCGACCGGGATAAATTCCGCGAATGGACGCAGACGCTGCTTTTTAACGCCGATTATGAAGCCAACCGCATGGCCGCGTTTGAGTTTGTGATGTACCTGAACAACCTCATTGACGAACGCAAGGAACACGCGCAGGATGACCTGCTCAGCGGCCTGCTTCAGGCGGAGGAGCAGGGCGACAAGCTTGACCATATGGAACTGCTCAGCATGATCTTTCTGCTGCTGGTGGCCGGGCATGAAACAACCGTGAACCTGATCGCTAACGGCACACTGGCGCTGCTGCAGCACCCTGACCAGATGGCACTCTTACGCGCGAACCCGGCGCTTATCCGCAGCGCCATCGAGGAGATGCTGCGTTACAACGGCCCGGTGGAAACGACCACGTGGCGGCACGCGCTTCAGGATGTGCAGATCGGCGACAAGCTCATCGCGCAGGGCGACGTAGTGATGGCGGCGCTGCTGGCGGCCAACCGCGACCCGGCAGAATTCCCCGACCCGCACCGCTTCGACATCACGCGCGACCCGAACCGCCACATCGCCTTTGGCAGCGGCATTCATTACTGTGTGGGCGCGCCGCTGGCGCGGCTGGAAGGCGCGATTGCCATCTCGACGCTGCTGCGCCGCCTGCCGCACCTTGAACTGGCCGTGCCTGCCGAGCATCTTGTCTGGAACGACAGCATTCTGCTGCATGGCATGAGCGCGATGCCCGTGAAGTTCTGAGG
>CAZJSU010000087.1:4945-10482 GCA_964548765.1 uncultured Anaerolineaceae bacterium
GGGTCCAGCCACAGGCCGGGGTAGCCCCAGCGCGGCTGGCTGAAGTAGGCATCCATAATCCGCCGGACGATAGGCGCTGCGGTCTGCGAGCCTTCCAGCGCCTGCTCAATCATGACCGCCACCGCGATCTGCGGGTTCTCTGCCGGGGCGTAAGCGATGAACCAGGCGTTGGGATAACGCGCGGTCTGCGATGTACCGGTTTTACCACAGGCCCAGTAAGCCGTCGCTTCAAACGGCCATACCGCTGTGCCTAAGTCCTCGTCTCTGGTCACAGCGCACATGCCTTCGTGCAGCAGCGCCATCGTCGTCTCGCTGAACCCGAATGTGCCAATCGCTTCTGGCTCGGCCTCGAACGTCACTGGCGTGCCTTCCACGCCGCCCACCTGCTGCACCAGATACGGCTTATACAGCGTGCCGCCGTTGGCGATGGCGGCGGTCAGCCGCGCCATTTGCAGCGGCGTGACCTGAATATCGCCCTGACCAACCGCCTGATTGATCGCGTCGGAAGCATTGCCCGGCACGGGCAGCGCGCCCCCCGCTTCTGTGCCGAAGTAATCCAACCCGGTAGGCTGCCCCAGCCCCATACGCCGCGCATAATTCGCCATCGTGGAAGCCTCGCGCTGGCGGTAGAGCATCGCCCCCACCTGCCAGAAGTACGGGTTGCACGAGGCCGTCAGCGCCTGCGCCATCGTAATTTCCCCGGCGGCTTCCATCTCATCGGTAAAGCGCCAGTCCTTGCGCTCGAAGCCCACCGTATCGCCAAACGGCGCGCCGTTCCACATCAGGCCACACTCGAAAAGCTGCTCCCGCCCCCAGATGCCTTCCTCTGCGGCGGCGACAAAGGGGATAACCTTGTAGACCGAGCCGGGCGAAAACTGCCCCTGCACCGCCCGGTTAAACAACGGCTGGCGCGTATCGCCCAGCAGGTCAGCGATGCGCTCCCCCGCCGTGATCGGCGTGCAGCATTCGGTATCCGGGTTGAAGATGTTCGGCTCGTACAGCGGATAACTGGTCATCGCCAGAATGCCGCCCGTGTTCACGTCCATCACCACCGCCGCGCCCCCCGGCGAGATGTCGCGGCTGCCCCAGCTCCCCTCGGCGAAGTTATAGGCATCGGCCAGCGCCTGTGCGGTTTCGTACTGTAGCGCGCGGTCAATCGTCAGCATGATCGGCTGCGGCGGCGCGCCCTCTGTCCCGCCCAGTTCGCGCAGCACCGCGCCCCCCGGCTCGACAATCTGTAACAGGCTTTCGGCCTGCCCGCCCAGTTCCGGCTCAAAGGCCAGTTCGACCCCGTTCCGCCCGATCAGGTCGCCCGTCCGGTAGCCACGATCCAGCCACTCCTGCACGCTGTCCGCCGGAATCTGGCCGATATAGCCTGTCACATGCGACACCGCGTTGCCGCGATAATAATGCCGCGTCTGGCGCTCGCTGGTGCGGACAGAGCCGCAGGTGTCGGCCATGTCCTGCTGGCGCGCGTTGTAAACGTCGAGGTCTACCTCGCCCACGTAGAAAATGGCATCCGGCAGGAAGCGGTTAAACAGCGTCACCAAATCCTGACGCTGGCGGCGCAGCAGTTCGGCCATCAGCGTCAGGCAGTCGGCCTCGTTGAACATCGTCTGGCGCTGGAGATAGAGCGCGACGACGGTGCCGCCCTGCTCGACCACCAGTTCGCCATCGCGGTCGTAAATATTGGCGCGTGGGTCGCGCTGCCCGGCGGCGCGAAGCTGTGTCCCCCCGGCCATGCCGTCGAAGATGTCCATGCTCGACCACGCGACCCGCCAGCCGCCGGGCGACTGTATCAGCCGCATGATGCGCCCGTTGTCGTTGATCGGGCTGTACACGCCTGAAAGCAGCGTCAGGTCATAGATCACGGCAGCCGTCGTGCCTTGTGGCTGCGTTTCCTTGATGACGTAGCTCAGGTCGGTCATGGCGGTGGCGCTGTCAGTGGCGGTGTAGTTCGTCTCGAACACCGGGAAGCTGTAAAGCGCCTGGCTCTCCTGGCTGATCAGGTCATACATCGCCTGATAATTCTTCGCTTTCCACGCATCCAGAAACGCCGAAGCGACCGCCTCTGGCGACCCCTGCGCGAACGCCACGCCGGGGCTGGCCGACAGGCCAAGCGCCAGGCACACGCCCAGCACCAGAACAAGCGCCTGCGCGCGCCGGGCCAAAGCCGCGCGGCCAAAAAGCACAAGCCCTCTTGCGAGGGCTGATCGTTGTTCGTAACCGTTTTTAGTCCCCTTCAGGGGGCTTTTTGAGCGATTGCCCGATGCTTTAGCATCTGGCAGATAAGGCTGACGCATACGCCAAAACACTCACTCACTGACAACAGGCATCACTATAGCACCCGCTGCCAGCAGCGTCCAGAGAGGGAAATTATGCGGCAGGCGCGATTATACCCACTCCACATCGCCGAGCGCTTCGGGGTCGTTTTTGGCCTTTTCGTCGTTCTTGCGCTTGCGCTTTTCCTTCTCGCCGCCCTCTGCCCACTCGCACCAGTGCGTCTTGTACGAATAGCCCAGCAGCATACTCACGCCGACGAAGATCAGCAGCAGTTCCCAGCGGAAGCCGATGGTGAACAGCAGACCGAGGCCGATCATCCACAGGCCGCTGGGGACGCTGTACCAGTCCCGCCCGGCGGCCACCCCACGCGCAATACTGGTCGCGCCGATCACCAGCAGAATCCCCGGCCACCAGAAGCCGGTCATAAACAACACTGCCAGCCCGATTAAAAATACACCCGTCCCAACACGATCTTCATGCATCCGTTTATTGCCCCTGTGGTATCTAATGTTCTGTCTATCGTGCTATACGCGGTTCCCCACACAAAAGTTGCAGCGCTGGTAAAAGAGCATTTGCAAATAGAACAAATGTGTTACAATCAAACCAGACACAAACTTACAAGGAGTCTCAGATCATGAGTGAAGCGGTATTTACAGTAGAAGAACATTTTGAAGGTAAAGATGCTGTTGTGCGCCAGACTTACGACCAGCTTTTAGCCGCGCTGCGGCAGTTCGGCGCGGTGCAGGAAGCGCCCCGCAAGAGCGCCATCCATCTGGTAAACGTCTCCGGTTTTGCCGGGGTATACCCGCGCAAGAGCTTCATCCTGCTGCAATTTCGCACCGCGCGCAAGATTGACAGCGCACGGATCGAAAAGACCGAGCAGCTTGCCGCGCGGCGCTTCAAACACACGGCGCGCCTGTCACAACCCGCCGAGGTGGACGAAGAACTGCTTGACTGGTTAAAATCGGCGTATGAGTTAGCCGGTTAATTTGCGAATAGGGTTTCGCCGGGGGAGGAAGTCTGCGACACTCCCCTACGCGCAGCAGTCATGAGGCAATCCATGCGTCTTTTCTATAACGGCACCATCCACACACTGGACTCAAATATCCCCCGCGCCGAGGCGCTGCTCATCAGCAGCACAGGTCTCATCGTCGCATCCGGGACAATGGCCGAAGTCGAGGCCGCCGCGCCGCGCGGCACAAGGCGGATTGATCTGGCCGGACGAACGTTAATCCCCGGCTTCAACGACGCGCACATTCACATCTGGAAGCTCGGCCTGCTGCTGACCACGCAGGTGGACGCACGCCGCGCCCTCGCGCCGGATATTCCCGCCATCATCGAGCGCTTTCAGCAGCGGGCAGCCACGCTTCCCGCCGGGACATGGATCACCGGGCGCGGTTACAACGAGGCCGAACTGCCCGAAGGCCGCCACCTGACGCGCCACGACCTGGACACCGCCAGCAGCGAACACCCCATCGCCCTTACGCGCACCTGCGGCCACATGATCGTCGCCAACAGCCGGGCGCTGGCGCTGGCGGGCATCACCGCCAACACGCCCGACCCGCCCGGCGGCGTGATCGTGCGCGATGAACACGGCGCGCCAACCGGGCTGTTGCAGGAAACGGCTATGGGGCTGGTTAACCGCGCCATGCCGGAAACGTCCGACGTGGAAATGGCGAGCGCCATCAAGGCCGCGCACCAGCACCAGCTTGCTCTGGGCATCACCAGCGCCACCGACCCGCTGCTTACGCCCGCCATCCTGCACATCTATCGCCAGTTAGACGCGCGGGGCGAACTGGCCGTGCGTACCAACGGCCTGCCGATTCGCCGTCCCGACGGCGGCACGGAGACGCTGCCGCTGCCGGAAAAATACGTCAGCGATTTTCTGCGGGTGGACTGTGTAAAGTTCTTTGCCGATGGCGGCCTCAGCGGGGCGACGGCGGCCATCAGCCAACCGTACAAGATCACAGGCGAGCAGGGCGTGCTGCGCTTCGAGAGCGAAGACCTGTTCGCCCTGATGAACGAAGCCCACGCCGCAGGCTTCCGCATCGCCACCCACGCGATCGGTGATGTCGCGCTGGAGCAGGTCATCCGCACCTATGACGAAGTGCATAAGGCCAACCGGGAAGCAGACCGCGCCAGCCAGCGCACCCTGCGCCACCGCATCGAGCATCTCGGCCTGCCGGACGACAGCCATCTGCGGCGCTGTGCCGCCATGCAGGTCTTCGCCGTGCCGCAGACGGTGTTCCTGCCCGCGTTGGGCGCGGCCTTCCGCCGCTACCTGCCGGACGAGTTCATGCCGCGCTGCTATCCGGTGCGGGCCATGCTGGATGCCGGGCTGACCGTCGCGCTCAGTTCCGACGCGCCTGTCGTGCCAGACGATAACCCGCTGCTGGGCATGAAGGCGGCCATAGACCGCCGCGACCATCGCGGGAACCCCATCGCGCCAGAGCAGGCCATCAGCGCACAGGAAGCGCTCTATGCTTATACAATGGGTGGGGCGCTTGCCAGCGGCGACGCGGACAATCGCGGCAGCCTCACGCCCGGCAAATGGGCGGACGTGGTGATCCTCAGCGGCGACCCGCTGGCGGTTGAACCCGTCGCGCTGCTGGATATTCGTGTCGAGCAGACTTACGTGGGCGGCAAGCTGGTCTACGAGGCATAGCACAGGGGGCGACATGTCGCGTCGCCCCCGTGTGAATCACTTCGCCGAATACCACGACAGGACGTTGCCTTCGGTATCCTGAAACAGCCCATAAAAGCCCGCCGCGCCCATCGAAGTCTTGGGCGTAAGCGTCTTGCCGCCAGCAGGCTCCACTTTGGCGATGGCCGCCTCCATATCGTCGTCCTCTGCCCACACATACACCAGCGGCCCCTTGTCGCTTGGCTCAAAATTGGCCGTCTGGTTGAGCGACACGCCCACGCCGAACTTCTCGGTGTTCACCAGTGTCGCCGTGCGCCGGGTGCCATCGTCCTCAATCTCTGCCTCGCCGCCGAAAAGCTGCGTGTAAAACTTCAGGGCGCGGTCAATATCCTTTACCGGAATTTCGATCCAGATAGGCTGGAAGCTGGACATACGGTGATCTCCTTGTGAGTAGAAAATTTATTCCGCTATATCTACCCCAAAGCAAGACCAAATGTTCGATTTTTAAGCAACCTCTGTGAATATTCAGGGGAAACTGTAGGGGCGCAGCGTGCTGCGCCCTACACCATGTAAACCATTCATGCGGACGCGATACAAGGCTTGTCCGCAG
>CAZJSU010000087.1:10582-19497 GCA_964548765.1 uncultured Anaerolineaceae bacterium
GCGCCCTACACCATGTAAACCATTCATGCGGACGCGATACAAGGCTTGTCCGCAGGCCAGGCAGGGTGAGGTTTCACGGGCGGGTTTGCAACCCGCCCCTACGCATAAATCATGATGGCAGACGCACGCGGTACATCGCGTCCGTGACAGCAAAACCCAATTTCACAAACACCCCGCCTCGCCAGCGAAGCCCGCAGGCGACCATACAGGCGGCGTATTGCCCGGCAGATGTTCGTCCAGAAGCTGCCACGCCATATTCTGCGTGTCCACCAGCGCCAGCGTATAAGCGCTGCGTAACGCCAGCCAGCGGCCATCGGCGCTGAAACGCGGGTAATCGGCATAACCCAGATCACGGAAATACGGCACCGCGTCGGTATCGGCCAGCCCCACCAGCGGGATACGCCATAACAGGTTTTCGCGGGTCTGGTGGAAGTCGCGCACCGAGGCGACCAGCGCGTTGCTCTGCGGCAGCCATGTCGTATCCAGAATCAGGCTCCATTCCTGGCTCAACTGCGTGGCGATGGACTCCGGCTGGTTGGCGATCATCCAGAACTGGTCGTTGGCCGGGCTGGGCGAATAAACAAAACTGATGAGAAAGCCGTCAGGACTCCAGCGCGGCATCCTCACGCTGCCCGTATCAAAAAACGTCAGGCGATACTTGGTCTGCCCATCGGCGCTGACCACCCATAAATCCGCCTCGCGCAGGGTGGGCATCTGTGGCGCGGACTGTCCCGGCGGCGGCGCGGCGGTCGGCACAGCGGTGGCATAAATATCCGCGCCCGCCACGCGCTCCTCATAGGCGATATAAGCCAGCCACTGACCATCCGGCGACCATGCCGCCTCGTGTTCGTCACCGCTGGCGCTGTAAAGCTGCGGCGTGCCGCCGTTCGCGTCCACCCATGCGATGTGATACTCGCGCCCGGCGGGCGGGTCTGTGATTAGCGTAAAGGCGATCCTGCTGCCATCTGGCGACCACTGCGGCTGCCACACGCTCCAGCTTTGCGGCGGTAGTTCGTCGTAAAAGACCAGTTCGCGCTGGTCTGTGCCGTCCAGCCGCGCGCTGTACAGCCGCGCCGGCCCCGCGCCATCGCTCAGCGTGAACAGCACCCGGCAGCCATCTGCCGAGAAGCTCCATACCCGGTGCCAGCCCTGCCCGAAGCGCAGTTCGCGCCGCGCCCCGGTGCTGATGTCGTACAGGATGATGCGGTCCTGCTGCGCGGTATCTACCGCCAGCAGCGGCGCGGTCAGCGCGTCCTGTGCATAAACCGGGCGCGCCCCAGACATTAAAAGAAGGAGAAAAAGCCCAAAGCAGGTGATTCGCAAGTCAGTCGTCGCCTTTACGCAGGGTGCTTGCAAGTCCAATAGGGTTATTATTACAATATCGTTCACCCCACATACCGATTGTAACCGCTCTGCGGTCAATCCTCAAAAGGAGCATCGCCTATGTTTGCTACCCTGCCAGAGCTGGAACAGACGATCTCCGCGCTGATTGTGGAACTGCTGCTGCTGGAAAAGGAGAACCGCTGCCCGCACCTGCTGTTCGGCCCACAACCGGAAGACTCCCGCGCTGTCCGCGTCTCGGCGCATTACGTCAGCGCGCTGCTGGATTACGGCTTCCAGCCGGACTCGGCAGATATGCAGCGGCTGGTCAGGTGGTTCGACCGCCCTTTCCCCAAGCGCGATAACGACCATATTGACCCAGCGGAGATGAACCGCCTGATGGTGCTGCTGCACCTGCGCCCGCAGAACAACAACGTGCAGAGCCGCCTTGAGCAGCTTGTCCGCCAGAAGGACGACGGCGGCTTCGATGTCCAGCCCGGCTGGTCGAGCTTCGACACCCTGTGGGCGGTGAAGCTGTTTAACCTGGCGAACGAGAAAGGCGTACTCAATCAGGACATCATCAAGCGCGATGACCTCGAAAGCGCGCTGCTGCGCCTGCTGGGCCAGCGCCAGTTTAAGCGCGATAAAGACCGGGCGCTGGCGCTGCGGCTGGAGCATGAAATGCTGGGCGAGATCAGCGAGGCGCATCTGCCTTACCTCGAGCGGTTGATCGAAACCGCGAAGATAAACAACGGCGTGTGGGGGCTGGAAGAACTCGGCTGGCGGTTGAAGGATATGGACTGGCTGGATAAGCTCGTCAAGGGCAACAAGCTCACCAGCGAGGAAGTGCGCCCGTTCCAGCAGCAGGTGCGGCGCGTTGTCCTCAGCACCTGCATGGTCATCGAAAATCTCGCGCCGCTTGTCCGCTGCTATCCGCAACTGCATGAACCCGTCGAACGCGCTATGGGCCTGTGGTGGGAGCAGTTCTACGGCCAGAACGCCACGCCCGTCCTGCAAAGCCTGTTCCCCCGCCCGCATGAGTACGATTATATTCTGGTGCTGTGCCGCACCATGCGCGCCCTGCGCCGCTACCTTGACGAGCCGCTGTGCAAGCTGGATACCGTGCAGGTGCATATCCTGCGCGAACTGGCCGAGGCGAAGGTCAACCGCGAAGACCCGCCGGATGTGCGCGACATCAAACTGGCGCTGCGCCACTGGATTCGTGTAGACCTCAACGGCGAGATCGAACCGCTCAAACTGGGCTTCTCCGAGGCCAATGTCGTCCGCGTGCGGCCTCATATCTGGAGTCCGATGGTTCACGACCCGCGCGCTGCCAATTCGCTCATCACGCAGTCGCTGATTATCAAGTACGGCCCCTCTGAGCTGATTAAGACCGAGCAGAAAAATTACGAGGACATCCCGGCGCAAATCCGCGATGCGTTCGTGCGTATCCCTAAAGCCGACTATACCGACGAGTCCCGCAACCGCGCCTTCGTCATCATGCAGGACCTGCGCGACTATAAAACGCTTTACGAGGTGCGCGAGGACATCGCCGAGAACGTCCCTGAAATGGCCGACTGGCTGGGCAGCTTTCTGGGCGCGATGCACGACGGCGGCAGCAGGCGACCCCGCACAGTCTCCAAAAGCCTGCTGCGCGAGATTTACCTGCGTAAGATGATGGAGTACGTGGATCGCATCTTCGACTTCGTGTGGGATCGCAACCTGTTTCCCAAGCAGGAGATGATCCCCGAAATTCAGGATGGCCTGTTCCACGAGATCGGCGAACTCATCCGCCGTCAGGGAGAAATCCCGCTGTTCCCGGCGGCGCACATGCACGGCGACCTGCACATGCGTAACATCATGGTCTACGGCCTAAACCAGAAGGACGGCACCGCTAACGGGGATGCCCCAAACCGTGACATCACCTTTAAGCTGATTGACCTCGAATATTATCAGGCAGACGGTGACGCGGCCTTTGATGCCGGGCAACTGCTGATGGATATTGAGTTGATCTCCAGAGAAGAAACCCGTTACGAAAGCCAGGAACACCTTATGCGCCTGCGCGATGGGCTGGCACGCGCCTATCAGGATTTCAGCGTCGCGCGGAATGATCCGACCTTCGGCGTGCGCGTGGAACTGGCGAAGGCGCGCGCGCTGCTGCGCATCGCTAAAGGCAAGACCAAGCGCGGCGGGCGCTACCTCGAAGCACGCCAGTCTGCACAGGCCGAGAAGATCGCCGAGGAAGTCATGCTGCACGCCGCTGAAGCGTGGGACTACCTCAAGCTGGTGGTCAGCAAGCTGAACTGAAGCGCTCAGGCGCAGATCAGGACGCTATCAATAGCAGCCTATGGGATAACGCCAACAGGCATAAAAGAGGGGGTAATCGCCCCTCTTTTTTCATTTGTGGGCAAAACATTAACGGAAAAAGTGAAAAATTTCCTATATAACAAATGTAAATATTTACAACTATTTCATAAAAGGACAACGCTGGAAAACGGAAACGAGCTTACGATTATAACTAGGCGCTGTTGATGTTTTATGTGCAGGTAATATTTTGATAACGGACGCGCTGTCCGCTGGCAAACATAACCTACACAAGTAGTGGCGCTTTATTGAAAGCAGCCTGTAACAGCCGCGTTGTTTAAACAGGTGTAAAACCGATACAGTCAGCATTTAGCCTGACTGTTAGTTATCAGAAGGTTCGCAAAGAGCATGAAAACAACCAAGATCACCCTTATCATCCTGCTGGTTCTCGTCACCCTGGGGACAGGCAGCATCTACGCTCAGGAAGATGATAGACCCTACAAGATCGGCATTCTGTTGTGGTTCTCCGGAGAACCGTTCATTGCCGAGATGACGGCTTTGGGTTACGTCGAAGGGGAAGACGTGACCTACATGATGCCCAACTACAACGAACTTATGATGGACCCCACTACCACGCCAGAGCAGTATATGGAAGCTTACACGACCGGGGTACAGCAGATGATTGAAGCAGGCGTGGATGTATTCGTGACGAATACCGACAGCGACGCGGTGATGCTTCAGCCGATGGTTGGCGACACGCCTATCGTCTTTGCTGTGTCCGACGACCCGATAGCCACCGGCGCGGTTCAGGACCTTATCCGCCCCGGCGGGCAAATGACGGGCAGTGTGACCAACAAACCGCACGAACGCCGCCTGCAAATTCTGACCGAGGTGAACCCGGCAACCGACAAAGTCCTCTATCTTTACAGCCCGCTTACGCTTGAGGCCGAGAGCGTGCTGAAGCAGGTTCAGGCTGTGGCGGAAACGCTGAATATCGAACTCATCCCGGCACCAACGCCTGACGCGCCTGCGGCTATCGCCGTGCTGGAAAACATGCCGGAAGGCGTGGACTGGTTTTTCCTCACCCCATACGTGCCGTTTGATCTGTCGTTTACCGAGGCGATGATGACCGCATCCACCACCCACCGCATAGGGGTCTCGTGGGTGACGAATGATGCGATCCCCGGCTATCTGGTGAGTTACGGCCCGGATGCCACCAACGTGGCTCCCCGCTATGCGGCGCAGATCGTTGATCGCATCCTGCGCGGTGCCAGCCCGGCAGACCTGCCTGTTGAAACCACCGAGAACTATCTGACCATCAATCTGGAAACAGCCGAGGCGATTGGCCTTGAAATTCCTGTAGGCGTACTGCGGCAGGCAGATCGCATTGTGCGCCCCGGTGAGCTTGACAACCTGTTCCCCATCCCGACCAGCACTGTTGAGTAAACGGTTGTCCGTATACTGACCTGAAGAAAGAAGGGCACCATTATGCTTAACCTTAACAGTCTGCGTGTACGTTTGACACTGCTGTTCGTGGTCCTGACCGTCATACCCCTCATCATTGCCGGGACACTTATCGCCTTGCAAGGGTTTGATGCCCTTCAGAATCAGGCTATTAACTTACAGGAACAGGTCGCTCGCCAGACATCAACCAACCTTGAGGCGTTCTTCCATGAACGCGAGACTGAGTTACGAGTGCTGACCGATGTGTACGGGCTGACCCTGCTGGACACCGAAGTGCAGGAAGACGTGCTGCTGGCGCTGCTGGGCGACCAGCCCGCCTATTACGAACTGGTGATGGCCGATGCCAGCGGGCAGGAAACCATCCACCTGACACGCGGCTCGCTCATCCCGACCGACAACCTGCCCAGCCGGGCGGATGATCCGCTGTTTCAGGCAGCGCTCGAAACGCGCACCGTGAACTTCAGCCAGGTGTACTTCAACGAGTCGGCACGCGACCAGATCATCACCGCTGCGATGCCGATTGAAGACCTTTTCACGGGTGAGATCAGCCACGTGCTGTTTGCCGAAATTCGCTTCCGTACCGTCAGCGAGACGATCCTCCGTGAACTGAACCTCGCGCGGACGGAAGACGTGTACATCGCCACTGACGAGGGCCTCATCATCGCCCACCAGAACCCCACGATGGTGCTTGAGGAAACGATTTTCCAACTGCCCCCGGCCAAAGGCCGCCATACCGGCTTAACGGGTGGGGATGTGGTGCTGGCGATGGACAACGTTGAGCTTGAGAACCTGCGGCTGGTCGTGGTCGCGGAGACGGCCTACACCAGCGCGACAGCCCTGGCGCTCGATCTGGCGCAGCTTGCGATGGCGATTACCGGGGTGACGCTGGTTGTCGCGGCGATCATCGTCGCGTGGGTTGTCAACCGGGTCGTGAACCCGATCGTCAAACTCTCGCACGTGGCGCAGGCCATCCAGCGCGGCGACTTTACCCTGCGTACCAACCTGAACCGCAAGGACGAGATCGGCCAGTTCGCGGTGGCCTTCAATGAAATGAGCGACGCGATCCAGAAGCGCGAGGCCGACCTGCGCGTGGCGACCGCCAGAGCGAAGGAAGCCGCCCGCGTGAAGGGCGAGTTCCTGGCGAATGTCTCGCACGAACTGCGGACACCGCTCAACGCGATCATCGGCTTCAGCGACATGCTGCTGGCGGGCATGAGCGGCCCGCTGAACGAAAAACAGGCGCACAAGATGGGGCGCTTGAAGGAGAACGGCCTGCGCTTGCTGGCGCTCATCAACGACCTGCTCGACCTCACGCGGATTGAGTCGGGGCGGCTGGAAGTGGTGGACAGGGCCTTCTCGCCGCGCGACGTGGCAGAGCGCATCACCGCGCAGATGGAAAGCCTTGCTGTCGAGAGCAAGCTGCTGTTCGAAACAAAAATCAGCCCGGACATGCCAGAGATGATCTACGGCGACGAAAAACGGGTGGAGCAGGTGATGGTGAACCTGCTGTCGAATGCGTTCAAATTCACCGAAAAAGGCTCGGTCACGTTAAGCATCGAAGCCAACCATGAAGACAAGACATGGACGCTGGAAGTGACCGATACAGGCATCGGCATACCGCCCCACGCCGTCAACGTGATCTTTGAGGAGTTCCGCCAGTTGGACGGCAGCTACTCAAGAGCCTATAAGGGCAGCGGCCTCGGTCTGGCGATCACCCGTAATCTGGTGCGTATGATGGGCGGGAAGATCAGCGTTAGGAGCAGGCTGGACGAAGGCAGTACCTTCACCACCGTGCTGCCGCTGAACGTCCGTGAAATGGCTGAGCCGCTCGCCCTTACAGCCGAGGCAAGCTGAGGAGTACAGAAGTGATTGACTGGAAGAGTGTGACAACATGGCGCGTGCTGGTCGTGGACGACGAACCCGACAACCTCGAAGTCGTGGCCGAGACGCTGGAGTATAAAGGCGCAGAGGTAAGGACAGCCTCTAACGGGCAGGAAGCGCTAACGCTTCTGAAGGACTATTCAGCAAACCTGATTCTGACGGATTTATCCATGCCCGTGATGAACGGGTGGATCATGCGCGCGCAGGTGAAGGAAAACCCGGCGCTGGCCGAAATCCCCATTCTGGCGCTGTCGGCACACGCGATTGCCGGCGACCAGGAGCGCGCTTTACAGGCGGGTTTCGACGGCTACCTGACGAAGCCCGTCAATATCCACACACTGACCGATGACATTTACGCAGCCGTCATTGACGGCGCTGCCAACAAGCAGGAGACAGCATTATGAGCATTAAACAATGGAACGTTCTGGTGATCGAAGATGAAGCCGACAGCATGGAACTGGTGCAGGGCCTGCTGAGTTATTCCGGCGTTCACTGTGTCGGCGCGGTCAGCGGCGAGGACGCGATACGCATCCTCGATCAGCAGTCCTTTACGCTGATTATCGTTGACCTGGCGCTGCCGGGGATAGATGGATGGGGCGTGCTGAAGGCGGTGCGCGGCAATCCGCGTCTGGCGCATATCCCCTGCATAGCGATCACGGCCTTTCACACGCCGGAACTGGCCGATCAGGCGATCCGGGCAGGGTTTAACGCCTATTTCCCCAAGCCGATTGATGCGACTTCCTTCGTCCGTGAGCTGCAAGTGATTGTGGAAGGTTGAAACACCATTAACCAGCAGTCAGCCTCTTCACACTTCTGTTGACAATCGGCGCATAGGTGCGCATGATTAACAGAAAGCAGTTTATGAAGATTTGTTTCTGTGAACGCAGGCTGGTTAGAAGGTGGACTATGGCAAAAATTCTGATTGTCGAAGACGATGCTGATCTGGTAGAGACATACACTGATCTGCTGGAGATACATCAGCACTCGGTCACCGCTGTGGACAGCGCTAACGAGGCGATCACGATGGTCTCGCGGGTGAAGCCCAACATCATCCTGCTAGACCTGAATCTGGCCGGTTATACCGGAGTCGTGGTCATCAATATGGTTCGCGGGTATAAAGCGCTGAAGGACACGAAAATCGTGGTCATTACCGGCCATCCCGAACTGCTGAGGGGCAGCCGGGAAGCGTCGCGCGTAGACATGATCCTCAGCAAGCCCATCTCCAACGAGGTGCTGCTGGAGACGGTCAACCAGTTTGCGCCGGAGACATTCTGAGAGGAATTCCCAAATATGGGGGATTGGTCTGATTTTACCCTGCTGATGCGTAAGCTCGGTCATGACATGCGCGGGCCGTTAAACACGCTGATCTCTACCAGCGATATGCTGGCACAGGGGACATACGGCCCGCTGACCACCAAGCAGGAACGCGCCGCCGCCCGCTTGCAGCGCAGCAGCGGTCGCCTGCTGGCGATGCTGGACGACTTCATGACGTACCTGAAGGCCAACACCCGTGAACTGCCGCTGAACCCGCAGCCGTTTGACCCGCGCGCGCAGCTTGCGCTGTGGTGCGAGCCGGTTCGGCAGGCCAGCGAAGCGCAGGGGCTGGCCTTTCACCTGACGACGACCGAGGGCGTGCCGCAAACGCTGCAAGGCGACGAGGCCGCCCTGCGGCGCATTGTGCAGGCGCTGCTCTGGAACGCGCTGGCGTACACCGCGCAGGGCGAAATCTGCGTGCATTCCGACTGGTCGCCCGGCGCGGGCTGGCACATCAGCGTGCGCGACAGCGGCACGGGCATCACTGAGCAGGACATGCCGCACATCTTCGAACCCTTCTGGCGCGGCGAGGCGCGTCCACAACTGCCTACGGCTGGCGCAGGGCTGGGGCTGCCGCTGGCGCTGGCGCTCGCCCGGTTGATGCAGGGCGATCTCCTGCTTAAGGAAGCCAC
>CAZJSU010000088.1:0-19076 GCA_964548765.1 uncultured Anaerolineaceae bacterium
CGGGGCGATTTCTGCTGGTCGTGATCCATCCGAGATTCGACGGCTTTTGAATATCACTGGGCAGTTTGCCCAACATGGCGGCTCCCTGCTTAACGGCCCCGCACAGCAGTGGGCCGAAGACCTGGCAGGTCTCACACTCGAATACGGGATTACAGGCTTCATCCTTTACACAGACGATGCCCCTACGATTGAGCGTTTTGCCGCCGAAGTCGCCCCGGCTGCCCGCGAAATTGTCGCGGCAAAACGCGCCAGCGTGTAGATGATGAAGGCTTCTTCGGTGTTGTGGTTCGGCGGCGTTCTTGCCCTGCATTCCCGACATGAGATGGTAGGTATTGGCTCCCGTTTTGATCTGTTCAGTTGAGTAAAGCTACGTTCGCTATCGCATCCAAAGGCAGACCAGACAGCCTGTGAGAATTCACGACCGAACTATGGCTTGAGCTGCTCGCTCAACCCGACGATGATGCCCTCGGGGCCGCGAATGTAAGCGAGCCGATTCGTGTCTTCGTATTGCACCACCTCGCCGACCAGTTCGGCACCGTGAGCCAGCAGACGCGCGACCATCTCATCAAGGTTAACGACGGACAGCATGATACGGCGGATTCCAAGCTCGTTTACGGCAGGCTTCTCGGCCCCAGTTCTGATCGCTCCCGGCGTGTGAAACTTGTCCAGTTCGATCCGTCCGTGACCGTCTGGCGTACGCATCAGCGCGAGGGTGGCGCGGACATTCTGGAGGTTAATGAGACGTTCTACAGAGTCCCCCTCGACGGTCGTTTCGCCCTCCAGCTCGAAGCCGAGTTCGGTGAAGAACGCTTTGACCGCCTCAAGGTCATCAACAACGATGAGAAGGTTGTCCATCCGTAACAAATTACTTTTTGCAGCCATACATCATCCTTTCAGGGTGGAGTTGCGTTTTCTACCAGGTCATGCTGCTTCTAACGTCCAATTGGCATCCCGGTTACTTATCGTCAGGCTGGAAGACAAGCGCAAGAGAGCCGAAGCTCAGCAAGTTGCTTTCGACAAGCTTTATCGTCGTGGGCGGCGTTCCATCCGCGAAGAACCGCCTGCCCCTTCCCATAATGAAGGGCTGAACTAAGAACCGATACTCATCAATCAAGCCCGTTCCCATCAGCGATTGGACTAATGTCGCACTGCCGTCAATAATAATGTCTTTGCCCGGCTGCTGTTTCAGCTTTGCGATTTCTTCCACCACATTTCCGCTAATGATGCTGGAGCCTTCCCAGAGCGCTTCAGTGAGCGTGTTCGAAACCACGTATTTTTTCATGCGATGGAGGATCGCCCCGAGATCGCTGGTGGTGTCCTTTGACCAGCCCGGCCAAAGCATTTCGTAGGTCTTCCGTCCCAGCAGGTATGTATCGCCTCTCAAATACTCTTTGGCAACGTACTCCAGCCTCCTCGCTTGATCCGCAGGGGCTTCATTGGCAGGAGGCCACCAGTCACCCATCGTATCGGCATCAAAAACGCCGTCCAGCGTCACCCACGCTTTTACCCAGAGCTTTCTCATGTAAATTCTCCTTCTCAACCCGCATCACTGGCGAAGTCCTGGACCTCAAACGGCGCACGAATTTCCAAGATGGTCGGGAACCGTTTGCCGCGCCCGGTGGGGCGATAAAACATGCTCTAGCCGATAAAGGCCGCCGTCGAACGTTCGACTGGCAACCATGTCAAGCGCAGCGTCAGGATATAGCTCTGGCGTGAACGATTTTCCTTTCACGCCTTCAACCTCTATCCGCAAGGTTGAATGTAAACGCTCCCGTAATTGTAGATTATTGTGTGGGGAATAGCTTGTAAAATTTCAATCAATTGGCTAATTGCTGTGCAAGCTGCGTCCAGTCAATAGGCTGAGTCGGGTCAATAGCGCTGACTGTGAAGTATTAAGGCGGGCAAACGCCGGGCGCGGGTGGTAAGCCGCCCCGCCACAGGTTATGATGGTCATAACAGCCAGCACAGAAGGCTGGTTGTTGCTTTTAGGTATCGCTACAGCGAAGGTCGTTCACCATGCGTTCCCTCAGATGGTCATTACTGCTTCTTGCATGTTTATTCCTCAGCCCTGCCCGTGCCAGCACCAACGCCCAGCCGCCCACACTGACCCCCATCGCCACCCACCTGAACAACCCGCGCGGCGTGGCGGTGCTGCCCGACGGACGGCTGCTGGTGGCGGAAGCAGGCATCGGCGATGATGAGCCGGGGGAAGCAGTCGGCAGCGGCCAGCTTAGCGTGTTTGAGGATAAGAACGGCGACGGCGACTATGACGATGCCGGGGAACGCGCGCCGCTGCTGATGCAAATTGCCAGCTATAACACGCTCGACCTGATTCGCACCGGGCATGATGAAGTGTTCGGGCTATCGGATATTGTCGTGCTGAAAGATGGGCGCGTCTTTTTCACGAAGGACGACCCCTACGCCGAGCGCAGTCGCAATCGTGGCGAAGAAGGCTTTTACGGGGATACGGGCATCTTCCGCCTCAGCGATGACTGGTCAGATTACAGCCTGTTCATCAAGCGCAGCGCGACGTTAAATGCGCTGGTCTATGACCCGGCGCGTGAGATGTTTTACGTCACCGAAAGCGGCTACAACCGCCTGATGTCGGTCAACATGGACGGCGAGCCGGAGATTGCCGCCGAGTTCCCGCCGCTAGCGCACGGGCAGCAGGCCGTGCCGTCCGGTATCGCGCTCGACACGCAGACCGGGGATGTACTGGTGGCGCTGTTCTCCGGCTTTTATCACGACCACTATGGTGTCTCGATCTCGTATCTGCCCGGCGACGCAAAGATCGTGCGCGTGAACCCGGCTACAGGCACGGTTACGGACGAAATCACCGGGCTGACCACAGCGATTGATGTGGCTACTGACTCGGCAGGCAACATCTTTGTGGCAGAGCTAACGACGACGTGGCCGCTGGCCTTCATGCCCTACGACTTCGATCTGTTCGCGCCGGACGCACCGCCCGACCCCGGCGGTTATGCACGCTACAGCGGACGCGTGACGCTGTATCCGGCAGATGGCAGCACGCCTGTGGTGCTGGCTGACGCGCTGGACACGCCGACCAATCTGACTTATGCGGATGGCAAACTGTACGTCTCGACCGGACTCGGCACGCCGGGGCGCATGGTCTGGACTCCCGAAGGTGTCCAGCCAATTACAGGGACGCTGTATGTGATAGAAATCGCTTGAGGCTGTGTTAGGCCCTCATGCGCCGAGCCACTCGTGGCGTAAGGCTCCGCACCCGTTGATCGGGTCATCGTGCATCGCCAGAACAGCGTTTTTCGCGCTCATGCCGCCAAGCTGACCGAGCGCGGTCACTGCCGCGAAACGCACCTGCCAATGCACATCCTGCAAGGCGGCGACCAGCACAGGCTCTGCATCCTTACTGCCGATCAGCCCCAGAATGTCCGCCGCCTGCTCACGAACCGGCCAGCGCTGATGTGTCAATGCCTGAGCGAGCGCAGGCACCGCAGCAGCGCCGAAACCTTCCAGCACAGTCGCCAGCGTGGATTGCACGTCCGCGTTCTCATGCCCCAGCACGCCCATTAAGGCCGGGATAGCCCTGCTGTCCGCGATCTGACCGAGCGCAAAAACAACCTTTAAGACTACGCTGTCGTCGCTGTCATGCAGCGCCCGGATTAACGCTTCTACCGCCCGCGCATCGCCAATCTTGCCAAGCACGTGTGCGGCGTGATGCCGCGCCGCCGGGTTCGGGTCGCGCAGCAGATCAACCAATGGCAGCAGCGCCGCATCCCCCTTGCGTACAATTGCCCACGTCATATCCTCACGCACGTAGAGGTTTGGCTCGGTGCAAAGCGCGTCAATCAGCAGCTTCAGTGCGTCCGAGTCATCCAGTTTGCCGAGGCTCAATGCCGCCTGACTGCGTAGATTACTATCGGGGTGGCGTAGTTGTTCTCTCAGTGTGTTCAGCGCTTCGGTCATGCTTGTGCCGCCTTATAAAACCTCGTAGATACAGCAGGGCATCATAATCGGCTCTCTAAAGGTTTTAAAGGGTCAAGTATTTATTCAGGTTCTTCAAAGTCCAGCACGTTGAGCTTAAGCTGAATCTCCAGTTCCTGACCACCCCGGCGCAGGTGGAACGTGACCTGTGCGAAAGGCTCCCAGCTTTCGACGATACGCAGGTAGGCTTCGCGGCTGGCAATCGGGGTAATGTCCAGCCCGACCACATAATCCCCTACCTGAATCCCGGCCTGCGCCACCGCCTCACTCACCTGCACCACCTGCACGCCATCGTCGGTGTCCTCAACACTGACCCCTGTATAGGCGGGCGCTGCAAAAGCTGCCTGTACCGTCACGGTATCTGTAGCGGTTGGGCGGGGAGTGCGTGAAGGCGTGCGGGTGGCGGTTGATGTGCGTGTGCTGGTCGCCGTGCGTGAGGGGGTTATCGTCGGCGTGAAAGTCGGGCTTGGCGTGCGTGTACTGGTCGCCGTGCGTGAAGGCGTTAGCGTTGGCGTGCGCGTGGCGGTACGGGTCGGGCGGGGTGAAGGGGTAGATGTGGCTGTCCGCGTAAGTGTCGCTGTGGGCGTAGGCGTTCGGGTAGGTGTCGCGGTACGGGTGCGCGTAGCCGTTGGCGTGGGCGTATCGGTGAACGCGGCGACAGCCAGCGCTGTGCTGGCCGCCGCTGTTTCGGTCAGGCGCGGAGAAGGCGTTGGCGAAGGCTGCTGCGTCGTCGGCTCAGCGGTTGTGGTGAATGCCGGGGTATCCGTAACGGATGGCGTTTGTGTCTCCGCCTGAAGGATGGTTTCGGCGTTTGTAGATGCCTGCCCGCCCAAAGCAGACAACGCCGCCAGCCCCACAACTGCTAACAGCGCCAGCACAAGCAGGCCGGGCAGCCAGCGGGGGATGCTGCGACGGTTGGCGCGCGGCCTTTGTTTGCTCACGCGCTCTACCAGCGCGCCCGCCGCCTGTCGCACCTCAGGCTGTGTACGGTTGTGCGCTGTGAGTGACCGCAGCCCGGCCAGCGCGCCGTCAAAGGTGTCGCTGCGTTCCACAAATTCGCCCAGATTTTGCAGCAGGGTTCGCTGCGCCTGTGCGTCAATAGGGGGTGCAGCCGCCTGTTCGCGCAGCGCGGCCAGCGGCTTCAGGGGATTTGGATAAACGGGCGCATAACCGAGGACATGACGCGGCAGCGGCAGTTGGTCCATCGCCTCGCGCAGCGCCAGCGAGCGATCAAACCCCGGCACACGGTAGTCCACATACGGCAGTTCCAGCAGCGCTTGCGGCAGTTGGTCGAGGTCAACGTCTTGCAGCAGCACGGGCAGGATGCGCTTGCGGAGCGCGCTGGCGTACTCGTATTCCAGGGCGCAGGCGCTTGAGGTCAGCAGGCGCGGCGTGACCGCTACAACCAGCAAGGCCGCTGCATGGATGCGCTCGAAGACCTCGTACCAGCGAATCTCCGCGCCGGGTGTTTTCTGCTCCAGCAGCACCCTATGCCCCAACTGTTCCAGCGCCCCTGCCAGATCAGCGGTCAGGGCATAATCGCTGCTGCTGTACGTGATAAAGATATTCATAACCCCGCCTCATCTGACCCCTGAAGGCGACTTGTATTTGAACGCGCTGCGGCTTGTCTGCAAAGTGTAAAAAAGAGAGCGCATCGCATAAACCTGCTCCCGTCTCGCAATAGGATTGAGCCAAAGAACGTACTATAAGCGGCTTTCTCAGCCTAAAGTCTTAGTTCAAGTTAGGCCATATGGCTGAATACAAGATCATGCGCGTGTCCGATAGGCAAATCCCGGAGAACAGGCATAATTCTCCTCAATCGCGTGACAGAGATTTGCGGGAAACAAACCCCGCAGACACCCTAAGCATACACCACGCCGGGAAAAATGTTTACCAAATTTGAAATTTTCATGAATTAGGTAAAACCTTTATTTCCAGGTAAGGATTTTTAGGATATGCTTGATGCAGAGTTAAGCGCGAGGGGAGAAGCATTAAGATGCCACAACACATCACACTCGGTACGATCCTACTGGTCGAAGATCATGCAGGGCTGCGCCGCAACCTGGCCTTCTTACTGGAAATCGCTGGCTTTGAAGTCAATCAGGCCGCGAACGGTGGCGAAGCGCTGGCCGCGCTGGACAAAGCACTGCCGGACATTATTCTTTCCGACACGGACATGCCGGGCATAGACGGTTATCACTTCCTCCAGTCGGTGCGGGCAAACCCGAAAACGCGCCACATCCCTTTCATCCTGACCTCGGTCAATTATGAATATGATGATCTGGTGCATGGCCTGGAACTGGGTGCCAATGATTACCTGCCCAAGCCGTTCGATATTTACGATGTTCTGGATGCGATCCAGCGCGCCGTGCCGGAGATGATGCCGAGCCAGCGCAAAGCCGGTTAAGCACCACCGCCACAGACATCTGCACATACCGTTTGATCTCACGCTGGATTAGCAGTCCAGTAAGCCCTGCACGCAGACTTTGCGGCGTGTCGCGTAACAATTCGATACAATAACTATCAGAATTGTTCGCTGTCACGACAGGCTGCGTCATGCATAACCGTCTGCTAGGGTTTCTCAATATCAGGCCTGGCGAGGGCAGCCCGGTGCTGCTGCTTACCGCCTACTACTTTTTCATCACGGCTATTTCGATTGCCGGGCGCTCCGTCAGCAACGCGCTGTTCTTCAGCCGCGTCCCCAATGCTGAGGCGCTGTTCCCCCTCATGCTGATTCCCATCACCCTCACCACAACGCTGACCGTAGCGGTCTATTCACGGCTGGCACGACGTACACCGCTCATTTCCCTGCTGGCCGGGACAGGCGCATTTTTCTCCGCCGGGCTGCTGGTGCTGCTGCCGCTGCTGGGTAACTGGTGGGCGACGGTTCTGCTGTACGTGTGGATGGAAGTCCTCAATATTGTGCTGTTTTTTCAGTTCTATATCTTTGCCGGGGCCATCTTCGACACGCGACAGGCCAAGCGCATCTTCGCGGTTTTGGGCATCGGCGGGGCGCTGGCGACAGTCCTCAGCGGCCTTGCGCTGAAGCCGTTCACCGAGCGTTTTGGCTCGGCAGCGGTTCTGGTGGTCACTATCGCCTTTGTGCTGTTCTCGCTGGCAATGGCGTGGCGGGCGCGACATTATGTGAACCCTGAGCTTGTCCAGCCTGTGCAGCCAGAACAAACCGCACCTCGCCAGCGGGTACGGCTGGACAGTTATTTAAAGACCATCATCGCGGTGCTGGCAGCGACTATTCTGGTCGCCACGATTGTGGATTACCAGTACAAGGTCATCGCCAACCGTCACTTTAGCTATGACGAGCGGCTCGCCAGCAGCTTTGTCGGCCTCAGCATCGCTGGGCCATCTGCCGCGCTCACATTTGACTTCGACGAAGTGGGGCTGACCGCGTTCTTTGGCTCGGTCGCGGCGCTGGTCGGCGTGTTACAGCTTGGGCTGCGGCTGTTCGTGGTCGGGAAACTGCTCACCCGCTTCGGCATTCTGGCCGGGTTAATTCTGCTTCCAGTGGTCATCGGCATCAACTCTACACTGGTGCTGCTCGTCCCGGTACTGATTACGGCAACCATGCTGAAAGTCTTCGATCAGGCGATTCGCTTCACGCTCAACGAAACGACGATGGAATTACTGTGGGTGCCGGTTTCGCCAGCGCGGAAGTTGGCGTTTAAGCCATTCATCAGCGGCACGGTGCCGTCCATCCTGCAAGGGGTGGCGGGCATCCTCATCTTCACCATTGTGACCCTGTTTGCAGACAACGACGTGCAGATCATCAGCCTCGTGATCCTCATCGTCGTCGCCCTCTGGATTCCGCTGGCGTGGCGGCTGCGGCGGGGTTACATCAATGAACTGATGTCCAGCATCCAGCAGCGCCAGTTAGCGCTGGAGGAACTCGACCTGACCAGCGCCGACGCGACCATTATCGCCACCATCGAGCGCAGCCTGCAAAGTGATGATGAAGTTGAGCGCGCCTTCGCCCTCGGCCTGATCGAAAACTCGCCGCTTGGCCCCTGGGCAAAGCCGCTTAACCGGATGTTTATCGAAGGTGATTTTTTCATCCGTCAGAAAATCCTGCGGATGGGCGCAAACTACCCCGAAATTATTTCTGACGAGGACCTGTTGAATATCATCCGCGCCGCGCCCAGCGATATGACGGACGAGGCCATCATCGCTGCTGGTAAACGCCAACTGACAGCGGTGATCCCACTGCTACAGCCGCACCTGCTTCAGCGAGAACGCCCGGCCATTCGGGCTGCCGCTGCCCGCGCGATTATTATGATGAATGAGGGGCCGCTGGAGTTGGCGAGCAATGTCCTCCAGCACATGCTGGAAGTCAGGGATGCGAACCAGAATGTGATGGCGTTAAACACGCTGGCAAGCCTGCCCAAAGCGGTTGTCAACGAGTCGGTACTGCGGAAGATGCTTATGGAGCGCTCTATCCGCACCCGCGCCCTCATCCTGCAAGTGATCGAAAACCCCGATTACCTGACCAACGATACAGAAATCATCAAGATTATCGCTCATAATCTGGAAAAGCCCGCGACCCGCAGCGCCGCCCAACGGGTGCTGAAGAATTACGCGCCAGAGCAGGTCATTGAGGCGTTGGTTCACCTGTACCCCGAACGCGCGAGTTCGGAAGAACAGCGCATTGGGATCGTCCAGACGCTGGCCGCATATCCCCAGTCCAAGACAGCGGCTTATCTCATCAGCTTTCTCGACCTCGAACAGGTGCGCCTGTACAGCGAGATTATCAACACCCTGCTGCAAATCGCGCGGCAGCAGCCACTTTTGCAGCAGCAGCTTGCAAACCTTGAAGGCCATACGATGGCACTTGCCTGTGCCATCTACAGGCGTTACCACCTGCTGGCGATGGTGGGGCAAGGCAAGGAAGCGTCGCTGTTGGCCGATACACTCAACGGCGAAATCAACCTTATGCGCCCCACCCTGCTTAAACTGAGCGTGCTGGATGTGCCAGAAACGCGCGTCGAGACGCTCATCGAGCATTTGCGGTCTAAGGACAAAGATGTCCGGTATAACGCCAATGTTCTGGAAATACTGGATAACGTGCTGTCACGCAGCGAGCGCGAGGTCATCATCCCGCTGTTTGAAGGCCGTCCGCATCAGGACATCGCCGCGATTGGAAAGGCGCACTTTGCCGACCTGCCGCCCACCCTCGACCGAGGGCTGGAAGGCATCATCCTCTCTGGCGACAAGTGGTGTTCGCTGGTCGCGCTGGATTTCGCGCTGCGCCAGCCCCGCGAGGCGCTGTTGACCACCATTAACTGGATGGATGTCCCCAACAGCCCGCAGCATCTTGAACTGCTTAAAGAGCATCTTGAAAACGGCGCAAGCAGCGCCCTCGCCCACCTTCCGGCCAGCCGTTTTCCATTACAGGAAAGGATGAAAACGATGTATACCCTGCTCGAAAAAACCATCATCCTCAAGCGTGTGACAGTATTTGCCGATATTGAGCCGCGCGAGTTATTTCACATCGCGCAGATTGCCGAGGAGCAGCAGCTAGACGCGGGACAGGTGATCTTTAACGACGGAGACAAAGGCGACGGCCTTTATATTATTGTCGAAGGTAAGGTCAGCATTCATAAAGGCGGCCAGCAGGTGACTGAGCTAAGCGACAGCGACAGCCTGGGCGAGATGTCCCTGTTTGACAAACTGCCACGCTCGGCCAGCGCGACCACGCTGACGCGGACGACGCTGTTCAAAATCTCGTCAGCGCGTTTCCGCGAACTGCTGCTGAGTCATGTTGAAATTATGGAAGCGATCATCACGACTCTCAGCCTGCGGCTGCGCGCCGCCAACCAGCAGATGGCGACGATGAAGCAGGATATGACGATATAACGCGCGCCTGATGTACAGGCAGGAACAGGCGGGCAAACCCAAAAGCAAGGCGAGTCCGCCCCTGCCCCCGCCACGTTATGATGGCATGACCGGAACGCCCAAATCCGCCGCGCCACGCGGCGACGTGACCGCGCCGGGACAGTAGCGACGCAGCATCTCCAGCGCGACCGCCGCCCGGTGAACCCGTTCCCGCGCCAATTGAACCGCCATTGGTTCGACATGCAGCCCGCTGGGGTAAATATTGGGCGCGTTGCGTAAGCCCAGCTTGATGTAGACGGGCGCGGCCACCCGCACGATCTCCGGGATTTCATAATAGCGCACGAAACCACCGAAGTCGTCCGGCACTTCAACGTACATATCAATCGGGATCGTCGTCGCCTGCCGGATGGCGGCCAACTGCGGCAGCGATAAATCCGTCGGCACATTGTACGTCCCCGCGCCAAGCTGCTCCATCCAGCGCACAGCGATGGGGTTGGCCGCGCCCATCTGCACCGAGATTTTCAGCACCAGATCGGCGGGCAGTTCGCCTACTTTCTTCATTTCGTTCAGCAGCCACAACTGCCCCTCGTCCGCCACCAGCACCGAGCGAATGCCCAACGCGCAGGCGCGGCGCACGTCCTCGGTGGCGTAGACGACCTGATCCATCCCACGCAGGCGCGCGCCTAAATTTTTACCCGCGCTGGCGGTGATCTGCGCGCCTGTGTCCCACGCGGCACGCGGCCCCACAAACAGGCTGACCTCGACAGCGGCTTCGCGCCCCAACCGCGCCATCTCGCGGATTTCCTCGTCGGTGAGCAGCATCACCCCGCTACCCTGCGAGACACGATGAACCAACACGTCATGCTGTTCGGCGGCTTCTAATACCGCCGCCAGCGCGCGCGGCCCCTCCACACTGGGGATCTCGACGCGGTACTGCGCGCCATCGGGAAAGCGCCTGGGTGAATCCGCAAGCTGGTAATCATCGCCCGCAGGCAGGCCGAGGCGGGTTAGAAAGTCGCGTGTTTGCTGCATGATTACGCTCCAAACTTCGGCTCGGCAATGCCGCGTACATCCGTCCTGAGCCGGAAGATGCCGCCCGCATGTGGCTGCTCCCGAAGCTGTTCTTCGTTGAAGCCCGTACGCGCGGTGGTGATGTACAGTTCGTCCAGATTTTCGCCGCCGAAAACACAGCTCGTTACCCGCGCGGCGGGCATGGCGACCTCGCGCTCCAGCCTGCCATCAGGGTCATAGCGGGCGATCTTCCAGCCATCCCAGCGTGCCGACCAGACAAAGCCTTCGCTGTCTACCGTCAGGCCATCGGGCGAGCCTTCACCATCGGAAACCTGCACGAAGGTGCGGCGGTTTTCGATTGCGCCTGTAGCCGGGTCAAAGTCGTACTTATAGATCGTTTTATAACCGGTATCAGCGTAATACATGATGGTGTTATCAGGACTCCAGCCGATGCCATTAGAGGTAATGATGCCGGTTTCCATCGTGTGCAGCGACAGGTCGGTATCGAGACGATAGAGCGCGCTGATAGGCTGGCCTTGATCCATCGTCCCCGCCCACAAGCGCCCCTGACGATCTACCGCGCCATCGTTAAAGCGCGATTCTGGCCTGTCGGCTTCCGGGTCAATGATCGTGTCCAGCTTTCCGGTCGCTGCGTCGTAAAAGGCCAGCCCGTCGCGCAGCGCCAGCACAAAGCCCCCCTGCTGCCGCAGCACAACCGTGCCGACAGGCTGGCCGATGTCGTAACGCTGATGTTCGCCTGTGGCCGGGTTTAGCGAATGAAAAGCATGGCCTAAAATATCTACCCAATAAAATATCTGCGCGTCGACATCCCACATCGGCCCTTCACCAAGCTGATTTTTAATGTCGAGGATGAGTTCTGGCTGTGACATGATTCCTCCGGTTGCAAAAGCATCGTCACCGTAAGAGCATAACATTGCAAATGGCAATCTGCGAGAAAGCGAGTAGGATTGAAACAAACCGATTTATTCTTTGCTGAAACCCAAGACTGTCGCTTCATGACCACCGCCGAACAGACCACCACCGCAATCTCTACCGAACCGACAACAGCCGACAAGATACGCGGCCTGCGCTGGAGCATCTCCGCCAACGCGGTCAACACGGTATTCGTGAATTTCACCTTCTTCGGCTCGGCCTTCGTGCTGTTCCTCAACGCGCTGCAAATTAACAACACGCAGATCGGCTTTCTGCTGTCGCTGTTCCCGTTTATGGGCATTGTCGCGCCGTTCATCGCGCCTATGGTCGCCCGCATCGGCTATAAGCGCATTTATATTCGCTTCTGGACACTGCGTACGCTCGTGACGACGCTGCTGCTGCTGGTTCCCTTTGTGCTGGCGCAGTTCGGCGCAGAGGCAACGGTGCTGTTCATTACGCTGATTACCGCCGGGTTCGGCCTGTGCCGCGCCATTGGCGAGACCGGCTATTACCCCTGGGTGCAGGAATTCGTACCGGATACGATACGGGGCAAATACTCGGCCACCAACAACATTTTCGGCAGCGTGGTCGGCATTATCTCGGTGGCGGCGGCCAGTTTTATACTCGGTCTGTCCGCCGGGTTAGATCGCTTTATGCTCCTGTTCGCGCTGGGTGCGGTGGCAGGCTTTATCAGCATCTGGCTTTATACGCACGTCCCCGGCGGCGCGGCCATCAAAGGCGAAGACGCGCCGCGCATCACCTACCGCGATCTGCTGCAAGCGGCGAAGGATCGCAATTTATTGTTTTATCTGGCCGGGTTCGGGCTGCTGACGTTCGGCTCTGGCCCGCTGTACTCGTTCCTGCCGCTGTTCATGCAGCAGCAGGTTGGCCTTAGCGAAAGTAACGTGGTGCTGCTGCAAAACGCTAATCTGGTGGGCGCGCTGCTTTCGACCTACTTCCTCGGCTGGTCGGCAGACCGTTACGGCAGCAAACCGGTGATGCTCACAGGCGTGCTGCTCAAGGTGCTGCTGCCCATCGGCTGGCTGCTGATGCCGCGCGGCTCTGACCTGAGCCTGCCTGCCGCGCTGACTATTGCCTTTTTTCAGGGCGCATCGGGAATCGCATGGGTGATCGGCTCTGGCCGTCTGCTGTTCGTCAGTGTCGTCCCGACAGCACAGCGGGCGCAGTACATGGCCGTGTATTACGCGGCGATTGGCATTCTGGGCGGGCTGAGTCAGGTCATCGGCGGGCGGGTGCTGGATTTATCTGGCGGCCTCTCTGGTGAGCTGCTGTTCTTCCCGCTTGACCCGTTTACCCCGCTGCTGATCGCGGGCGTGATTCTGCCGCTGTTAAGCCTGATGATGTTTCACCGGGTACGCGGGGACAGCACGCTGGGCGTGGTGGAGTTCGCCGGGATGTTCATTCAGGGCAACCCCCTGTTCGCACTGGAATCCATCATGCGTTACTACCGCGCCCGCGACGAGCGCCATACCGTGACCATGACCGAGCGCATGGGTCAGGCGAAAAGCCCGCTGACGGTGGATGAACTGCTGGAAGCGCTGGCCGACCCGCGCTTTAACGTGCGCTTCGAGGCGATTATCGCCATCGCACGCACGAAGCCAAACCCGCGCCTGATCGAAGCGTTGAGCCATATCGTTGACGGCACGGAAATCTCGCTCAGCGTCATCGCGGCGTGGGCGTTAGGGCGTATGGGCGACGCACACGCTCTGCCCGCCCTGCGCGCTGGCCTCAACTCACAGTACCGCTCGCTGCAAGCACACTGCGCCCGGTCGCTGGGGACGCTGAATGACCGCGAGATAATTCCGGTACTGCACCAGCGCTTGCAGCAGGAGACGGACAAAGGCTTACAGATGGCCTACTGCTCGGCGTTGGGCAATCTACAGGCGCAGGAGGCGATAGACACCATCTTCGACATCCTGGACAGCCTTGAGAACGACGGCGCGCGCATGGAACTGGCGCTGTCACTGGCGCGGATGATCGGCCATGAAGGCCACTTCATCCGCCTGCTGCGGCAGATGCGGCAGGACGCAGGCACGGCGGCCTCGCAGGAGATTATGCCGCTGAAGCACAGGCTGCTCAAACACCTGCGCGATCACGAGATGCTGCAAGGGCTGGTCAGCACAGCAGACACCTTTGCCAGAGAAGACCTGCACGAAGGCGCGAAACAGCTTAGTGCGTTTATTCAGGCTTTACCGCCAGACACTTACGAACCTACCGCAGAACGCCTGCTGCGGGTGTGCGCGCGGCAGATGGCGCAGCACGGCTTCGAGCGGATGGAGTATGCGGTGCTGGCGCTGCACGTCCTGCATTCCGCCAAACTCCACGTCTGAGCTACGCTTGCCCTACGAGGGTGAAACGCCGGAATCATAACGGGAAAGTTTGTCTTATAATGAGATAAAGCGCCGAGTGCTGAGTTTTACTCAGCGCTTGCTGCTTTACGCAAAATGCTGCGTCCTGTCCGGTTGTTTCAGAAAGCGTCCGATACTCATGCAGCGGCGACCCACGCCCGAAGAGCGTCTCCAGCCAACGATGCTGAACCGCGCGGTGCGGATGTACCGCCCGACACGCGAACAGGCTTCGATTCCATACCCCGCGCCGCGCCCGCAGCAGTACACCGTTGTGCGCCAGCAGCCCGTACCACCCGCCCCCCCGCCGCGCCAGTACGCGCCGCAGGGACATCGTCTGCCAACCCGGCAGGCGGCGCGTAAATTCAACAAGTGGTGGCTGATCGTGCCGCTGGTGGGCGTGTTTATGATGGCCGCGTCTCTCTGTCTGGTGGTGACTTTCGGCGTGGGGCTGATCTATAACAGCGGCATCCTGCCGCGTGTGAGCGCAGCGGGCGTGAGCCTGGGCGGGCTGTCACAGGCGGCAGCACAGGCAGCGCTTGCCAGCGCGTGGGACACGATCACGCTGCGCGATGGGGAACGCACATGGACGTTTAACCCGGCGGCACTGGGCATTACGCTGGATGCCGCTGCCACCGCGCAGGCGGCTTATGCACAGGGGCGCGGCGAAGGCAACCTCCTGCGCGCGCTGCTGGGCGGGGCTGAGGTCGCGCCTGTGATACGAGTTGACCTGACACAGGCGGCCAGCGCCCTGAACGACCTTGCGCCACAGTTCGCGGTCGCGCCAGTCAACGCCGGCATCGAACTGGTGAACGGCGACGTGCTGCCCACGCCGCCGCAGGATGGCCGGGCGCTCAACGTTGAAGGCATGGTTGACCTGCTGCGGGGGGATGTGGCCGAAGCGCTGGCCGATGGCACGATGGAGCTGCCGATGGTGCGTGTCATGCCCCAGATCAGCGACTCCACGCCGATGATCGCGCAGGCGCGGGCGCTGCTGGCAAACCCGCTGCGGATTTTCGCCTATGACCCGATTGAAGACACCACCGATGAATGGCGTGTCGCGCCGCAGGAGTGGAGTGAATGGCTGACCGCGACCGCTGACCCGGCCAGCAGTACAGGGCTGGCGCTGGCGCTGAACGAAGCGTCCTTCAGCACCTATCTGGCGCGGCAGAACACCGCTTTGGGGAACGCGCGTTTTATCAACACGGACGAAGCGCTGGCAGCGATGCGGGATGCGCTGGCGCGCGGCGTGACGGACGCGACCGTGCGCGTGTATCATCACGACCGCCAGCACACGATTCAGGCGGGCGACACGCTGCTCAGGATCGCGTGGGCGTATGGCGTGCCGTATCCCTGGATACAGCAGGCCAACCCCGGCCTCGGTGAAGCCCTGACTATCGGCCAGACGATCACGATTCCGTCACCGGACAACTTTCTGGACTATCCGCCCGTTCCTAACAAGCGCATCGTGGTCAGCATGAGCGAACAGCGCACCCGCGTGTACGAGAACGGGCAGTTGAAATGGGACTGGCTATCCAGCACAGGTATTCAGGACAGCCCCACGTGGCCGGGCGTTTACCAGATCATCCTGCATGACCCGAATGCCTACGCCTCGCGCTGGAACTTACAGATGCCCTGGTTTATGGGGGTGTACCGGCCTGTGCCGGGCGACGACTTTACCAACGGCTTTCATGGCTTCCCGACGCGCGGCGGCAGCCAGATTCTCTGGACGAACAACCTTGGCACGCGCGTCACCTATGGCTGCATCCTGCTCAGTTCGGAGAATGCCAGACTGCTTTACGATTGGGCGGAGGAAGGCGTGGTTGTGGAGATTGTGGCTTAGGGGCTGGATACCTGCTGCGCCAGCATTAAGCTATAGCCATCCGGGTCTTTCAGTTTAAAGAGGGTGTTGGCGAATGTATTTTCGTAGGGGCGAAGCGGTGCTTCGCTTAGGGCAAGTCACCGCTTGCCCCTACGGATATGATCGTTGCTCCAACCGTAGGTGAAGCCGAGCGCCTTCACGTAAAAATCCACGCTTGCGTCAATATCACTTACAGCAAGACCGTAGATAACATGGCCGCGCCCCCAAGTATTGACAACTTCATACCAGAACATATTTTCGCCATCGTCAACTACCCCTGTTCATGCTAATTATTAGACAAGATTAATCAAATTTATTCAGTTATTTTCTATAAATGCATTATAATAAAGGTAAATATTACCTCCAAAAGATTTCATTATGGACTTTTTTTATGAAGGGAGCCGTGCAGCATGAACATACGCTCAAACCTACGGTCATTATGGCGCAGAATGTTGATTGACACTTATGTACAGCGTGGCACCACCCGCGCCCACCGGGGCGATATGCCCGGCCTGATTCACAATGCTGACCGGGCGATTGCGCTTGATCCGCACAACCCTACACACTACCTCAATCGCGGTTGGGCGCGGCACCAGTTGGGCGATGTCGAGGGGGCGATTGCCGACTACAGCCACGCGCTGGAACTTGATCCGCGCGTCACCAATGCCTATGTTAATCGCGGGCTGCTCTACGCCGAACAGGGCGACCTGAATGAAGCCCTCACCGATTATAACCGGGCAATTTACTATAATCCTCGCAGTGCCGCTGCCTATAACAATCGTGGGCTGGCGAGTAAAGCGCTGGGCAATCTGAACGCCGCAATCAGCGATTACAACCACGCGCTCCGGCTTGACCCGGAGAACGCCACCACCTACAACAATCGTGCGAATGCCTATGCCGATGCCGGCCATCCAGAGCGGGCAGAGGCCGATTACAACGCTGCGCTGCGCCTGAACACGGAATACGCCAGCGCGTAACCCCTCTGTCATCCAGAGCCGTGAATAATGGTCTGTCCGGCCACTTGACCCCCGCTTGACTCTGCCCCAAGATAAGCAAGAATACCCGCATTCCCATACAAAAGGACGCATTCACGCATGAAAGTCGGCGTACTGGCGCTGCAAGGCGCGTTTATTGAACATGAGAAAAAGCTGCAAAAACTGGGCGCGGAGGTGCGTCAGGTGCGTCTGCCTGCTGACCTGCAAGGGCTGGATGGCCTGATTATCCCCGGCGGCGAAAGCACCACCATCGGTAAGCTGGCGGTGGAGTATGGGCTGGTGGAGCCGCTGCGCGAGTTCGCCCGGTCGAAGCCGACATGGGGAACGTGCGCCGGGATGATATTTCTGGCGAAGGACATCGGCATTGACCGCCAGCCAATTCTGGGCGTGATGGATATTCACGTCAACCGCAATGCTTTCGGGCGGCAGATAGACAGCTTTGAGGTGGATTTACCCATCGCCGCCATCGGGGACGAGCCGTTCCACGCGGTCTTCATCCGCGCGCCAGTGGTCACAAAGGCCGAGCCAGATGTTGAGGTATTATCCGCGCTGGATGATGGGCGGATCGTCGCCGCACAGCAGGGACATTTGCTGGCAACCGCTTTTCATCCAGAATTAACGGACGATGACCGTTTGCATCAACATTTCCTGAGTATAATTGACGAAACAACGGGCTAAATTCGCTGTTCACAAACAAAAAGGACATGCTAAAATATCGCCCGCAAACGCCAAACTATCTGTCTTGCCAGCGCAACGTGGGGGTGAAAGCCATGCGCCATCAGTTTTACGATTTTGCCGACGACATTGACTTTGAAGATGAGGAAGATGAACTCGAAGACGAGGAAGACCTCGACTTTGAGGATGAAGAAGATTTCGACGAAGACGATGTTGAAGACCTCGATGAAGATATCACCGAGATTGTCGAGGAAGAGGATTTCGTGGTCATTGAAGATGATGAAGAAGAGATTGAAGATGATGGCTACGATATTGAAGAACTCGACGAAGAGGATGATCTCTACGACGACGATGACGATCTGTACTTCGATGATGACGAGGACGAAGACGACTACTACGAAGACGAAGATGATTTCTAGTCATTTCGCCTTAAACTGGCTGTAGTCCTGTCTGCCATGACGACGCGCGTAATCCTCGATACGGATATCGGCACGGATGTGGATGATTTACTGGCTCTGGCGCTGATTTTGCAGTCGCCGGAGCTTCAGCTTGAAGGCGTGACCTGTGTTTACGGTGACGTAGACCTGCGCGCGCGCATGGTGCGTAAGGTGTTGCGCCTGTATGGCCGCGCCGATGTCCCTGTGTACGCGGGGATGAGCCGCACCCTGATGGGCCTGCGGGATATTTACTGGGCGGGACATGAAGGCGTGGGCCTGTTGGAGCCGGAAGACGACGCGCTGGCGGCGACACCGGGCAACGCGGTGGATTACCTCGTGCAGATGGTCACTGAAAATCCCGGCACGATCCATATCATCGCCATCGGCCCACTGACCAATATCGCTATGGCCTTCCTGCGCGAGCCACGACTGGCGCATGACCTCGCGCATCTGACCATTATGGGCGGTGTGGCGCGCAGTGGGCAGCGGCTTGATCTGCCTTATGCCGAGCATAACATCATCTGTGATGCCGAAGCCGCGCATGTCGTCATGACCTCCGGCGCGCCAATGACCCTTGTTCCGCTGGATGTGACCACCCGTGTACGCATTCGCCCGGAAGACACCACGCGCATCCATGCGGGCGGCAGCGCGTTCCATGCCGCTGTCGCCGGGCAGGTGGAGGTGTACCCACCGTTTGCCCGCCGCAGATGGACACACCTGCACGACCCGCTGGCCGTTGCTGCCGTGATCCAGCCTGATCTGGTGGCGCTGGCCGACGTGCATGTGGACGTGGAAACCAGCGGGCGCTACAGCTACGGCGCTACGCTGATGCACCTGCCCACCGAGCAATACCCGGCCAATGCCCGCGTCGCGCTGGAGGTGGACGCGCCGCGCTTTGAAGCATTTCTGGTAGAGCGGCTGGCGCGGCCTATCGCCCCATAAAATGCCAGAGTTGAGGGGTTTACAAAACCTTAATTCCTCATACAAT
>CAZJSU010000089.1:0-18656 GCA_964548765.1 uncultured Anaerolineaceae bacterium
GGTGGGCGCTGTTCTTTGACAGCCCGCCGCCGGAGTTCGGGGATTAGTGTAGCGAACGCGCCGTTGGTTAACCCTCTTGCTGGCTGGCAAAGTATTCGGGCTGGATGCCCGCCAGCGCCTTAATCTGCGCCGAAACCCGGTTCTCGCCCACTGTGAGCGCCTGTCCCGGCTGGGCAAGCGCGGCTTTAACCACCGCCAGCGCGAAGATTTCGCCATCCGGCGCGACGACGCTGCTGGTCAGGCGGCCTGCCGACTTCCCCTCGGCATAAACTTCCGCCGGGGCGGGGACATGCTCAGCGAGGGTCAGCGTCACCAGCGTGCGGGCGAGGCGCTGGCGGCTTTCCATGCGCGCGATGATCTCCTGCCCGGTGTAACAGCCTTTGCGAAAGCTGACCTCATCCCACAGGCCGACTTCCAGCGGAATGTATTCCTCGCTTAATTCACGCCCGACGCTGGGCAGCCCGGCGCGTATCCGCAGCACGTTATACACCAGCGACCCGGCGGGCATCGCGCCGCTTTCCGCCAATCCCTGCCAGACGCTGGCGGCGTGGTCGGCGGGGGCGAGCAGAGTCCAGCGCTCGTCAACGACGGGTGTGCGCCGCGCGACGATGATTTCCTGACCGTCTGTGACCGCTTTCATGGCATGGCCGGGGGGTAACGCCGCGCTGGCGGGCAGAAAACGCTGCGCGACAGCGGCCGCCTGTGGGCCGTGCAGGTCGAACTGGTGGTAAGCCGCTGCGAGGTCGGTCAGGCGCACGTCGTCGCCAAAAAAGATGTTACGCCGCAGGTAGTTAGCCAGCGGCGTGCCGCGCCCCGGCTCGCCAAGCATCAGCGCCGCATCGTCCATGTTATAGACCTCTACCCGGTCAAGGATACGGGCAAGCGGGCTGGTGAAGATTGTCGGGCGGCCTTCCCCTGCGCCCATATTCATCAGGTCGTTGGTGGAAATGCGATGCGGCATGTCCAGACGGTTTTGGCCTTCAAGCTGAAGGCGGGCTTCATGAGAACGGTCAAGCAGCACCGCCGCTGTTACAGCGGCCTGATATTCAGCCTGCTGGCTGCCAAAATGCAGGGGGATATTGTCCGGCGCAAGCGCTGCGCCCTGGCTGAGTTGGATTTCCTTTAAAGTCGTCACGATAAACCTCGGTAGCTAACTGCTGGAGCTGAGTTCTGGTTGGGGCTGCATCGCTTCCAGAATATCCTGCGGCAGCCCGGCTTCGTCCGGCGATCGCCATGTCCAGCCAGGCGGGATATGGCTGGCGCTGCTGAGCAGCACGATATACGTAAACATGATCTGCTGCCTGTCATCCACAGGGACGACACTGATGCTGGCCGGGGGGATAAACGACCCCTGATGCGGGAGGTTGTCCTCTGTCCCCGTCATCAGTTGGGCGAATGTGATGCCTGCCTGCTGCATGACACGAAGGGCGGCGCTGTGCGGCAATTCGCCGACAGCGATCTCATCCTGTGGAAAATGCGGCGGGGTGGGGCAATAAAGCACCTGCCCGTCGCGCAGGCCGATGGCCGAGACGACATGCTGGAACTTTGAGCGATAGCCGTTATTCTTCTTTTCGTGCTGCAGGCGCTCGTACTGGATAATCTCTTCCAGGCGGTTGGCGGCCTGTTCAAAGTGATCGTTGACCAGTTGATAATCGCACAGCGGCGCGTAATTCATCTCCATCATGACGCGCTTCATGCGCTGGGCGATTTCGTCTTTTGGCTCTCCGCGCGCGCGCATCCGGCTTTCAAGCGCTTCAGTGGAAGGTGGTTTGATGAAGATCAGCACCACGTTGTCGGGATAAAGCGAACGGATGTAGGTGGCTCCCAGCACATCAATGTCGGCGGTCAGGTCCTGCCCGCTGGCGATGGCTTCCTCAACCGTTTGCCGGGGGATGCCATACAGGTTAAGGTGTACCTGCTGCCATTCCAGCAGTTCATGATTGTCTATCATCTTATGAAACTGCTCGGTGCTGACAAAGTGGTGTTCGCGCCCGGGGGCTTCGGTTGGGCGCATGGGGCGGGTGGTAGCGGTGGCAAGCTGGCGGAGGTTTTCCGTCTCATTCAGCACAGCGTTGATCAGGGCATTCTTGCCCACACCTGGCGGGCCAACCAGGATGAAGAGCAGCCCTTGTCTGTCGGATGAGTTCGTCAAAGTAAGACTCCTCGCTTCCAAATGCCGGCATTCTGGATGATTCTAAGTTTAACAGGATGCGCGGTGAACATCTATTGTGAATAGGATAGAAAACGATAAAGGTGAGCCAGAATAACCGGCTCACCTTTATGTACATACTTCCTGTGGTGTCTGCCCGCCGTTAAGGCGCGATAGACGCTGCGTTTACCTGAACATCGGTGATGTACCAGCCGTCGTTTACACTACTACTGGTTTCCAGCCGGAAGCGCAGGCCGATCTGCCCGAAGGACACGTAGTTGCTCAGGTTCAACTGGCGCTGCTGCCAGTCGGCGGCGAGCGACGGCCAGTATGTCCCGCTGATGGTTGCGTTGCAGGTTACACCGCCGGGGCAGGTGAAGCCGCTTGTGCCGGAAGTGAGGTTGGCCGATGTCCAGTTAAAGCCACCGTCGAACGTCACTTCCACGCGACCCGTGCCACCCAGACGATAACGGGTGAAGAACTCCAGCACCGGACGTACCGTGCCTGTCAGCTGCAGCGGGCGGCGCAGGATGAGCGAGGAGTTGCCGTAGCGCATCGAGTTCACCACCGGGAAGGCCGGGCCGTTGCCTGCTTTCGGGCTGTCGGTGAAGGAGAAGTTGTTCTTCCCTGCCGACAGGATGATCGTGGCATCACCCGTCGCCTCGAACCACTCCAGCACCAGACGGTAGCTGCCAGCCTCGAAGTTTACGCTTCGGGTGTAAACCGTGCGCCCCTGATAGAACCAGTGATTGAAGATGTTCCAGCCGGGCGGCGCGGTACAGCCAGCGGTCACACACTCCCACTTCAGGCGTACCCCGTCATCGGTGATGCCGATGAATGTGTAATCGCCTGCCTGCACGGTAATGGGGCGTACCCAGCGCGCGGCGAAGTGATCGAACCATGTATTATCGCCGCTGCCACCGGGCGGCCTGCCCGTTGAGCGGAAGTCGTGGTAGACATCGAGCGCGTATTCCTGCAGGTCGCGTCCGGCCTGGTACGGGCGGAAGGTGCCTGCGCCGTAGTTCTCGTACAGGATGTTGTTAAAGTCGTTGTAGTTGTTGCAGGAGCGACCCAGGATGCGCTCGCAGTCGTAGTACACGCCTTCCCAGGGTGCGCTGCCCATCGCGGCTGGCCCGCCGCCAGAGCCACGCCACTGGTCTGGCGCGAGGCCCCACAGACCTTCACCGATCCAGTTCGCCATGCTCTGCGCCGGGTCGTAGAAGGGCAGTTCGATAGGCGTGGGGACGCGATGTTCGATACGCAGTTCGTCAATGTACCAGCCGTAACGGTTGCTGCTGCTGCTGTAGGCATCGAACACGAACCGTATTTTGATGCGGCTGCCGACGTAGGTGTCGAGCGATACCTGTTCGCGGATCCATGTGTCCACTCGCTGGTTCTGGGTGCGGTTCCACACCTCTGTCCAGCTTGCCCAACCTGTCTGGCGCTGATGGTTGTTCTCGCCAACCGCCCGCACATAACCGGGGTCTTCTCTGGCTATCTCTACGGAGATCACGTCGCCGCTGCCCACGTAGTAGCGATTCCACCAGTAGAGGGTGGGGCGGTTGGCGACGGTCGTGCCGCTCAGGTCAATGATGCGATCCATCTCCAGTACCTGATAGGTCAGGTGCCGGGTATTGCTGTCCGGGCTTTCGTGCATACTGCGCAGGTTGTTGTGCTGCTCGTAAGTGACTGCAGTCCAGTCACCGCCGATGTGCCAGCGCTGCTGCCAGTTGCCTTCCATATCATCCATGTAGCGGATGTTGTCGCCCGGCACCGGGTTAGTGACGCTGGGGTCCCACAGGCGATGCACGGTTTCGCTGTAATCGCGGATTTCGATGTTATCAATGTACACACCGTCCGCTGTCGAGCCGTTCGTGCGGGCATCCAGACGGAAGCGGATCAACGTATCGTCGTCGTACTCGTCGCCCGCGCCCAGTGTCCCCTGTACGAGGAAGTTGAGGTCAATCACGACTCGTTCCCAGGCAAGCTGGCGGCGTGTGGAGGAGTTGTAGCGATAGCGCCACATCTGCGTCCATGTGCTGCCACGATCTTTCGACCATTCCACGATGAGGTCATCGCTGGACTGTAGGTCGCGCCAGTGCCAGAAGGTCAGCATCGGGCGGGTGGCTGGCGCGGTTTGCGTGTTGCCGCCTGCCGGGTTGTTGTCGGTGTATTCCGGGTTGTTCTCCGGCGTGTCGTTGTTAAAGTCAATGACGTAGCGCAGCTCCATCGAGGCATTACTGCCATGCTGGTAATTGCCATCAGGGCTGTCGGTAAAGGAGTGCGCGCTGTTGTACAGGCCGCTGCTGGTCGTGCGCCCCCAGCGTCCTTCCATCAACCAGTTGCCCGTGCCTTCTTCGGCATCGTCGAAGAAGGGATAGTCGGTGAAGCGCTCGCGGCCTACCCGTTCCAGATAAATCTGGTCAATGTCCCATCCGCCTGCTTCGCGGCTGGTATTGATGCTAAGGGCGAAGCGCATACGGAAAGGCTGCGTGTCGAAATTCGGAATACTGTTGAGCAGCACTTCTTCAAAAAGGAAGTCGGTCTGCTGCTGGCGTGAGCCATTGGTCGGCACGGAGATAAATTCCTCGATGTCCTGCCAGTTGTCCGGTGTCAGGTCATGCGCGTCGCGCGTCCATTGCAGCGAGATCGAGTCGCCGCGCTCGATGTCCCAGCGATGATAGAACGAAATCTGCGGCGGGCCATCGTCCCCCTCTGCGTCTGGTATGGCCGGCGGGCGCAGGTCTATCCAGCCGTTGAATTCGACATAATGCACACGCGGGCTGCCTTCGCTGGGGGAGTAGTTGCCACCCTGGGCATTGGAATCCCACCCGGTACCCGTCTGGCCGGCATCAGCCGTCAGATCCCAGTGACCGGAGAAGATGAAATCATTCTTCTGCACAGGGCTGTCGAGGTCCCAATAGGTGCCGCAGTTGGCTTTACGCTGGTCGGGGGTTGCGCCTGTGCCAGAGCATACGCCGAAGAAGCGCGTGGAGTTGTCGAAATCGCGGATTTCGATATCGTCCACGAACCAGCGACGGTTCCCACCGCCGCCCGTATTCTGCATACCGAAGCGCAGCGCCACCTTATTGCTTGTCCACGCGGCGGCCAAAGGTGCCAGGTCAATCGTCTGCCGGGTCACGTTGTAATTCGCCGTGCCGCCGCTGTGCAGGTCAATACGCTGCCAGTTGCGCTGGGTGGGGTCGGAATGATACTCGGCGACTTCTACCCAGACAGAGGAGCCAGCGGACAAATCCCACGCATCCCAGAAAATCAGTTTGGGGCTGGTCAGCGCGCTGACATCCACCGAACCGCGCAGTTCCAGATAGCAGCGCATATTGGCCGGGAAGTCACTGGGATACGGCGCTTCTTCCCAGATGAAGTTGAGCGAATTGGCGCGGGTGGTGTCGGAGCGATACCACACGCACTCTGGCGCGCCGCCTTCGGGAATGGTGGCATCGCCCAGCACCGCTCTGTTTGACAGCGCTTCAATCGCCAGCCCTACGCCGCCGCTGCCGGTGGCCTCGTAGTAATCCAGCTGCAGGGTGTGGAAGCCGGGTTCAAGCGTGCGAACGACGCTGTGAGCCGTCGTGCCTTGATCGCGCCAGTTGTCAATAATCAGACAGCCATCATCATACGTCCTGCCAGAGCCTGTTGTGCTGCCGCCGCTGTTCACACCGGCGCAGCCATCTTCATAGTTCAGCCACAGCCGCACGCCGTCGTCGGAGCGCGTGGTGAAGCGCAGGGTCAGCGGGTCGCTGCCGGGAACATAAATCGGGCGTGTAAAGCGGATGGAGAAGTCGTCCGAGCGCCAGCCTTCAATGGGGCCAGTGCCGGAAGGCCAGTCAAAGTTGATGCCAAACTGATGTTCGCCACCGCCAATGTCCCCGTTATAAATCTCGTATTCTGGCGAGCCGCTGAGGGTGCGGTTGGGGAAATACGCGCCCAGCCAGTCATCACCGCCGATCCAGATTGAACTGTCCACGCGCCACCACTCTGGGGTATCAATCGTATCCAGCCACGGCGCATAAAGTTCGAAGTCGCGCGGCGTGGGCGATGGTGGCTGGGTCGGAGGAAGCGTCGCGGTCGGACTCGGTGAGACAGGACTCGCGGTTGGCGACGGGCCGGGGGTGGAGGAGGGTGGGGGCGGCGGCACCGGGTTTGTCGGCGCGGCGGCATCCACCGGTGGGTTTTCCGCGACCCACTGGACTGTCGCCCAGAAGGATTCACTTTCGCCACGATTGGCTGCCAGGTCTTCAATATCGGCCTGTTCCTGTCCTAGCAGGTTATAAACCGTGTTGCTGAAGACATTGCCGATCGCCGGGCCGGTAGCGGCCAGCGCGACTCCAAACAGGATGCCGATCATCACGGTCAGCAGAGCGTATTCGATCAACGCCTGACCGGAACGGCTGTGCTGCCGGAGCTTTTTGCCAAACTGCTTTAATGACACCATCACTGCCCCCTCATCCAATCAAAGCGGATTGGTGGTTTACGAGCCTTTTTTACCTATACTTAATGGTACTCTACTATCCCAAATTGTGAGTTTAATTTTGTCGGCGAGTTGTTTGAATGCTTTGACAATTTTTTTCGGCACACGTGCTGCCGGGCATCTCGCCCCGATTATAATACAAGTCACGTTGCAGAGAATAGCACACTGGTCAGGAGGCCATCCCGAATATGACAGCCAAAATTATAGACGGTACACAGATCGCCGGACGAATACAGGCACAGCTTACCGAAGAGATCGCCCAGTTCAAGGCGGAGTATGGTTACGCGCCGGGTTTGGGCGCGGTGCTGGCGAGCGATGACCCGGCCTCGGCACAGTACGTGCGGATGAAGCGCCGCGCCTGCGATAAGGTCGGCATCGAGTCCATGACCCACGAAATGAGTTCCAGCAGCACGCAGGCCGAGGTGGAGGAAGCTGTCCACGCGCTGAACGCCGACCCGAAGATTCACGGCATCCTCGTCCAGCTTCCGCTGCCGCCGCAGATTGATGAGGAACGGGTGCTGCGTATGGTGAGCCTCGATAAGGACGTGGACGGCACCAACCCGGTCAACATCGGGATGCTCGGCATGAAAGGCCGCACGCCCACGTTTACGCCCGCCACGCCGACGGGCTGCATGGTGCTGCTGGAAGAAGCGGGCGCGCAGGTCGCCGGGGCAAACGCTGTGGTGCTGGGGCGCAGCAACATCGTCGGGCTGCCTGTCGCGCTGATGCTCATCAAAGCCAATGCGACCGTCACCGTCTGCCACAGCCGCACCCGCGATATTCCCGCCATCGTGCGCGAGGCCGATATCGTCATCGCCGCAATCGGCCAGCCGGAGTACGTCAAGGGTGACTGGCTGAAGCCCGGCGCGGTGGTGATTGATGTCGGCACCAACCGCATTGATGACCCGACAGCGGAGAAGGGGTATCGCTGGGTGGGGGATGTCGAGTTTGAAAGCGCGCGCGCGGTCGCTGGTGCCATCAGCAAGGTGCCGGGTGGCGTGGGGCCGATGACCATTACCATGCTGCTGCACAATACGATGAAGGCCGCCCGCCAGCAGGCCGAGAAATTGTCCTGAAAAGTGGTGTAAAAAGTTGAATCCGGCAGACGTTCTCCTGTTTAATAGGGTTAGGCTGTGTTGACGTGTGACCTTGTGGCGTTGCGAGCGGGCTGAACCTCACCCCCTCCTCTCTCCACGAGTGGAGAGGGGAGGAATGGCCGAAGGTCAGGAGGGGTGAGGTAGAACAGCGCTTCATTTTTGAATTTGCAAAGACGCTATAAGCCGTAAGAAGCAACTGACGAAAGTTGTGTCTGGAAAGGGACTGCCGGATGACCACGACAGAAGCGGCGAGAGCGCTGCTGGATTATCTGGAAACACGCCACCTGAAGATTGACCCGCGCTACATGCCCGCCGCGTTGAGCGTGCTGGCGCAGGTGCTGATGGAAGTCGAGGTCAATCATTCGCTCGATGCTGGGCGTTATGAACGCCGCGCCGCGCGCCGTGCCTACCGCAACGGCTATCGTGAAAGCCCCTGGCAGACGGCGTATGGCGAGGTGCTGCTGCGTATCCCCAAGCTGCGTAAAGGGACGTATTACCCCGACTTTCTGCGCGGGGCGGAGGACGCGCTGGCGAATTTCGTGCTGAACGCTTACGCGCAGGGTGTGAAACAGCCGCAGGTAGAGGCGCTGCTGGATCACCTGCGCCTCGGCCACCTCAGCGCTGGTGATGCCGCTGAAGTCTGGCAGCAGCTTGAGGACAGCGTGGCGGATTTCCGGCAGCAGCCTGTGGACGATATTTACACCTGTCTCTACCTCGATGCGCTTCAGTTTCGTGATGGTCAGCGCTGGCGCTGCCTGCTGGTCGCGGTGGGCGTGCTGGATTCTGGCGAGCGTGAATTTCTGGCGCATGAGATCACGTCGGACGCGGGCGATGTGGAGTGGACGCGGCTGCTGCGCGCGCTTCAGGCACGTGGCTTGCGCGCGGTGGAATACGTGGTGAGCCAGGATTACGCCGGGGTGCGTACCGCCGTAGACGCGGTCTTCCCCCGGGCGCTGTGGCAGCACGAAAGCGCCTTCCTGCTGCGCGAACACACGGCGCTGCTGAACGATGGCGCGCTGGTGGACGCGGTAAGCAGCCTGCGGGTAGAGGTTGAGGAAAGCGAGTTCTACCTGCCCATGATGACGCTGGAGGAAGCGATGTCCGGGGTTGCGTGGGCGCTGGAGTGGGAAGCCGGGTGGCTGCCGGCGACAACGTTATGGGTGGTCGCGTAATGAAAGGAATCTACAGCATGTTCGGTAAATTTGAGACGGAAGAACCAGAGCATAACGTGCCGCCGCTGCTGGTGGGCAGCGTGGTGCCGATGGTCATCGAGCAGAGCAACCGGGGTGAACGCGCCTATGATATTTTCTCGCTGCTGTTGAAAGAGCGGATTATCATGCTCGGCACAGCGGTGAACGAGCAGAGCGCCAACCTGATCGTCGCGCAGTTGCTTTATCTGGATGGCGAGGACTCCAGCAAGCCGATTCGCCTGTATGTCAACTCGCCGGGGGGCGAGGTCTATGCCGGGCTGGGCATTTACGATGCCATGCAGCAGGTGTCCGCGCCCGTCAGCACTTACGCGGTGGGGCGGGCGGCCAGCTTTGGCACGGTCATTCTGGTCGCTGGCACACGCGGGATGCGCTACGCGCTGCCGCACGCCACCATTCACATGCACCAGCCCATCGGCGGGACACAGGGACAGGTGACGGACATGACGATTATGGTGCATGAGTACCAGCGGCTTAAGGACGAGATCAACGACATTTTTGTGCGCCATACCGGACAGGAGCGCGAGGTCATCGAACGCGATACCGACCGCGACATCTTCTTCAACGCGCAGCAGGCCAAACAGTACGGGCTGGTAGACGATGTGCTGACCGACCAGAAAGCTGTCGCGCAGCTCAACGGGCATGTAAACGGCCACCGCCGTTAGCCGCTGTAGTCAGCGCTGCCAACGGGAGGGGGATGCCCCCTCCTTTTTTAATTGACAGGGACGGGTTACACTTTTCTCGACTGTTGATCGAGATTAGGGTTATGTCCACGCTTTTAGCCAAAAACATCCATACACTGGCGACGATGGACGGCCAGCGCCGCGAACTGCGCGACGCGGCGATCTTCGTGCGCGATCATGTGATTGAGGCGGTTGGCACGCTGGACGAGATGCCGCAGCAGACCGCCGACACGGTGCTGGATTTGCGCGATCATGTCGTGCTGCCAGGGCTGGTGAACACGCATCACCATATGTTCCAGAGCCTGACACGCTGCTTCGCGCAGGATCACGAACTGTTCGACTGGCTGACCACGCTTTATCCTGTCTGGGCGAACCTGACCGGGGACGCGATTTACACTTCCGCCAGGCTGGCGATGGCCGAACTGATGCTCTCTGGCTGCACCACGTCCAGCGACCACCTGTATATTTACCCCAATGACTGCACCATTGACGGCGAAATCCGCGCGGCGCAGGAGATCGGCCTGCGCTTCCATGCCGCGCGCGGCGCGATGAGCGTGGGCGAGAGCAAGGGCGGCCTGCCGCCGGATCGCGTGGTCGAGGACGAAGCGTTCATCCTGCGCGATACGCGCCGGGTGATCGAGCAGTATCATGATCCGGCGCGTTATGCCATGCTGCGCGTGGTCGTCGCGCCGTGTTCGCCGTTCACCGTGTCGCATGACCTGATGCGCGAATCGGCAGCGCTGGCCCGCAGTTATGGCGTGCATCTGCACACGCATCTGGCCGAAAACGAGACGGACATCACTTACGGGCTGGAAGTCTTCGGCCAGCGCCCCGGTGAATATGTCGAGAACGTCGGTTGGGTGGGTGATGACGTATGGCACGCGCACTGTGTCAAGCTGAACGACGCGGAGATTGACCTGTTCGCGCATACGGGAACCGGGGTGTGCCATTGTCCAAGCTCCAACATGCGGCTGGCTTCGGGCATCGCGCCTGTGCGGAAGATGCTGGACGCGCGGGTGAAAGTCGGGCTGGGCGTGGACGGCACGGCCTCCAACGACAGCGGGCATCTGCTGGCCGAGGCGCGGCAGGCGATGCTGCTCCAGCGCGTGACCGAAAACCCGAACGCCATGCCTGTACGACAGGCGCTGGAACTGGCGACACTGGGCGGGGCGGGAGTGCTGGGGCGGGATGACATTGGCGTGATCGCGCCCGGCATGGCCGCTGATTTTATCGCCTTCCGGTTGCATCAGATCAGCTTCGCCGGGGCGCAGCATGACCCGCTGGCCGCGCTGCTGCTGACGCTGCCGCCGCGCGTGGATTACTCGGTGATTCATGGGCGGGTCGTCGTGCATGAAGGCCGCTTGCAGACGGTGGATTTGCCCGTGCTGATTGAGCAGCACAACGCCCACGCACAACGCCTGCTTCGCGGAGAGTGAGCCATGAGCCTGCGGCTGGGCGTGGTCTGCGCGGTCGTGGACGATCACGGCCATGTGCTGCTTTCCAAACGCGGCGACCTGAACGTATGGAATCTGCCGGGGGGCAGGCTGGATTCTGGTGAGGTGCTGGCCGACGCGGCAGCCCGTGAAGTGCGCGAAGAGACAGGCGTGGTTGTGCAGGTCGAGCGCCCGGTGAACCTGTATTACTGGGCGGGCTGGCAGCGCATGAACGTGCTGTTTGCCGGATGGCCGCTGGGGGGTGAACTGCGCCAGCGCACCAGCGAAGCCCACGCGAACCAGTATTTCCCGCCCGACGTGCTGCCGAAGATGCTCAATCATGGCCTTGTGGCTGACGCGCTGGCCGACCAGCGCCCACTGCCACAGGTGATCGAAATGTCCCCGCGCGAACTGCGCCGCGTTCGCCGCAGGCTTTCGTGGCGCTGGATCACCAACCTCCTGCGTGGCCGACCAGAGCCGCGCTACCCGCGTTTTAACGTGCGTGTCAGCGGGCTGATCTGGGATAAGGCGCACCAGCGCGTGGTGACGCTGCCCGGCAAGCGCGGGCGTGTGCTGCCGCGCGTGACCTGCACCGGCGTGCAAGCCCCCTGGCATGAGCTGAGCGAACTGGTGCGCCAGAGCTGCCGCCTTAACCCACAATGGTGCTGGGTGGGGGTATGGCAGGACGCGCCGCGTAACCTGCTGGAGTTCGTCTTTGCCGCGACAGTGCCGGAGCAGGCGCTGCCGGGGCGCGTGGAATGGTCGAACACGCAGTATGTCGCGCTCAGCGATCGTGAAATGAGCTATGTAGAGCGCGTGCAGCCCGGTTATGAGAACGCCGCCATCTGGACGATTGTGCATGAAGCACAGGTTGGTCATGGTGATACTTTGCAGCCTCACGATACGACGGATTAGAATAAACCATTCATGGTCACAGGGACGGAACGAGCCATTCTGAAGTGTGCTTCGCGCTGCATCTCTGTGGTTTAACGGTGTATAGAGAGGATGTTATGGTAGAGCAGGCAGTGATTGACCGCATTAAAGCCCGCGTGGATGAACAGCGCGAGGACATTATCACCTTTCTGCGCGAGCTGTGCGCGATCCCCAGTTACGACAGCCAGATACGTGAGGTGGGAGAGCGCGTCGAGGCCGAGATGAAGAAGCTGGGCTTTGATGAGGTCTGGTGGGATCGTATGGGCAATATCGTCGGGCGTATTGGCGATGGCCCCGTGAAGCTGCTGTATGACAGCCATATTGACACGGTTGGCATCGGTAATCCCGATGAATGGGAGTGGGACCCGTTTGAGGGCAAGATTGAGGACGGCGTGTTCTTCGCGCGCGGGGCGTGTGACGAGAAGGGCAGCACGCCGGGCATGATCTACGGGCTGGCGCTGGCGAAGGAACTGGGCCTGCTGGACGGCGTGACCGGTTATTACTTCGGCAACATGGAAGAATGGAACGACGGCAGCGCCCCGCATGTGCTGGTCGAGGTGGAAGGGCTGCGCCCGGATTTCGTCGTGATCGGCGAGCCGACGAAGATGCAGGTCTACCGGGGGCAGAAAGGCCGGGTCGAGATGCAGGTCGTGGCTAAGGGCAGGAGCGCCCATGCCGCCGCAAACCATCTGGGGGATAACGCGATTTACAAGCTGCTGCCGATTATTGAGCAGATCAGCCAGCTTGAACCGCAGTTTAAGGATGACCCGTTTCTGGGCAACGGGCGCATCACCGTGACCGACCTGAAGGTGGACACGCCGAGCATCAACGCGGTGCCGAATCAGGCCGTCGCGTTTATTGACCGCCGCCTGACCTTTGGCGAAGACCCGGAGGAAGAACTGGCACGGATTCGGGCGTTGATCGGGGATCGCAGCGATATGGAAGCCTCGATTCTGGTGTATGACGAGCCGAGCTATACCGGCTACGTGTTCCCGCTGGACAAGATTTATCCCGCGTGGGCGATGGCCGAAGATCACCCGTTTGTGCAGGCCGGGCAGCAGGCGGGCGAGGCGCTTTGGGGCAGTATGCCGCCGTCGTACAAATGGAACTTCAGCACCAACGGTATTTACTGGCAGGGCAAGGCGGGCATTCCGAGTATTGGCTTCGGGCCGGGCGACGAAGTACACGCGCACACGGTCATAGATCAGGTGCCGCTGGACGACGTGGTGCGGGCGACGGCATGGTACGCCCTGCTGCCTGCATTGTTGGCGCGCGGTTAGGTGGCGATATTAGTCACTAGTCGTCAGTCAAATGATTGAACCGCCGAGACGCGGAGTTTACAGAGATAGATGATCGTTTTATGCGTTCACGAACAGCATCGAGTGCTGGGTAAAAGAAGCAATGAGCAATGAGTGAAAACGATTTGGCGGGAGGACGTAAAGGGGCAAAGCTGACGCGCTTTCCCGGCTCGACCTTTCTCGCCAGTGATTGGCCGGGCGGCCTGAAGGTGACGTTTCACGTGCTGGAAGATCGTTCGTCCAGCGCGCGGATCACATTACCCGATCATTACGGCGGGCCGCCGGGCATCATTCACGGCGGTATTCTGGGGACGCTGCTGGATGAAGCGATGACGGTGGCGGCGTTTGAGGCGCGGGTGCCAGGGCTGACCGCCAGCATGACGCTGGACTACAAGGTGCCTGTGCCGCGCGGCAGCACGGTGCTGGTAACCGGGCGGGTAGAGCGAGTGGAAGGGCGCAAGGTGTACTGCGCGGGCGAGATACGGCTGGAGGATGGGACGCTGGCTGTGGCGGGGACGGCGCTGTTCGTGCAGCATGAGGCGGCGATGGCCTTCCTGAAGCCGTTTATGGATGAAGGTTCTGATACACCTTAAACGGACTACAGTCCGGTTATGGCGTACAATGTCAGATAGACCATAGTTCTGGAGGGCAAGATGAGCATCCTCGGTTTACACCACATTACGCTGGTGAGTTCCAACGCGCAGCGGACGGTGGACTTCTACACAAAGGTATTGGGCCAGCGCTTTGTCAAGCAGACGGTGAACTTTGATGATCCCGGCAGCTATCACCTGTACTTTGGCGACGAAACAGGCAGCCCCGGCTCGGCCATCACGTTCTTCGAGTGGCCGGACGCGCCGAAGGGCTTACCCGGCATCGGCGGGACGCATCACTTCGCGCTGAACGTGGCCGACATTAACGGCCTGCTGAAGTGGAAGCGGCGGCTGACGGATATGGGCATCAGCGTTAGCGGCCCGCTGGACAGGCATTACTTCCAGTCCATCTACTTCAAAGACCCGGACGGGGTGATTCTGGAAATCGCCACCAGCGGCCCCGGCTTCGCGGTGGACGAGGACGCGGACAAGCTGGGCAGGGAACACCGCGACCCACCCACCGAGATGATCGTGAACAACCGTGATGAGGCACGCATCGCAGCGGAGACGTGGCCGGAGCCTGTGCCGGAGATCACGGCGGACATGGCGCTGCTGCATGGGATGCACCACATCAGCGCGATTGGCGCGAACATCCAGCGCACGGACAGGCTGTATCATGACATCTTAGGGATGCAGCGGGTGAAGATGACCTCGAACTTTGACGATCCCACTTCGGCACACTGGTACTGGGGCGTGGAAGGCGGCAGACCGGGGACGCTGGTGACTTACTTCGAGCGCAAGCCGGGCGAGACACGGCGGGCGCAGATCGGCATCGGGCAGACGCATCACTTCGCGCTGGCGGTGGCGGACGATGAGGCACAGCTAGAGTGGCGCGAGAAGCTGCTGCGCGCGGGCTACAGCGTGTCACCTGTGCGTGACCGGGTGTACTTCAAGAGCATCTACTCGCAGGACCCGGACGGCCATATCATCGAACTGGCGACGATGGGGCCGGGGTTCGCGGTGGATGAAGATGTGGCGCATTTGGGCGAAAAGCTGATGCTGCCGTCATGGATCGAGAATCAGCGCAGCCATATCGAGAACAGCCTGACCCCCTTGCAGGTTGAGCCGTGGCGCAAGCCGGAGGCCGCACGATGAGCGATTTACATCAAGGGCAGGTTGTGCTGCATACGGGCAAGCTGCTGGAAGAAGCGAAGGCGGCGATGATCCTGCTGCATGGGCGCGGCAGTGATGCGGAAGACATCATCAGCCTCGTGCCGGAGTTCGGGCAGACGGATTTTGCTTACCTCGCGCCGAACGCGGCGGGGAATACGTGGTATCCCAACCGCTTTATCGCGCCGCTTGAGAGCAACGAGCCGTGGCTGACCTCGGCGCTGCAAGTGGTGGGCGACCTGCTGGCGCATCTGGGGCAGGCGGGCATCCCGGCGGAGAAGGTGATCCTGCTCGGTTTCTCGCAGGGGGCGTGTCTGGCGTTGGAGTATGCGGCGCGGAATGCGCGGCGTTATGGCGGCGTGGCGGGGCTGAGTGGCGGGTTGATTGGGCCGGAGGGGATGACGTTTGATTATCCCGGTTCGCTGGATGGCACACCGGTTTTTCTGGGGTGCAGCGACGTGGACTTTCACATCCCTGTGGGGCGGGTGCATGAGTCGGCGGAGGTGCTGGGCGCGATGGGTGCGGCGGTGGACAAGCGCATCTATCCCGGCATGGGGCATACGATCAACGAAGATGAAATCACGGCGGTGCGCGAGATGATGCGGGGGGTGTGATGCCCCTCACCCCGCCTGGCCTGCGGGGGTCACAGACCCTCACCTACATAATACGTATCGCGTCCCTACAGCGGTTTTGTAGGGACGGCATACATGCCGTCCGGTGCTAAAAACGCCCGCCATGCCAATTGGTGATCTTTACACGCATCTGGAAAAGGTGGACAATTACGCGCATGAATTTGTTTTTCATCAGGGAGATATTTCATGCAGACCGACCTGCGCGGGCGTGATCTGATTACGACCCAGGAATGGACGAAAGACGAGATTGAAACGCTGCTGGATGTGGCGTGGGATTTGAAGCGCAAGCGGGCGCTGGGCGAGCCGCACGCACTGCTGCGCGATAAGGTGCTGGCGATGCTGTTCTTCTTCACCAGCACGCGCACCCGCGCCAGCTTCGAGGCGGGCATGGCGCAGTTGGGCGGTCACGCGCAGTTCATTGACAGCGAGACGACACAGATCAGCCACGGGGACACAGCCAAAGAGATCGGCGAGATTCTGGGGCGGTACACGGACGGTATCGCCATCCGCCAGTGTGACTGGAACTTTGGCAACCAGTACATCCGCGAGGTGGCCGAGGCCAGTCGCGTGCCGGTACTGAACATGCAGTGTGACGTGTATCATCCGTTCCAGATTCTCGCTGACCTGATGACGATCATGGAGAACTTCGGGCGCGACCTGCGCGGCAAGACGATCAATGTGAGCTGGGCGTATGCCGCCAGCTATCAGAAGCCGATTTCCGTGCCGCAAAGCCTCGTGCTGCTGATGACGCGCTTCGGCATGAACGTGCGGTTGACTCACCCGGAAGAATACAAGCTGATGCCGGACATCGTGGAGCAGGCGAAGGAAAACACCCGGCACAGCGGCGGCTCGTTCGAGGTGCTGCATGATTTCGACGCGGGCTTTCAGGACGCGGACATCCTCTACCCGAAAAGCTGGGGCTGTTGGCTGACGACGGAGGATAACGAGGAGTCGGCCAAGATTGGCAAGAAATACACGGACTGGATCACTGACTCGCGGCGGATGGGCATGGCGAGTGAAAACGCGATTTACATGCACTGCCTGCCTGCTGACCGCAATATCGAGGTGACGGATGACGTGATTGACGGGCGGCAGAGCGTGGTTTATGACGAAGCCGAGAACCGCCTGCATGTGCAGAAGGCGGCGATGGCGCTGACGATGCGGTAAGTCACCAGTCATTAGTCTACAGTCGTCAGTCGAAGGCTGGCGGCTGTTTTTTATATGGGCAGAAAGAAGGTGGGGATGATTCTGGAAGCGGTGTTTTTGCCAGTAATTGCGGATCGAGAGGCGGAATTTGAGGCGGCGTTCCGGCAGGCTTCGCCGATTATCGCGTCCATGCCGGGGTACATGGGGCATGAGTTACAGCGCTGCATCGAGACTCCCGGCAAGTATCTGTTGCTGGTGCGCTGGGAGACGCTGGAAGATCACACGGTGGGCTTTCGCCAGTCGCCGCAGTATCAGGACTGGAAGCGCTTGCTGCATCATTTTTACGACCCGTTCCCAACGGTGGAGCATTTCGAGCGGGTGGCGTTATAATTTTTAGCCCCCTGTACGGCGTGATAGGCTATCATCACGCATAACGTCATCACCCAAAAGGCTCAAACATTATGGTAAATAAACTGGCGGTGGTCGCAATTGGCGGCAACTCGTTGATTCAGGACCCTACGCACCCTGATGTCGCACACCAGTGGGAGGCGGTGTGCGAAACCTGCGCCCACATCGCGCAGATGATCGCGGAAGGCTGGAGCGTGGTGGTCACGCACGGGAACGGGCCACAGGTGGGCTATATCCTGCGGCGGGCGGAGATCGCGGCGAAGGCCGAAGGGCTGCATGAAGTACCGCTGGATTTGATCGTGGCCGATACGCAGGGGAGCATCGGCTACATGCTCCAGCAGGCGCTCGATAACGCGCTGCGGCTGTTGGGCATCAACCGGACGATTCTAACGGTGGTGACGCAGATGCTGGTGGATGCGAACGACCCGGCGTTTCAGAACCCGTCCAAGCCGATCGGCGGCTTCATGACCGAGGAAGAAGCGCGGCGCTCTGAGGCGGAAGGCTGGCGGGTGATGGAGGATGCGGGGCGCGGCTGGCGGCGGATGGTCGCCTCGCCCAAGCCGCTGGCGGTGCAGGAGATTAACGCGATCAAGGCGCTGATGTTAAACAATTACATCGTCATCACGGGCGGCGGCGGCGGGATTCCCGTCGTGCGCGATGAGCAGGGCAGCCTGCACGGCACGTATGCGGTGATTGATAAAGACCACGCCAGCAGTCTGCTGGCGCAGATGCTGCGGGCGGACTTGTTCGTTATCTCAACAGGCGTGGCGCAGGTGGCGCTGAACTTCAACACGCCGCAGCAGGTCAACCTCGACCAGATGACGCTGGATGAGGCGCAGCGCTATATGGCGGAGGGGCATTTCGGCAGGGGGAGTATGCTGCCGAAGGTCGAGGCGGTGGTGGAGTTTGTGCGACAGGGTGGGCCGCAGGCGGTGATTACCGATCCGCCGAATCTGGCGCGCGCGCTGCGGGGCGAGGCCGGGACACGCATCGTGCCGGGGTGAAATAGTTGAACCGCCAAGACGCGGAGATATCTGGTGGATGAGCGCTTAGCGGTTGAGTTGAAAGCCGTTGAGACGATTCTGCCAATTCATACCGCTCAGGTGTTATCCTACTTAAAGGCGACGGGGCATCACGTCGGGCTGTTGATAAACTTTAATGTGCCTGTTTTGAAACAAGGCATTAAAGGTGCTGTTGGCTAACGCATAAAACAATCATAACCGTAGGGGCAAGTCGGTGACTTGCCCTGGGCGAAGCACCGCTTCGCCCCTACGAAAATGAATTCGCCAACACCATCATTAAACGTATTGTTCTCTGTTAAATCTCTATAACTCTGGGCCTTGGCGGTTTAAGGAAAAAATGGCAGGGATTGCGGAACTGCGGTGTGTGATATGTGGGGCGGGGTATGCATCGGGGGCGG
>CAZJSU010000090.1:0-18196 GCA_964548765.1 uncultured Anaerolineaceae bacterium
ATTCTCCGCTACTTGGGTCGCTAGTGCGATGAGTTCCTGCTCATTGAGCAGCGGGGTGGGGGTTGGCGAAGCAGGCTCGTCCTGAGCCGAAAGGGGCAGCACAAATAATGTGAAACAGACAAGCAGAAACAGACTCGCACGCCACATAAAACCCCCTTAAGTTGTGAAATGAAATAACCTGCTTAATCCCCTACCGGGTCGGCGCTGACCTGCACCGTTTTGATGCGCGTCTGTGTTTCCTTCTCGATGATTTCTTCGTGCTTGCGCCGCGCTTCCTCGGCAAACTGGCGGATGCGTTCGATGAACTCGCGCACGATGGTCGCCTTCTCCGGCTCTAGGGCCTGCGCCAGCCGGTTCATGGTGTCCATCTGGCTGTCCAGCGCCCACGACGAGTCCAGCGGCGCGGTCACGAACAGCGCTTGCAGCGCCTTCTGCGCTTCCTCATACTTGCCCAACGCCAGCCGCGAGGTGAGCAGGTCGGCATTGGCCCAGTAGTTGTCCGGGTCGGACTGTACCTCGCCCACCGCCAGTTCCTCGACCTTGCGATAGGTTTCGATCATCCGGTCGCGGTTGCCCTGCTGCATGTACAGCAGCGCCAGATTGCTGAAGGCGTAGGATGAGTTGGGCGTGACCTCGCCCGCCTGCGTGTAGGCGCGGATCGCCTGCTCGATCTGCCCCCGGCGGCGGTACAGCCCACCGAGCGACCCCCACCACGATTCGCCGTCGTCGTCCACCAGCCGGGGCGAGAGCGCCAGCGCGCGCTGCAACAACTGCTCGGCCTGATTTTGCAGCATGTCGCGCTCATGGCTTTCGTCCATGCGCTCGGCCATGCGGCGGTAGGTGTAGCCCAGCACGGCCAGCGCCGGGGCGAAGTCCTTCTCAATATCCAGCGCCAGCTTCAGGTGGCGCTCCGCGTCGTCCAACTGTCCGGCCTGCGTATAAACATAACCGAGGCGGTAGTGGATGATCGGGTTGTTGCGATCCAGTTCCAGCGCGCGCTTGAAAAGCTCCATCGCGCCCTTGAAGTCGCCCGCTTTATACTGGCGATCCCCCAGCGGCAGGAAGGACAGCGCCAGCGTGGCCTTGCCGGTCGAGTCTTTCAGTTCGGTACGCAGTTGGTTCAGTTCGGCCTGCTTCTGGGCGGTGTCGCGTTCCAGCCGCTCGCGCGAGCTGGCGATTTCCTCTTCAAACAGTTTACGCGCCGCTTGCAGTTCATTCTGCGCGGAGATAAAACGGGGGATACCAAACAGCGCCGCGATGCCCGCCGCAACGGTGACGAAAAATCCGATCGCTTCAAACAGGCCCAGCAGGTTAAACGCGAGGTCTGCCGCGCTTTCGACGCTGGCGGCGGTGTTCTCCAGCGAGTCCAACCGTGCTTCCGTTGTGGCAACCAGCGCCTGCGTCGTCGCCAGTAGTTCCGCCGCGTTTGGCTCGGCGGGTTCTTCGGCTTCCTGTGCCGTCAGCGCGGGCGCGCTCAGCAGCAGGCCAAGTAAAACAATCAGTAGTAAGTAGCGCATCTTATGGTAAATCCTGTCCTGTTACGACTATTATGATATATATGCAAAATTTCAACAACCTAACTCGATGTTCGCCAACAGTCGTCGGTGAAGGGCTTTATAACAAGTTCTAACGACTGTAGCTGGACAAAGGACTGTTTTGATGGCATGGTCTCTTGTTGAAGGTGATAGAGTAACGGTATTATCGTTGGCGAATATCTTTTCTCCCCCAAGATGGCAATTTTAATGGACGACTTTACTGGAAGAAATATCAAAGGCTACGACCTGCGCGAACGGCTGGGAACAGGCGGGTTTGGCGCGGTGTACCGGGCAGAGCAGCCACAGGTCGGGCGCGAGGTCGCCGTCAAGATCATCCTGCCCCAATACGCCAACCATCCCGATTTTATCCGCCGTTTTGAAGTCGAGGCGCGGGTGATCGCCCGGTTGGAACACCCCCACATCATCCCCCTGTACGATTACTGGCGCGATGCTGATGGGGCCTATCTGGTCATGCGTTACCTGCGCGGCGGCAGCCTGCGTACCCTGACCAAAGATAAACCGCTGGACCTGGAAGCCGCCAGCCGGATACTCGACCAGATCGCCGGGGCGCTGGCGGCGGCGCACCGTCACGGGGTCATTCACCGGGATGTCAAGCCCGATAACATCCTGCTGGATGAAGAAGGCAACCCTTACATTACCGACTTTGGCATCGCCAAAGACCTCGAAAACGATACAGGCATGACGCAGGCCGATATGGTGGTCGGCTCGCCCGCCTACCTCTCGCCAGAGCAGGTGAAGGGCGAGGAAGTCACCCCTTCGTCGGACGTGTACAGCCTCGGCGTGGTGCTGTACGAGGTGCTGACGGGCGAGCATCCGTTTAGCAACGAGCGCGTAACCGCGCTGCTGATGAAGCACCTCAACGACCCGCTGCCACCGCTCAACCAGCACCGCAGCGATATTCCCGACAGCATCGAGCAGGTTATCCAGCGGGCGACCGCCAAAAACCCCACCGACCGCTACCCAACCGCGCTGTCGCTGGCGGCGGCTTTTCGTCAGGCGCTGTTGATGGATCGGGACAGCTACAGCGCGCCCACCAGCGTAAACGCGCTGGATCGCACGCTGCTGCTGGAAGAACTGGACATTGATAACCCGTATAAGGGCCTGCACGCATTTGAGGAAACCGACGCGGCCAATTTCTTCGGGCGCGAGGCGCTCATCAACCGCCTGCTGGAACGTCTGCGCGGCCAGCAGCCCGGTGAGCATTTTCTGGCGGTCATCGGCCCCAGCGGCAGCGGTAAATCCAGCCTTGTGCAGGCCGGGCTGATCCCGCGAATGCGGAATGACACGCTGCCGGGGTCGTCAAGCTGGTTCATCGTGGAGATGGTTCCCGGTTCGCGCCCGCTGGAAGAACTGGAAGCGGCGCTGCTGCGGATCGCGGTCAACCCGCCGCCCAGCCTGCTGGCACAGTTGAAAGAGGATGAGCGTGGGCTGGTGCGCGCCAGCAAGCGCATCCTGACCGATAACAAAAGCGAGGTTTTCCTGTTTATTGACCAGTTCGAGGAGGTCTTTACCCGCGCCCGTGACAAGGACGAAGTGGCGCATTTCCTCAACAGTCTGGTCGAGGCCACCACCGACCCGGAATGCCGTCTGCGGGTCGTCATCACCCTGCGCGCCGACTTTTATGACCAGCCGCTGCTGTACCCCGCTTTTGGCGATCTCGTCCGGCGGGCGAACGAAGTCGTGCTGCCCATGACCAGCGAGGAACTGGAACGCGCCATCGTCGGCCCGGCGGAGCGCGTGGGCGCGGTGCTGGAGCCGGGGCTGGTGCAGCAGATCACCGCCGACGTGAGCAAGGAGCCGGGCGCGCTGCCGCTGATGCAGTACGCGCTGACGGAATTGTTCGAGCGGCGGGAAGGCCGGGTGCTGACGCTGGATGCCTATCACAGCATCGGCGGGGCGCTGGGGGCGCTGGCGCGGCAGGCCGACGAGCAGTACAATGCGCTTGACGAGCATCAGCGGGAACTGGCGCGGCAGTTGTTCCTGCGGCTGGTCACGCCCGGCGAAAGCGGCGGCAACGACACACGGCGGCGCATCCTCCACAGCGAAGCCACCTCGATTGACCCGGCGATGGAGGGGGTCATCGCCGCCTTCGACCGTTCGCGCCTGCTCACCTTCGACCATGACCCGCTCACGCGCGAGCCAACCATCGAAGTGGCGCACGAAGCGCTCATTCGGGAATGGGGGCAGCTTCGTGAGTGGCTGGCGGAAAGCCGCGAGGACTTGCTGACACAGCGCCGCCTCAGCAGCGCGGCGGCGGACTGGCTGAACGCCGGGCGCGACCCCAGTTATCTGCTCACCGGAACACGGCTGGAGCAGTTTGAAAGCTGGCAGCACGACACCCGGCTGGTGCTGAGCCAGGAAGAAAGCGATTATTTGCAGCAGAGCATCGCCGAGCGCCGCAAGCGTGAAACGCAGGAAGCCGAGCGCGTGGCTTACGAACGCTCGCTCGAGGAGCGCTCACGCGCGCGGCTGCGCCTGCTGGTGGTGGTGATGGCGGTGGCCGCGCTGCTGGCTGTCGGGCTGGCCTCGGTCGCCATGTGGAACGGCAATCAGGCCGAACTAAACGCCAACCTCGCCGCTACCGCCCGCGCCAATGCCGAAGTCAACGCGGCCAATGCCGAACGCAGCGCGGCGGAAGCGCGCAGTCTGGCGCTGGATGCCAACGCGCGTAATGTGCTGGCACAGAACAATCCGACGCTGGCGCTGGCGCTGGCGATTGAATCGTACAACGCCTACCAGCCCCCCTCTGCCGAGACACAGCAGACGCTGGCGCTGGCGGCTTATGGCCCCGGCGCGCGCTACCGCCTGACCGGGCATAACGGCTCGGTGCTGGACGTGGCGACCAACGGCGAAATCGGCCTGTCTGCCGGGGCGGACGGTCAACTGCTGCTGTGGGACATGACCAGCGGCGAACAACTGCGCGCCTTCGATCTGGACGGCGGCATCCCGCACAGTGTTGACCTCAACGCCGACGGGACACGCGCCATCAGCGGCATGTTCGATGGCAGCATCATCCTGTGGGATGTCGCGGACAACACGGCGCTTCTGCGCTTTGAAGGCCACGAGGGGATTGTCAGCGATGTCCGCTTCAGCGCGGACGGGACGCGCGTACTTTCCGGCTCGCACGATCGAACCGTGCGCCTGTGGGATGTGGAAAGCGGCGAGGAACTGCGGCAGATCGAGACACCGGGCGCGATCCTGCGCGTGGCCTTCAGCCCGGATGGCGCGTTCGCCGCGTCCAGTTCGGCAGACGTGACCGCCGGGGCGGATCATCCGCCCGAAGAACGCGATCGCTCGATTCGCGTGTGGAATCTGGAAACAGGCGACGAAATAGAGCGCTTTCAGCCGAACTCCGGCTTTGTGCGGGCGATTGACTACAGCCCGGACGGCCAGTACATCCTCTCCGGCACATGGAACTCGACCGAAGACGGCATCATGCAGCTCTGGAACATTGAAACGGGCGAACTGGCGCAGCGCTTTTACGGTGTCGGCACCGACATCATCAGCGATGTGCAGTTCAGCGCCGACGGCGAACGCATCCTCTCGGCTTCGTGGGATGGCACGGTGCGCCTGTGGAACGTCGGCACCGGGATGGAGATGCAGCGCTTCGCGGGGTTTGGCGAGCGCGTCCTGAGCGTGGACTTCGCCCCCGGCGAGGATTACATCATGATCGGGCTGGGCAATATCGGCAACAACATCCCCGACCCGGCCAACGACCTCGCCGCCGACAGCAGCGTGTGGTGGTGGGACCTGCGTAACCGGGCGGAAATACGCCAACTGGAAGGCCATACCGACTGGATATGGACGGTGGGCATCAGCCCGGATGGGCGTATCGCGGCGACCGGCTCCGGGCCGTTCAACCTCACGCCCGGTGGGCAGAGCGACATCAGCGTGCGCCTGTGGGACGTGTCCACAGGCGAAGAAATCCAGCGCCTCGAAGGCCACACCGATACCGTTCACAGCGTCGCCTTCAGCCCGGACGGCGACCACCTGCTCTCGGCCTCGTGGGATACCACCATCCGCGAGTGGGACATCGCCAGCGGTGCGGGGCGTATCGCCTTCGACGGTCATACCGACCGCATATTCAGCGTGGTTTACAGCCCCGATGGCACGCAGGCGCTTTCGGCCTCGCGCGATAAAACGGCGCGCCTGTGGGATGTGGCGACAGGTGAGGAGATCGAGCAGTTTGTCGGCCACGCGGGCGATGTCAACTACGCCACCTTCAGCCCGGATGGGGCGCTGGTGGCCTCGGCCTCGTCCGATAACAGCGTGCGCCTGTGGGATGTGGCGACGGGCGAGGAAGTGCGGCGGCTGGAAGGCCATACCGGAATCGTCAACGCTGTTGTTTTCAGCCCGGATGGCGCGTCCCTGCTGACGACTTCATGGGATGGCACGGTGCGTTTGTGGGATGTGGCGACAGGCCGCCAGCTTCGCCAGTTTGTCGGCCACACGCGGGCGGTCTTTGGCGCGGCCTTCAGCCCGGATGGCGCAACCGCGCTCACAGGCAGTTCGGACATGAGCGTGCGCCTGTGGGATGTCGCCAGCGGCGACGAAATCCGCCGCTTCACCGGACACACCAACTGGGTGCTTGCGGTCGCCTTCAGCCCGGCGGGTGACTTCATCCTGACCGGGGCGGAAGACAATACCGCGCGCCTCTGGCACATGGCGCGCAGTACGGAAGAACTCATCAGTTGGGCGCGGGCGAACCGTTATATCCCCGAACTGACCTGCCCGCAGCGCGCCCAGTACCGGGTCGAGCCGCTGTGCGACTAAGCGTCAGCGCGCCTAACGCCTGTCAATCGGGGTCGAATCGCGCAGGATGAGCGTGTCAAAGTCGGCGGTGCTGCCCGGCTCTACACCGAGCGCTACAGTGCCGCCGAGCATGTCCGTATCATTCAGCGCGAGGATAAAATCGCCGTTGACGAAGAACGTCAGTTGGTTGCGGTAGGTCATCACCGTCAGGTTATGCCATTCACGCTGGCTCTGGTCTTCGTCCTGCTTCAACGGCCCTTCATAGTGCAGCGTGCGCTCACCGTTTTCCTCAGAGTAAATCAGCACTTCGGTGGTGCCGTCGTCGTTGCGGCGCAGCGCCAGCCGGTAGCCGTTGAGGTGGTTTTCGCTGGCGCTGGTACGCACCGCCAGCCAGCCCGTGCCAGTCGCCTCTGGCGGGAAGCGCATTTCGACGGTGGTGTACAGGTCGGTCGAGTCGCGGAAGGTGAACGCATCCGTCCCCGCGCCGAACATGCCCGCGCCCACCTGTGACCGGATCATGCGGTACAGCGGCGCGTCGCTGCTGTTCGCCAGCCGCATGTATTCCTGATTGGTCGGTGCCAGCGGGTCTTCGATAAACTCGCCCGGCGCGTCCAGCCGCCCCACCCACCAGCGGCTTGTAATCACGTCGTTGGTGAAGTTGTCAATCAGGTCACTGTATTCCAGCAGCAGGTCGCGTGCGTTAATCTCATCCACCAGCGCGTAAGTCAGGCGAACGGCTTCGTTAATCGGCGCGGCGGCCTCGGTAATCAGGCAGTCGTCAATCCGCAGCAGTTCATCAGCGCCCGTCTCAAAGGTGATGATGCCCGCGCCGGGCGCGTTCTCGATCAGGCGGTCGAAGTACAGGCGGCCATCGCGGTACAGTTGCAGGCGATCCCCGGTAAACGACAGGTTGACCGAGTCCCAGCGGTTGTAGTTGTGGAAGAACGGCACTTCAAACCGCTGGATCACGTTGTCCTGGGCATCCACGTGCAGGATGTTGAGGTCGCCGCGCTCGTAGCGGAAGATCATGCCGCCCTGGCTGCCATAGCGCAGGCGCATGTCGTAGCCGCCGAACTCCACCCAGAAGCGGCAGCTCATGTTGATGTCGCGCAGCGGCTGCATCTGTGGCGCGACACTGGTATTGCTCGGCAGGTAGAGGTAGCCGCTGTCGCTGCCTTCGGTGCGGATGGAGGGCTGCGACTCGCTGGTGATGACCCACGTGGGCGGCACGGTGCTTTCGTTAAAGCGGTTGCTGGCGGCTTCTGGCTGCTGGATGAGGAAGTCGTCGAAGCGCACCGCCGTGAAGTTCTGCACGATCTGCAGCAGGATTTCCCCGGCGGGCAGGCGCGGCTCGATGAAATCTTCAATCGAGATCACCATCGCGTCATCCACGTAAACCGCGATGCCGCGCCCCTGCACCCAGATGCGGATGTTGTACCACATGTCACCGCCGATATCCATCAGCACCGTGCGTAGGTTGCGCTCGCTAAGGCGGTCGTAAAACATCGGGATTTCAGCGTTGCGCCGCAGCACCAGCGAATTTTGCAGGATGTCGAGCGCGTTATAACCGGTCGGGCTGGCCTTGAAGATAATGCGCCCGCCGCTGTTCGGGTCTTCGCCCAGGTTCACGCGGAAGTCAATCACCAGATTGTCAATCGAGCCAAACGCCCACTCCGGCTCGATCTGCCCCAGCATGACGAGAAGCTGGTCCGTGCGGCCACTGCCCACCAGAATCTGCTGGTTGTTCTCGCTGACGATCTGCCACGCCTCTGGCGAGAGCTGCCAGTTGCGGATGTCGTCCGGGTCTTCAAAGTCGGCGATGTAGGGCAGGCGGCCCTGCGGCAGCGGCGTGGGCGAGGGCAGCGGCGTTTCCGTCGCTGTCGGCGTGAGCGTCGCCGTCGCACTGGGCGTGATGGTCGCGGTCGGCGTGTCGGTCGGCGTAAAGGTCGCGGTGGCCGTACTGGTCGGCGTGTCGGTCGGTGTCTGGGTGGCCGTTGGCGTGGCCGTGCTGGTCGGCGTGTTGGATGGCGTGTAGGTCGCGGTGGGCGGCTGTGTCGCCGTCGCTGTCAGGCTCGGCGTGGGGCTGATGGCGAAGCTCACCGCGTCGGTTGGCGGCGGCGTTTCGGTCATCGTCGGGGTCAGCGTGATCGTCGCCGTTGGCGTGGCGGTGCTGGTCGGTGTCGCGGTGGATGTCGGCGTGTCGGTCGGCGTAAAGGTCGCGGTGGCTGTGCTGGTCGGCGTATCGGTCGGTGTCTGCGTGGCCGTTGGCGTGGCCGTGCTGGTCGGCGTGTTGGTCGGTGTCTCCGACGGTGTGTTGGTCGGCGCGGCGGCGATCGGCACGATAGCCAGCGCGCCGTAAATGCTGATGAGCGACGACGAGTTGGTGAGCCACCCGCGCGACCCATCCGACAGCAGCACTTGCAGCCACGCGCCATCTTCGCTGATGCCCACCAGATCGAACTGCTCATCCACTTCCAGTTCGCCAATCGAAGGATAATGCGAACCGGGGCCGCCGCGCACCGTCAGCAGGCGGCTCATCCGCACTACAGGCGTGGAAGGGGTCGCGGTCGCGGTCGCGGTGGGCGTGCGCGTGGGCAGGTCTGTCGGCGTGACGGTGCCAGTCGGCGCGGCGGCAATCGGCACGCTGTCCACCGCGCCCAGCGCTTTGGTGGATGATGGCGCAGAGGTGATCCAGCCCAGCTCGCCGTTTTCGAGCGTCACCTGATACCACGCGCCGTCCTCGCTGATGCCCACGATGTTCAGCCGCTGGCCGATCTCCAGCCGCGACAGCGCCGGATACAGCGACCCCGGCCCGTCACGGACTGTCACCAGCCGCACCGCCTCAACCAGCGGCGCGGCGGGCGTTTCGCTCTGCACCGCGACCACCGCCGTCTGCGTCAGCATCTGCGGTGTTGGGCCGGGGTCGCGCACCAGCAGCAGCGTCAGGCCGCCCACCACCGCCACGATCAGCGCGCCAGCCACCAGCCACAGCAGCGGCTGCCAGCGGTTCGGTAACGGCTCTACCTGTGTCGTCGGCGGGGTGGGTGTGGGCGCGGCGCGGAAGCTGCCGGAAGGCGTGTACAGCATTGCCTCGCCCTGCTCATCCAGCACAAGAGTCGTATAGGGGTTTTCCTGCGCGCGCTGCTGGGCAAAGAGCGACAGCGTGCGGTTGATTTCTTCCTGATTGGCCTCGCGGTGCTGGCGGATGCGCTCGACGCTGCTCTGCGCGGCGCGGCGCATGTTGGTCGGCGCGCTCATGACCGATGTTCCCAGCATCCCCACCAGCGCGTCGGCAAATTCGATGGCGGACTGGTAGCGGTCGTCGGGGTGTTTTGCCATCGCCTTGCTGATGACGATGTTCAGTTCTGGCGACAGTTCCTCGTTAAACAGGCGGATGTCCGGCACCGGGTTGTTGATGTGCTGCATGATGACAGCCATCGGCGTGTCGGCATTAAACGGCATGTTGCCCGTCACCATCTCGAACAGCATCACGCCCAGCGCGTAAATATCGGTGCGATGATCCACCGTATCCGCGCCCACGCCCTGCTCTGGCGACATATACCCCGGCGTGCCAACCGTGAAGCCGGTCAGCGTCAGGCTCTGGTCGTTCTTGCCCATCAGCCGCGCCACGCCGAAATCGGTCAGGAAGGCGTTGCCGTCCTGGTCAATCATCAGGTTCGACGGCTTGATGTCGCGGTGAACCACCCCCTGACGGTGCGCGTAATCCAGCGCCGAGGCCACCTGGCGCATCATATACGCCACCTCGCTCAGCGGCAGGTTCGTCTCCTCCAGCACATCCTTCAGCGTCCCGCTTTCCATGTAGCGCATGACGATGTAGGGCGGGGTGTGCAGCGCGTTGTAGTCGTAAATCGGCAGGACGTGCGGGTGTTCCAGCCGCGTGACCAGCTTCGCCTCGCGCTGGAAGCGTTCAAGCGCGGCAACGTCAGCAGCCACCGAACGGTGGATGACTTTTACCGCGACAAAGCGATCCATCCCCGGTTGGTACGCCCGATAGACAGTCGCCATGCCACCCTTGCCGATTTCTTCAACCAGTTCGTAGGGGCCAAGCCGCGTCCCGATCATCCTGTATCCTGAAAAAAGTACATCAGTACCAAAGTCATTCTAGCATAACGCAGGCTTATGCGCTTGCAAAAGTTACAGCAGGTTTGATTTTCGCTTGAATTTTCCAGATAATATTCACAAGCCATTCCCTGTATGATGAGCAGCCCGGTTGATCGTTAATCAGCACAATATGCCGCATGAGGTACCATGCCAGAACACGAATTTGCAGAAAAAGACTACCGTATCGCCCTGAAAGCCGCGCTGGTCATCGAGGCCAACGGCGACGCGCTGGAGGCGATGCTGAATATCGCCATCCAGTGGCTTCAGCGCGGCCTGACGCAGGAAGGGGTCAACCTTCTGGCCTTTGTGCTGCAACATCCTGATATACGCCACGAAACCTACGACCGCGCCGAAGAGATTTTTCTCGACCTTGAAACGCAGCTTTGCCCGCGCGTGATCGAGGACGCGAAAACCTTTCGCCTGGGCAAGTCCATCAACACAGTCGGGGCTTATGTTGACCAACAGGTTTAGAAATTGTAATCCTTACGTATGAAGGTCATTTGTTGCGCTATAATGGTTAATGCCTTTTACGGGCATTTTGTCAACAAATTGTCCGCTTCTTGCATTTAAATCTCTGGGAATAAATTACGGGACACATTTTTATGGCCGCGACCAGCACCACCCGCAGGAGTCGACTCTCGTTCGGCAACATGGAATTTATCCGCAAGCTGCCGGGTCTTTTCTTCTTTAAGCGTCACCCCTTCAAAGAAATCCCCAAACACTGGCAGCGACCGGCCAGCGAGGAACAATACCAGCAGATGCTGGAATGGGAGGGGTTTGTCACCGTCGAGAACTGGAAGGACGACGACCTCTCTCAATATCCGCTGATTATGCGCGACCTGAAAGAGGTTGAGGAACACCTCATGCCCGCTTTCTGGGACTTTAACCAGAAGGCCAAACACTTCCAGAATAACTTTTACTTTTACCAGTGGGTGTTCATCATCGGCGCGTTCCTCACCACTGTCGCGGCGGTGATTACCGCCTACTTCCAGACCGGGCCAACCACGCCGGAAGTCTACATTCCCGCGTCCGTCTACGAGCAGGTCATCGGGGTTGTCCCGCCGGAGATCGCGGCGACGGCAGACCCCAACGCGCCGGAGGGAGCGACTGCCGGCGACCAGTTGATCCGCGTCAATCTGGATTCGATCACGCCGCTTCAGCGTGAGCAGATTATCGCGCTGGCAGACATTGATCAGGAAGTCTTCGACGCAGGCCGTACCATCGCCGGGGTAATGGGGTGGGTGACGCTGGTTATCAGCCTGCTCACCACCTACTCGGCCACGATGACCAATCATGGCGAGCCGCGCAAGAAGTGGAACAATTACCGCCGCCTCACCGAAGAACTGCGGATGACTTACTACAAGTACCTCTCACATCTGGAGCCGTTTGACAAGGACGACCGGGTAGACGTGCTGCGCCGCCGCGTGCTGGAAATTCGCCGAAAGGAACTGGATCATGGCTAATACCGTTCACCCCGCCCCCGCGCCTGCCCCTGCGCCCGCGCCCCCGGAGGTGCTGGAAGCACAGGTCGAGGAAATGACCCCATCCAGGCTGCCCCGGCGTGCCAATCTGGACGCGCCCACCGCCGAAGTCCTCACGCGCATTTATCTGGACAAGCGGCTGCGCTACCAGATGAACTGGTACCAGTCGCGCATGACGGAGAACGACTATAACGACGGCACGATGTTCAAGGCCGCCGCGTGGGTGATGGCGATCTCGTCCGTGCTGGCGATGGGCGGCGCGATCTCCGACAGCACGCTGCTGCCGCTGCTGACCGCGCTGCTGCCGCCTGTTGCGGCGCTCATTACCTCGTTCCGTTCGCTCTACCAGTGGGACAAGCAGACTTCGATCTATCAGGACACCGTGCTTGGGCTGGAAGAAGCCATGCTGGTGCTGCCCGATCAGGATGATCTGGAAGCCTTCACCGCCTTTACCGTGTACCCGGAACTTGTCCGCAGCGCTGAGGCCGTTTTCGAGAAAGAGGCGCAGCAGTGGGGGCAGGTGGCGGCAGGGCAGGGAGAAGACCGCGCCGGGGCCAATGTGGACGCGGTTGAGCGCTTCGCCAATGAGTTTGGCCTGACCATCCTTGATGATGAAGGCATGATTGACGAGGAGAAGATGGGCAAGATGCGCGCCATTCTGCAAGCGTCGGACAACTACACGCGCCGCCCGACGCTCCCCAACCGCCCGGCGGAACAGCTTCCTGCCGGGGGACACACCGAAGCCGCGCGCAACGGGGCAGACAGCGCCAGCCCGGACGCGCCACAAGCCGCCCCTGCCCCTGACGAACTGGGTTAAGCGTGACCCGCACACTGCACAGAGGCGGCCAGTACGGTCGCCTTTATGGTGTCACCGCCACCTGTAACGTGTAGGGCATCGGCACGGTGGTGACAGGCGCGAAGGGCGAGATCGCCAGCAGCACCTGCTCCACCCCCGGCGTGAGGGGCAGCGTCCACGCGCCATCGGCGGGCGCAAGCCAGCGCGTGATCTGCGCCTCGTCGCCCATCTGCTGCACCGCCTGTACCCATGCCTGCTGCGGCAGCACGTTGTCGGTACGCAGCCAGCCCGCCGCCTGCCAGCCGCCATCGTCGGCCTCGAAATCGCTGAAGTAACCGATTTCCTCAATGCTCACATCGTCAATCAACATGCCCGGCTGGTTCACCGCCTCGTCGGTAATCATCTCGAAGCGCACCAGAATCTCACGCCCGGCGTATTCGTCCAGCGAAACCACCTCTTCCACCCAGCCGCCGCTTGTCCCGGTATAGCCGGGGCCATAAGCGTTGTCGTGCGGGTCTTCGGCGGTGGTGTGCGCGGTCGCCAGCGGGGTCCAGCTTTCGCCGCCGTCCGCGCTGACCATCACGTAACCGTAATCCCACAGGTGTTCGATGTGATACCACAGGCGGTAGCGCAGCGTGGCGCGCGCTGCCCCGCGCAGGTCAAAGGCGCGCGTCAGCATGGTGTCGCTCTCGTCCTGACGGTGGCTGTACCACATCCAGCGCCCGCTGTACGCCTGCGCTGGCACCAGCGGCACACTGTCCGGCACCGCCAGCGTCAGGTTGAGCGCCTGTACGCCGTTCAGGTTGGTCAGCACCAGATAATCCGCCGCGTACTGGTTGGCCTCGTCCACGCGCAGATGCGGGTACTGCGTGATGACCGCTTCCGGCGTGGCGCTGCTCAGGCCGGGGAGCAGTGAATAGCCGTAGCGCCCATCTTCCAGCGCTGGCGCTTGCAGGAAGTTCGCCAGCACCCAATCTGCGAAGAACTCGTTCACGTCCGGCTCGTCCAGCGCGGCCAGCACACGGTGAAAGCCTTCCAGCCCGTCAGCCTGCTCCATGCTCAGCGCGCGCAGCGCGTCCTCGCCGTAGCGCTGGTAGAAGTAGGTGATAAACAGCATGGCCGCGCCGTAATGCGGCTGGCGCGGGCCGTCCTCTGCCCATGTGTTGAGCTGTGTCTGCGGCGCGCTGAGGAAGCTGTAGGCCGACCCCAGCGTGCCGTAACCGTAGCCCGTGTAGAGTTCGGTGAACTTGGCAAAGCCTTCGTCTACCCACGTGGCCTCGTTGTTGTCCTGATGCGCGCGGATCATGTGCTGGAACTCGTGCGCCACGATGCCCGTAATCTCCCGCGCGTTAAAGATCGTCCCCAGCGTGTCGAGGTTGAAGAAGAACATCTCATGCTCGTTGCTGGTGGCGACCACTTCTCGCGGGTGTGTGTTGGCGTTGGAGAAATACGCGGCGACACTCGGCCCCATGCCATAAGCGAACAGGCCATAAACGCGCGGGTCGCCATCCACGCCCGGCACATCCTCGCTGCCCCATAACGCCCGCGTGGTCTCGTAAACCTCGCTGTCAAACAGCCGCGCCATCTCTTGCAGCGTGGCTTTGTCTATCTCTACCCCCGCCTCGACCCAGAAATAGATGTGTTCGCCTGCCGCGCGCAGCGTCGCTTCGACCTGAAAGGTGTGGTTGGCCGCCGAGTTGGTGGCCCAGAAGGTTTTGCGGTCGCCAATATCCCACGTGGGCGGGGATGTCGGCGGCGGTGAAATCTCGCGCACGCCCAGCACCCGCCGCGCCAGGTCTACCCGGTCGCGGGTGGGGACGATCACGGTTTCCAAAGCGGTGATGGTCGCGTTTTCCGGCGTGGGTTCTGCCATCACCGGCGCGACCAGCAGCAAACAGGCCAGCAGCAGGCCGTAAAGTCGTGTTTTGGGGGACATCAGCATCCTCTGTCTTCGTCTGCCCTTCATCATAGCGCAAACTCTGCGCGCATACCTGCCCGATTTAACAGACCTTAATCCCCCATTGAAGCTGCCGTTATCTTGATTCCCTATGCTAACCCTCAAAACCTGATACCTGACAGCTAATCACTAAAGGCTAAACGAAAACCATGCCTATCGAACTTTACTGGGATAACGACGCGCAAACGGTGATGCTGTGCGAATTTGAGGGACAGTGGCAGTGGGACGAACTGTTCGCCATGCTCGACAAAGTGCGAAAAGTCACCGAGCGGGCGGAGACGGAAATCGCCGCGATTATTGACCTGCGCCGCAGCCACCACCTGCCCGGCGGGTCGCTGTTCACCAGCGAGAATCTGGACAACGCGCGGCAGATCGCCCGCATGGGCGATCACGGCACCGGGCCGCTGTATATCGTTGGCGCGAATGCGGCGGTACGCACGATCTACAACACGCTCGCGCCCATGAACCGCCGCGCGGTGTCGAACATTCACTTTGCCGAGTCGCTCAGGCAGGCGCGGGCAGCGCTTGAGCAGCACTACTCGCCGCAGCCGGCAGCGGTAAGCTAGGTGGGGTTGACGTTTTGGGTGTAGGGATGTGATACATCGTGTGCGTCGTTAGCACAGCAGCGCCACATATTGCGTAGGGGAGGGTCTGTGACCCCCCGCAGGCCAGACGGGTAAGGTGTTTCACGGGCGGGTTTCAAACCCGCCCCTACGCCTGGATGCTGATGGCAGACGCAAGCGATAGCTCGCGTCCGTGACAGGGACCTAACGCCAGTATTCCGCCACGTATTCTGCCAACTGATCCCGCGCGAAGGCGTACATCGCCTGCTCAATCCGCGCCAATTCCTCCGGCGCGATATGCTGCCACAGGTTCGTCTGCATCTGCTTTGGCTCGTCCAGCACCGCGCGAAATTCCCCCGGCGTTCTATGGATGCGCGCGCCGAAAATCTGCAAGGTGCGGCTCTCGCTGCCGGGCGTGATCTGTCCGGCGATGAAGTCGCGCCAGTCGCGCAGCTTGGCATCGGGCATAAACGGCAGCCAGCCATCAGGCCGGGCGCTGCTTAACGCGGCGGCCTGCCAGTCGCCCAGCAGCGCCAGATCACGTTCATCCATGTAAATCAGCAGGATGTGCAGCATGAAATAACGGAAGTCGCGCGTTCCCCACGCGCGGTTGTGGAAGTGCGGCAGCATGTTGACCGACCAGTATTCATCCACCGCCAGATGCCCCACATACCCGGCCAGAAAAGCCATCTGTGCCGCGTCTTTCGCTTGTTGCAGTACCGGGTGCTGCGCCAGCATCACGCGCCATGGATGTTCGGTAATGGCCGCTTCATAACGGTAAAAATGAGTGTCGGCGCGCTGCGAGCCGCTGTTTACACGGGCATCCGCCGCCACGCTGCCCAGCAGGAAGGCCGGGCGCTGGGCATGGAGCAGGTCACGGACGTTCGGCGGCAGCGCCGGGTCGGCCAGCAGGCGTTGAGCAATGGCAAGGTGCGTAAAAGGTGTTGGCATAGGCGCATTGTAACCGGATTGCACGGCCTTTTCTATGGGTGAGAATTTACAAAATGGTATGTCATGGAACGGATCCGCCGTTGCGTGACCCTAAGAAACATGCGCGATGTAGGGACGGCATAGATGCCGTCAGCCGCTCAATGACAAAAAATTAATTTACAATTTTTAGGTCGGCGCTAGGTGGGATCACAATAATATAACACAAATTGAACTTTACCTTGAGGAAAGAACCCCCGTGAACAGCCAAGACACGTTCCGTACCCTGCGCGAGCGCCTGATTAATACCCAGATTGAGTCACGCGGCATCGGGGATAGACGTGTCCTGAATGCTATGCGCTGTGTGCCGCGTCATGAGTTCCTGCCCGCGCCCTACTGCTATCAGGCTTACGAGGACTGCACCGTGCCGCTGCCAGAGAACCAGTCCGCCTCGCAGCCTTACGTCATCGCGCTGATGCTGGAAGCGCTGCGCCTCAAAGGCCATGAGCGCGTGCTGGAAGTCGGCACCGGGTCGGGCTACCAGACCGCGCTGCTGTGCCTGCTGGCCGGGGAAGTCTACACGCTGGAGCGCCATCCGCATCTGGCGAAGCGCGCCGCCCGCACGCTGGATCACCTCAACTACAACAACGTCGAAGTGCTGGTTGGTGATGGCACACAGGGGCTGCCAGACATGGCCGTGTTCGATGCCATTATCGTCACCGCCGCCGCGCCCGCGCTGCCAGAGCCGCTTCGCCTACAGCTTAACCCGGTCGGCGGGCGCATGATCCTGCCCATCGGTGACATTCAGCAGCAGTATCTGGAAGTGGTGACACGCTTTGGCAACCGCTGGGAGATGGAACGCACCCGCCGCGTGCGCTTCGCCCCGTTGATCGGGCGCTACGGTTACAGCGAGAGGACGCGCCAGCAGGTGGACGGCGGCGGCGAGGATCGGCAGGCGTTTGTTTAAGCGCCGTCGTCTTCGCGCTGGTGCAGGAAGTCGCTGATGAAGTCGCCGCGATCAGTCGCCACCAGCACGCCGACCAGCTTATGCACCACCAGTTCACCGACGTAATTCAACTGGTTCTTGATCTGCTCGCGCACTACCAGCATGACCGACTCCCACGTCACGCCTTCCGGCAGCAGCGGCTCGCGCAGGCTGCGCGTGCTTTCCAGATAAGCCATCACCGGCTCGATCTCGGTGAAGACCAGCGCACCGGGCAGGTCGTGGCGCACGACCGCGTAAAAATGGCGCGAAAGCTGGCGCGTCCCGCTTTCCAGCGTAAACAGGTGGCTGTTCGGCAGGGGGATGCTCACCGCTTTGCCCGGCGCGGTCAGCACCAGGATGGCGCGTTTAAATAACTCGCGGACTTGCGGCATGTTCTCGACGCTGTTGGTCGCCGCCAGCAGCACGCCGTCCGGCTTCAGCACCCGGCGGAACTCCTCAATCGCGCGTTCAATATCCGGCACGTGGTAAAGCATGTGGTTCGCCATCACCACGTCGAAATGCTGGTCGGGGAAGGGGAGGTTCTGCCCATCGCCCACAGCCACCGATCGCGGCAGCGGGTGCTTCGCCAGCATCCCCGCCGAAAAATCCAGCCCGTAATAACGCACGTCTGGCAGCATCTCGCGCAGGCTGGCGGCGTACATCCCCGGCCCACAGCCGACATCCAGCACCTGTTCATCGCCGCGCCATTCAAGACGGCTCAACGCCCATGCGCGAAAGTCCACCTTCGGCACCGTGTACTGCTCGTGGGTTTCATGGCGGATGCGGAAGTTCTCATCGTCGGCATAAGCGTGCTGGCGAAGGTTGTTCGGGTCAGTTAGTGGGTACATAAGTAGCTGCCGGGTGCCTGTTAGTGGTCTGTGCCAATGGCACATTATTGCTGAGGATGAAAATCTCTGCAACTGCCCCTTGTAAAAATAACAAATTACTACCGGATAACGCCTCATTGGGTATCAAGGGTTCTGAGTTTATAATGATTGAGAAGAATCAGAAGCGCACGACCATATCACGGACGGCGTAAAGTATAGGAACATAGGTC
>CAZJSU010000091.1:0-15038 GCA_964548765.1 uncultured Anaerolineaceae bacterium
TGAAGAATATGCTCGAAGACGAGTAGGGCGCAGCACGCTGCGCCCCTACGAGAGCGGGGTTAGTTCGGCTGCATCTGCCGTTCGCCGGAGCGATTGCGGCGGCGGTTGCGATTTCTGCTGCGGCGGGCGGGGTTCTGCCCGTTGCTGCTGCGATCGCTGCCGTTCCGGTGGTCGCTGCGCGGTGGGCGCTGCTGGCGCGATGCAGGCTGCATACTGGTCGGCGAGGGGATGCCCAGCGGCGACGCATAAGGATGTTCCTCGACCACTGGCACATGCAGCCGGATCAGCCGCTCGATGTCGCGCAGGTAGGCGCGCTCGTCGCTGTCGCAGAACGAGTAGGCGATGCCCTCCGCGCCCGCGCGGGCGGTGCGGCCAATGCGATGCACGTAGCTTTCCGGCTCGTTGGGCAGGTCGTAGTTAATCACGTGCGTCACGTCGTCCACGTCAATACCGCGTGCGGCGATGTCGGTGGCGACCAGTACGCGCGTCTTGCCGGACTTGAAGTTCGCCAGCGCTTTCTCGCGCGCGGTCTGCGACTTGTTGCCGTGAATGGCCTCCGCCTGAATGCGGGCGCGGTCTAGCTGCTGCACCAGTTTGTTCGCGCCGTGTTTGGTGCGGGTGAAAACCAGCACGCGGCGAATAGCCCTGTCGTTCAGCAGGTGTTCCAGCAGCGCGCGCTTGTCCTTCTTCTCCACGAAAAAGACCGACTGCGCGATCTTCTCGACGGTGGTCGCCTGCGGCGTGACCTCGACGCGCACCGGGTTAATCAGGATGCGGTCAGCAAGGTCCTGAATATCCTGCGGCATCGTCGCGGAAAAGAGCAGCGTCTGGCGCTTGGTAGGCAGCGCGGCGATGACCTTACGCACATCATGGATAAAGCCCATGTCCAGCATCCGGTCGGCTTCGTCCAGCACGAAAATCTCAATCGTGTTCAGGCGTATCACGCCCTGATTGATGAGGTCGAGCAAGCGCCCCGGCGTGGCGACGAGAATATCTACCCCGCGCCGCACGGCCTGAATTTGCGGCTGCTGGCCCACGCCGCCGAAAATCACGGTATGCTTCAGCCCGGTATGGCGGCCATAGTTGGCGAAGCTGTCGCCGATCTGCGTCGCCAGTTCGCGCGTGGGCGAAAGCACCAGCACGCGAACCACGCCGCGCTGGCGGTTCTGCGTGGCGGCATCCAGCCGCTGCAAGATGGGCAGCGCGAAGGCGGCGGTCTTGCCTGTGCCGGTCTGCGCACAGCCGACAAGGTCTTTCCCGTCCAGCACATGCGGGATCGCCTGCTGCTGGATCGGTGTCGGTTCGGTATAGCCCTCCGCGCGCACGGCGCGCAGCAAGGGTTCAATGAGTTTCAAATCCTGAAATTGCATGTAACCTCAAAAGGTGTAGTGGACGCGCTCAATGGGCATCCTGAATTGTCATTGGCTTGAGCCTGACAGGGGGATTTAAACGTGGATCACTTAAATACAACTATCATCTCAATGTGTTTCATCACGCAGTATAGCACAGGTTGTGCAAGAATTGAATTAGCGACATTACAGCGGCGGCGAAACTGATGACTTCGGCCTGGCGGCACGATGGCCGGGAGACTGGCCTGAATCCGGGCGATTCTGCCTGTACGGCGCGGCTTCTTCCTGCCCGGAATTAATAGTTGCTGATCGCTTCAGGAAGGTTTATCATTTCCGTCTGTTACCGACGGCCTCTGATGTCTGGGACTGCACACACATGGCCTCAAGTGTTCAAACCGAACCCGCAAGGCGGGAGAGAACGCGCGGAATCCTCACAGCGCTGCCCGCTGCCTTCTGGCTGTTTTTCTTTTTTCTGCTGCCGCTGTTTATCGTGCTGGTGGTCAGTTTTCTAACGCGCGGGCGCGGCGGCGTGGGCGAGCTGCCCCTTACGCTGGATAATTACGCCCGCGTCTTTGAGGTTTTCCTGGGCGTGGTGCAGAACTCCATCTGGATCGCCTTCCTCACGACGGTGATCTGTCTGCTGGTGGGCTATCCGCTGGCGTTTTTCATCAGCACACGGCAGGATGCGCGTGTACGCACGCTGGCGCTGTTCCTCATCATCCTGCCCTTCTGGACGAACTTTCTGGTGCGTACCTACGCGCTGCAAACCATTCTGGGGCGGGAGGGGACGATTAACGGCTTTCTGCTCGGTCTGGGGCTGATTCAGGAGCCGCTGACACTGCTCAACACGCCGGAAGCGGTGTTGATCGGGCTGGTGTACGGCTTCCTGCCGTTTATGGTGCTGCCGGTTTATGCGTCGGTAGAGCGCTTCGACTTCCGCTTTGTCGAGGCAGCGCACGACCTCGGCGCGAATGACATCGCGGCGTTTTTCCGCGTGGTGCTGCCGCTGACGCTGCCGGGCGTGATCGCCGGGATTATTCTGGTGTTCATCCCCACCATCGGCGCGTTTGTCACGCCAGACCTGCTGGGCGGCACGCGCGGCATCATGATCGGCAATCTGGTGACACAACAATTTCGCGGCAGCGGCAACCAGCCGCTTGGCTCGGCGCTTTCGGTGGTGCTGATGGCTATTGTGATGGTGGCGCTGCTGATTTACGTCCGCTTTGGCGACCGGGAGGCTTAGGTTGGCCGATCAAGCACTGCGTACTCGTGCGGCGGATAAGCGCACGACCATCGAGTTAGACAGGGGTAAAATCCGGCGCGACCTCGGGGTACGGCGGCTGGGTAAAATCGCCGTTTTTGCCAATATGGTCTTTGGCTATTTTTTCCTGTGGGCCCCCATTATCGTGCTGGTCATCTTTTCGTTTAACGCGGGCGGTTCGGTGTCCACGTGGCAGGGCTTCAGCACGCGCTGGTACGAGAACATCCTGACCAACACCATCGCCGCCGGCACAGAGGCCGCGCGCTTTTCCACCGAATTGATGCTCAACGCGCTGCGTAACAGCCTGATCGTCAGCGGCAGCACGACCATTATCTCCACCGTCATCGGCGTGCTGGTATCGCTCAGTCTGGTGCGCGGCAGGTTCCCCGGCAAGAAGATTCTGGACGCGGTGCTGTACCTGCCCGTCGTCATCCCGGAGATCGCGCAGGCCATTTCGCTGGCGCTCTTCTTTAAGGTGGTACTCGACTTCTGGGAAGCGCAAACCGGGATGCGTGCCACCACCGGCTTTGGGACGATCATCATCGGGCATGTGGCCTTCTCCATCTCGTATGTGACGATTGTGGTGCGGGCGCGGCTGGCGGACATGAACCCCCGGCTGGAAGAAGCCGCGCGCGACCTGGGCGCGAACGAGTGGCAGACCTTCTGGCGCGTGACCTTCCCGCTGATCCTGCCCGGCGTGCTGGCCGGAGGACTGCTGGCCTTCACCATCTCGCTGGATGACTTCGTGGTGACGTTTTTCAACGCGGGCATCGGCACCACCACGCTGCCCGTATTCGTCTACGGCCTGCTTAAGACGCGCGTCCCACCGGAAATTAACGCGCTTTCCACCCTGATGCTGCTGGCTTCGACGCTGCTGGTAGGCATCTCGCTTGCCCTTCAGGGGCGCAGCGCCGCCCGGCGTTAATCTGGCACTTTGTTTTGTTTGTTAGGGTTACAGGGGCTAAACAGCCTCTACTGTCTGGTATTACTTCAACGGAGGTCATGATGCGGAAAACACTGGTTTTACTTGTGGTTCTGGCACTGCTCAGCGGTACGCTGGCGCTGGCGCAGGACGAAATCGCCACCGAATGGACATGCCCGGAAGGCTTCGACGGGCAGCAGTTGAATGTCTATAACTGGTCTACCTATATCGCCGAAGACACCATCGTCAACTTCGAGGCGCTGTGCGGCGTAACGGTCGTCTATGACACGTTCGAGAGCAGCGAAGCCGCCGTCGCCCGCCTGCGGGCAGGCAACCCCGGTTACGACATCGTTATCCCGACAGGGGCGGATGTCGCGCTGCTGATTGACGAAGAACTGATCGTCCCGCTGGACAAGGAAAAAATCCCGAATCTGGAAAACATCAGCGACACGCTGATTAACGCGCCGTTTGACCCGGACAACGAATATTCGGTGCCGTACCAGTGGGGGACGGTGGGCATTGGTTATAACACCACCAGTGTTGACGAGGAAATCACCTCATGGGAGCAGGTGTTCAATTATCCTGAGCGCAGTGTCGCATGGCTGGAAGACCGCCGCGTGATGCTGGCGGTGGCGCTGCTGATGCTGGGCTATGACCCGAACAGCACCGACGAGGCCGAGATCAACGAAGCCAAGCAGTACCTCATTGATCATGGCAGCAACGTGCTGTACATCGCCGGGGATGATGGGCAGGAAATTCTGGCACGCGGCGAGGCGGATATTGTCGTGGAGTACAGCGGCGACATCTTCCAGATTATGGACGAGTGCGAGTGCGACGACTACGCCTACATCATCCCGGAGGAGGGCGCGAATATCTGGGTGGACACGATGGTGATCCCCGATGGCGCGCAGAACCCCGACCTTGCCCATGCGTTCATTGACTACATCCTCGACCCACAGGTAGGCGCGGACATCAGCAATTACACCGCCTTCTCCAGCCCCAACGAAGCGGCCATTGAGCAGGGGCTGATTGACGAGGAACTGCTGAGCGACCCGGCGATTTACCCGGACGATGAACTGCGTGAGAGTTTGTTCTGGGTGCGCTCCAACCTCGATTTCGAGCAGCTTTATAACGATGCCTGGGACGAGATTAAAATCTTCATCGGCCAGTAAAATTACGCGCAGGGGCATGATGCGTCATGCCCCTGTCCTATCGTCCGTGACAAGTAGATAAGGCAGACCTTGAAAGCACAGGAAAGCATTAAACCGCGCGTGAAAGTCATGATGAGACAACCGCCCTCTTTTAAACTGGAGAGATTCACGTGTACCGAGTCGTTCTTCTGACGCTGCTTCTGGTAATGCTTGTCGCCTTGCCCGCCGCCGGGCAGGACGCGCCCGAATCGTGGACATGCCCGGAGGGTTTCGCCGGGCAGACGCTCAACGTCTTTAACTGGGCGACGTACATTGGCGAAGACACGATTGTCAACTTTGAAGACCTGTGCGGCGTAACCGTGACCTACGATGTGTATGACGCGGATGGCGATATGATGAACGTCATTCGTCAGGGCAACCCCGGTTATGACATCGTTGTCCCCAGCGATTACGCCTACCCGCAGATGATTGAGGAAGCACTCCTGATCCCGCTTGATACCACGCAGATTCCCAATATCCAGAACTTGCAGCCGCTGTTTGTTGAAGAAATTGAAGCCAGTGAAGAGACTTATGTGCTGCCGTATCTGCTCGGCACGTTTGGGCTGGGTTACAGTGTGGGGCGCGTGGGCGAGGCGGTCACCAGTTGGGAGCAGTTCTTCAATTACGACGGGCCGGTCGCGTGGATTGACGACGCGCGTACCATGTTAGGTATCGCGCTGGTCACGCTGGGGCTGGACCCAAACAGCGAAGACCCGGCAGCGCTGGAGCAGGCGCGGCAGTACCTGCTCGACCACAGCGACAACGTGGTCGCTATCCCGGCGGACGACGGGCAGGAACTGCTGGTGCGCGGCGAGGTGGATATGGTCATCGAGTACAACGGCGATATTTACCAGATCGCGCTGGACTGTGAATGTGACGAATACGCCTACGTCATCCCGGAGGAGGGGTCTGGCTTTTCTTCCGGCTTTATCGGCATCCCGATTGATGGGCAGAACCCGGCGCTGGCGCATGTCTTCCTCGACTACCTGCTCGACCCGCAGGTAGCGGCGGAAATCGCCAATTTCACCGCCTACCCTACGCCTAATCAGGCGGCTATTGACGCAGGGCTGATTGATGAGGAACTGCTCAACAGCCCGGCCATTTACCCCCCGGCAGAAGCCACCGAGAACCTGTATTTTGTTGAACCTAAAGCGGAAGCGACAGAGGAACTCTACGGCTTTATCTGGGATGAAATCAAGATAAACCTGTCAGCATAACGTCTTTCCCCGCCCTGCCCGTCTTCAATATGGAGACGGGCAGGGGTGAGGTTGAAAACAACTTAAACGGAACACCTGCAAATGACCGTCATTGATGTTGAACTGAAGAATGTCACCAAAGAATTTCCCGCCCGGCGCGGCGATGTGCCTGTGCGCGCGGTGGACGATATTTCGCTGCAAATTACGCAAGGCGAGTTTTTCGCCCTGCTTGGCCCCAGCGGCTGTGGCAAGACGACCACGCTGCGTATGATCGCTGGCTTTGAGGATACCAGCTACGGCGAAATCCTCATTCGGGGCAAGGCGGTGCAGAACGTGCCGCCGTTTCACCGCCCGGTGAACACCGTCTTTCAGGATTACGCGCTGTTCCCGCACATGACCGTGCTGCAGAACGTGATGTTCGGCCTGCAAATGGAGCGTGTGCCGAAGGAAGAAGCCCGCAAACGCGCTATCGAGGCGCTGCATCTGGTACAGCTTCCCCACGCGCTGGAGCGCAGGCCGCGCCAGCTTTCCGGCGGGATGCAGCAGCGCGTGGCGCTGGCGCGGGCGCTGGTGAAGCGGCCTACCGTGCTGCTGCTGGACGAGCCATTGGGCGCGCTGGACCTCAAGCTGCGTAAGGCCATGCAGTTTGAGCTAAAGGCTATGCAGCAAAGCCTCGGCATTACGTTTATTTTCGTCACCCACGATCAGGAAGAAGCCATGGCGATGGCCGACCGCATCGCGGTGATGGACGCGGGCAAGGTGCTGCAGGTCGGCACGCCGGAAGAAGTCTACGAAACCCCGGCGACGCGCTTCGTGGCCGACTTCATCGGCGAAACCAACTTCATCACCGGCCAGGTGGTCAGCACCGAGGGCGATCTGGCGAAAGTTCAGTTGGGCGAGAAAGCGGTGATACAGGCGGTGCGCGGCCCGCAGGAAGTGAGGCCGGGGCAGGAAGTGACGATCGCGCTGCGCCCGGAAAAGGTGAACCTGTTCGCCACCAAAGGCGTGATTGAATACGACGAAGGCTCCACCGAGAGCGCCGACGAGTACAAGCGCGCGCTGCTGCGCGACCCGAACATCAACCTGATTCGGGGCAAGGTGGAGCAGAGCGTCTACATCGGCACAGACTATCGCTATGCGCTGCGGATCGCCGGGGAGCAGGAACTGATCGCGCGGGTGCAGAACTTCGGCCTGCGGTCTGACGTTTTCTTTGACCGGGGCGACGATGTGAACATCTACTGGAACGCCGAGAACGCCCGCATTCTACAGCAGTGACAGACGCGCCGAAGCGCGTCTGCCGCTGGCATAATTGCTATATCCTATATGATGCTGGCTTTTAAAAAATTCAGTCCTTGCTGGAGCGGGCCGCGTCGCGGCGGTTGATTCTGGCGGAGGAAATATGGCTGTGCCGGATGGCGTTGACGGGCGTTACCTGTGGGTCGCGCTCGCGCGTGCCGCATAAGCCGCAGATGTAACCATCGGTGAGGCGGTTCCATGCAGCGTGAGAACAATGGCAGCGTTTACAGTAAGCAGTCATGAGGTTGATAATTACTCCTTGCATCAGTTGTATTAATTATAAACTGGCCTTCTGGCGCACAACCCTTGCCGGTTTGTGAGTTCTTTATGAATGCGGCAGCGCGGGCAAATGCTACCCAGACATGACCAAAGTACTACCATTATGGCATAAAACACCTTGCACAGGCCAAAAGTGACGAAAAAGCGCATCGCTTTTATAGCATAATTTTGCGCTGGACGGGGTTGACAGTTCACTTAGCGAATGGTGATGGAAAGCCTGACAGCATCCTCTCGATGGTCAGTGAGCAGCCGCACACCGGTCAGGTAATCGTACACCCCTAATGCAAGCTGGTAATCCCCTGAAGCGATCTCTTGTGGTATGGTCAGCCGAATATCCCCGCCGATGTACAGCTCATCCGGGTCATTCCAGGTCAGTGTAGGACGTTGCGCGGTGCTGAGGGGGCCGTCGTGCTGTGTGATTATTTCGCCGCCGCCTGCGGGAAGTAAATGCACAAATGACGAGTAATTGCTTTCCGGGGCGCGCAGGATGCGCCAGTAAGGGCGCAGTTGCAAGGTTTCGCCGGGCAAAAATCTTTGCGCGTTCAGGTCATACCCTGCCAGTTGAATTTGCTCGCCAAACGCTACCGCTGTCGGGTTCGCAGGCAGTTCAAGGCGGTAAAAGTACACTGTATCTCCAACGAGACTGGGCGAGGCCGGAATGGTTTTTACCAGCGTCAGTTGGTCAATAAATCTCTGACTACGCTTTCGGTTGAAGAATTCACGCTGGTCGCGCTCATCCAGGACAAAATAACGAATGCCGCGCGCGATATAATCTTCAGGAGTGCTGCTGGCAATTTGCTGCTCATCCTCAAACCACCAGCGGAAGGCTTTCACACCATCATAACCGCTCCAGGCACGATTCCATGTGTGAGCGACGCGGCTTTTGGGGTGTGCCATAATCAGACCATCCACCGGGAGGTTCGCATCGCTCCATCGCCAGAGTACCTGCTGAATGGCCTGTTTCTGGTATTCGTGAATCAGCGCAAGGTCGCCAGGAATCGCGCTGAGCAGTAGCAAGCCAACAGCCGCAGTGACTGGCACAACCGGGGCGGAGCGTACTGGTACGGTTAAGTGATCGCGCAGGGTCCAGGTGATTTGCATCACGCCCGCCGCCCAAAGGGGAATTAACGCCACGCTGACAGGCAGCACATGGCGAATTTTGCCTGCCTCTAGCCAAACGTTGGAGTAACTGGAGGTGACGACAACTCCAGCAAGGCTATAGAGCAGCAGTAAACTTGCCAGCCGCCAATTAAGTGTCTTTCCTCCATGGCGACGGCTATAAGCATAGGCCAACAACGCGCCGAACAACACAGCAAGAAACAACCCCATGCCGATTGGATAAACGGCATAGTAAGCGTTGTTCAAATTGCGCGCCGGGTCAAGCATATTGGCGAGGCCAGCGTTGCGTACCGTATCCGCCTCGCGGTTGGCAAGTTGCAAGCCACCATAATCAAACACCAAATAACCAATGGCCGTGACGAAAACCAGTGCATAGAGCGCCAGCCAGGGCAGCATCCGGCGCGGCTGGCGGCGGATAAGCGCCAGAGCCGTCATTGCCCAGGGCAGGAAGATGTACAACGCCGGATATTTGAGGTACAGCGCCGCCAGCGCGCTTATAAGTCCGGCCAGCAGCCAACCCGGCGCATTTTTGCGCCAGGCAGACAGACAGCCTGTTAAGCTCACCGCGCAGGCCAGATAGACCAGCGGGTCGGGAATGGCGAGGCTGTTGTGCTGCACAATCACTGGAGAAAGCCCCCACACCAGCCCGGCCAACCAACCTGCGATTGGGCCGGCCAACTGCCAGCCAATGCTGGCAATCACAAAAGTTGTGATGATGCCTATAAACGCCGCGAACAACCGCGTGTAATAATAGTAATTGGACTCTAACAGCCAGGGTTCGCGCCAGAGAGCCTCGACTCCCTGCTGGATAAGCGAGTTTACCCAGATATACAGCGGCGGATACCCTGCCAACCATTCAGGAATAACTGGCACTTCTTCTACACCGCGCCAATCTCGCGCCAGCAGATACATATTATTTTCGTCTTCATAATCGAGGTAAGGCAACCAGCGGTCAAAGGTCACTAATCGGGCAGCGCTGGCGGTAATGAAGAGAATAATGAAAGCCGCTGTCAGCCATCTATGTGCGCTAAGCCATCTGCGTAAATGGCTGCGAGACAGCGTGTCAGCAGACAAAGGGTAGGGGGTGAAATGACTCAAAAGCGCGGCCTCAACGATGACGGATTGCTCAGGTTGTGTAGATTACCATGCTTTTGATTGAAAACAACAGTGTTTAGCGTGTCGCCGTCAGGATGCGTGTGGCGACCTCGTGCAGCAGCGAGGCCATATACCCCTCTGCCGGGCAGCCCAGCGTGTTATCCTGCACATAGTGGGTCTGCTTTTCCGTCCAGATCACCAGCCCGGTACGGCCATAAGCATGATGCAGCACCTGCACCGCCCAGATGTCGCCTTTGTGGATGTAGTGATGGACGCTGGAAGAGACGCGCGTGGTGTCGCTCAACCAGTCGAAATAGACCTGACGAAATTCGGGCATGGTCGTGCCAGCCGCCCGCGCGCGGATCATGGCATAAACCAGCGCCTGACAGACATCGCGGAAGCCGCCGACAGCATACTCGATCTCAGCGTCTTTCAGGCCGACCTGCGGGTTGATCTCGTGCAGCTTCCACTCAAAAAGCTGCTCCACCTGTGGCAGGAAATCCAGCCAGCCGCTTAGCGGCATCTCGGCGGGGATCGCTTCCAGCACCGCCTGCCGCACGATATTCAACTCACCGCCCGCCCGGTCGAGCCGCCCTAGCCCGGTAAAATCCTTCGCCTCGAACAGCGTCACGCCAAATTCGCCGGGCAGGTCGTGCTGCGCCCGGAAATCACGAATCGGCATGAACGTCTGCCGCTGGTTTTCGATGAGCAGTTCCATCGCGTGTCCCTCTGTTCGAACTTTCTTACTTATAGTGATTATAGGGGTAATCTGCTCTATAATCACTTAATAAAATTTGAAATTTACACAATTCCTTTAACAGCTATTCTGTGCTGTTTTTTCGCGCCAGTGTGCGTTATACTTTTGCGATATTTTGGGATATAGACCGACGTGGGGATTTGGGAAAAAACATATGCGCGTAAGTGTGCGACAGGAAAATTTAGCCAGAGGCTTAAGCATCGTTGGTCGGGCAGTGGAGAACCGCCCCACGCTGCCCGTTCTGGGGAATATCTTGCTGGCGACGGAAGACGCGCGCCTGCGGCTTTCGGCGATGGATATGGGGCTTGGCATGAGCATCACCTGCTGGATCGGCGCGAAGGTAGACCAGCCTGGTGAGATCACCCTGCCCAAAGGCACGTTTACCGATCTGGTCAACAACCTTTCGCCAGAGCGCGTAGACCTGACGCTGGACACGACCACGCTGACGATGAACGTGCGCTGTGGCACCACCGTGTCCAACATCAAGGGCATTGACGCGGGCGAGTTCCCGCTCATCCCTGAAGGCGGGCAGGGCGAGGTCTTTGTGCCGGGGCGCGTGCTGAAGGACATGATTAACCAGACGGTGTTCGCCGCCGCCAAAGAGGATAACCGCCCGATCCTGACCGGTATTTTCACCCAGTTCGACGGTAATATCCTGACGATGGCGGCTGCTGATGGCTACCGGCTGGCGGTACGGACGGCGGAAATTGAGCAGCACTTTGACTCGCCGCTGACGATGGTGATTCCGGCGCGGGCGCTGGCCGAGGTCGGGCGCGTGATCGGCGATGAAGATGAAGAAGTCGGCATGACGCTGCCGCGCGAGCGCAATATTGTGCTGTTCCACCTGAAGAACACCAGCGTCTCGGCGCAGCTTCTCGAAGGCCGCTTCCCGGACTTCGGCGCGATCATCCCGCGCACCTATAATACGGCGACGGTGGTTTATACCAGCGACCTGCTGCGCGCCTGCAAGCGCGCCGAAATCTTCGCCCGCGATAACGCAGGCAGCGCGCAGTTGATGGTGAAGCCGCCCAAAGGCCCCGGCGAACCGGGCGAGGTGGTGGTGGCCGGGCGCAGCAGCGAACGCGGCGATAACACCGGCATGGTGGATGCCTCGGTCGAAGGCGAGCCGCTGGATATTTCGTTCAACATCCGCTACCTGATAGACGCGCTCAACGTCATTCCTGATGAGCGCGTGGTCATCCAGAGCAACGGTTCGACCAACCCCGGCGTGATCCGCCCGGAGAACCGCGACGACTTTATCTGCGTCGTCATGCCGATGAGCAAGACCAACTAGCGGCTCATGACAGGGACGCGCCGTTGCGCGTCCCTGCAAATACGCATCACGGGGCGATCCGCTGGATCGCCCCTACAAATTTACCCATTTACAGCATCGCTGCTTCTGCCCTTCGCTGAACAATCTCCAGAATATACTGCTGCAGATCGCGCAGGATAAAATCCGTCCACAGGCCGCCGTAGGCGTTAAAGCTGGTGGACAGGCGGTGCGTGCTGGAAAGGTGCAGGATGACCCCGCCCTCGGCCAGCGGCTCGATGCGATAGGTGCCGTCTATCATGGCGAAAAACATGCCGTCAATTTCGTTGAAGGGCATCGGCAGCGCGATCACCGGGTCGGGCCTGATGGTGAAGCTGAGGGTATCGTCCGGCTGCCAGACCAGCACTTCCTCGTTAAAGGCCATGCCGTTTTCGTAGATCGAGTAGCGCAGTTCGCCCGCGCCCTCGAATTGCATCTCCGCCATCAGCGGCTGCGGGATGCCGAGCAGTTGGAAGAACGTCAAGCGCCGTTCGTGCGGCTGGATTTCTGGCACGCGCACAATCTGCTCCCAGACGACCTCCGGGCTGGCGGCAATCGTGATCTGCGTTTCCACCACGCGCAACATATCCGGGCGGGGCAGTTGGTTTTCAAGCGGGCTGGTCACAAACGGCGCAAGCATGAGGAAGGTCAGCACGTAATTGGCGGTCTTGTGCTTCAGCGCGCGCAGCACAAAGCGCATCAACAACCCGCCGATGCCGCTGACCAGAAAGAAAAACGGCGAGGCCATCCAGATACAGATCGAAGCTTCCAGCGCCAGCAGCGAGACAATCGCCAGAAAAAATACGCATGTGATCCAGGGCAGGAAGAACGCGCTTTCGCCTGTGCCGCGCTTGGGGCGGGGCGAAAAGTAGACCGTGAGCGCGCCGGTCGTCAGCGGTACGAATGTCAGGAAGCCCCATGTCAGCGTATTGAGCATCTCACGGTTGGAGTCCAGCCCGAAAGCCATCCGCACCAGCAGGCCGTAGATCAGCCCAGCCGTGATGCCGACGATCAGGCGGGGGCGCTGCCGAAGCGTGCTGCCTGCGTGCCTGGGCTTCTGCTCATGTTCATCCATAGTACGACTCTTTTTTGTAGCGTTCAACTTGTGACGAATGGTGCTAATAATGAGTGTACATGAAAACATGCGGGAAGCCACAACCTGAATGAAAGTCAGCGGTGGGCGGGGTTTCAGGTTGCGTTGATATTTTGGTGTTTGGTGATATTTTCTGACGGACGCGATGTAAGGCTTGCCCGTCGTTAGCAGAGCAGCAATACGGATGCGTGGGGGAACGTCTGTGACCCTCCCGCAGAGGTATGGCCGCAGGCCAGGCGGGGTGAGGTTTCACGAGCGGGTTGCAAACCCGCCCCTACACACGCATGATGATTGCGGGCGGACGCGCCGTTGCGCGTCCCTACAAATGATGCGCGTAGGGACGGCACACATGCCGTCCGCTGTAAAATACAATACCTAACCCGGCGGTGAGAGTTCCCCGGCCAGCCACGGGATACCGTAACCGACCACCAGATAACCCGCCTCGGCCAGCGTATTGCCGAGCTGCTCGGTGCCGTTAAAAGCCCACCAGTGATCGGCGGCGGGCAGGATGTTCACGCCAAAATCGGTCACCACCAGCTCGCTCAGCAGTTTACGCACAGCGGCGGGATGTTCTGTCGGGGTGCTGGCTTCGGGCTGGTCGCTGCGGATGAGCGTCACCCGGAAGCGCGATGGCACGCCGGAAGCCCATTCGTTATCGCTGAAGCTGAGTAGCTGGAACTCGATAAAGCCGTGCAGCCCTTCGGCCAGCGCTTTATGAAAGCGGTACAGGCCGCCCGCCGCCTGTACCGGGCGCTCCTGAAGCGCGTAACCCGCCGCGTGGAACGCCTGCCCGACGACGGTGAGCAGGATGAAGCGAAAGTATTCCTGTGGAGACTGCCTTTGCATGGTTCAAACTACCTGCTATGCCAACACCTCGCAGTATATCGCAGACTCGGCATGTACGGACATGAGCCTACGATAATCGCTCTGGGTTTGTAGGGGCGCAGCACGCTGCGCCCCACCGTAACGTTCGTGCTTACGCCAGCGGCATCAGCCACGAGCGCTTGCGCGGGAACAGCGTCTCCAGCAGTACCCGCGCCCTGCCGCTGGCGTGGCACTCCGGCAGCACGTGCGCCACCTCTTCAAACGTGCGATAGCCGAAGACCAGCGCCAGAAAGCTGTGCCAGGGGAAGCCCGCGTCTGCCTTGTCCTCTTCCTGCGGGCTGCTGACCGGAATATCAAGGGCGTTGATGATGCGGCCATCCTCAAACTGGATGCACAGGCCGCTGCCATCAAAAAAGGATATTTTCAGTTCGCCGCTGTAGCGGTGCGCGCCAGAGTTCGCCAGCCGCTTTTCCAGCACCGGGGCAATCTCGCGGATGAGCCGGGCGGGGCTGGCCGCGCGCAGATACCATGCGTAATGCTCGCTGCGTACCGCCGCCGGGTAGGCGCTGCGGGTAAGGGTGCTGATGGCCTCGTGCATCCCTGCCGCGAAATAAATGACTGGCGGGGTGTCCTCCGGGTAACGGCTTTGCAGCCGGGCCTTAAGGCCGCGCAGCACATCCTCATAGGTGTCCATGTAGGACGCTTCTTCGCCCACCACGTAAGCGAGGCAGGGCAGCCAGTCGTCGAACCTGCGCCGGGTCGCCACGTAGCCCACGTCGCGGCCATCATCACGGGTGATGATGAGCGTATCCAGCCACCACAGATGATCCTCGGCACGCGCGAGCTCGTAGCGCCACTCGCGCGCGCCGCGCACGGTGCTGAGCAGCGCCTGCCCGCCCGCGTATTCTTCCCACGCGATGATGTTGGGGATGTCGGCCTCGGTGGCCGGGCGCAGGCTGTATTTTGCGGTCTTGCCCTCGGCCAGTTTGGGGATGGTCGCCAGCGGAACTGCCGCAAAGCTGCCCAGATCAACCGCCATCGTATAACCGAAGCGGCGGTAATAATGGGGAATGCCCGTGATAGCCTCAATAGTGTGGCCTAACGCCGCGCTGCGCTCATGCGCCACCAGCATCAGCTCACGGACGAGGCCGCGCCTGCGGTAATCCTTGTGCGTGGCGACAATCTCCACCCGCCCCACGCCTAACTGGACAGACTCATAGCGCCATGTCTGCGGGATGAGCAGCAGCGCCGACACGATCATATCGTCTTTGGCAGGGTCTACCACCAGCCAGATGTCCTCGTCGGTGGTGGCGGGGTGGTCGCCTGCCAGCAGGCTTTCCGTCCAGA
>CAZJSU010000091.1:15138-17752 GCA_964548765.1 uncultured Anaerolineaceae bacterium
TGCATCACTTCCCCCTTTTCTTTATTGTGTCAGTCTATCATGAACCTTTATGAGCCGTCTAGCCAAATGTTGACTTTAACTTGCCCTGTTAAAGACTGGATGCGCCGCGCCTTAGACGAAGCTGAGCAGGCTTCCGACCCGATCTGCCGGGCGTGCGCGCTGCGCGGGTTGGGTGAAATCAGTGCCGGACGTGGGGACTTTCACGCTGCCCGCGAGCATTTCACAGCCAGCGCCGCCGCCTTTCGCGCGGGGAATAGTGAGCGCGGCGCGGCACAGGTAGGAGCGCTGCGGGCTGGCCTGCCATCTCTTTGACAAGTGCTGTGCTTCGCTTTACAATCCGTGAAATAAACGTGGCGCGCCCGAAGTAAAATAACCATTCTTTTGTGAAACAGGGTTCTGGCGTTTTCCTTAAAAACGCCCTCGTAAAATCTTATTCAATATCAGAAAGGGGTAAGGCGCGGCTTACCCACCGCGCTAACGCATATGAAGGAGTACACCACAGAGTTTCTCAGGAATGTTGCCCTGGTGGGGCATCAAAGCGCCGGTAAAACTTCTCTTGTAGAAGCCCTGCTCTACAATACCGGCGCGATTACCAGGCTTGGCAGGGTCGAGGAAGGCAACACCGTCTCCGACTGGGACGACGACGAAAAAGAGCGCGGCCTGTCGCTTTCCACCTCACTTATCCCCATTGAATTTAACGATCACAAAATTAACGTGCTGGACACCCCCGGCTATACCGACTTTCAGGGCGAGGTCAAAAACGCGATCCGCGTGGCCGACTCGGTGATTGTCGTAGTGGACGCGGTGGCCGGGGTGGAAGTGGGGACGGAACTGGCGTGGGAATATGCCAAAGCCTACCAGCAGCCGATTATCGTCACGATTAACAAGATGGATCGTGACAACGCCAGCTTTGAGAACACCCTGAACAACCTGCGCGAGCGCTTCCCCGATTACAAGTTTATCCCCGTCATGCTGCCTGTCGGCCAGCAGGCCGATTTTAAGGGAGTCATCAATCTGCTGACCATGAAGGCCTATTACGGCCCCGGCGCAGACCGGTCTGACCTGCCGACTGAGCTGAGCGAACTGGCCGAAGCCGCGCGGCTGGAACTGGTGGAAGCCGCCGCCGAAGCCGACGATGAGCTGATTGAAAAATACTTCAGCGAAGGCACACTCACCAATGAGGAAATCCGCGACGGGATGCGAAAGGCCGCGCGCAATCACCAGTTGAACACCGTCCCGGTATTCGTCACCTCTGGCACGCAGAACATCGGCACCGTGCCGCTGCTGGAGGCGTTGACGGTCTACGTCGCGCCGCCCTCACAGCGGCGGGTGGGACTGGCCGACCCCAGCGCCGAGGGCGGCATCGGCTACCTGACCGCGCCCCAGAGCGACGAGGGGACGCTGGCAGCTTATGTATTCAAGACCACGACCGACCGCTTTGTCGGCACGCTGAATTATTTCCGCATCTTCTCCGGCATGATCCAGGCGGATACGCGCTATTACAACAGCACCCGGCAGGTGGAGGAGCGCTTCGGCACGCTGATGGTCGTGCGCGGCAAGGAGCATATCAGCGTCTCCAAACTGCACGCCGGGGATATTGGCGTGGTCGCCAAGCTGAGCGAAACCAAGACGGGCGACACCATTAGCACGAAGGCGCAGCCTGTGGAAATCCTGAAGCCGGACTTCCCCGCGCCGCTGTACATGGTGGCGGTCACGCCGCGCACACAGGCCGACGGCTCCAAGATGGGCGCGATCCTGACCAGCCTGAGCGAAGCCGACCCGACGCTGCGCTGGCGGCAGGACGCAGACACCCGGCAGACGGTCATCGAGGGCATGGGCGAGGCGCATGTCAACCTCGCCATCAGCCGGGCCGAAAAGCTGGGCGTGAATCTGGACACCGAAATGCCTAAAGTGCCATATAAGGAAACCGTGACCAAGACCGCCGAAACCACCTACCGCCACAAGAAGCAGACAGGCGGCGCGGGGCAGTTCGCCGAGGTCAGCCTGCGCCTGATCCCCAACGTTGGCGAGGGGTACGAATACGAAGTGAAAATCTTCGGCGGGGCGATCTCGCAGTCCTTCCAGCCTTCGATTGACAAGGGCATTCAGTCGGTGCTGGGCGAAGGCGTGATCGCGGGCTTCCCGGTGGTGGATGTCAAGGTGGTGGTCTTTGATGGCAAGGAGCATCCGGTGGACTCGAAGGACATCGCCTTCCAGATCGCCGGACGCGAGGGCTTCAAAGAGGCGTTCATGCAGGCCGGGCCGGTGCTGCAGGAGCCGATCATGGATGTAAAGATCACCGTGCCAGAGCCGATGATGGGTGATATTCTGGGCGACCTGAACACCCGGCGCGGGCGTGTGCTGGGGATGGACAGCGACGCGGGCAAGAGCGTGGTCAGCGCGCATGTGCCGCTGGCGGAGATGCTGCGTTACGGCAACGACTTACGCTCGATGACTGGCGGACGTGGCATCTACACGATGGAATTTGACCATTACGAGCAGGTGCCAGCGCACCTGATGCAGGAAGTTGTCAACGCCAACAAGGTAGCGCAGTAGACCGCTGACCTGCGGGTTACAGGCGTTGGTTAATCGAAAACCCCGGTCTGTGCCGGGG
>CAZJSU010000092.1:0-17589 GCA_964548765.1 uncultured Anaerolineaceae bacterium
CCGCGCTATAATATGCTGGAATACGACCCGGCAGGGCAGAATTGGACTTAGACTTATGAAACTGGCAATTATCGGGGGTGGCAGCGTGCGCACCCCGCGCCTGATCCCCACCCTTGTGCGGCGCGCAGGGCGGCTTGGCCTGCGCGAATTATGGCTGATGGACATTCAGGCGGAAAAGCTGGAGTTGATTGGCGGTTTATGCCAGTCCATGGCCGAGCAGATGGACGCGCCGTTTGCGATCCGCCTGACGACGGATGCGCTGGAAGCGGTCAGCGATGCCGACCACGCGATTACCTCCATCCGGCCAGCCTATGAACGTGGCCGCGCGGTTGACGAGCGCATTTGCTTTGAGCATGGCGTATTGGGGCAGGAAACCACCGGCGCGGCGGGGTTTGCGATGGCGATGCGCAGCGCGCCCGCCATTCTGGAGTATGCCCGGCTGGTTGAAGAACACGCCCGCCCCGGCGCGTGGGTCTTTAATTTCACCAATCCGGCGGGGCTGGTCGCGCAGGTGCTGCACGATGCCGGGATCAGGCGGATCGTGGGCATTTGCGACAGCGCCAATAAGGCGCAGCACGCGGTCAGCCGCTTTATGGGCATCCCTATGAAGCGCTTGCAGCACGAGGTCTACGGCCTGAATCACCTGTCATGGACGCGCAGCGTCAAGGCTGATGCCGAAGCGGACGGCAGTTACGGCGAGGAACTGCTGCCCCCGCTGCTGCAAGACCCGGAGTTCGTGCAAAAAACGCACATGCAGATGTTCGCGCCCGGCCTGCGGGACTGGCAGGGGACGTTCATGAATGAATACCTGCACTACTATTATCACCGGGACGAAGTGCTGCAAGCGCTGCGCGGCAAGGCTGAATCGCGCGGGGAGGAAGTGGCACGCCTGACCGAAGAAATGCTCGGCCAGCTTCGACAGGCGCAGACCGCCGATGAACGCCTCACCATTTACCGCGCGGTCATGGAGCGCCGCAGCAAGTCCTACATGGCTCATGCACGCGGCGGCGCAGACCGGGTGGACATGCAGCCAGTGGGCGACGATATAGAAGGCTATGCGGCGGTAGCGCTGGGGTGTATCGAGGCGATCGCGGCTGGCACGTCTCATTACACTGGCCTGAACGTGCCGAATAACGGGGTGATCGAGGGCATGGAAGCCGACGACATTGTAGAGGTCGCCTGCTGGGTGGATGGCGAAGGCATCCGCCCTATCCACATCGGCGCGATTCCTGAGCATCAGCTTCAGCTTATGCGCGATGTCAAGCTGTATGAACGGCTGGCCTCACAGGCTATCCTGCAACGGTCGCGGGCGCTGGCGGTGCAGGCGCTGACGGTGCATCCGTTAGTCGGGTCGTATCCGCTGGCCGAAAAGCTGGTGAACGCCTTTATCGAAACACACCGGGAGTGGATCGGCCAGTGGCAGTAGAAGCGTATGACATTCTGATACCGGGGCATTACTTTTGCGACATTATCTTTACCGGGATTCCGGGCTTTCCGGCGCTTGGCACCGAGTTGTTCACGAAAGAGGTCACGGTTGTGCCGGGCGGGGTGATGAATACGGTTGTGGGACTGAGGCGTTTGGGAGTGCGGGTGGCGTGGCTCAGCACATTGGGGGACGACTTCTTCAGCCTGTTCGCCGCCGAGACCGCCCGCGCGGAAGGCGTGGAGCTTTCGCACGTGCTGTTCTCCGGCCAGCCGCTCCGGCGCGTCACCGTCGCCATGTCGTACCCTGATGACCGCGCGTTTGTCACCTACATAGACCAGCCGCCAGACTTAATCCCGCGCATTTATCAGGCGCTGGATAGCACGCCCTTCCGCCATCTGCATTTTACAGGGCTGCTGATTGACGAGCGCGTGCCGGACTTGATCCGCGCCTGTCACGCCCGCGACATCACCGTCTCGATGGACTGCCAGCACCGCGAGCAAACGCTGGCGGATCCACTCGTCCGTGCCATTGTCGGCGGTCTGGATTTGTTCATGCCCAACGCGGCAGAGGCCAAAAAGCTGACACAGACCACCGCGCTGCCCGAAGCCGCCGAGGTCTTACGTGAGATGGTGCCTTACCTTGTCATCAAGGACGGGCGGGATGGCGCGCACGCATGGGTCGAGGGGCAGCATATCCATGCGCCCGCGATAGCCATTGAGCCAGTAGACACCACTGGCGCAGGCGACGTTTTCAACGCCGGATTCCTGACCGCGTGGCTTCAAAATAACCCGCCAGTGGAGTGCTTGCGCTGGGGCAACGTCGCGGGCGGCCTCTCGCTGCGCGGCTACGGCGGCTACTCCACCGCGCCGACGCTGGACGAACTGCTGGCGCACCGGTGAACCGGACGCGCCGTTAGGCTTGCCCGTAGATGCCTAGGGGCGGGTTTGAAACCCGCCCGTGAAACCTCACCCCGGCTGGCCTGCGGCCATGCCTCCCCTCCCCTACGCAATACGAATCGCTTCTCTGCTAACGACGGGCGATCCTCGTTGCGCGCCCCTACTCCACGACGATGTTGATCTCGACGAGGTAGCCATCACCCTCCAACGCCTGATGCGCGCCGTCGGCAAATTGCAGGCGCAGCGTGTACTCACCCGGCGGCAGGGGTGCTGGTGGTGGGAGTGGTGTATGAAGGGCGGTGCATCCCGCTGGCGTGGCGGGTGTATGGGGCCAACAGCGCCGCCGATTATCCGGCTGCAGGCCAGGCGCGGATGATTATCCGCCTGCTCAAGCAGGTACGGGCAGGCTTGCCAGCCGGGACGCGCGTGCGGGTGTTGGCCGATCGAGGCCTTGCACCTCGCCGCTGCTGCGCGGCATTGCCGCGCTGGGCTGGACGTTTCTGGTGCGTGTGACCAAACAAAACAAGATCATCCTCGACAGTGGGGAGGCGGTGACGTTCTATGACCAGATCACCCACCCCGGCCAGACCTACAGCGCCAGCGGGCAGGTGTTTAAAAAGCGTGGACGCATTCCGACTCAGGTACGGCTCTTATGGGGACACAGGCGCAGCAGCGCTGGGCCCTCGTCACCAATGATCCGGCCCACACAGGGGAGAAGGGAGAAAATCGGTTTTCAAGTCCCTCGCCCCGGCGACCAAAGGGAGTCCCTGTGGGATGGGAGAGGGACGCTTCGCAGGGGTGAGGGGGAAAAGCGCCTAACAGTCTCTAACCCGACCGGAACAGTTTTTCACGGCGCACCCCTTTTTATAGCAGGCTCACGCGCCCTGTGAAAGTTCTCCGCAAGCCCGACCCCGCACAATCCAATAAGCGCGTATCATCAGCGCTGTTTCTATCCACCAAACGCTTCAGGAGGAGCCTAGTGCTGCGATCATCCCGTCTCCGGCTCATGCTGTTGGCGGTACTGGCCCTGTGCCTGCGATTCGAGTTTCTCGCACAGCCTGCACAGGCACAGTCACCGACCCTGCCAGCCAATTTCACCCATACGCTGATTGAGGACGAACTCAACGGCCCCACCGCCATGGCTATTGCGCCCGATGGCCGCGTGTTCATGCTGGAACAGGGGGGGCGTGTGCGCGTGTTCCAGAACAACCAGCTTCTCGCCACGCCGTTTGTCCAGGTCAACACCACGACTTCGGGCGAGCGCGGGCTGCTGGGGATCGCCTTTGATCCCGATTTCCAGTCGAACAACTTCGTCTATCTTTATTACACCACCCCCACCAACCCGCCGCGCAACCGCGTCAGCCGCTTTACCGCCAATGGTAATGTCGCCGTGCCGAACAGCGAGCAGCTTATTTTTGAGATTGACGCGCTCTCCGCCGACCCGTTCCACAACGGCGGCGCGCTGCATTTTGGCACCGACGACAGGCTGTATATCGCGGTCGGGGATAACCGCCGCAGCGAAAACGCGCAGGAAATGACGACGCTGAAGGGCAAAATCCTGCGGATTAACAAGAACGGCACGATCCCCAATAACAACCCGTTTTACAACAGCGCCAGCGGCGATAACCGCGCCATCTGGGCGCTGGGGCTGCGTAACCCGTTTAACTTTGCCGTACAGCCCGGCACAGGGCTTATCCTGATTAATGACGTAGGCCAGAACGACTGGGAAGAGATTAACCTGGGCGAGGCCGGCGCGAACTACGGCTGGCCGCTGACAGAGGGGCCGTTTAACGAAAATAACCCGGCCTATGAAGACTTCACAGCGCCGATCTACGCTTATAACCATTCTGGCGACGCATGTTCGATCACGGGCGGCGTGTTCTATAACCCGAATTCCCCCACGTTCCCCAGCCAGTATCGCGGCGATTATTTCTTCGGCGATTACTGCGCGCGTTTTATCCGGCATTATGACCCCAACACAGGCAGCACGCAGACCTTTGCGACCAACATCCGCGTCGGGCTGGTGGACATTAAAATCGCCCCGAACGGGTCGCTGTATTATCTGGCGCGCGGCGAGTTTATGAACACGGGCAGCCTGCACCGCATCAGCTACACAGGCAGCACCAGCCAACCGCCGACGATCACGCAGCATCCGCAGGATGCCACCGTGTCGCTGGGCGAAACGGCCAGCTTTACGTGCAGCGCCACCGGTACGCCGCCGCTGCGTTATCGCTGGCAGCGCAACGGCAGCAACATCCCCGGCGCGACCAGTGCCAGCTACACCACGCCAGCCACCGTTGAAGCCGATGATGGCGACACCTTCCGCTGCGTCGTGACCAACGACGCAGGCCGGGTGACCAGTAACGCGGCCACGCTGACGGTGCTGTTCAACCGCCGCCCGACCGCCCAGATCACCGCCCCGGCCAATGGCAGCCTGTTCAGCGGCGGCGATGTCATCACCTACAGCGGCACCGGGACGGATTTTGAAGACGGTGATCTGCCTGCCAGCGCCTTCACGTGGGAAGTGGTCTTCCATCACGACACCCATACTCACCCGTTCATCGCGCCTATCAGCGGCGTAACGGGCGGCACGTTCACGATTGACCCGATGGGGCATACCGAGGCGGATGTCTGGTATCGCATTCACCTGACCGTCACCGATTCCGAAGGGCTGGAGCATCGTGTTTATCATGACATCCTGCCGCGCGTGGCGACGCTGCGCCTGCGTACCAGTCCATCGGGGCTGGAGGTCAGACTGGATGGGCAGCCGCGCACTACGCCCTACAACGATCAGACAGTGGCCGGGTTGCAGCGCAGCCTTGAAGCACCGCTGATACAGGTGAGGAATAACCGTATCTGGCTCTTCGACTCATGGTCAGACGGTGGCGCAGCCGCCCATGACATCACCGTGCCGCCCACCAGCACCACCTATACCGCCGTTTATGTGGAAGCGGTGCCGGAGGCGCATTACTTCCAGACAAACACCCCAACGCTGACATGGAACCGTGTTTCATGGGCAGCCGGATATGAAATTCAGGTCAGCAGCAGCGACGACTTCGCCAGCCCTGACTATGTAAATAACGCCCTGTCCGCCGCCACGCTCTCGCACACCATCCCGGCACAGCCGCCCGGCAGCTATTTCTGGCGGGTGCGCGCCCGCCGCGCCGATGCCACGTGGGGCGCATGGAGCGCGGTCGAACACTTTGTGATTGGAGGCTAGGCGAGTCATGACCAACTTACGCGGATTACTGCCTTTTACCCTGCTGCTGGTCGTGCTGGCCTTCATGCCTGCTGCATGGGCGCAGGAGGCGACTGAAGAAGCCGAGCCGACCAACACCGAAGTGCCAACCCTGACGGCGACCGACCTGCCCATAGCCACCCCGACAGAGACAGAGACGGAAACGCCGACCGCGCTGCCGACCGAAACGGCCATCCCGACCAGCACCGCCGAGCCGAGTGCCACGCCCGAGGTCACGGTGTGGCCGACAGAAACCCCCGCCATGCCGACGGAAGCGCCGACGCAGATCAGCGTGACGGTGGAAGCGGCACGGGCGCAGGTCACGCTGGAGAACCCGCCCAACCGCGCCGTCATCGGCGAAGCACAGCCAGAACTGCGCTGGCAGCCTGACCCGGCGGCGGCAGGGTATCAGGTGCAGTTGGACAACAACGGCAACTTCAGCAGCCCGGTGTTTGATGTGATTGTCCCCGGCGGGAACAGCGCCGTTCCCGCCGCGCCGCTGCCAGATGGCCGTTATTTCTGGCGCGTGCGTTCACTGGACGCGGACAATAATCCCGACAAATGGAGCCGCCGTTTTCGTTTTACGGTGGATACCGAAGCGCCCGGCTATCCTGTGCTGCGCGTGCCGCGTGATGGCGCGACGACCCGCGACAGCACCCCCCGCCTGACATGGCGTAAGGTGCGCGGTGCCAGCGTTTATCGCGTGGACGTGGCACTCGACGAGACTTTCGGCAATCTGGTTGTCAACAGCGCTGAGGTGACAAAGCCGAATTTCACGCCGCCATCTTCGCTGCTGCAAGGGACGTATTACTGGCGGGTGCAGGCCGGGGACACGGCAGGCAACTGGAGCGACTGGCCGCCGGAGTATCGCACTTTCGTGGTCGCGCTTCAGCGTAAACCTGCTGATAACCACACCTTCACAAACGGGAACGCCAAACCGGTCCGGTTCACATGGCAGCGGATGCCCGGCGCGCTGAATTATCAGCTTCAGGTGGCGACAGACAGCGCCTTTAACACGCTGGTGCATACCTCGCCCGCGCTGACCGCGACCAATTACCGCCTGCCCGCCGCGCTGGATAACGGCATTTACTACTGGCGCGTGAATGTGGATATGGGTGGCGGTCTGCTGCCTTCGCCCGTCGGCTGGCGCTTCACCATCAGCCCACCACCGCCGGGGCGGCCAGCGCTGCAAAGCCCGGCCAACAACACCACTGCCAACAACCCCGCGCCGCTTCTGACGTGGAACGCGGCAGCAGGCGCGATCAGCTACGAGGTCATGCTGGACAATAATGGGAATTTCCACAGCCCGGAATTTACAGCCATCACCAGCGACACGGTGATACCGGTCAGCCCGGCGCTGGCCGCCGATGGCCGCTACTACTGGCGGGTACGCGCGCTGAACGAGTGGGGCGTGGGCGGGCGCTGGAGCAAGCGCTATCGCTACACGCTGGATACCACCCCGCCTGCTGTGCCGGAACTACGCAGCCCAGCCAACGGCGCGGCTGTACGCAACACCCGTATGCCGTTTAAGTGGAAGCCGAATCCCGATGTCGCCTTCTTCGAGTTCCAGTTGAGTACGAACGGCGATTTTGGCGCGTCTGCCCTCAGCGTGATGCTCGGCAGCGGCAAGTACAAGCCTGTCAACAGCCTGCTTTACACCACGTACTCATGGCGCGTGCAGGCGGTAGACGCTGCCGGGAATCGTTCGGCATGGAGCGAAGTATGGCAGTTAGAGGTGCAGTCTGGCGACAGCGCCGCGCCGCTGCCACATCGTTATACAACGGCCACGCCTGTGCTGACATGGGTGCCTCTCACATGGGCGACCGCCTTTGAAGTACATGTGGACGATCACGCCAGTTTCTCCAGCCCGATCTACAGCAATAACGGGCTGGCAGGCAGCGCGACCTCGGTAACGCTGCCGCCGCTGACCAACGGCACATGGCACTGGCGGGTACGCGCCCGCCACAGCAGCGGCGTGTGGACGGGATGGAGCAGCCACACGTTTACCGTCGAAGCGCCGTAAGCCATACTCCGGGGCGCGCAGCTAATCGTCACGCGGTTCTGCGCGCCCTGTTCAAAACAAAATTTCCTTCTCAAAGACATGATGTATAATGCAGCGCGGTAGCGAACGAGGAGGTACAGCGTAATGCCTTTCATCAAGTGCTGTATACGCGGGGTGCTGCTGGGGCTGCTGGCCGGGTGTCTTCCGGCAGAAGCCAATGTCGCCCAGCAAAACCTGACCAGCGAACCCTTAACCACGACGACCCCGCTGGCGCTGGTGCAGGCCGAGACCGCAACCCCCACACCCACCGTCACCCCAATGCCGACGGAGGCAGGCCCGGTACGCCTTTCGATCTGGTGGCCGGAGCCGCTGGCCCCGCTGGATAACGGCGACGCGGTGGACGTGCTTTCAGAGCAGATGACCGCGTTCCAGACCGCGCAGGGCAACGTCGTGGTGGACTTGCGCTGGAAAAATGAACAAGGCCCCGGCGGTATCCTCTCGACGCTGCGCAGCGCCAGCCCGGTTGCCCCCGGCGCGCTGCCCGACCTCACGCTCATGCGGCGCAGCGACCTGCTACAGGCGGTTCAGGCGCAGCTTGTTTACCCGCTGGATGACAAGATTTCGTCCGCCATCATGGGCGACCTGTATAACGCGGCGGTGGAACTGGGGACGGTGGAGGGGCGGCTCTACGGCCTGCCCTACGCCCTTGAAGTGCAGCACATGGCTTACCGGGCTGATATGGAAGTCCCGGCAAGCTGGCGTTATGACGATGTGCTGGCGGCAGACGATTTTATGCTGGCCTTTCCATCGGCACAGCCCAGCGGCATCAACAGCCTTTTTCTGACGCAGTATCTGACCGCTGGCGGCAGCCCGCCCAACGGAGGCGCGATGGTCATCAGCGAGGAGGCCCTGCTGGCAACGCTGGCTTTTTACGAGGACGCGGTAAACCGGGGCGTGATTGACCCGGTTGTCCTTAGCTACACCACCCCGGATGATTACTGGGACATGCTGGTGAACGGCGGGGTGAGCGCTGGTCTGGTGGATTCTACCCGCTACCTGAACCGCACACAGGAAGGCGATGAGCTGGCTTTTGGCCCGGTGCCGACCAGCGAGGGAGCGCTGACCGGGCAGATGAACGGCTGGATGTGGGTGCTGACGACCCCTAACGCCGAGCGTCAGGCGCTGGCCGCCCGCTTCCTCAACTGGATGCTCAACGCCACGCGCCAGGGCGATTACACGCGCACGGTCTGGATGCTGCCGTCGCAGCGTACCGCGCTGCAGCACTGGCCGGAAAGCGACTATACGGCGTTCGCGCGTACCCTGCTCAACAACGCCACGCTGCCGCTCTCTGACAGCGAAGGCGGGACGATTGCGCGCGCTGTGGAGAGTGCGCTGGTCGCGGTCATCTCCCGCGAGAGCAGCGCCGAGGAAGCCACCCGCGCGCTCATCAGCCAGATTGACGGTTAGCTGATTCCGACCTCGGCCAGTGCGTTTTTCAGCGCGGCCAGTTGAATAGGCTTGGCAAGATAACCGTTCGCGCCGGCTTTATTGGCTTCCTCAATGAGCGGCGGGGCAAAGGCGGAGATCATAATCACTGGCACGGTCGCGGTTTCTGGCCGTGCGCGCAGCGCCCTGCAAATATCCAGCCCGTTATCGTCCGGCAGCATAATATCGAGCAGGATCGCGTCCGGCTCCTCATAGGCCAGCTTGTCCCACGTCTGCTTGCCAGAAAGCGCGCCCACAGGCTGATGCCCGATCAGGTTAAGAAAGGTGCTGAGCATGTCGAGGGTAAGCTGTTCATCATCTACTACCAAAATTTTTGCCATCGTTTCTGCCTTTGGTCTGTATCACGGCGCAAATGAATAAAGGGATGTCAGGATTAAAAGCTGCGCTGGTAGAAGCGGTGGGTTTTATAAATCGCTCCGGCGACCTTATGAGCGATGTTCACCATGTCATGGTTAGCTTCCAGAATCCAACCCGCATCACAGTGGTTAATCTTCGGACTGTCCAGCGCGGCTTTGAGGATGTGGTAATAAAGCGCCACGTCCACCCCCTTACCCCGAAAATCGCCCGTCACCCCTAACAGCGGAATGCGAATCCAGTCAATGACCGGGGCGACTTTCCAGTAGTACAGCGCTTTGAGCAGGGTGAAGATTTCCGGCGTGCCGGGGCGGGGAGCCGCGCGTTCCAACACCTGATTAAAGTCTGGTATGGCGATCACAAAGCCAGCAGGCGCGCCATCCACGTAGGCGAAGAAGGCGAAATCGGGGTCGAAGAACTGCCCCAGATTCTCGACCAGCGCGTCCAGTTCGCGCGGGGTCATCGGGACGAAGCCCCAGTTTTTATCCCACGCGGCGTTGTAAATTTCCTTAAACAGCACAAATTCCTGCTTAAGCCTTTTACGATCAATCGGGCGGATCGTGATCTTGTTACGCTTCATCACCGCCTGCGTCAGCCGCCCCAGCCACTTCTCTAAGTCAATCTGGACGCTTTCCTCGCGCGTGATGTGAAAGCTGTAAATGTCCATCGCCTTTTGAAAGCCCGCGTTCTCTACGAGTCGTTGATAGTAAGGGTAATTATAAGGCATCAACAGCACTGGGCGCGTAAAGCCATCCACCAGCAGGCCAACGTCTTCATGTGTGGTAAAGGTCTGTGGGCCGCGAATCGCGTCATAGCCGCGCGCCTGCACCCACTCAGCAGCGGTATCCAGCAGGGCGGTGGCGGCTTCCTGATCGTCGTAGACCTCAAACGCGCCGAACCAGCCGATATGCTCGCCCCAGTATTCGTTATGGCGCGGGTTGCTGATCGCCGCGATAGTGCCGACGATCTGGTCGCCACGCCACGCGGCAAAATACTCGCCTTCCATGTATTCCCACGAGGGGTTCTTCTTTTTATCCAGCAGATCACGGCGCATGGAGAGCAGTGGCGCAACCCAGTTGGGGTCATCTTTATAGAGCGTCCACGGGAATTCAAAAAAGGCGCGGAAGTCGGCATCATTCTCAATTTTGCGGACGGTTACAGCAGCAGACATAGCGGCTCACACAGACTGTTATCAGGGCGCGCCAGTGCAGCGCCCTCTACCATTAAACGGCACAATGTTACCGCCTCGCTTCCTGCACGCAAAATATCCAAACGATGGCACAGATTGCCTTGACACCCGGCCTGCACTTTGCTATGATGTGACCCATCTTCCACAGTAGCTCAACGGCAGAGCAATCGGCTGTTAACCGATGGGTTCCTGGTTCGAATCCAGGCTGTGGAGCAGACACAAACGCCCCCTACACACGGGGCGTTTTTGATTCTACGCCGCTCGCAGGAAAGTGTTATACTCCTGTTTGTTTTATCACACTCTCCCCATTAACCACGCCCGCGCAAAGCCCTAATCTTCCGTGACGGGCAGCACCAGCGCCGAGAGATGCTCGGTATCGTGGTAGATGGTCTGCGCGGCGGTGAGCATGGTCGTGCCTGTGTGGAATGGCTCGCCCGTGCCGAGATTGCGCGACCAGCGCGGATGCGCGCCGCTGCACACGTGCAGGCGAATACGATGATACTGCTCAAAGCGATACGCGGTTGACCACATCTCGACGATGATTTTCAGGCTGCCATCCGGCTGCGGCTCGCCCTTGCCCGGCTGGACGCGAAACAGGCCGTCACAGATGTTGATCGAGCGGCCATCCGGGTGTACATCGCACAGCCTGCCGACAAAATCGGTATGCTCGCGGTTGGAGCGCACATAAAGCTCCAGACGCACCGCGCCCATAATCTCCACCGGGTCGAGCAGCAGCGCGGACGTGAACACCAGCACATCGGCGCGCGCTTCCACACGGCTCTGGTCGAGCGCGCCGGAGGGCGGGAAGATCGTTGTTCCACCTAATGATGGCGTGGGGTTGGAGGGGTCGTAGTGGTAATGGGTGTAGGAGCGTTCCAGTTCTGGCGGGTCGAGCGCCAGCCAGTCATCGGCCTGCAGGTAGTAGCGGGTCGGGCGGCTGGGGGGCGGCCACTCGTCGAAATCGCGCCACGTTTTCGCGCCCATGATATAGACGCGCACCGGCTTCTCCCGAAGCTGTTGTCTGTCCCCTTTCAGATGCGCGTCGAACCACTGCACGCCCTCGCGCAGCATCGCGCCCTGCACCCGCTGGTCAATGTGCGACCACGGGCCGATGGTCAGGTAGGGATTATGCCCGGCGTGGCGCAGCCCGGCGTAGTCGGCCAGCATCTCGCGCAGCAGCGCGTCGTACCAGCCCGCGATCAGGTGGGCGGGCATGGTGACTTTTGCCAGCGTGCGGCTGAAATCCACGTCTTCCCATCGCGGCGAGTCTGGCCCGGCGGTGGTCAGCGATTCCTGAAAGGGGGCGATCGTGCGCCCGGCAACGACCTGATCGGCCTCTTGCAGCGGCAGATGCTGATAGGCACGCTCGAAGATGCGCCCGCGAATCAGGCGGCGGGTATGCGGCAGGGTGCGCCAGTTGCGCCAGCCGCGCTTGTTGCCCACGAACTCCGACAGATAAGCCCAGCGCAGCGCGGTATTGAGCGCATAAGCGCCGTCAGGAAAGACCAGCGAGCGGAACTGTGAGGCGCTGATGGCGGGCATGATCGCCTGAACATAATCCGGCGCTTCGGCGGCCACCGCCCACTGGCAGAAGCCGAGGTAACTTTGCCCCCACAGCGCCACCTTGCCGTTGAACCATGACTGCGCGGCCAGCCATTCCAGCGTTGCCAGCCCATCCTCGCGCTCGTTGACAAAAGGCTCGAACTCGCCTTCAGAGTCAAAGCGGCCACGCACATCCTGCACGAGAACATGATAACCGCGCTCGGCGAAGCGCTGCGCCTTAAAGCCCTCGCTCACGCCCGCGATGCCGCCGCTGATCGCCCGGCCATACGGGGTGCGGATGAGAATTGTCGGGAAATCGCCGCGTGTGCGCGGGAAGTGATGGTCGGCGGCGAGGGTGATACCGTCGCGCATCGGCACACGCAGGTTGCGCTCCACGCCGACGTTGTAACGCACAGGCGGCAGCTTCAGCACCGGGCGCAGCGCCCGCCGTCGCGCCCGAAAGAGGGTATAGGTTGCCACACCTGCCATAAGGGCGACATTACGGGTGCGGCGGATGCGTCGTATCATCGCAGGTCTGCTTCCTGTTTTTGTGCAGAAAGCGTGATTATAACGTGCATCATCCGCTGCTCATATATTGAACGCTGCGCCAGCGCGGCTCGCTCAATGGGTGCGCCTCCACGCCAAGACAGCGTTCTTCGCGCGTGGCGATAGGGATGATGCAAATATCGGCTGCCCCGCCAGCGCTGGGGGTGTAGACGATCTGCGTGCCATCCGGTGACCAGTCTGCCCCGCCGATGGTGTGCGCTTTTGCCAGCGGGTTTTCCACGCCCGTCTCGACATCCAGCAGCCATAGATATGACAGCCCTCTTGCAGGGACATCGCTCTGATACAGCAGGTAACGACCATTTGCCGACCAGGGCGCGCGGATAAAGCGCCAGCCTGCGCCTTCCGCCAGAACACGGCGATTCTGGCCGTTGGAGTCCATGATGACAACCCGGCTGGTGCGCGAGGGTGGGGTGTCCGCGCTCTGCTGAAGGCTGGTAAAGGCGATGCGCCTGCCATCAGGCGACCAGGCCGCCGATGCCGCGTTTTCTGCAAGCTGCTTGAGGTTGGTGCCGTCTGTGTTGATCTTGTAAAGCCCTCGTGAGGGCGGCGGCAGGGTATGGGTCTTGTTCCAGCCGGGTTTCATCCCCAGAAAGAGGATTTCATGCCCGCCCGGTGACCAGAACGGCCTGCTCCATAATTCGACTTCCTCAGTGAGCAAACGATGCTGGCCGCCTTCGCTATCGGTGATAAACAGATGATAGCGAAAGTGCTGCGGCTGCGAGAGGTCGCGCGGGGTGGGCGGGCTGGCGGCATAAGCGATCTGCTCTGCGTCGGGCGACCATGCCGACCAGGCGTATTGCATCTCCTCCTGCGGCTGTGTCACGGAATACTGCGCCGGATAGTGCCTGTCCAGCACGGCGAGGCCTGTATCTGCCCCGTGCAGCACATAACGGCCATCGCTAGACCAGTCCCAGCCGGAAGGGTCGTACATATCGGTTTCGACATATTCTACAGGCTTGCCATAAGGCGTGACCCACATCAGGTCGCCGGGGGCGGGCATCGTGCTGCGGGCAGTGAGCGGAAACTGCTTGACTGGCGTATAGGCGATCAGTGTTTCGCCCGCGCCCTGCGCGGCGATAATGCTCACCAGCAGCAGCCCCCACAGCAGCATAATAAGCACCCGCATGATCGTTCGTTCCTCGCTCCCTTTGATAGACCTATAGTAACACAAAACGTAAGGCGTGTCAGCCGGGAAAGGCGTTAGCTGCGGGCAAGGTGAAGCATGGATATTAAGGCTGGATCATCCTTAACCCCGTCACAGGTTTTACCAAAGGTTACACCATCATGCTCGACCTCTCGATCATCATCGTAAACTGGAACGCACAGGACTTGCTGGAGAAATGTCTGCGCTGTGTGCAGGCCACCACGCGCCGGGTCAGTTATGAGATCATCGTCGTGGACAACGCTTCCAGCGATGACAGCGCAGCGATGGTGCGACGTGATTTTCCCGACGTGGTGCTGATCGAGAACAGGCAGAACGTGGGCTTCGCCGGGGCGAATAATCAGGGGATGCAGGTGGCGCAGGGGCGCTACTGGCTGCTGCTGAACAGTGATGCCTTTGTCGAGGAAAACACGCTGGATGCGATGGTCGCGTTTATGGACGCGCACCCGGAAGCCGGGATGAGCGCCTGCAAGCTGCTGTATGAAGACCGCCGCCTGCAACCTTCCTGCTACGCCTTCCCCACGCTCAAGACCGAATTCTACACCGCGCTGCAACTGGACAAACTGTTCCCGAAAAGCCCGGAATTTGGCGGCTTTTTGATGACGTTCTGGGACTTTAACGACGTGCGCGCGGTGGACGCGGTGATGGGCGCGTTTATGCTGGTGCGGCGCGAGGCGGTGGCGCAGGCGGGCATGATGGACGACAGCTATTTCATGTACAGCGAAGAAGTGGACTGGTGCTATCGCTTCAAAAAAGCGGGCTGGAAAATTTTGTATAACCCGGCGGTGCAGGCCGTGCATCTTTGGGGGGGCAGCAGCAAGCAGGTGCGCGTGGAGATGTTCCTGCAACTGCACCGCAGCAAGATTGAATTTTTTCGCAAGAATTACGGCGGACTGTCGGCGCTGCTGCTGAAGGGCATTATGGGCTTTGGCGCGCTGCTGCGAGTGGGGCCGGGCGCGGTCTACTACCTCACCTCGTCCGACCCGGCCAAACGCCAGAAACACGAAGCGTTCCGCCGCCTGCTCACCGCGCTGCCCGCGTTCTGAAGTCGGGCGTTGCGAAGTTGGGCGTTACATTGAAAGGGGCGACCAGACCGGTCGCCCCTGTGAAGCCTTACTTCTGAATGGTGAATTTCCACTTGGCGCTCCATTTGCCGGGCGCGTCCTGGCTGTTGAACGCCCGCACCCGCCAGAAGAAGCTCGACTTCGGCAGCGACATCGGCAGATCGAGGCTGGTGCCGTTCACGTCGGAGTCGCGGAAGATCACGTTCTTGAAGCCCTTATCGGTAGCGACCTCAAGCTCGTAATACTGCGCGTTGGCCGCCGCCTTCCAGCTAAGGGTGGCTGTATTGGCGTTGACCTTGGCGTTGTTGCGCGGCGCGGTCAGCTTGGGCGCGCCTACCTTGCTGACACTGATGGTGAACTGCCAGACCACCGGCGACGGCGTGCCGTTGACATCCACGCGCCAGTAGTACACGCCCGGCGCGAGCGCGTTGTTCTTCTTCGGCTTGCACGACGTGGCAGTCGGCTTGGCGCAGAAATTGCTTATCGGGCTGCCGAAGAGCGGATCATCGTCCACCAGCAGCGTGTAGGTCGCATTCTTGCCGGCTTTCTGCCACTTGAAGGCTGGCGTTTTGGTCTTGACGACAGAGCCATCCTTCGGAGTCTTCATGATGCTCAGGTCAAAGTGCGCCACCGCGCTCCAGTCGGAGATCGGGTTGCCACCGCCGTTGAGCGCACGCACGCGCCAGAAGTAAGTGCCATAGTCCAGTGCCGTCCCCTTCTTCGGCATGGCATACTTCGGCTTTTTACCCGTGTACGTCGCCACGATATTGGTGAAATCCTCGTCGGTCGCTACCTGCATCTCGTACTGTTTGGCGGTTTTTACAGCCTTCCAGGTGAACGATGGCCGCGTCTTGACGGTGCTGCTGCCATCCTTCGGGCTTTTGATGACGGGCGGCGACTTCGGGAAGACATGCACATCGAACTCGTAGGTCGCGCTGGCACCCGCCGGGTCCTCGACGGTGATCGTGAGCGTGGTTACGCCTGTCTGCCCGCTGGCTGGCGTGAGCGCCATCGTGCGCTGCGAATTACTGCCGCTGAGGGCGATGCCGCTGTTGGGCAGCAGGGTGGTATTGCTGGATGTCACGGTGACATTCAGTTGGTTGGGGGTCTGGCCGTCACCGACGAAGAACCTGATGTTCGTCACCTTCGGGTGCGGCTGGATGTGCTTGTCGTCCAGCGACGTGATGAACGGCGCGGTGTTCGGCACGACGGTCAGCACGAAGGTGTCGCTGGCTTCCAGCCCCTGCGCGTCGCGCACTGTCACTGTAATGGTGCTGGTGCCAAGCTGCCCGCTGGCCGGGGTGATATTGATGGTGCGGTTGGTGCCGCTGCCGCCCACTACGATACTCGCATTGGGAACAAGCGTCTGGTTGGATGACAGCGTTGTGAACGTCACTGTCCCCGGCGCTTCGTCGCTGATGGTGAAGGCGATTGGCCCGGTCGCCAGCCCTTCGGTCGTCGTCTGGTTGGCGATGTTGCTGATCGTCGGCGCGCTGTTGCTGCTGACGGTCAGCGTGAAGGACATGGTGCCAGTGAGCTTCGGGTCGCCCTTGTCAGTTACAGAGAGGGTGACGACTGTCGTTCCGGTCTGGCCTGCTACCGGGTTCAGCGTCACGGTACGATTGGCGCTGTTTCCAGTCGCCGGGTTGACGACAATGTTATTCACAGGCAGCAGCGTCGTGTTGCTGGACTGCCTGACCATTGCGTCTAAGCTCAGGGCTGTATCATCGGTGATGGTGAAAGCGATCGGCCCGGTAGATGTCCCCGGCGTGGTGAACTGGTCGGCAACCTGGCTGATGACCGGCGCTTGGTTGGGTGCAACGATACGCAGCGTGAAGTTTGCAGGACGGATACCGCCCTCACCATCGTCCACCACCAGCGTAATTAGCACATCGCCCGATTGTCCCGTTGCCGGGGTGACATTTACATAACGGCGGTTGGGTTCTGAACCGGGACTGAAGGTCAGGCTGCCGATCTTCGATGGGTCATTGCTGAAGTATGTCATCGCCAGGCCGATGGGCGAGGTCACGGCATCGCCGATAGTGATCTCAAACTGTGGCAGCGGCGTGTTCATATTCGTCTGCTTGGTACTCGGCGACGGAATAGACAATGCCGTAGGGATCGCATTGGTGGATAGCTTCACCCCCTGTACGAAATAGGATGAGGCCGTCAGGCCACCGCCATCGGTGACGGTCACGGTGATGAGCGACCAACCGATAGCATCTGGGGCGGGTTCAACCCTTAACGCGCGCGAAGTGGTCGTTCCAGACAGGATCAACCCAGCGTTAGGGATGACAGCCTGATTGGAAGAGGTCGCCGTGACGATCAGCGCGTTAGAGCTGGTTTGACCATCTCCAATGGTGAAGTTGATATTCCGGGCAGTATTGGTGTTCATGGAATTCGTGGTTATGGCACTGATAGTCGGTGGTGTATTTATCCCCACCGTGAGATTGAACTGCCGTGTTGCCTGCGCGCCGCCCTCGTCCGTCGCCGTAACGGTGATGGATGTCGTGCCGAGCGCGCCCATCGGCGTAATAACCAGTTGACGGTTCGCGCCTGTCCCGGTCACCTTGAAGTTCGCATCATTATTGGAGACGATGCTGGTATTACTGGACGAGAACGACAGTTCGATGTTATTCACGT
>CAZJSU010000093.1:0-9963 GCA_964548765.1 uncultured Anaerolineaceae bacterium
CCGCTCGGATTGGTCATCAAGCCCACGCGCTTGCCCCTTAGCGCAGCATAGCCGCCCGCCCGCAATACTTCCAGCCCGGTTTGGAGAGTCATTTCATCGCCTCAGTCACGTGTTTGAAGTATATTCAAAATTTGTTTTTTAGGAGTAAAAATGATGATGTCAAAACTTCGTACTCCAGAAGGATTGTTTGTACTGCTGGCGGTTTGCGGATTGATCTTTTTCATCGCAGCATGGCTTACAGGTGAGTTTGACTCTCTTATGGAAGGGATAGGCGTTGAAATCATTGGCGCACTCATTACCGCTGGCGGCGTAATAGGACTAGAGCGCATTTTATCTACCCCTGATCCTGATACATTAGCTTTACGAGAAGAAATTCAATCCCTTAAAGCTGAACTCCAAGCCTTGAGAGGCCAAAGTAATAGCGACGGGCCACACACCACCATCTAACTAAACCTCTGCGCCTTTGCTTCTTTGCGTTGAGTCTTTAAATTTCCACCGGCAGCCGACCGGAGGGTGTGAAATCCCCCAGCAGCGCGCCCACCGCCGCCGCCAGCGAAGGCGCGGCATCGCCACAGGTGCAGATGACCGTCCCCGCGTCCGGCAGCAGGCCAGCATCATACGGGTTAGCCAGGCACAGCAGAATCACATGCCGCGCCGCGCCGACGACCGCCCGCGCGACCTCTAGCTCATCCGGCCACAGGTGGGCGTTACGGGTCGCCAGAATGACCACCTCGGCCTGTGCCGCCCGCGCCACCGCCTGAGTCACCGCGTCGGCCAGCGGGGTTTGCACGTCCAGCGTGAGGCAGGCAATCTCTGGCGCGCGCCCGCGCAGCAGCCCGGCCAGATGGCTCAGCCCGCCACTTTCCAGCGCCTCGCTGTCCAGATAGGACGGAAACTCGATCAGCATCGCCCGCTCATAAGCCGCTGGCCGCAGCGGATATACTCCCTCCTCTGCCCGCAGCAGCACCGTCCCCGCCCGCGCCGCCTCGGCCATCAGCGCCAGGTGATCGGGGTCGCGGATGATCTGAAGCTGCGGCTCGCCCGTGATCGCCACCCGCGCCCTAAGCGCGTTGATGCGCTCCACCGCCGCGTCAATCTGCGCCAGCGGCAGCTCGCCAGCCTGTGCCGCCGCCAGCAGCGCGCTATACGCTTCCTCTTGATACGCCCGCGTGTGCGAGAAGAAGATCACATCAATGCCGGCCTGCGCCGCGCGTACCGTCCGCTCGCCCACGCCGTAATACAGGTCGAGCGCTTTCATCTCCATACAGTCGCTGCACACCAGCCCATCATAACCCACCTGTTCGCGCAGCAGCCCGCTGACCACCGCCCGCGACAGCGTAGACGGATACTCCGGGTCCAGCGCGGGCAGCTTGACGTGGCTAATCATGACCGAGTCCACGCCCACCGCCACCGCCGCCCGGAATGGCACGAGGTCATGCGCCCACAAAAACTCCAGCGACCCGCCCACCGTCGCCATGTCCACATGCGTATCCACAGGTGTATTGCCATGACCGGGGAAATGTTTGGCGCTGGTGGCGATATTCCCGCGCTGAAAGCCGCGAATCTGCGCCCCGGCCAGCGCCGCCACCCGCGCCGGATCACTGCCCAGCGCCCGCGTGCGGATCACCGGGTTTTCGGCGTTGTGGGCGATGTCCACCACAGGCGCGAGCGTCCAGTTAATGCCGAGCGCGCGCATTTCCAGCGCCAGCGCGGTCGAAACCCGCTCGGCCAATGCTTCTGAGTCCGCCGCGCCCAACGCCATCGCGCCGGGGCTTTCGCTGAAGCCTGCCCGCAGCCGCGCCACCTGCCCGCCTTCCTGATCAATGGCAATCAGAATCGGGGCGGGCGCTGCTTCACGGCAGGCCTGCGTCAGCGCCGCCACCTGCTCCGGCGTGTCTACATTACGCGCAAACAGGATCACCCCGCCAATGCGCCCCTCTGCCAGCCAGTCCAGAATGTAATCGGGCGGCTCCAGCCCATCGAAACCGACCATCAGCATCTGACCGACTTTTTGCTCCAGCGTGAGTTCCATGCAACGTTCCTGTGTGTAAGTGCGTAAAGCGTGTATAGACTTCGATAAATTAATCCGCGAAGCCACAAAGCGGCTGATTTTGCTTTGTGTTCTTCGTGTCTTTGTGGTTCAACTATAACACATGAGGAGCGAGCCATGTATGACAGCGCGAAGCCCAAACGTAAGCGCGAGGATGTCCCCTCCATCGGCGATTATCTGCTTAGCGCGGTCGCTGGATTAGGGCGTGCTGGCTTCGCTTCGGCGCGGCTGATGTGGCGCGGGGTTGTGCAGTCGCTGCGCTGGTCATGGTATGGCACACGCTGGGGGCTGCGCGGCGCGGGTTACAGCCTCGCCTTCAGCGCGGGAATCCTGTGGGAATTCGTGGTGTGGACACTGCGCCTGCCCTTACGCATGATGCGCGGCCTGTGGCGCTGGTGGAGCGGGCCAGAGCCGTACTTCGAGTCGGCGCGTGAGCGCGACATCTACTACCGCATCCGCCGTCATTTTCGCCGCCGCCGCCGCTTTACCCTGCACATCATCGCTTATCTGGCGATCAACAGCGCCTTCTGGCTACAGTGGTACAACATGAGCAGTTCCCCTTACCCGCCGCGCGCCCTGAACTACGCCGCGCTCACCGTCGTTACGTCGTTTTTCCTGCTGTTTCATTACCTGCACCTGCGCTCTGCCGAGGCCGAAGAACAGGCCATTGAGGAAGCGCTGGAACGCGAGCGCTTCTACGCCAGCCAGCACGCCATGGCCTACGACGAAGGCTACGACCCGGCCTACATGCGACTGGTGGATGATGGCGAAATCGTGGACGAGCGTTACATCGAGGAGGAGCGAAAGCGCAAGCGGCGTTAGGGTCTGTTAACGTTCTGTGTTCGGCGGGTGTTTTTGTCGCGGGCGTGATGTATCGCGTGCGTCGGCCATCCGCATTCAGGCGTAGGGGCGGGTCTGTGACCCGCCCCTACGCAATAGGTAGCGCTTCTGCTAACGACGGACGCGCCGTTGCGCGTCCCTACGAAACGGTGGGTGGATGTGATCCCTACGAAATTGCCGGGTATGGCCGACCCGCCCCCTGCCGCGCCTGCATCCACGCCGGATACTCCGCCGGCAGCCTGCTGACTTCATCGAGGCACTGCAACTGTTCCTCGCTCAGCCGGACGCGCGGCGCGTTCAGATTATCCTCAAGCTGTTCCAACCGCTTCGCGCCGATAATCACGCTGGTCACGGCGGGCTGGTGCAGCAGCCATGCCAGCGCGATCTGCGCCACCGAGACCTGGTGTTCCTGTGCCACCTCGCGCATCACATCCACCACGTTAAACGCCCGCTCCCGGTCTACAGGCGGGAAGTCGAACGAAGCCCGCCGGGCATCCTGCGGCCCGTCGCTATCCCGGCTGAACTTGCCGCTCAGCAGCCCGCCAGCCAGCGGACTCCACACCATCACCCCCACCTGCTGATCCTGCACCAGCGGGATCACCTCGCGCTCCAGATCGCGCCCGGCGATGGTGTAATACGACTGAATGGACTCGAAGCGTGCCAGCCCGTGCTTGTCCGAAATCCCCAGCGCCTTCATCAACTGCCACGCGGTCAGGTTGCTGCATCCGATGTAGCGCACCTTGCCGCTGCGTACCAGATCATCCAGCGCGCGCAGCGTTTCGTCGAGCGGGGTCAGCGGGTCATAGCCGTGAATCTGGTACAGGTCAATGTAATCTGTTTGCAGCCGGGTCAGGCTTTCGTCCACCTGCTGCATGATGTGCCAGCGCGAGAGGCCGGTGCTGTTCACGCCCTCGTCCGTGCGCCCGAAAACTTTGGTCGCCAGCACCACCTCATGCCGCCGCCCCTTCAGCGCCTGCCCCAGCATCTTTTCCGACTCGCCTTCAGAGTAGACATTGGCGGTATCAAAGAAGTTAATCCCCCTGTCTATCGCCCGCGCGACAAGGCTGCTGGCTTCCTCCTGCGGCACCTTGCCCACAGCCTCCCAATAACCTCTGCCGCCAAAGGTCATCGCGCCCAGGCACAACTCCGACACCAGCAGCCCGGTTCTGCCCAGCAGCCGGTAGCGCATTTGCTCATTCATTCGCCTCACACTCCTCTTGGTTGTACAGCGCAATCTTGAAATTGACGAGGTCCAGCGTCTCACACAGGAGTTCGATCTGCGCCTGAATATGCTCGCGGTGCTGCTCCAGCATCGCCCGCCGCACGGGCAAGGACTTCGCGCCCGCGCTGTACAGCGCGGTAAACTGCTGCATCTGGCTAATGGGCATTCCGGTCGCCTTCAGCTTCTTCAGCAGATGCAGGCGATTCACGTCCTGCTCCGTATAGCGGCGGTGGCCGTTGGCGAGGCGGTTGATCGGGTTAATCAGCCCAAGCTCCTCATAGTAGCGCAGCGTGGGAATGCTCAGCCCTGTTTGTTCAGAAACCTGTTTGATCGTGAATCCATCGTCCATAGCGCACACTCTACATCCTCAAGTACACTTTAGGTCAAGGGGTGTAAATACATTTTAATGAGGATTGGTAAAATTGTTTATAAGCTGCAACAATGAGTACGAGTAAGAATAGATTATTTAGGGGATCTCTAAGAGGTGGCAGACTATAAAAAAACCGTCGCTGAGAAGCGTCGGTACAGTATTCTTGATGTTCAATCAGCCAAAAAAGTTGCGTCAGTGTGGCTGGAAGGTGCTGAACTGGAAAATGCAATTGACTTTGGATTGCCAGAGGTGGACGACCGATATCATGTCTGGCGTGTACCGCTTGTCGCACGGTCTAATGGCGAACGATTAGGAGAAGTCGTCATTGATGCACGTAATTCCCTGATTCTGGAAGGTAAATCGACTGATCCCGCCACACTTGAAGCTCGGCTCTTGGGGCGACAGGCAAAGCCAAATAATGTGCGTCGAAAATCGCACAAAACCAATGGCAAATATGGGCTATCAGATGTGCGAAATACGATTGCGGCTGGTGATTGCGAGGAAATCTTACAGGAACTTCCCGCTGAAAGCGTTGATCTGGTGTTCACTTCCCCGCCCTATTACAACGCTCGCCCGGAATATGCTGATTACATCACTTACGATGAGTATCTGCTCAAATTACGGAAAGTCATTCACAATGTTCATCGGGTGCTATCTGAAGGGCGTTTTTTTGTGATGAATATCGCCCCAGTGCTCATTCGTCGTGCCAGTCGTAGCGAGGCTTCAAAACGTATCGCTGTTCCGTTTGATGTTCACCAATTGTTTATCCAAGAGGGGTTCGACTTTATGGAGGACATTATCTGGGAGAAACCAGAGGGTGCAGGCTGGGCCACGGGTCGCGGTCGCCGCTTTGCCGCTGATCGTAATCCACTCCAATACAAAGCAGTGCCAGTAACTGAGTATATTCTCGTGTATCGCAAGAGAACCCCAAAACTGATTGACTGGAACATTCGCGCTCATCCTGACCCAGAATTGGTCGCTCAATCCCGCATTGATGATGATTATGAGCGTACCAATATCTGGCGTATTCAACCTAGCTACGACAAACGCCATCCAGCAATTTTCCCATTGGAAATGGCAGAAAAAGTCATTCAGTATTATTCATTCAAAAAGGATGTTGTGCTTGACCCGTTTGCTGGTATCGGCACTGTTGGTAAGGCAGCCACTCGCCTGGGACGGAGGTTTGTGCTAATTGAGCAGGATAGTAACTATGTGGACATCATTCGTGATGAAGCTAAAGCCTGGATAGGACCGGAAGCCCGGCACATTTTTACCATAAATTGCCCACCAATTTCAGTTGACGACACACTACTTTAAGTTGGATTATGACAAATCAAAACGGCTCAAATGATCAAATACGCCTCACCAGCCTGCTATCTGATGAAGCACTGGATTTACTGACCGCCAGCGGCAAGAACCTCATCAAACGTATTGGCATTGATGTGATTCGAGGCGTTGTGCTGGATGTACTGACGGGGCGAAATATCCGCAATTCTACTGAAATTCTGACCCGCCGCCGGATAGCTGCTCTTAACCTGGCGACTTTCCAACTCTTTTTACAAGGCTCGGAAGTGGTTGATAACTTCATCGAAAGATTGCCCTATATCGCCTCAGATATCCTGAGTACCGGACGGCTTAAGAAAGAGGAACGCTGGTTGGCACAGTGGATACTCGGACTTACTGATAAAGGTGTTCAAAACATCCTGCGGGACGATTACCAACTACTTGCTGGCTATCGGGACAGCTACATTGAAGCCTGCCGTGAGATTATCACGCAGCAGGTCCAGGATTACGGTGAATTATCGGGCGATGTTCGTATTGGCGCTGAACTACACACCAGCATCAACTGGCTGTTCATGATTTATCTGTTAAATACAATCGGTTCGCAGACTCTCACAATTCGAGGCTCGGATAAATCCACCTATGGCAAATTGTTTGAAAAGCTGGTGCTGGGATCCCTTCTGCACGTGTTAGGGTTTGAGTTTCAGAAATCAGGTGAACTCGAAAATCCAAGCCGTGTCTTCTGGCTTTCATCCAATGATGATGATCGTGAAAGTGATGCAACCTTGCTCTATGAGGCAGGAAAAGGTGTCCGGTTCGACATTGGGTTTATCGGCAGAGGTAACACGGAAATCTCACTCGATAAAGTTTCGCGTTATCGGCGTGAGATTCAGTTAGGGCGAGAAAACTGGTTCATGGCGACGATTATTGTTGTGGATCGGATCGGGGAACGCAGCAACATTCAACGGCTTGCCAGAGACATTGATGGAACGATTGTACAGATGAGCGCCGGTTACTGGCCACAAAGAGTAGCCAGAACCTTGAACCAGGTCATGGGCTTTGAGCATCCCCTAGTTTCGATGGAACAGTCAGAAATCGGAGATTTTCTGAAAGCGCGAATGCAGGATGTACCACTAGAGGCCTTTATTGATCTCGCTACAGAAAAATAAATCAGATTTAACGGGATTGATCGGCACTAAAAATAGGGACATATGTCCACCATTTCCACCCCAAAACCCTCTATGCTATCTCTATAAACTCTGCGTCTTAGCGATTCAAAACCAACTTTGAAATCTCTGCGCCCTTTGCGCCTTTGCATTGTGTTTTTATCTTTTGACTGCCGACTAGCGACTTTCTTGCCATTGTCGCCGCCGCCCACCCCTCCGGCGGCAGCAAATTGGGCTTTCCCCGCCCGCGCGGGTACAATGTTGCCCAACCCCTAAGGGGCTTTACGAGGAACTTTTTAGCCGCCGGTTTTGAACCGAAGGCGCGTCACAAAACGGACACCCAGACTCTATGACCAACTCCCACCTGCAAACCGAAATCCTCCAACAGCCCGACGTACTGCGGCGGCTGTTGAGCGAAGAACGCGCTAATATCGAGCGCATCGCCGCCGTCATTCGCCAGCGCAGCCCGAAGTTCATTATGCTGGTCGCGCGTGGCAGTTCAGACAACGCCGCCCGCTACGGCCAGTATCTGTTCGGCGCGTGCAACGGCCTGCCCGTCGCGCTGGCGACCCCCTCGCTCTACACGCTCTACGCCAGCGCGCCGCGCATGGCTGACGCGCTGGTGCTGGCGATCTCGCAGTCCGGCCAGTCGCCGGATATTGTCGCCGTCGTCGAGGAAGGCCGCCGACAGGGCGCGCTCACCGTCACCATTACCAACGATCCCGCCTCCCCGCTGGCGCAGGCTGCCGAACACACCATCGCCCTGCACGCAGGCCGTGAGCAGGCCGTCGCCGCGACCAAGACCTACACCACCTCGCTCATGACCATCGCCATGCTCAGCGCCGCGCTTGCCCAGTCCGACGAGCGCTTCGACGTGCTGGCGCAGGTGCCGGACTTCCTCGCGCGCGTCACCGATTCCGCCCCGGCCACCTTCAAGGCCAGCGAGCGCTATCGTTATATGGATGCCTGTGTCGTGGTCAGCCGGGGGTACAATTACGCGACCGCCTACGAGATCGCGCTGAAGTTAAAAGAACTGGCCTACATTCTGGCCGAGCCGTATTCGTCGGCAGACTTTCAGCACGGGCCGGTCGCGCTGGTGGCGCAGGGCTTCCCGGTGATCGCCATCGTACCAGAGGGGATTCTGGCCGCCGAGCTGACCGAGTTCCTCGACGAACTGCGGCAGCGCGGCGCGGAACTGGTGGTCATCTCGTCGGACTCCGGCGCGCTCGAACTGGCGCAGACCCCGCTGCTGCTGCCTGCGGGCATCCCCGAATGGGTGTCGCCCATCGTCACGGTTGTGCGCGGCCAGTTGTTCACGCTCGGCCTGACGATGGCGAAAGGCTACAACCTCGACCAGCCGCGCGGCATCCAGAAGGTGACGTTAACGGAATAAATACACATTCTGTAGGGACGCGATATATCGCGTCCGACCGCGTGAAATGCCGTCCCTACTGTGTCGGGATGAGGGCGCTAAACCACCGTCGCAGCCAGCCGCCTTCCGGCGCAGACCGCACCACCGAGGCCGCGTACACCAGCACAAACAGCGCGATCACGACCAGCGGCGCGGCGGTCACTTCCCGCAGGCCGAACACATATTCCGACAGTAGAATGGTGAAGATGACCAGCAGCGAGTAACCGGTGCCGATGTTCAGGTAACGGATCGTGGGGTACTTCCACGTGGGGAACACTTCCGTGCCGATGTACTCGACAAAGATGCCGAGGCTGAAGGCCAGCACGAACAGTTCCGGCGCGATGAAAAACGCCAGCCCGCGCACCGCGAAATCCAGCACGTCGAACCAGTCGCGGATGTTGTTGTTGCGTACCTTGCGAAAGACGATGACCAGCGCCACCGCCAACAGCACCAGCAGCGCCGCCCATGACAGGCTCATGGACTTGTAGATCACCAGCGTCAGCAGCCCCCAGCCCGTCCCCGTCCAGTTGGAATAGCCGTTTTTGCTGTTGTAGCGCCATGCCTGCGTATACACGCCGAAGAACTCAATGGTGTAACCAGACAGCGCGCCCAGCACAAACACAAACCCCTGCACCGGGGTGTCAATGAAATACAGCGCCAGCAGCAGCCCACAGACCACCAGCACCGCGTCGCTGACGAGGCTGTTAAAGCGGTTGTGGAACACATGCGCCAGCACCATGACGACCCCTAAGAGCGCGATGTCGGCAAAAATCACGTCGGGCATGAAGTTATTCCTTTGGCAAGTGCGTGTTTCAAGTGCCTTCAGTATAGCCGAGGTCGCCTGCCGGAAGCATTAATACCAATGGCGCGGACAGTGATTTACGGCCTGCTCTGTTATAATCAGAGTCCGTCAGGAGGGTAGTACGATGGCCGTTCAGGAAAAACTTTACACTGCCGATGACTTGTGGACGCTTTCGCACCTGCCAGAAAACGCAGGACGGCGCTTTGAGTTAAGCGAGGGGGTACTGATCGAAATGGCTCCAGCGGGCTTAAAACATGGCAACTGGGCGGGGATGTTAGGGCGCGTGATTGGCAATCATGTCGAGGTGAATGGCTTGGGCATCGTCACGGCTGCCGAAACAGGCTTTATCCTGCACACAGACGAAAACGGCAAGGATACGGTACGCGCGCCAGATGTTGGGTTTATCTCCAAAGAGCGCCTACCTGCTGAACTCCCGGATGGCTTCGCCCCCTTCGCGCCTGATTTAGCGGTCGAGGTCGTCTCCCCCGGTGACAGCGCCAGCGAAATTGAACAAAAAGTGCTGGAATACCTGCGGCATGGCACACGGGCGGTATGGGTCTTTTACCCGACCACGCGCACCGTCTTCGTCCACAGCCTGACCAGTGTACAGCGGCTCGGCGTGGACGACACGCTCGACGGCGGCGATGTGCTGTCGGGCTTTACGCTCAAAATCAGCGAGGTCTTCGGTTAACCCATGCCGTTGATGAACGTGGAAAATACACGTAGCGCTGTAGGGGCGCAGCGTGCTGCGCCCATCTGCCTGTGGCCATGCCTCTGCGGGAGTGTCACAGACCCTCCCCTACGTGCCGCGCCGCAGCGCG
>CAZJSU010000093.1:10063-17425 GCA_964548765.1 uncultured Anaerolineaceae bacterium
CCATGCCTCTGCGGGAGTGTCACAGACCCTCCCCTACGTGCCGCGCCGCAGCGCGTGTTTTGTGGGGACGCGGTACATCGCATCCGTGACATAAAACACACCCTAACCATCATGCTCACACGAACGACTTTCCTGCTCCTCCTCCTGATCCTCCCCCTGACCGCCCGCGCGCAGGGAGAGCCGCACACGCTCACCGTCGAGGACATCGAGCGCACCTATACGCTGCATGTCCCTACTGACCTCGCCGCCCCCGCCCCGCTGGTCATCGTGCTGCACGGGCGTTTCGGCAGCGGCGAGAGCATCGCCCGTTATACCGGCTTCGACGCGCTGGCCGATGAAGCAGGCTTCATTGTGGCCTATCCCGATGGGCTTCAGGGCGAGTGGAACTACGTCCGGCGCATCCCCGGCTACCCCAACACGCATGATGACGTAGCGTTCCTCGTCGCGCTGGTGGATGATGTGGCGGCGCGGCATCCGGTTGACCTGTCGCGCGTCTATCTCGCGGGCTTTTCCAACGGCGGCTTCATGGCACAGCGCACCGCCTGCGAAGCTCCGTCACGCTTCGCGGCGTTCGCCTCGGTGGCGGCGGCGGGCTTTGGTGGCATGGAGTACGTCTGCATGGAGGCGGGCAGCGCCGCCGCGCCCATGCTGCTCATCAACGGCACCGACGACGATAACATCCGCTGGGAAGGGAACAGCGCCACGCGCGGCGAACGCACGATTTACGTCACCTATCCGGTGCCGGAGACGCTCGGTTACTGGGCGGCCTTCAACACCTGCCAACCCGACGCTGAAACCACCGACATCCCCGCCCAATCGCCAGAGACGCAGGTGCGCGTCCTCACGGTGGCCTGCCCGGACGATGCCTCGGTGGTGCTGTACGCGGTGATCGGCGGCGGCCATAACTGGCCGGGGCGTGAGCCGCGCACCGCGCCAGCGCTTTTCGGCAGCATCAACTACGACATAGACGCGACCGACGTGATCTGGCGCTTCTTCGCTTCTCACGCCCGCCCGCAGCCAGTGGAGGATTGACCGCCCCGGTTAGACCGTCTTGACCTTAAGCGCTGGCCGCGCCAGCCAGTAGGTCAGCGCGATCATGATGCACGTCAGCACGATGCCCGCCGTGCTGACCGCGACGTACCCCCCGCCAGCGAACAGCGGCCCGGCGCTCAGGCTGCCGATGCCCGCCACGAAGAACACCAGCGAGTCGTTGATGCCCTGCACGCGCGTCCGTTCCTTGCCCTGAAGCGAATCGGCCAGCAGAGATGACCCGGCGACGTAGCCAAAGTTCCAGCCCAACCCCAGCAGGAATAACGCCAGCGCCAGCACGTATTCGCTGTTGGAAACAGGCGCGATCAGCGCGGCGGTAATCAGCGTCAGCCCGCCCGCGACCAGCATCGAGATGCGCCCGAAGCGGTCAATCAGATAGCCAGTCAGCGCCGACAGCCCGAACATGCCCAGCGTGTGCGCGGAGATGACCAGCGAGATGCTGTCCCGGCTGTGATTGAGGTGATCCATGTGCAGCGGGGTCATGACCATCAGCACGACCATGACCGTCTGGCTGATGAGCATCGAGAGCATGGCAAGCTGTACACCCGGCAGCGCCAGCAGGGCGCGCAGCGAACGCGCCGGGCGCACGGGTTCATCAGGCCGCGCGTCGGCCTGCTTCTGGTCTTCCGCCTGCGCCAGAAGCGACGGGTCTGGCCGCAGCAGAAACAGCGTCACCAGCGCCGCGATGGTACACATCACAAACGCCGCAGCCCAAGGCCCAAGGTCGGGGCTAACCCCGCGCGCCGCCAGCAGCCGCCCGCTTGGCCCCACCAGCGCCGGCCCGGCCACCGCGCCAATCGTCCCCGCAAAGACGATCCGCCCGATCATGCGGGCGCGTTCGGCCTCCGGGAACATTTCGCCCGCCGCGAAACGGCTCTGCTCCCCGCTGGCGCGGCCAATGCCGAAAAGCGCCGCGCTGAGCAGCAGCAGCGGGAACGCCTCCTGTGTGATGGCGAAAATACCCGCCAGCCCACCCAACGCCGCCAGCGTGTAACCGAACACCAGCCCCAACCGCCGCCCAAAGCGCCCCATCACCAGCGCCATCGGCAGCGCGGCGAACGCCTGTGAAAAGGTCATGGTGGACGAAGGCATCCCGGAGAGGCTCTCTGTGCCGCTCAGCCGCGTGGCGACAATCGCCATTAGCGTAAAGATGGCAATCTGCGAAGCCGAAAACAGGCTTTGCGTGATAAACAGTGTGTAAAGCAAGCGCTTGCTTGTGGCGCTGGTGTACTTCATAACGATCCTTACAGGCTAAACTTGCACATAGCATTATAAACGGAAAAGGCCAATGTTATGAGGCTGCAACTTTTTACCCATAGATTGAATACAAATGTTTGCATTAGCCTTTAGACTCTGAATTTACGACCATTATCTACAGACAGATCAGCCACCGGACGGATGTGCTTTCCTCCAAAATAAACTAGCCTTAACTAAGCAAGCAAGAATCACCCACATGACCCTGTAGAAAGTTCGCACACGCCGTTATTATCTATTTAGAGGGCATTTATACAGGTCTAAACTATGATTAAGGTGAAGTCTGGTGTGGATGCAGCGCAATGGTGATGGCTGGGAGGTAACTTACGGAATGCCACCAGCAAACAAAATTATACGTGTGCTAATCGCCGACGACAGTGATGTTGTACGGATGGGGCTTGCCATTGTTCTTGAAAATTACGAGGACATGCTGCTGGTCGGCGAAGCACACAACGGTCACGAGGCTGTCAGGCTGGTTGAGGAACTGCGCCCTGATGTCGTCCTTATGGACCTGCTCATGCCGCAGATGGATGGCATCACGGCCACTGGCTTAATCCGCAGCAGACACCCTGATGTGGGCGTTGTCGCGCTGACCAGCCATGTAGACGGTGAAGCCCTCAAAGGCATCCTCAGAGCAGGCGCGGCGAGTTTCCTCCTGAAAAACGCGCGGATTGATGAGATTGCGGACGCGATTCGGACAACACATTACGACATCGCCTAGATAGCGCCGCGCCTGTGGCCGCTGTCGTCCGTGCTGGATAGTATCCCCCGCTCAATTTGACCCTTTACGGATGCTACAGACCCACTACGCCCCGTTTTCGCGTATAGTATCGTACAATACAGCCCTACAAACTGCGCTCAAATTGTGCGATACTGATGGCCTGTCCCTCTATCACAGGAATACGATCATGGTTTCGTCATCGCGCGAAACACGGGAGAGCGCTTCCCTGCTGCCAGCGGCGCTCATGCTGACCGGCACCCGCACCATCGTGGACACCGGGGTTCGCATGATTTACCCGCTGCTGCCGGTTTTCGCGCGGGGGGTGCAGGTCGAGGTCGGCGCGATCGTCAGTGTGCTGACGTTGATGCAGCTATTGGGGCTGGCTGCCCCGTTTATGGGCCGGATATCGGAACAGCGCGGGCGCAAATTCACGATCCTGCTGGGGCTGCTGCTGTATGTGGCGGGCATGTTCGCGGTGTTCCTGCTGCCAAATTTCGAGGGGCTGGCGATTGCGCTGCTGTTCGGCGCGTTTGGCAGGACAGCGCTTAGCCCGGCCATGCAGGCATACATCGGCGACCGAGTCCCCTACCATCGCCGGGGGATGTATCTGGGCATGATCGAACTGGCGTGGTCGGGCGCGTTCCTTTTCGGTGTCCCATTGATGACGTGGCTGATCGCCAATTATAACTGGCAGGCTCCATTTTTCGCGCTGGCGGTGCTGGCGGGCATCGCCTTCGTGGCGGCGTGGCTGCTGCTGGAAGCAGAGAAGCCGGTGGTTGAACATGTGGCCTTCTTCCGGGCGGTGCGGGTCGCGGTCAGCAGCCGTATGGCGGCTGCCGGGCTTGTGCTGGGCTTCAGCATCAGCGCCGCCAACCAGTTAGTCAGCGTCGTGTTCGGCACGTGGATTGAAGCCTCGTTCGGCATTCAACTGGCGGCGCTGGCGGTCGCGGCAGCCGTCATCGGCGCGGCGGAACTGGGCGGCGAGGGCATGGTCGTTTTCTTCTCGGACAAATTCGGCAAACGCCGCCTTGTGCTGCTGGGCGTGGGCGGTAACATCGCGGCGTGCGTCCTCTTACCTATGACCAGCGTTGACCTGAATCTGGCGCTGGCGGGTCTGTTCCTGTTTTACCTGACGTTTGAACTCAGTGTCGTGTCCTCAATTCCGCTGGCAACCGAACTTAGCCCCAACGCCCGCGCCATGTATCTGACCGTGCTGGTTACTGCTGTAACGCTGGGGCGGGCGCTGTTTACACCCGTCGCCCCGCTGTTATTTGCCTCCAGCCTGTTCGCCAACTGTCTGGTCGCGGCGATTTTAAATCTGGCTGCCTTCACTGTCGTATGGAAGTTCATCCCGGTGCGGCTGAAATAGCGGCGGTGCGGTACGGCTGGCAACAGATTTTAAGGCGTGAGCCTGAACGATCGGTAAATTTATGGAAGTCGTTTGATCCAAATTTTAACATTTTAAAAGAGAATCAGGTATAATCTCCGCCACTGAAATTGCGAGGCACAGGGTCTACTGGGCCGCGTTTCGCACATTTCGTGGAGAGGGGATGTCATGAAGCCATTACCATTTGCTAATGGCTCTGAACGCAACTCGCGCTTTTCATTCGATCTCACCCCACTTTATGAACGCCCCCGCTGGCAGCGTTATGGCTTTGCCTTGCTTACGGGTGGGGTAGCCTTGTTGATAACGGCTATCTTTGACGACTTCTTTCACCTCGCGCCGTTCACGCTTTTCTGGGCGGCGGTCGCGTTAAGCGCGTGGTATGGCGGCTTCAGGCCAGCATTGCTCGTCACGGTTATATCGGTTTTTTTCGTCAACTATTTTTTTATTCCGCCGTCGAACACGTTTGTGTTCGAGCCTTCGATGCTGGTGCGCGGCCTCGGGTTTTTACTGGTGGGGCTGCTCATCGGCGCGCTGCACCACCGCGAGGGGCATATCTGGCAGGAGCAGGCATGGTCACAGGTCACGCTCGCCAGCATTGGCGACGGCGTGATCGTCGCCGATGACAAAAGCCGCGTCACCTTCATTAACCCCACCGCCGAAGCCCTGACAGGCTGGGATCAGGCGGCTGCGCTGGGCAAACCTGTGGAGCAGGTCTTTCACATCATTCACGAACATACGCGCCAGATTGTGGAAACCCCTATCGAGCGCGTGCTTAAGGAAGGCAGGGTTGTCGGGCTGGCGAACCACACGCTGCTGGTTGACCGGGCAGGTGTCGAGCGGCCCATCGCCGACAGCAGCGCCCCTGTAACAAACTATAAAGGGCAAATCAAAGGCGCGGTACTGGTTTTCCGCGATGTTACTACCGAACGACAAGCAGAAATGACGCTGCGTGAAAGTGAGGCACGTTTTCGTCACATGGCAGATACCGCTCCAGCGCTGATCTGGATGACCGATACCGACAAGGCATACATCTACTTTAACAAGCCGTGGCTGGAGTTCCGGGGGCGCACGCTGGAACAGGAAATGGGCGATGGCTGGCTGGAAGGGGTTCACCCGGACGATGTAGAACACGCGCGCGAGGTCTATGACACCGCCTTTGCGCGGCGCGCGCCCTTTACCAGAGAGTATCGCCTGTGGCGGCATGATGGCGATTACTGCTGGATGCTGGATAACGGCGTTCCCCGTTATGCCGAGGACGGCACTTTCCTCGGTTACATCGGCTCGTGCATCAACATTCACGCCCAGAAGGACAGCGAGAACACGCTGCTGCAAATGGAACTGCTGCTTCAGCGCCAGCTCATGGAGATGGAATCGATCTACCGTACCGCTCCGGTCGGGCTGGGGGTGATGGATGAAAACCTGCGTTATGTGCAGGTGAACGATCATCTGGCGGCCATCAACGGCCTGCCCGTCTACGAGCATCCGGGGAAGCATGTCCGCGATATTGTGGGCGATGTGCTGGCCGACCGAATTGCAGAGATCGCCAGCAGCATCATGACCACTGGCGAGCCAGTCCATAACGTCGAATTTACAGGTGAACTCCCCTCTTTGCCCGGCGAACAACGCACCTGGATCAGCAACTGGGATGCCATCAAAAACCTGCAGGGCGAGGTCGTCGCCATCAACCTCACGGTACAGGAGATCACCGAGCGTAAGCGCACCGAGCGCCAGCTAACGACGCTGCACGAACTGACCGCCGCGCTCTCGCAGGCGGCCACGCCGGAGCAGGTGGCGAAGGTCATTACGGAAAAAGCGTTAAACGCGCTGGACGCACAGATCGCCGCTGTCGCGCGGTTGACCAGCGACGGCAGTTCTGTCGAGGTGCTTAACGCACAGGGCGTTGCAGAAAGCGTGTCAAACCGCTTCGCCTATATGTCCCTGGAAGATGATTACCCGCTGATTGAAGTCATCCGTACCCGCGAGCCGATCTGGATTGAATCGCGCGAGGCGTATCTTGAGCGCTATCCGCATATGGCGGCGCTGTTGCAGACGACCGGCAGCCATTCCAGTTTTTCGCTGCCGCTGATCGTGGATGACCGGGCGGTGGGCAGCCTGGGCATCAGCTTCACCGCGTCCAAAAGGCTGAACGAGGAAGAACGCACGTTCCTGCAAACGATTACCCATCACTGCGCGCAGGCGCTGGAACGCGCCCGCCTGAACGAGATCGCCCGTGAACAGGCGACCGCCGAGGAACGCCAGCGGCTGGCACGCGAACTGCACGACACCATCAGCCAGGTGCTTTTTACCGCCAGCAATATCGCGCAGTCCATCCCCATCACATGGCAGCGCGACCAGAAAAAAGCCTTCTCCCACCTCGAAACGCTGACCTCGCTCACGCGCAGCGCCTATGCCGAGATGCGCGTGCTGCTGCTGGAGATGCGCCCGGAACACCTGACGAATATCCCCCTCAAGCACCAGTACGAGCAGCTTGCCGAAGCGCTGCAGGGGCGCAAGTCGCTCAAAGCGGCGGTCAGCATCGAGGAAGCAGCGCCCGTGCCGCCCTATGTGCAGGAAGCGTTTTACCGCATCGCGCAGGAAGCGCTGAACAACATCGCCAAACACGCCAACGCGCAGCAGGTGACGATCTCCCTGAGCAGCAGCGACGGGCGGGTTGAACTGCGCGTGAAGGACGACGGGCGCGGGTTCGACACCAGCGGCACATCGTCCGGCATGGGGATGATGGGGATGCGCGAACGTGCGGAACGCATCGGCGCGGCGCTGGAAGTGACCAGTGCCGTTGAACAAGGCACAGAAGTTCATGTGATCTGGCAGCAGTCCCAGTAAGCCGCGCATGGCAGCGATTACTATACAGCCTGTCACCCGCTTGCTGGGCTTCGTCGTGGCGCGGCTGGTGGTGCAGGCCGACCACGCCTGACTTTGCGCGCGCCGC
>CAZJSU010000094.1:0-17408 GCA_964548765.1 uncultured Anaerolineaceae bacterium
TGTGGGAGAGGGGGACGGGGGGTGAATTACCCCCGATACTCAAACGCGCCGATGTCGTACCCGCTGCCCTGTGGGCGCGACACGCCGTTATAGTCGTTTAGCACTTCAGACAGCGGAATGCCCGCGTCAATCGCCGGGCTGCCGCTCCCCAGCAAAAAGTTGTTGCTGCCCACGTTCAGGAACTGTGGGTTCACGCCCACCAGATTGTTGCGAATGGTCGCGCTGCTGCCGCTGCTCCGGCTGATGTCGGTGTTGCGCCCGAAGGTCAGGTTATTCTCAATGATGGTGTTGATGCCGCGAAAGTCGTGAATAGCGGCTTTGTCGGCGCGGCGCTGGTAAACGATGTTATTGCGGACGATGGTGTTAGCCGAGGTCAGTTGGTCGCCCTGCCCCAACCCCACGATAATCCCCCAGCCCCGGTTGACGCTGACCGTGTTGTTAAAGACACGCGCGTTATTGCCGCCGTAGGTCACGTCAATGCCGCTGTGGTGCGCGCCCCAGATCACGTTGTTATAGACCAGCGTGCCAGAGCCGGAATACACGCCGATGCCGCGCCCCTGCTTCTTCTTGCCGCGCGCGCCTTTGGCCGTGTTGTTATCAAACACCCGGTTATTACGCACGATGTTGTTCACCGCTTCCGCGCCCCAGCCGACCTTGATGCCCGACCCCTTGTTGTTATAGATCACGTTCCCCTCGATCAGCCCGTGGCTGGAGCGGTGGTAAATGCCGTGATCGTAGTCGGTCACGCCGTTATGGTGGATGCGGTTGCCGATGTACTCAATGCCGGGCGAGTTCCCGGTGGTGAAGATGCCCGCCGTGAAATACTTGTACTGCCCGCGCGGTTTCACCCGCTTGCCGGCGTTGCGAATCTCGTTGTTGATAATGCGGATATGGTGCGGCGAAGGCTGGTTGGGGTCATCCACACCGCCGATCTTAATCACCTCGTACAGGCAGTTCGTCGCGTCCAGAATCAGCCCTTCGATGATGATATGGTGCATGTTGCCGCTGAACGAAATCGGGCGGTGCGCGCCGCGCTTCGGCTTGATAACCACGCGGTGGCCGGGGTAGGCCCGCACCGTAACCGGGCGGCTCCACGACTCGCCGCTGGGGATGTTGTTCCGCATTTCCTCTTTGTACGTCCCCTTCTTGATGAACAGCGTATCACCGGGGCGCAGCGCCTGTAAGCCGCGCGCAATCGTCTTGAAAGGCCGGGCTTCCGTCCCCGGATTATTGTTGTTGCCATTACGGGCAACGTAGTAATTGCTGCCCTGTGCATGAACCGTCATGCTCATCGCGCCGAATACCAGCAGGATGAGCAGGACGCACACGCGCGAGCGGCGAATATGGCGTTTCATAGGTGTGTGTCTCCGTACTACCCTTAACGATAAATCCCCGAACAGTGGTCATTGTGACGAAATGCACAGGCAATCTCAATGGTTCTATGGTCATGTATGAAAAATATATAGGGCAGAAAATGCGTAGGGCGGGTGCGAAACCCGCCCTACAGACCCTTCCTTACTGCGGCCCGGACAGGCCGAAATTACGCCCGACCAGCACCAGGTCCATGATGTTGATGATGCCGTCGCTGTTCAGGTCGGCATCCGGGAACAGACTGCCTTCCATGTCGAAGTTCGCGCCAATGAGGCCGGCATCGAGGATGTCAATCGCCTGGCTGTTGTCCACGTCTCCGGCCACCAGCACCACCTCGCCCAGTTCCAGCACCTGCTCCGGCGTTTCCAGCAGCGCCTCGCGCAGCGCAGGCAGATGCTGCGGCGCAGTCACCAACACCTGATAGGTGCCGGTCGGCACTTCGCCGAACTCGTACAACCCTTCCACGTCGGTGCTGACCTCGGCGATCACCGCGTCGCTGGCGACAAGCTGGATGCTGATGCCGTCATGTTCGCTGCGGCTCTGGTACTTCACCACGCCGTTGATGCGGCTGAAGGTGTCCACGATCACCTCTGGCGTTTCCTCTCCCGGTACGCCATCCGGCCCGGGGTCTTCATCCACGATCACGTCGTCAATAACCTCGTCATCCGTCACCGGGGCGATCACCAGTGTCGAGCCATCCGGGTTCACGACTTCCGCCGCCAGCCCGCGCCCATCATGGTCTACCGCCACCACTTCACAGCTAAACGCCGGGCTGCTGACGAGGCTGTCCAGCCGATAGCGCAGACTGAAGGCGCGCCCGCTGCCGCTAAAGGCTTCTGCGGGCTGCAAACGGCTGGCGGCGACCAGCCAGCGCCCGCTGGCCGCGTCGTAACCCTGATCCACAAACACGCTGTTGCCATCGTTAAAGACATCCTCGCCCACGTGCCGGAACTCGACCGCCGACAGCATCCCCGGCGTGCTGCTGCACTGCACCTGCAGGCCGTACACGTTGCTCAGGTTTATCAGGTTAAACGCCACATCAATCATGCTGCCCGGCTCTGTCGAGCTGGCTGTCACGCTCACCTGCACGGCTGGCCCGGTCGGCGGCGGCGGCGGGGGTGTCGGCGTGGTCGGCGGCGGGGGCGGCACAGGCGGTTCTGACGAGCCATTACCGATGACCTCATACGCGCCCAGGTCATGGCTGCGACCCTGTGGCCGCGCCTGCCCGGCAAGGTCATAGCCCAGTTCTGGCACAACCAGCCCCGCGTCCACCGCCGGGCTGTTGGCCTGCAGGCTGAAGTCACGCGCCCCGGCGTTGACGAACATCGGGTTCACGTTCACCATGTTGTCGCGGATGGTGGCGCTGCTGCGCGGGTCGCGCTGGATCGTCGAGTTGGTACCATACGTCAGGTTGCGCTCGATCAGCGTGTTAATGCCGCGCGCATCCAGAATCGCGGGCTGGTTCACTTCCTGATAAACCACGTTGTTGCGGATCACCGCGTTTGATACCCGGTCAGAGTGGTCTGGCCCCAGCCCGACCGCGATCCCCCAGCCCATCGAGTTGCTGATGGTGTTGTTAAAAATCTGCGCGTCGTTGCCGTTGTACGAAACGTCAATGCCGGCCTTGTGCGCGCCCCAGATCAGGTTGTTATAGACCTGTGTGCCGCTGCCCGCGTACACGCCGATGCCGCGCCCCTGCTTCTTCTGCCCATCGAAGCCCTGCGCCGCGTTGTTATCGTAAATAATGTTGTTCCGCACGATGTTGTTGACCGCGTTCTGCCCCCAGCCGACCTTCACGCCCGACCCCATGTTGTTATAGATCACGTTGCCTTCGATCAGCCCGTAGCTGGACGTGTGGTAAATGCCGTGATCGTAGTCGGTCACGCCGTTGTTGTGGATGCGGTTGTTGATGTATTCCACGTAGTCGGCGCGGCCAGTGGTCAGGATGCCCGCCGAGTAATACTTGTACTGCCCGTTGGAGCTTTGCGCCGCGCCCGCGTTGCGAATCTCGTTGTTGATGATGCGGATGTGATGCGGCGACGGGCGGCCAGCTTCGGTCGTCCCCAGCAGCTTGATGACCTCATAGCGCACATGCGTGCCGTCCAGCACAAAGCCGTCAATCACGATATGATGCTGGTCGTTGTTAAAGCTGATGACCCGCTGCGCGCCCGCGTTGGGCATGATCGTCACCTGATGCCCCGGGTACGCCCGCAGCGTCACCGGGCGCTCCCACGACTCGCCGCTGGGGATGTTGTTTCGCAGTTCCTCGTTGTACGTCCCCTGCATCACCAGCAGCGTATCGCCCGGACGCAGCACCCGCACCGCGTGGTTCAGCGTCCGAAACGGGCTGGCTTCCGTGCCGGGGCTGCTGTCATTACCGTTGGTGGCGACGTAATAAGTCGCGCCGCCCTGTGCCTGCACCGCCGAAAAGCTGGTGATGAGCATCGCCAGCAGGATAAGCAGAAACAGCAGCCTTTGTTGCACCATAAACTGTTTCATTGTTTTAACTCCCTCATGTGATATTGAGTAATCAGCCGCCGCCCCATGATTGACGAAAACAATATTTCACAATCAACGACCAACGAGCGACAACTTTTCCTTTACGTTTTACATTTTCACGGAGGGGGGAAAATGCCTCAATAGCCCTAATGTCATGGCAAAATGGCGTTTTGAGGCGCTTTAGCGTGGTTTTAGCGTTAAACCAGCGTTAACGCATAGTGCTTTTGTACTGAGAGGGACAACATTAACTCTTTACGTTTTTCGATTTTACGCGCGCGTAAAAGGCTGGCGAATGATGGTTCTGAGCTTCTCCGGGGCGGTCTTGCGCGGGTCGCTGAGGTAAATTTCGTGGTGATGCCCGCTCTCGTGCCAGCCGTTATCCCGGATGTACTGGTGCAGCCGCGCCACATTCGGCCCTTCTTCTGCATATGAACCGATGTGCATGATCTGCACGGCCTCGCCTTCGTGCAGCGTTTCAAAGTACACCTCGTCCAGCAGCGCCGGAGCCTGCTTTTTGCGTACCTGTTCACGCGCCTCGTTCAGCATCCCGGCGGTCACAAATGACGGCTGCAAGATCATCATCGTCCACACAAAGCGGTCTTTATCCGCTTTGGTGATCTCAAAATTCTCGATCATCGCCCCGCGAAACGTCCACAAGCCTTCCAGCGGCATCACCGTGAACACCTGTCCGCTGGCTTTAGCGATGGCGCGGATGCCATAGGCCATGTTATACAGCGCCGCTACCGCCTGCCCATAACGCGGCGCGCTGTTCGGGTCGCCTTCGCCATCAATCATCAGGTACGGCAGCGGCGGCACATCCACCACCGTCACCGCTTTTGCCGATGGCGCATACAGGTGTTTCAGCGTCTTTTTGAGGTCGAGGTTTTCCATAAAGGCGGTCTCTTTCTGTGGTGTTTACGCACACTGTACCGCCCATCCCTGACACCCACTGTCAGCTATCTAACAAAAATCCCGCGCCACGTTGTGGGGCGGGATGATCAGGTTCTATGGATGTTTCGGGGTTGGGTAAATTCACGTCACGGACGCGCCGTTGCGCGTCCCTACACACTACTCTCTGTCCTGCCCGCTGCGAATCGGTTCGCTGGCCGCGCCGTTCATCACCACACGCGGGTCAGGCTTGGCGGCCGCCGCGAACTGCGGCTTGGTCAGCGCCTCGTGCATGTCTACCGGTTGGTTCTGGTAGTAGCCGGAATTGTAGCCGTGATCAATGTCTGCCGGGCGCACACGGTTCAGCACTACGCCGCGAATATCACGCCCGATATGCACGAACTGCGCCCGCGCCTGTACGGCGGCATCGCGTTTCGTGCGCCCCGCCTGCACCACCAGCACGCAGTCCGCGCGGATGGCCGAGGCCAATATGGAGGTATCAGAAACCAGCAGGCACGGCGGCGTGTCGAACAGGATTACGTCGGCCTTCAGCGCCAGCCGGAAAACGCTCAGCCACTCGCGCAGCGACTGGTACTCGTTCACATTGGTCGAGCCTTCGCCTGTTGGCCCACTGGTGATAATCAGCAGGTTATCCACAGGCCCGCGCTGTACAGCGGCGTTCAGGTTGTTGATCGTCTGCTGCGCTTCGATGTCTAGCTGCTGCAGCGGCTTTTCCAGCGCCGAGGCATCTACCTGCGCCGGGGTCATGCCGATCAGGTTCTTCAGCCCGCGCTCGTTCTCCAGCCCGAAAATCTCATGCAGGCGCGGCTGCACCAGATCAGCGTCAATCAGCAGCGTCCGCAGCCCGCTGTTCGCCATCGAAAGCGCCAGATTAGCCGCTGTCACGCTCTTGCCCTCGTGTTCGCCGGGGCTGGTCAGCAGGAACACGTCGTTATGCCCATTGGACGAAGCCGCGAGCAGGTTGGTTTGCAGCGCGCGGTACGACTCGGCAATCGCCGAGCGCGGCGACCAGTTCGTCAGCAGGCGCTTCTGGTACGCCTCGCCCTTCCTGCCCAACTGCGGGATCGTGCCGATCACGGGTACATCCAGCAGCGTCGCCACGTTCTTCGAGGTCTTGATGGTGGTATCCAGATAGTCAATCAGCAGGATCGCCACGACCGCCAGAACCACCCCCGTCAGCGCACTAAGGAAGATGGACTCTGCCAGACCGGGGCCGGTGCGGAAGAACGACCCTTCCACCGCTTCCTCAAGGATAATCGGGCGGTTGGTGCTTTGTTCATAACTGGCGATGGTCGCCGAAAACTGCGCGATATTGGCCGTCGCCTGGTTCACCTGGTCAATCAGCGCCCGGCGCTGCTGCGTTAGCGGGCTGTTTTCCGTCTGCCCGTTGGGGTCTGCGCCCAGCCGCTGGTCAATCTGTTCGATCTCGGCCAGCGTTTCCTGTACCTGCGTGTTCAGAATCGTGATCTGCTCCCGCGCGAGGTCAATCTGCGCCTGCTGTGCCGGGGTGGGGTTGGTCGGGCTGTGCAGCACAAGCTGCCGCGCGGTTTCGTTGGCAATCGCCACCGCCGTTTCCGGGTCGCTGTAGAAGGCCTGAATGATGATGATCGGCGGGTCGCCCGGCTTCCCGGCCACGACCATGTTCTTCAGGTCGGCGACAGTCGTATCCAGTTCCAGCGCATCAATCACGCCCTGAAGCACGGTCGGCGTGCCAACCAGTTCCACATAGATTTCGGCCAGCCCTGCCCCGGTTTCAATATCGCCTCGGTTGGGGTTGGTGCTGCCCATAAAACCACCGATCAGCACTTTGGTCTTGGCTTCATAGGTGAAGGTGCGGTTAATACTGGAGACAAGGGTAATACCAGCGCCAACGACAGCAGCGGCGATAATCAGCCACAACCACCGCCGGAGCAAACGTAGAATATAGCCTACTTCCATGACAACTCTCCGAAAATCCTCTTTGGCGCGATGGGTTTGCGACACACGAAGGCTCGTGCGCCAGCGCTCGATATTGCTATTCTACATTCTTTTACTAACAGCCAGCATACAGTATAGCCCGTGTTTCCTATCTTCGGCCATCAGTATGAGCGTCACTAAGTCGCAGCAAAACGTAGATCAGCTTAATAAGGTTCAATATTTTAGTCAACCGCCATATGACCCATTGTTTTTACGATATTCAGCAGATTCTCATCTTTTCGCGCCCAACTTACGATAACAATCTTTACACCTTTCACAAACCTTGCATTCGTATTTTCTTCACATTAGGTGCTGGCAAGGCCGCTCATATAAATTAAGTAAATATTTAACCGATTCGACAATTGTTGGGGCTTTCTGCATGGCACTCTCGCAAATCAACCCGAAAGCGCGCCGCACCACTTTTCTGCCCTTCTCCCCGCCCTCCATTACCGAGCAGGAGATCGAGGCAGTGGTGGATACGCTGCGCTCGGCGTGGATCACCACAGGCCCCAAGACCAAACAGTTTGAGCAGGATTTTGTCGAATATCTGGGCGCGGAGAGCGAACTGGGCGCGCTGGCGCTCAATTCCTGCACCGCCGGGCTGCACGTCGCGCTGGCGACGCTCGGCATCGGCCCCGGCGATGAAGTCATCACCACGCCCATGACCTTCTGCTCCTCGGTCAACGTGATCGAACACGTCGGCGCGACCCCGGTACTGGCCGACATTGAGCCGGATACGCTGTGCATCAACCCGGAAGAGGTCGCCCGCAGGATCACCCCGCGCACCAAAGCCGTTCTCGTCGTCCACTACGCCGGGCATCCGGTGGAGATGAAGCCCATCCGCGCGCTGGCGCAGCAGCACAACCTCGCCATCATCGAGGACGCGGCCCACGCGCTGCCCGCGTGGTACGAAGGCCAGATGGTCGGCACATTGGGCGATTTCGCCTCGTTCAGCTTTTACGCCACCAAGAACCTGACGACGGCGGAAGGCGGAATGCTGACCGCCACGCCGGAGAACCTCGCCAAAGCGCGCGTCATCAGCCTGCACGGCATGAACCGCGATGCGTGGAAACGCTACACCGCCGAAGGCTCGTGGTATTACGAAGTGGTCGCCCCTGGCTTTAAATACAACATGACCGATATTCAGGCCGCCATCGGCCAGATACAGCTTCAACGGCTGGCAGACATGCAGACCCGCCGCCGCGAGGTGGTCGCGCTCTACAACGCCGCCTTCGGCCAGCACGCCGCCCTGCAAACGCCCGTCGAGCGCTCAAACGTGAAATCGGCGTGGCATCTCTACGTGCTGCGCCTGCACCTCGACCGCCTCAAGATCAACCGGGCGCAGTTCATCGAGGAACTCAAGTCCCGGCAGATCGGCACCAGCGTGCATTTTATCCCGATCCACCTGCACCCTTACTACACCGAGAAATACGGCTGGCAGCCAGAGGACTTCCCGGTGACTTACGCCGAGTACCAGCGGACGATCTCGCTGCCGCTGCACCCCGGCCTGACTGATGACGACGTAGCGGACGTGATCGCCGCCGTCAGCGATGTATGTGAGGCGTTCCAATGTTCATAAAATTGCTTGCTATCCCGTTTGCACTTATTGTCATGACCCTCGGCGCGGCGTGGATGGGCTTACGGATGCTCACCCGCACCAACGCCCCGGCAGCCATCGGCCACGCGCCCGCTGTCTCGCTGTACCGCGCGGGCGGGGGCGAGGCGCTCAAGCGCCTGTTTGATATTGGCTTCAGCACGGCGGTGCTGGTCGCGCTTGCGCCGCTGTTCGCGGTCATCGCGCTTATCATCAAGCTGACCTCGCCCGGCCCGGTGTTTTACATGGCGCAGCGTACCGGGCGCAGCGGCCAGCCGTTTAAGCTGTACAAGTTCCGTTCGATGGTCGTCGGCGCGGATAAGCGCGGCCCCGGCATCACCACCGCTGGCGACGCGCGCATCACCCGTATTGGCCGCATCCTGCGTAAGTCCAAGCTGGACGAACTGCCGCAGTTCATCAACGTCCTGCGCGGCGAGATGAGCCTCGTCGGCCCACGCCCGGAAGACCCGCGTTATGTCGCGCTCTACACGCCAGAACAGCGCGAGGTGCTGGCTGTGCGCCCCGGCATCACCAGCCCGGCCTCCGTGTACTACCGCGACGAAGAATCGCTGCTGACAGGCGATGACTGGGAGAGCAAGTACATTCAGGAAATCATGCCCGCCAAACTGCGGATTGACCTCGATTACGCCCGCAGCGGCGACCTGCTGGACGACTTCAGAATCATCGGGCGCACCTTCCTGCTCATGTGGCAGCCCTTCATCGAGAAAGCTGTCCACCGCGCAGGCTGACCGCTTCCCTTCAACACTTCACCACCGAATGTTCAAAATCCTGACACCGTTCAGGATTTTTTCTTTCCCGGCTGTGATCGCCACGCCCGCTTAGACCGCGTAAGCCGGGCGTGGTCGCAGCCGCGTAGCGTAAATCAGCGCGATGGACAAAAGCGCCAGCACAACGCTGAGGATCACGGTGTAGGCCAGCCCGAAGTTCTCGATGGCAACCCCTGTCCCCGCAAAGCTCACCACCGCGCCGACCCAGCGTGTCGCGCCATAGCGGGAAAGCGCGATGCTCAGCGCTTCCGGCTCCACCACGTCGCTCACCAGCGCCGACCCGACCGACTGCGTGGAAGCCACCAGCGAGATCAGCCCCTGCGCCACCCAGAACTGCCACGTCGCGCCCGCCAGCAGCAGCAGCACGAAGCCCACCGCCCCCAGCGCGTACCCGGCCATCAGCGTGCCGCGCCTGCCCACCCGGTCAGACAGCCAGCCGATGAGAAACGGCAGCGGCAGGTTAATCAGCCCGCCTATCGCCAGCGTGGAGGTGATCGCGGTCAGCCCGAAGCCGCGCGCTTCCATCGCCATCGGGCGGATAATATCGGTCGAGAAGCTGGCCCCGAACACCAGAACGCTGGCGCTTAAAACCAGATAAAAGGCCATCCCCAGCGGGCGCGCGGCGGTTTGCGCGCTGCGCGGCTGCTGTGGCAGCCTCTTGTCCGTCACCAGCAGCGTGACCGGGACAAGCACAAGATACAGGCCAGCGAGGATAACAAACAGCGTCGGAAAGCCGCTGCTGTCCACAATGCGCCCGGCGAAGAAGCCGCCGACAAGCTGCCCCAGCCCCGCCGCCGAGATGATGATGCCGAAGGTGCGCCCGCGACTGTCCTTATCCGCCGACAGCCCGGTGATGATGTTAATCATCCCGGTGCCGAGGCCAACCAGAAACCACACGACCGCCATCCACAGCGTAAGCTGCTGCATATCCCCCGCCGCGCCCATCAGGTAAATGCTGGGGGCGTTCAGCAGCGCCGACAGCGTGATAAACACCCGGTGGCGGCGGAAGCGGGTCGAAAGCCAGCCGCTGGCATACGTGCTGACCGCCAGCATCGCAAAGGCGATCGCTAACGACAGGCCAGCCGCCGTCGGTTCTGCATCCAAAGTGTCCATATACACCGTGATGAGCGACATCACACTGTTGCCTACGATGTAATAAATGAAGTTGCACAGGAAAAGCGCGATCACCTGTTTGCGCGTCATGCTGTTTTCCTTACGTTTTTAACGCCGATCTCTACTGACGACATCACATTACAGCTAAATCCTTAAGCTGTAGTCGGTCATAAGGCGTAAATGAAGCATAGACTTGCGCCGGAAAAGCGCGTTTTAAAGAGGTTGACGTTTTGTGTTTGGAGGGTGTTTTCTGTGACGGACGCGCTGTTGCGCGTCCGCCTGTTTTGCGCCGCCCGATGGGTTTACACGGGCTGCGTAGGTCGCGCGTCAAGCTGCACTTGCAGTTCGACCTGCTCCGTCCCGTCGCGCAGCACGCTGAGCGTCACCGTGTCGCCCGGCTGGGTTTCCTGCGCGATATACGAAATGAGGTCGGCCATGCTGTTCATGGCAACACCGTCAATTGCCGTGATGATGTCCAGCGACTGCGGCGTGCCGTCATTCCCATCAACGCCCGCGCCTTGCAGCCCAGCGCGCGCGGCGGGGGTGTTCGGCGGGACGCTCTGCACCACCACACCACGGAAATTATTGGGCAGCCCAAAAGCCTCCATCACGCCCAGCGTGATATCACTGCCGGTAATGCCCAGATAACTGTAGCTCACCACACCGTTTGCGATCAGTTCCCGTGCCACGCGCTGCGTCAGGTTGCCCGGAATGGCGAAGCCCACCCCGGTGCTGACCCCGGATGTGGTGGCGATCTGCGCGTTCACGCCGATCACCTGCCCATCCATCGTCAGCAGCGGCCCGCCGCTGTTGCCGGGGTTAATCGCCGCGTCGGTCTGGATCACCCCGCCGATGCTGAAGCCGGGGTTCAACCCCCTGATCGTGCGCTCCAGACCGCTTACGATGCCGCTGGTCAGCGTCCAGCGCTCGCCAAACGGGCTGCCGATGGCGATCACAGGCTGCCCCACTTCCAGCGCGTCCGAGTCGCCAAACGTCACCGGGGACAAGCGCTCCTCCGGCAGGTCTACCCGCACCACCGCCAGATCAGAGTCGGGGTCAAGCCCGACCACCTCCCCCTGTGCCAGCGTGCCATCGAAGAAGTTGACCACAATCTCGGTCGCGCCCTCGACCACGTGATAATTGGTGACGATATGCCCGGCTGTATCAATGACAAAGCCGGAGCCAGAGCCAAAGACCTGATCGCCCCCCGGCCCGGAGAACTGGCTGCCTTCGCGCCGTGCCACCACATTGATGGAAACCACCGACGGGCTGACCTGCTGGTAAATATCGGTCAGGTCAACAAGGATCACTTCCTGCGCGTGGATGGGCATAACACTAGAGGACAGCAGCAGCAAACCCAGTAAAACCGCTGTAAGCAAGCGCAAAGGCCATTTAACTGATTGCATCATTTCACCTCGCGTAAAATAGCTGATTCTCTATCTTACGCGAGGCGAAGGTAAATATTTCATCAGCAGCGGATGAAATTCTGTTCATTTTGGGGGTTATCGGCGCGTTTCACACGAAACGCTAAATTAACCAAACATAGGATTTAAATTGAACATCACGGACAAGCCTTATATCGCGTCCCTACAGGGGGTCGGCGTTATCGCGGACACAGCGCTTAAGGGTATAATGATCATCACAGTTATGTAAACCTGTTGAAAGAATAACACCGTGAAACATCTACCGGAAGAACTCAGGCAGATTCTAGCGACCACGCCGCCAGAGGAAGTGATCGCTAAAATCGAAGCGCTCGACCCACCATGGAAAAACGATCTGCTCCCCTGGCAAATTGCCCAGCCCGGCCAAAAAATCCCCTGGCAGGCGGTCTATGTCTTAATCGAGCAGCCAGTCACGCCGGAAGATGTGGAATGGGCGCGGCGCAAACTTGTCGAATTAAGTTTGGCTGAAGATGCTTAAAGATGTCGGCGAAGAACCGAGCTTCTCCGACGAATTCGACCTTCTGCGCCAGAGTTTTCCTGATATGGACGCAGTACATCAAGCCATTACCTTCGCACTTGCCGCTGATCCCCGTATCGGCACATTGATCGAAGGCTTTCCACATCCAACCATCGATTATTCAAGACCACGCCAATTGGCAGAACACCGAGCTTTCTGGTGCTTTATCGCTTCACCGCCAATCAGGTCATCCTTCTGGCGATAGACCACCACTAAGGAAGCGCCTACCGCCCTTGCGCCTTGCGCCATGCTTCGTATTCCGCCCGCGCATCCTCGCGCAGCGGGTAATACTTGCGCAGGTCGCCGCCCTCGGCCAGCTTGATCTTGGAGAACTCTTCCCACTCGGCATGTTCGCTGGCCTTCGCCAGCAGCTCCGGCGCGAGCTTGATCGGAATCACCACCACGCCATCGTCGTCCGCCACGATAATATCCCCCGGCATCACCAGCGCGTTGCCACAGGCGACCGGCACATTCACCCCAAACGGCATAATGTTGGTCTGCGTGTGGAAGTTCGGGGTCACGCCCTTCAGCCACAGCCCTACGCCGAGGTCTTTCGCGCGCGGATAGTCGCGGATGCAGCCGTCAATCACCACACCCGCGCCGCCGCGCCCGGCGAAGTACGTCAGCATCATCTCGCCGAACACGCCGCTGCCCATATCGCCACGCGCGTCCACTACCACCACGTCGCCCGGCTGCGTGTGATACAGCACATGACGGTGAAGCTGCTTTTCCGGGTCGGCATATTCCTCGACGTTATACATATCCTCGCGCTTCGGCATGAACTGAAGCGTCAGCGCTGGCCCCACCACGACCTTCCCCGCCGTAAAGGGCAGCGGCCCGCGAATCTGCGCGTCGCGCACGCCGAGGCGGTTCAGTTCGCCGCTGGCGGTCGCGCTGCCGATATTCGCCAGCCCGGCGATCAGGTCTTGAGATGGACGGACAATATCATTCGTTTGCGTCATAATAACTTCTGCCTTCTGGTGTTCAATAAATTATAAAGTTAAATTTTCGCCAGCGGACGCGATATATCGCATCCATTCCATAACGTATTTCTCCCTTCTCCCCTTGTGGCTGCGAAGCGTCCCCGTGGGGGAGAAGGGTCGGGGTTGAGGGGAAGAAACGGCGCGTCCGCCGCACCCAACTACCGCCCCCTCAACTTCGGGTCAAGCACATCGCGCAGGCCGTCGCCCAATAAGTTGAAGCCCAGCACCGTAATCATGATGGCGATGCCGGGGAAGAAGACCATGTGCGGCGCGGTAAAGACGTAATTGCGCGACTCCGACAGGATTTGCCCCCATTCCGGGGTTGGCGGCTGCGCGCCCAGGCCCAGAAACGCCAGCGCTGCCGCTTCCAGCACCGCGCCGCCCACGCCCAGCGCCCCCTGCACGATGATCGGCGTGAAGCTGTTGGGCAGGATGTGGCGGAAGATGATCCGCCCGTGATTCGCCCCCAGCGCCCGCTCCGCCGTGATGTACTCCAGTTCCTTGACCGAAAGCACGCTGGCGCGCGTCAGCCGGGCGTACACCGGGATGGAGACGATCGCAATCGCCAGCAGCGCGTTCTCCAGCCCCGGCCCGCGAATCGTGACGATCGTAATCGCCAGCAGCAAACCCGGAAACGCCAGCATCACGTCCATAAAGCGCATGATGATGTTATCCGTCCAGCCGCCCGCGTAACCGGAGACCAGGCCGATCACCGTCCCCACGCTAATCGCAAACGCCACCGAAGTCATGCCGACGAACAGCGACACCCGCGCGCCGTAAACAATGCGGCTGAACAGGTCGCGCCCGTTCAGGTCTAACCCCAGAATGTGCAGCGGCTCCTCACAGCCAAACAGCGGAATACACGGCGGCTTGCGCGGGAAAGGCGGCACCTCGCCCGGTATACCGATCATCGAAAGCAGCGGGTCGTGCGTGGCGATCACTGGCGCGAAGATCGCAATCAGAATCAGCGTGCCGATAATTATCAGCCCCATCACCGCCGGGCGGTTATGCAGCAGCGCCCGCAGGGTGCTGCGCCAGGGGTCGTCTGGCCTCTCCTTAAGCTGGACAGTCTCAGAGGTACTCAGGCTGATAGGCGCGCCCGCGCGTTGTTCCAGTTCCATTAAATTAAACTCTTGCTCTCTACCTGTACAGGGGTCGCCCCTGCCCAAAGAATAGGTTGTCGCTAACTGAGACGAATACGCGGGTCAAGATAACCGTACAGCATATCCACCACCAGATTGATGATGACAAAGGCCACCGCTGTCACCAGCGTCACGCCCTGTACCAGCGTGTAATCGCGCGCGGTGATGCCGTCCACCAGCGTCCGGCCTATGCCGGAAAAGCCGAAGATCGTCTCGGTCAGCACCGCGCCGCTGACCAGCCCGCCAAAGCTGAGGCCGATAATCGTCACCACAGGCAGCAGCGAGTTCCGCACCGCATGGCCGACCACGACGGCGATCTCGCGCAGCCCTTTCGCTCTGGCGGTGCGCGTATAATCCTGCCCCAGCGCGTCCAGCAGGCTGGAACGTGTCATCCGCGCGATGATCGCCAGCGGAATCGTCCCCACCGCCACAGCGGGCAGCAGCAGATGACGGAAGGCATCCATAAACAGGTCAACATTGAGCGTCAGAATGGCGTTGAGGATGTTAAAGCGCGAGATAAACAACAGGAGATTGCTCACCTGCGAAGGGTCTTCTACCAGCCCCCACGCGACAAAAAACGGCGTAGGGTTCGCGCCGGCGGTCAGGCGGCCAGAGGGCGGCAGCACAAAAGGCGTGTCCTTCAACACCACGCCGAAGAAATAGGCCAGCATCAACCCCAGCCAGAACACCGGCATCGAAACGCCGACATTGGCAAAAACCATCGTGCCGACATCCACCGTCGAGTTGCGGCGGTAAGCGGAGATAATGCCCAGCGGTATCCCCACAATCACGGCGACGAACAGCGCCGAGATCGCCAGTTCCATCGTGACCGGCAGCCGTTCGGCCAGCAGGTCTGTCACCGCCCGCCCGAAGCGCAGCGACGTGCCGAGGTCGCCCTGAAGCACATTCCGTATGTAATACAAAAACTGAACGGGGATCGGCTCGTTCAGGCCGTAGCGTTCCATGTAGGCATCGCATATCGCGTCCGTCGCCCGCTCGCCCAGCACCGCCCGGCACGGGTCGCCGGGGATGGAGCGATTCAACACAAAGGTAATAAGCAGAATGCCAAATAAGACCGGAATAACAGAAATAAGGCGGCGAACTAAAAAGTTTGACATAGACTTCTAGCGTACATCATAACCAACCTATTGCGTAGGGGCGACCCGGTGGATCGCCCCTGCGTTCTCTTATCTGTGAAAACTTACTCTGCGGCGGGCGCGTTGAGGAAGCCGCCGAAGAACGATGAGAAGTAGGTGAAGTTGCCGTCACGTCCCACGTGCAGCGGGCTGGAGGCATCCCACCATGCGATATAGCTGTTGTAAACGTCTGCCGCGTCCAGCGTCGTCCCGTCATGGAACTGCACGCCTTCGCGCAGGGTGAACGTCCACACCGTCGCGTCTTCGTTCACTTCCCAGCTTTCCGCCAGCGCGGGCTGTACTTCGCCCGTTTCCGGGTGGTAGGCCAGCAGCGCTTCGCTGATCTGGGTGCAGGCGCGGAAGGTTTCGCCGTCGGTTTCGTCAGCGCAGTACAGGCTGATCGGCTCGGCGTTCTGCATGTAGATGATGTTGTCATCATTCGGGTCTTCCAACTGGCCGAAGGCCACCTGCCCCACCTGCGGGTAGTAAGCGCCAGCGATACGCGCGTTCCACGCATCGGCGTTAGAGCCATGCGCTACCGGAACCATCGGTGCCAGGTCGCGCAGCGCGGTATTGGCTTCCACATAGAACGGATGGCGCTCGTCCGGGTCGGCAAGCTGGCCGCCCTGTGCCAGCGGCTCGGTGATCTCTTCAAACTTCGTGCCGAACTGGTCGCTCGCCCCCACGCCGAAGTGGAAGTCGAGGAAGTTGGTCGCGTCCGGGTAGTCCATGCCCCAGCCCAGCAGGTAAACGCTCAGTTCGCCCGCGTCCGAAGCGTCAAGGAACGCGCCCGATTCCATCTGCTCGATATTCAGTTGAATACCGACTTCCGCCAACTGCGCCTGAATGTCTGCCGCGACGATGCCGGGGGTGGGCAGGTAGACACGCACCACATCGCGGTAATTCAGCGGCAGCTCAAAGCGCACACCATCATCACCACGCGGGAAGCCCGCTTCATCCAGCAGTTGGTTCGCCAGTTCAACATTGAATTCCAGCGGCTCGACTTCTTCCGTGAAGCCGAACAGCACAGGCGGCATGAACTGTGTCGCCACTTCCGAGCCAGTCGGGTAGAAGTTGTCCACAATGCGCTGCTTGTCGATCGCATGAGCAATCGCCTGCCGCACCTGCGGGTTGTCCAGCGGCGGCTTGGTGTTGTTGAAGCCGATATAGAACACGTTGGTGATCGCGCCCGGCAGCAGCGTCAGGTTCGGGTCGGCTTCCACCACTTCAAAGTCGCCCGCGCCCACGCTTGCCATGCCGTCAATGTTCCCTGCCTGAAGCTCGACCAGCCGCGCGGCGGCCTCAGAGTTCCAGCGCAGGATGACGGTCGGCTCGATGGCTGCCTCGCCCCAGTATTCGTCGAAGCGGGTCAGCACCATTTCGTTGCCGAGGTCCCAGTTCTCCAGACGGTACGGCCCGGTGCCGACCGGGTTCTGCACCAGATCACCACCACCGCCAGTAGATTCCAGGTATTCTGATGACTGGATGGGGAAGGCCGCGAAAGCCACCTTCGAGCCAAAGGCCGGGTCTGGCGCACACAGGGTGAACTGTACAGTCATATCATCCACGACTTCGATAGACTGGAAGTTGCCTGTGTAGCCATCTGCCCCGCATTCGGCCTGCATGGACATGGCATCCTGACCAACCGTCGGGAGCGCAATCCCCAGCGCCAGCAGCGCCAGCAGCGTAAGCACTAAAAGCAATCTGCGTTTAACCATTTAGTTATTCCTCCTGAGATAGCAATCTTCATGAATGAACGTCAGGTGCGGTCTGGGGGATGATCGTCGCCAGCGACTCCTTTCCCTCTGTTTGTATTCATTCACCAAACCTGAACAGGTTCAATTCAGGCACTTATTATGTTCTTAAAGGAGCAGGGTTGTCAAATAACCGTTTATAAAAATTACAGTGTTTTTTCGTTCATTTCGCCCAAAACAGACCCGCTGCAAAATCAGGCAGGG
>CAZJSU010000095.1:0-6560 GCA_964548765.1 uncultured Anaerolineaceae bacterium
ACGCCGAAGTTATCGCGCAGGTAGACGAACTCTGGCACGAGTGTCAGCACCACGCCCGCGCCCACCAACAGCAGCGCGAAGCCTGTCGCCGGGGGGTATGTCACCACCTGCCGCGCTTCGGTGGGCAGGTCATCCACTTCAGCAAGGCGCGGCGCGCGCGGGAACAAGCGCCCGACGACCAGCACCACGCCCGCCAGCAGCACCAGCGTGGTCACGATATGCGACAGGCGCTTGCCCAACACCAGCGGCAGCACCACGCCCCAACCGCCGCTGCGTTCGACATAATCCACGACAGGCAGGCGCTGCTCGGTCAGCAGCCCGCCGACCACCACCAGCACCAGAGCCATCAGCAGCAGGCCGAGCAGCAAACCGCCCGCCACCTGTAAGCCGAGCGCCCAGTTCATCCGGCCACGTGCGCGCCACGCCTCGACCAGCAGGAAAGCGCCGAGGATGAGGACAAACGGGCCGAACATCAGGAAATACTGCCGGAACAGCGTGGGATAAAGCAGGTTGGGCAAAATGCCGCCCGCCTGTGACCGGAAGCTGATTAAGAAGGGGAAGTACAGCACCAGCGTCAGCGCTGCCAGCGCCAGCCCCAGCCGCAGCAGCCCCCACCAGTCGCGCCCGATCAGCCGCCCGCTGCCGTTACGCACCAGCCGCCGCAGCGCGTCTGTCCCCACCAGCACGACCATGTAAATCGGGCCGTCCCATGTGTTAAGGAACACCAGCCCGCCCAGACACAGGCCGTAAAAGAACACCTCTGCCCGCGTCGGGTCGCGCCGGGTCAGCAGCAGGTTGAGCGCCAGCCCCAATGCCAGCATGGCAAACGGCAGCGCCAGCACGTGCGGGTGATTATCCGCCAGCAGGAAGCTGAACTGTGGAAACTCGTCAATCGGCTGGATGCCAATCGGCTGACCGTTGAGGTCGTAATCGGTCACGATGCGGCTTGCGCGGAACCACCACCAGTGATCCCACTGGTTGAGGCCGACCGTCTCGCCTTCCAGCGGCAGCGGCTTCGGGTCGAGGCGCGCATCCTGCCCCCAGAAGTTGAGGTACTCGCTGCTGGCCGTCCGCATCTGGTACGGCAGTTCGACCAGCGGCAGTTGAAAGTTGCCCAGCAGCACCACAAACAGCGCCCCCAGCAGGCCGATAAAAATCGGCAGGCGCGGCGCGGCGCGGCGTTCCACGTTCACAAACCGTGAGCGCACCAGATTAGCCACCACGCCAAACGTGGTCAGCCCGGTCAGCGCGAACAGCAGCGAAATCGTCAGGTTAAAGCCGGTGCTGCTGTTGATGCCGCTCAGCATCGAGAGCATCGCGCTGATGACATAGCCGAAGTAGTAATAACTGATGGCATAACCGGAAAGCCAGCCGTCATTGGGCGGGAATGTCTCGCTCCGCATGACGCTGCTCATCATCATCATTTCCATCGGCTTTTCCGTCCCGGTCAGGTTGGGGATGTGCGCCCGGTACAGCGCCCAGCCGAAGAACAGCGCCAGAAACAGCACTTCGCCCGTGATGACCAGCGCGCGGTTTTCGCGCCACCACGCGCGCCAGTCCGGGCGCTCCCCGGCGCGGAAGTAAAGCACCAACCCGCCCACCAGCACGATCAGCCACGCCAGCAGCATACTGCCGGTCGTGTTACGCACAAAGCCGAGGCTCGCCAGCAGCCAGAACACGAAGCCCACCACCAACAGCCCTGCCGCCCGCGCCAGCGTGTATCCCCTGTCCGGCAGGCCGCCCAACAACCGCGCCACCAGCGGATAAACCGCCACCCCCGCCAGCGTGACCAGCGCCCACCAGCTTAAAACCAGCCCACCCTCGCGTAACAACCAGTCGAACACGTACTACTCCAACCCCAGCGCCAGCGCAACTTCTCTGGCGGTAAAATCCGCGTCTTCATTCACTTGATACACGACAGACTGTCCCTGTTCGTAAACTTTTTCCAGCAGCCCCTGTTCCGCCATCGTGTCGAACTTCGCCAGACTCTCTGCCGAGAAGTACGCCCGCTCCAGCCCGCCGACGATGATGTAACGGATGTCATAATGCCGGATCATCTCCCACGTGTTGGCGATGTCCATCGTGGCATAGAAGCCGTTGATATTCGCCCGGCGCTGGTTCACCATCTGAATCAGGGGTTCCATCGTGCGCTGCTGCGTCTGGTGGAAGCGCCAGCCCAGAATGGACGGCAGCCCGGTATAGATCGAAACCCGCCCGCCCCACAGGTACTCGCGCCAGCTTTGCGTTTCGATAATCACCGGCGTGCCTTCGACATTTTCCTGCAACCAGCGGATCATGTGATACTCGTCTTCCAGCGGAATCCAGGCGTTATTCTCGCCCTGGCTGGCGTACTTCATGTACGCCATGCCGTCCAGCGTGAACGGCACCGCCGCCATGCGCTCCAGCGCCTTCGCCCGGCTCGCCATGATCGGGTACAGCGCGGCGATCACGAACAGGATCGAGGCGATGGCGTACCAGCCGTTCCGCAGCACAGGCGACCACCTGCCCGCCGCACTCACCAGCCACGCGAAGGCCGCCCCGCCGACCACGCTGAACAGTATCCACGCCTGAATGTAGAACTTGAACACCGTGTTCTGGCGGCCAATATCACCGCCGATGACGATCACCTCGACCCCCAGCGTCAGCCCCAGCGCCAGCCCGGTCAGCGCCAGCACGTACTGCATCTCGCGCGACTGCCCCTGCCGGAAGAACAGGACGGCGACCCACAGCAGCAGCGGGATGGCAACCAGCGCGACCTGATACTCGGCAGCGGCGACAATCACCGACGCGACCAGCACCGCCAGCACCCCCAGCGCCAGCGACACCAGCACCAGCCCGGTCCCGCGCAGCGAACTGACGTAAACACCGCGCAGCCAGCGCCCGGTATCCCACACCAGCAGCGAGAAGATCAGGAACAGGAACACGCCGTGCAGGTCAAAGTACGCCCACAGCGGGGTTTTGCCGCCTGTCCAGGGCAGGATAGAGCCGTAAACTGTCGCGTACCACGTGGTAAAGGGCAGCACGAACAGGAAGCTGAGCGCGACAAAGCCACCGACCCGCAGCGCGAAATTTATCACGGAACGGCGGTGCAGCCGCCGCCAGTGCAGCCACCACGCGAAGCCCAACCCGGCCACACCGAGGATCATGAACGTCGGCCAGTCCCATGTATTGGTCGCGCGCAGCATCCCGACCGCCAGCGCGACCAGCGCCAGCGCGAAGAACTGCGCCCAGCGCCCGCGTGTGTCGCGCCCCGCCGCCAGCACTTCATGCAGGATAACAGCCAGCGCCAGCAGCATAAGCGACATTGAGATCATGTGCGCGTGCAGGTCGCCATAGAGGAAAGTGAAATAGGGGAATTCGGTGATGGCGTTGCCCTCGACCCCCGGCGTTTCGCTGAGGACGCGCGTGGGGGCCCAGAACCAGCGGTTCGTGGCAATCGGAAGCTGCTCACCAGCCAGCATCCGCCCTGTTCCACTGACAAGGCTGCGTATCAGTTCGCCAGAACTGCTCAGTTCGTAGCGCAGGCGGTCGCCAAACTGGTTCTCCTGCGCGCGCTGCATCAGGTCGAACATGGCCGCGTCGGTCGGCGGCGCGCCGTTTTCCGCCGTGTATTCGCGTACCAGAAATTCCTGCAAACCCATCGGGCGCTGATAACCGCCGATTTCGGCGATCCCCGTGCCGAACACGCGCGGCGTGTCCAGATTGCCCAGCACCACCGCCAGCAGCAGCGCGGCGATGCCCGCCACCCAGGGATTCCCCAACGGGCGCAGGCGCGGCGCGGCGTCGTCAAACTCGCGGCGGCGCTCGCGGAAATGGCTCACCAGATTAAACGCCACGCCAAACGCGCCGATTCCCGTCAGCGCGAACATCATCGGGACGATCAGGTTATAGGCGATCGAAGGCATGATGCCGAGCAGCAGCACCGGCGTACCGACGATGACAAAGCCGAAGTAGTAGTAATTCATGAACCCGCCCGCGTACCAGGGGTCAATCGGCGGGAAGGTGGTGCTGCGCAGGATGCCGTTAAAATAGGCGAAGTCCATCGGCTTTTCGCCGCCGAAGCTCGGATGCCACAGGTCAGGGTTGGTCAGCCGCACCGCCAGAAAAGCCACAAACGCCACCAGCGTAATCACTTCGATGCCGAGCAGCCGCCGCCAGTGCTGGCGCATGTAAGCCGCGAAGCGCGCGCGCTGGCGCAAAATGACGATCACGCTCAACACCGCCAGCGCCGCTAAAATCAGCGCGATTCCCGCCTGTGACCACAGCGGCACGCCCACGCTGGACGCATACCACGCCAGCCAGCCCGTTAAAAAGAGGCCGACCAGCTTGGCGAAGGCATAGCCACGATCAGCAAAAAATGGAAGCAGCGTAAACAGCAGCGGCCACACAGCCCAGCCAAAGCTGATGATGGCAAACCACCAGACCGCAACCGTGATAATGGGCTGAGCATTAAGCGGGCTGTCGCTGTCAAAAAGCTCAGACCATGTGCCGTTGTCGTACTGCGTCTCGCGGCGCGCATCGGTCAGCATGAACTGCGTCGGCGCGACATCGCCCTCCAGCGACGACAGTGTTGCGGTATCCAGCAGCGTGGTATCGCAGCCGCCACCGCCAGCTTGCAGGTAGATGGACGGGCAGGTTTCGACATATTCCAAGCCCGCCATGTTCACGCGCGTCATGGGGACGCTGTTGAGCAGCGCGTGAACCGCCGCCGAGTCGTAGTCGGCAGTTTTGCGGAAGATGAACACCACCGGATGATCGTACACGTGAAAGGCTTCTTCGGCCTCGAACTCGTTCAGCCATTCCGGCGCGTTGTAAATCGGCAGATACTGGTCAGAGACTTTCAGCGGGCCAAGTTCAAACGTCTCCTGAAACACCTCGGCCAGTTCATAACCCAGCTCACCGCTGAACAGCGCTTTATAGTAGGTGTTGGTCATCGGCCAGCGGATGGGGATACGGTTCACGCCATCGTAGAAGCGGTTGCTGCTGACCGTCAGGTACTCGCTGTCATCCAGCGCCTGTAAAATGCGATCACGCTTGATCTGTTCATCTTCCCACGCAAGCTGCATCTCGTAGCCGTTAATCAGGCTGCTCCATGCGTTGCGCCCATTGCAGTTGCTGGCATCCAGCAGCCCCGGCGGTGGGTCATGCGCCAACCAGACATCATACGGCAGCGTGCAGACGGTATAGGGAATCGCGTCGTCCCAAGCGCCCTCATGCGAGACGACCTCGCCCGCCGTAATCACGGGCGAACCGTCCTGCACCTGAAATTGCAGGATGTACCTTTGCCCGGCGGCGACCTCTACCGGGCTGTCAAGCTCAAGGACGTAGCGCTCGCCCAGCACGTGCCGGTCACGGCGGAAGTCAGCGGTCAGCGTCGCCTCGCTCAGGATGGCGTAGCGCTCGTCCAGCAGCGCGACCCGCACGGTCTGCTCTGCGCCGTCATCTTCGAGGCTGCCCAGATGCGGCACACGAACGCTGTGAATCAGGCCGTCAGCAGGCGCGGTAAACGGTTGGGTAAAGTCCTGCCCGGCGAAAAAGACCGAAGCCTGCGACACCAGCGGATGATCAGAGCCGTTGCCGAAGCCGTTCGCCACGCCGATGTTGACCAGCGGCGCGCCGGGGGGCGCGCCGTCAATCTCCATGCAGAAATCACCGCACACGTTTTCCCATATCCAGTGACTCGCCTGTACGCGGGTTAACTGGTGGCGGTAGATGTTGGTGAACATCAGCGCCCATAAATAGGTAAAGCCCACCACACCCACCAGCAAGCCCCACGCCAGCGCCCGCCGCACCGGGAACCCACGCGCCCGCCGCACCAGCTCCACCAGCAGCCACGCCGCCAGCAGCGCCAGCACCGGGTACAGCGGCAGGAAGTAGCGCATGGAGCTGACCCAGTTGCGCCCCAGCCAGCCGAAATACACCAACACCCACACCACCAGCAGCAGGTTGCGTACCGCGCCCGGCCTGCCGCGCAGCGCCCGCCAGCCCGACCATAACCAACCCGCCCAGCCCGTGACCGCCAGCGCGATACCCATCCCCCACAGTACCATATTGCTCAGCGGGAAGAGGTAAGCAGGCCGCGCGACCCACTGCCAGTTAGGCGGCATTTCCGCCGCGCCGCTGACGAGGTGCTGCGCCTGCGCGATATCAGCCAGCCAGCGCGGGTTAGGTGTCAGGCCGAAGATGCCCGGCCCCATAAAGGCGTAAGGGTTCATCACCCGGAAGCCCACCAGCGTCACCGCGCCCGCCAGCATCAACCCGGCGGCGTTCTGTAAAATCAGCTTCTCGCGCTCGCGCCCCTCTGTGCCAGCGTCCAGCGCGGGCAGCGCCCGAATAATCGCCGCCAGCACCACCAGCCCGGCCAGCGGCGCGAGGTTGATCCGGCTTGCCAGCGCCGCAGCCAGCGCCAGCCCGAACAGCGCATAATTACCAAAGCCGCCCTCATCCTGCACGCGCACCGCGAAGTAAATCGCCAGCGTAGCAAACAGGTTGGACATGGCATCCACAGTGCCGAAGTGCGCCTGCTGGATGGAAAGGACCGTCGCCGCGTACAGCGCCGC
>CAZJSU010000095.1:6660-17402 GCA_964548765.1 uncultured Anaerolineaceae bacterium
GTCAGAAAGCGCTCGTCCGGGTGCAGGTGGGTGAAGTCGTCCCAGTTCTGCCCCATGAAGCGGAAATAGCCCCCGACCAGCATCACCAGCACCAGCATCAGGCCAACAAACACGTCCGACCGCGCCAGCGGCAGCGAGAGAACCTGTGTTCGGGCGGGTTTATTCAGGCTTGCATCAACCATAGGTTATCCATCAACGTCCTGTTTTCGACGCGCATTATAGCTGCTTCCGCTTAAACAGAAAGGCCGGAGGCGGCCTACGTTATTACACCGTTTACAGCAGTTTTCCTCAGTCTGTTCACGGCTGCTGCCCGCGCATGGCCGAAACCACCCGGCACACCAAACCATCAGCCCGCCGTGTGTTCATCCAGAAAGGCGCTGAACCCCTCCGCACCCAGGCGCGGCACCCGGAACAGCTTATAATCGTCGTCTTCCTGATAACTCTGGCGGAACTGAGCGTAACCCTCCGGGAACAGTTCCATCAGCAGTAGCTCGGTTTCGTCGTCTTCCGTCGCGTAAAAGAACAGCAGGTCACGCTCCGGGTTAAGGCGGTATTCGTCATCCCGCTGCGCGGCCTCGCCCAAAAAGCTGGCGATGTCATTCCGCGAGATAATCCCATTCGGCCAGTCCGTGCGCCCGCCCTCAATGCCAATCGCCCGGTGATCCCACCAGTACGGATAGGCGATCATAAAGGCGTTGCCATAACTGCCGTCGCTTTGGGCAAAGCCGCGCAGGATACGCCCGGCCTCAGTATAGGGCAGCGACGAAACAAGGTACGACTCGCGGTAATCGTTAAAGTAAATGTTGCTGTTGAGGTTGTGCGCGCCCAGCACGATCAACGCCACCAGCCCGCCAGAAAGCAGCACCCCCGCCCGCCCACGCGCCAGCCGCAGGATGGAGGCCACCACCAGCGCCAGCGGCAGCGCGGCGATCAGATAGGCTTCGGGCAGCGCCCCGCTGGTACGGGTGTGGCTGGGGTTTTCCACCGGGTAAGCGATGGACAGCGCCGAGGGCAGCAGCATAATCACCAGCGCCAGCGGCACCAGCCAGTCGAACACATCACGCCGCCGGATCATCCGCGCCAGCCACGCCGCCAGCCCACAGATAAACAGCGCCCCGGTAAACACATCCATCGCCGGGCGGTTGGGCGCGGCGTTAATCCACGCCACGTCGCCCTTCCAGTTGAACATCAGCAGCGCGTTACGCAGGTTATCGGTCAGGATCGGCAGGTTGGCGTTAAACGCTTCCAGCCGTTCCTGCAAGGTGACATCACGCTGGACAATCGTGCCGTCTGGCTGTGTCTCCTGAATGGTGTCATCCCCCAGCAAGCGCCCGGACGTGCGCCGCCAGAAGTCCTGCGGGTATTGCAGCGAATAACCGAACAGCGGCACAAACGCCACAAACGCCACCACCACCAGCACCGTCAGGTTGAACAGATACCTGCCGAACGTCTTCAGGCTGCGCGCCTTAAACACAATCGCCAGCGCAACCCCCGCCAGAATCAGCACCGGCAGCATTCGCACCGCCTGATAGGTGTACAGGCCGAAGCCGAGCGTCAGCCCGGCGAGGATGTAATCACCACGACGGTTATCACGCAGCGCCCGCGCCATAAAGATCAGCAGCAGCCCGGTAATCACCGTCGTCAGGATAATCCGCAGCCCCAAACGGCTGAGCGCCACATGCCAGTAGCTCACCGCCACCAGCGCGGCCAGCAGCAGCCCGACCAGATTGGCAAGGCGCGGGTCTTCCCTGTTCAGCGCCGTCCGCCCCAGCCAGTACATGACCACAATCGCCAGCATCCCTTCCAGTGCCGACAGCAGCTTGAGCGAAGTCGCGTTGAACCCCTGCCCCGGTAGCTGGGCGAACAGCGCCATCGCGTACATCTGGAACGGTTCGCGCCCGCCGTTATTGGCGAAAAACACCTGATGCTGGCCGTTCCGCACCCGCGCGGCATCCAGAATCTTCTCGACGTGATCGCTGGTCATCTCTGGCGGCACGCCGGGCAGGTCGGCAAAGCGCAGCGTCGCCCCCAGCGCCAGAATCAGTAGCAGCACCCATAAAGACCAGTTCCCGCGCCAGCCCACCGCCCACCGCGCCCGCAGCCAATGCCACGCCGGGCGGATGCTCCAGCCAGACGGCGCGAACGCGCCCACCCACAGCGCGACACTGAGCAGCCATGACCAGAAGCCAATAAACGTAAACTGGTTATCGCTGGTGAAGCGCAGCGCAACGATGCTGAAAAACAACCCGGCCAGCGCCAGCAGCACCCGCACCGGATGAAACCCTGTCCAGACCACCGGGCGCGCGGGGACGGGCTTCTCGCCTTCCGGCGTTTCGTCGGGCGCGTCGGCAGTATCGCTATCACCACGCCACCGTTCGCGCAGCGCAGGCCAGTCGCCGTACACTTCCGCGCCAAGCCACACAAAAAAGGCCAGCAGCAGATAAGGCGCGCCCGCGTTGAGCGCCAGCGCTTCGGTGCGAACAGCAGCGTTCGCCAGAATGCCGCTGCCCCACCACGCCAGCAGCAGCGCGGTCAGCCGCAGCCCTAGCTGCACCGCTTCCCGCCGCCACAGGCTGTCATCGGCGCGGCTTTGCGCCGGCACAGGGTCGCTTTCCAGAACAGGCGCGGCAGCCTGCGGCAGTGGCACCGCCGGAGCCGCTACGGGGATATGCTGCTCCGCTTCCCAGCGCGGGGTGGCGATCACCGCCCGCAGCGCCTGTACGGTCGCGCCCGGCGCACGAAAGAACTCGCGCAGCGCCTCGGTCAGCGTCAGGCTTTCAAAACTGCGTATGTCGTCAACAGTGACCGGCTCTGTTTTTACAGGCCGCTGTGTGTCCTCTGCCCCGCCGCCATCCTGTAGGCTGTCGTCATGCCCGGCTTCGTCCTGTGGGCGCGGCATGGGGTCGTGATGCTGTTCAGCAGGCGCGTCCCACGACTGCTCGGTTTCCGGCTCTGGCATCTCTGGTGATGGGTGGGCTTCTGGTGGAACACTCATGCCGGTTTGCGCCCCTTCACAGCCAGATTCACGGTCGCGCGCCCCGGCGGTTCGCTGATGACGTTATGGCGGTCAAAATAATTGAACACTTTTAATCCTAGGTTGATGGGGTTGAGCAGGCTGCCATCGTTTTTATCAAAGGTCGTGCGGTCTGCCGCGTTCGCCATCTTCTGCGGCAGCAGGCCGCTTTCCAGCAGCGGCATTCCAACCCCGTAAACGATATTATGAATAAACGGGAAACTGTGATGCGTGAAGGCGCGTTCTTCCTCGACACTGAAGCCCGCCGCCTGCACGCTCCCGCGCAGTTCATCCGCCCGGTACAGCCGCACATGATTCGCCCAGATGCCCGCCAGCGGCCCGGCGCTGATATGCGTGTTGAACAGCGTTTCCAGCGACTTGTTGATCGGGTCCCACCAGAACGGATAATTGGCATTTGGCACCGTAATGGCGACCACGCCGCCCGGCTTCAGCACGCGGTACACCTCGCGCAGCCCGGCCACATCATCCTCAAGATGTTCCAGCACTTCCGACAGGATGGCCGCGTCAAAGGTGTTCTCCGGGTACGGCAGGGCGTAAATGTTGGCGTGGTTGAGCATGATGTCCGGTAGATGCCCGACATTACGCCCGGCCTTCAGCAGCACCGGCCAGTCCAGATCAGCCCCGACCAGCTTGCAGCGGCTGACATAGCGGAACATATTCAGGTAAAAGCCGCGCCCACAGGGCATATCCAGGATCAGGTCATCATCCTGCGGGTTCACCCACTCGAAGATCGTCCTGACGCGCTTCTTGAAGGCCATATCGGCCTCGTTGCGCGTCATGTGTTCGATGGTCTGCTCGTCCACGCGGCTAACGTCGTGCGTACTCACGGAAGATTTCCTCGTAGCGGTTCACCGTCTCCTCAAATGAGAAGGTCTGCTCAATCGCTTCGCGCGGCTTGCGATACTGCTGCGGCTGATCCAGCACCTCGACGATGGCCTCGCCAATCGAGCGCCAGTCGCCCACCTTCGCCAGCCTGCCCATCCCCGTCACCGTCACAGGCACGCGCCCGCCGGGGGTATCGGTCATCACCACAGGCGTACCGCTCAGCATCGCCTCCACCTGCACCAGCGCGAAGCACTCGGTATCGCTGGTCAGCGCCAGCACATCACACGCGGCGTAAAAATCGGCCAGGTCCTGCATGTCGTTCATCAGGCCGAGGAAGATCAGATGCTCGCGGTACTGCTGCACAAGCGGCTGGTTGCGCTCCCAGAAGTCCTCATACGGAATCTCGTACTCCCCGGCGAAAACAACGCGGGCATCAGGATAACGTTCATGAATCACTTCCAGCGCTTTAATCAGCAGGTCTGGGCGTTTTTCCTGCACAAACCGCCCCGAAAAGCCGATGACTGGCCCGCCGTTGTTCGACCACTGCTCGCGCCATTCCTCCGCCCGCTGCGGGTTCGGCAGCGGCATGTGGATCGGCGGGTAATTGGGCGTGACCTTTTCCATGAATGGCCTGAGGTAGTAGGAATGATCTGCATAATCCTGACTATACGCAATCAGGCGTGATGCGCGGCGCGCCATAAACTTATAGAAGGCAAACATCGTATTGGTGATGAAGCGGTTCATCAGGCCGTCCGGCAGGACGAGATCGCCGTGATGGGTTGCGACAATCCTGCGCCCGGTCAGCATGGAGAGCAGCGCGATCAGCGCGGTTTCCAGCATCGGCACATTGACCCACACCACATCATGTTGCAGCATCAGGCCGAGCGCCGCCCAGGGGTACGCGGGCATAATCATGCCCCGGCTGATTGGAATGGGCGGTGTCCACAGGCGCACGATACGCACGCCGTTATGCACGGTTTCGTCGCGCGGCAGCGAAGTATGATACCGCGCGGTCAGTACCGTCACCTCATGCCCACGCCGCGCCAGTTCCTCGGCCACGCGCTGCACGTGAATGGTCAGCCCGGTGCGGTGGGGAAAATAATACAGCAGGCAGATCAGGATTTTCAGTTTATCCGGCTTGTTTCCGTTATTCGACATATTCCAGTTCATTTTGCTGCGGGTTCATCTGCTTTACGCCCGCCGAAAGCTGGCCCAGCGAGATGCCCTCGCGCATAAGTCCGTAAATCCCGGTGCTGGCATGAACAGCAAGGTTAATAGCATGGACAACCACCGCGAAGGAAACCAGCGCCGCCGCAGTCGGTTCGCCACCCCCGTAACCCAGCGCGCTCAGGGCCAGCATGATCGCCCATTCGTAAGTGCCGATGTTGCCCGGCACGGCTGGCACGGCGATGGCAAAGGCCGCTGCCGCAATATACAGGCAGGTCGCCACGAGGCTGCCCTCTGGGAAGAAGGCAAACATCAGTATATACCCCGCCAGCACCGAAATTCCCCAGCTAATGGCTGTCCAGAACAGGACTTGTGCCAGCAGCGCCGGGCGGGTGAGCGGCGCAAGCCCCTCTAAAAAGTGGTCGAGCCACCCGCTGAGGTTCCATTTTGCCAGAAAAGGCAGCCAGTGAGTGAAGCGCGCAATCAGCCTTTGCGCCAGCGCGCGCTGGCTGGCGAGGATAACGAGCGCGGAAAAACCGATTACCAGCAGCGCCACCAGCCCGGAAGCCGTCGCCCGGTACTCTGCAGGCAGCGTGGGGCTGGCGGCCAGCGCCCCGCCCAGCAGCACCAGCACCGCCAGCAGGTCGAGCAGGCGCTCCACGATAATGCTGCTGGCCGACTTCAACAGCGGCACCGGCGGGTCATAGCGCCCGGCCAGAAACACCCGCGCCAGTTCGCCGATCCGCAGCGGCAGGATGCCATTGACCAGATAGGCGACGTTAATCATGTTAAAGGCGCGCTCTGGCGGCAGCGCCCCGCTCAGCAGCGCGCGCCAGCGCATGGCGCGCGGCAGCAGCGCGACCACCAGCAGCAGCGCGGTCGGCAGCAGATAGCCGTAACGCGCCTGCGAAAAGGACTGCGCCAGCAGGTTTAAATCCACACGGGTTACAATAAAATAGATTGCGAGGATGCTTACCACCACCCCCAGCAATCCGACTCGCCAGTGTCTCATGCCATACGCTTTCGTAGCAGATGGTGGCATTATAGCATAAAGAATGTATAGATTTGCGGGGGCAATTTTACGGAAAAACCCACGCCGCGCCTGGCCGGGTTATTCGCGCGGCGGCTGGGTGCTTTCGCGGACGATGAGGTCGGCCAGCAGCACCCGCTGGTGCAGTTCGATCTGCGGGTCGGCGATAAGCTCGGTCAGATATTTCACCGCCAGCTCGTCCTGCTTGGAGAACTTGAACTGGGTCGTCGTCAGCGGCGGCTCGGTATAGGCCGACAGTTCGGTGTTGTCGTAACCCACCATCGAGACATCTTCCGGGATGCGGATGCCGCGTTCGCGCAGCGCGCGCATGGCTCCCACAGCCATGTGGTCTGTCCCCACCACAATCGCGCTAAACGGCTGGCCGCTGGCGATGATGTGGTGCGCGGCCTCGTAGCCGCTGCGCATGGAATAATCGCCTTCAAAGACCGGGCCGGGTTCTAGCCCGTGTTCCAGCAGCACGTTTTTCCACGCGGTATAACGCCAGTAACCGTTGAGCAGTTCAGAGGTCGGCGGGATGCAGGCGATCTGGCGATGCCCCAGTTCAATCAGATGCTCCACCGCCAGCCGGGTCGCGTACACCTGGTCGAAGCCCACCCACGCCAGCCGTGAGCCGGGGATGTAATCACGCCGTACAATCGGGATGCCGTTGCAGATTTTCAGCAGGTCTGCGTCAGAGATGTTCAGGCGCGGCGCGTACATAATGATGCCATCCACCAGCCGCGCCGCCGCGTTTTCCATCGCTTCCGGCAGTTCCTCAAACGTCGTCTCAGAAACCAGCAGGCTGTACCCTGCCTGCCGCGCGGCATGGGCGGCGTTCTTGGTCGAGTCGGCCAGCCTGCCGCTGTAGGACACATCCACGATCAGCATTTCCAGCGTCTTCGAGCGGTTGGTCGTCAGCATCTGCGCGGCGCGGTTCGGGCGGTAATCCAGTTCTTCCATCAGCCGCAGGATTTTCTTACGTGTTTTTTCCGACACCCCCGGCTTGTCATTGATGACCAGCGATACCGTCTGATAGGAGACATCAGCCAGCCTGGCAATATCGCGGATAGTCGTGCTTTTCTTCCTCGTGGTCATCAATTTTCTTCCAGATAACTTGACCGTTCATTATTTAACTATAGGTTGCTATGGGCGATTATGCAAGCGGGGCGAGGGGTTTTTGAGCCAGAGTTTGCTTTTTTTCTGAAATTTGATATAGAATAAAGTTGACCGGTCAAGCACTCTGGGCAGCAGGCACAGTTGCCCGCACAAAGTCATTTTATGAAAGGATTATAACAGGATGCATAACTATAAAGCCAAAGGTGTTTCTTTACTTGTTGTCGTATTACTTCTGCTCACGCTAGGGGGTGCAGCACTCGCTCAGGATGCACCTATCGAGTTGCAGATGACATGGTGGGGATCGCAAAATCGCCATGACCGTACAATCGAAGTCATCGAGATGTACGAGGCAGAGAACCCCAACGTAGATATTGTTTACGAATTCTCCAACTTCACCGACTACTGGCCGCGCGTTAACACGCAGGCTGCGGGCGGCCAGATCGCCTGCGTGATGCAGCATGACTACGCCTTCCTGTCGGAATGGGCGAATCGTGGCCTGCTTGCGCCGCTCGACCCGTTCATTGAAGAAGGCATCATTGATGTCTCCGACGTAGACCCCGCGCTGCTGGATGGCGGGCGCATTGACGGGCAGATTTACGGCCTCAGCCTCGGCACGAACTCGCCCGCGATGATTATTGACCTGGACGCTTTTGAGAGCGCCGGCCTCGAACTGCCCGCGCACGACTGGACATGGACCGACTTTGAAGAAATCGCCACCACGCTCAAGGATGAGCTGGACATCTGGGCGATCTCCTACGGCCTGTGGGACCCGCAGTTCTGGCGTGGGCTGTACCTGAGCCTCGGCGAGAACGCCTTCAACGAAGAAGGCACGGCGCTCGGCTACACCGATGACCAGCCGCTGATTGACTACTTCAACATGATCCGCCGCCTGCAGGACTACGGCGCGGTGGCCTCGCTGGAAGAATCGACCGAGCTTTCGGCAGGTGGTCTGGAAGCCTCCCCCATCGTGACAGGTAACGAAGCCATTCGCTACCAGTGGAGCAATCAGGTAGTGGCGATCTACTCCGCCGCTGGCGAAGGCCGCAACCTGAAGCTGTGGCCGCTGCCGCGTCCTGAAGGCGGCCAGTCCGAGAACTACCTGAAGCCTTCGATGTTCTTCTCCATCACTTCTCAGTGTGAACACCCTGAAGAAGCCGCGAAGTTCATCAACTTCTTCACCAACGACCTGGAAGCCAACGAAGCCCTGTTTGCCGAGCGCGGCGTGCCGATCTCGACAGCCGTGCAGGAGCATCTGCTCCCCATGCTGGACACCGCCGGGCAGGAAACCTTTGACTTCATCGCCCGCGTGACACAGGATGCCAGCCCCATCCCGCCGCCCGACCCGCAGGGTTGGGGCGACATCAGCTCGAACGTGTACGACGCGCTGTTCATCCAGCCGGTACTCTACGGGCAGATTTCGGTAGAAGAAGGTGTGGCAACCCTGCGTCAGGAAGCCGAGTTGATCCTGTCGCAAAACGAATAATAGTTACATCACTGGTTTGATCTGCCGCCAGTGAATGACGTATCGTGGGGCGTAGCCGGGTAGGTAACGGCTGTGCCTCACGTTATAATTTTAGAAATTTTCAGGAGAATCTTTATGAGCGAACCCGCCGCTGCCGTTCCAGCCACCGGCGCACTGAGCGTACGCAGCCAGCGAAAAATTCGTAATCGTGATTTCAAGCAGAATAACGTCATGGGCTACCTGTTTATCGGCCCCTGGCTGCTGGGGTTTTTCCTTTTTGCATTCATCCCGCTGGTGATGTCGTTCTGGCTGGCCTTTACGGATTATGACATCCTCGGCGATTGGGAGTTCATCGGCCTCGCAAACTTCGAGCGCATGTTTTTTCAGGATGTGCGCTATGGCCGTTCGCTGACGGCCACCTTTAAGTATGTGATCGCTTCGGTGCCGCTGCGCCTGATCTTCGCGCTGGGGATTGCGATGCTGCTGAACACCAAGCGGCGGGGCGTATACTGGTATCGTGCCGCCTATTACATCCCATCGGTCATTGGCGGCAGCGTGGCCGTCGCGGTGATGTGGCGGCAGCTTTTCGGGCGCGAGGGGGTCGTCAACGCGGTCGGGGACATGCTTGGCTTCCCGCCCGTCAACTGGCTCGGCAACCCTGACACCGCCATCTGGACGCTGATTTTGCTGGCGGTGTGGCAGTTCGGTTCGCCCATGCTCATCTTCCTGGCCGGGCTGCGGCAAATCCCGCAGGAGATGTACGAGTCAGCCTCCATTGACGGCGCGAATGGCTGGCAGAAGTTCCTCAGGATCACCCTGCCGCTGCTCACGCCGATTATCTTCTTCAATCTGGTGATGCAGATTATCGCGGGCTTCCGCGTGTTTACGCAGGCTTTTATCGTAACCTCTGGCGCGCCGCTGGATACCACCCTGTTCTACTCGCTCTATCTCTACAACCGCGCCTTCTCCAACTTCCAGATGGGTTACGCCGCTGCGATGGCATGGGTCATGCTGGGCATTATCGCGGTGCTGACGGCTATCAGCTTTAAGCTCTCATCCTACTGGGTGTACTATGAAACGGATGTGAGGTAACGGACATGCAGAAAACACAGGTGCTACAAGTAGAAAACTGGCAGCAGCGCAAGCGTAACAGGCAGCTCATCAACTCGGTTTTCTATCATCTGGGGGTCGGCCTGCTCGGCCTGGTGATGCTCTATCCGCTTTTCTGGCTGTTTTCCAGTTCCTTTAAACCAGCCAACGAAATCTGGACGACGGTAAACTCGCTCATCCCTTCACAAATTCACCTTGAAAATTATACCAACGGCTGGAAAGGGTTCGGCGGCATCTCGTTTGCCACGTTTTACAAAAACTCGTTTATCTACGCCGGCGTTGGCACGCTGTTCAGCGTCAGCGCTTCGGTAGTGGTGGCGTATGGCTTTGCGCGCATCCGTTTTCGTGGCAAAAAGCTCTGGTTCACCATCATGCTGCTAACGCTGATGCTGCCGGGACAGGTGTTGATTATCCCGCAGTACATCATCTTCAGCCAGCTTGGCTGGCTCAACACCTTCCTGCCGCTGCTGGTGCCACGATTGGGCGGCGAGGTGTTCTTCATCTTCATGATTATCCAGTTCATTCGCGGTATTCCGATTGACCTTGACGAGGCGGCCATGATTGACGGCGCGAGCCAGATCGGCGTGTTTGGCCGCATCATCCTGCCGCAGCTTGTCCCGGCGATCATCACCGCATCCATCTTTTCGTTTTACTGGACATGGGAAGAGTTCTTTAACCCGCTGATCTACCTGACCGACCCCAACCTGTACACGGTGTCCATCGCCCTGCGGAACTTCTCAGACTCCATGAGCATCACCGACTGGGGCGCGGTTTTTGCCATGCTGTCGCTGTCGCTGGTGCCAGTATTTGTGATCTTTATCTTCTTCCAGCGCTATCTGGTGGAAGGCATCGCCACAACCGGGCTGAAGGGCTAAACGCACATCTTGACACCACCCCGTGGCCAGCCTATAATGATGGTCAGTTGCGGGTGTAGCTCAGTTGGTAGAGCGTTTGCTTCCCAAGCAAAATGTCACGGGTTCGAGTCCCGTTACCCGCTC
>CAZJSU010000096.1:0-17027 GCA_964548765.1 uncultured Anaerolineaceae bacterium
GTAGGGGCGAAGCGCCGCTTCGCCCTCGGCAAGTCGTTTACCTGCTTCTACAGCGTAAACCCGGCAGGATTTTAGCCTTTATACGACCTTAAAAAATTATAAAGAACTCTAATGAACCCTACTTTTGTACAGGGCTTAATTCCGTCTCCTGACGGATAAACGAAACACGCTTTTCTGCGATACTCATCAGGGGTACTCAGCTTGAGAGAGGAGGGCTGCATGTCGAGCAGGGCAGTCATCGCAGATCAGTTTGATAGCGAATACTGGCGTGGATTCCGGCAGCGCTTCCTGCGCCGCCTCACCGCGCATTCCATGGAGTTGTACGCCTTCGCGGACTATATCAGCCAGCACCAGATCACCGGCAGGCACGATGGCGGTGTACAGCTTGTCCACATTAACGACATCGTGGGCAGCGTCGGGCGCGTTCACGACTTTGACCGTGCGTTCAGGCCGCGCCGCCGAGGAATACGCTCTCGTTGGGTCAGCATCAAGTACGCCAGCGATGAAGGCACGATCATGCCCCCTGTCACGCTCTATCAAGTGGGGGAGGTCTACTTTGTGGTAGACGGGCATCACCGCCTGTCGGTCGCGCGGGCTGATGGGCAGGATTACGTGGATGCCTACGTCACCGTGTTTGATACGGCCTGTGCCTGCTGTGCATAGGCCGTCATGAAAAAGGGGACATATGTCCACCTTTTTCACCCTGCAATCGCCTATACTAATTTTGGTGTTGGTTTTGCAGCGGGCGGCGGACAGCATGTACGCTGTCCTACACCACGCACGTTTCGTAGGGACGTTTTATCCGCCCCCCTCTCCAACGCATTGGACTGTGAAGCGTCCCTGTGGGAGAGGGGAGGCATGGCCGCAGGCCCGGAGGGGTGAGGTTTTACGGCAGGTTTCAAACCCGCCCCTACACATGAATGACGATGGCAGCGGGACGCGATACATCGCGTCGTAAACGCCTTGCAGGGACAACGCCCTTGTCGCCACTACCACCTGCTGCTTACCATGCATAAGCCTCTGGGGCAGGGCCGCCCGGCCCCGGCCAGATATCGTCCAGCGTTTTCATCTGCTCGTCACTCAGCTTGATCTCCAGCGCGCGCAGGCTGCCCGTAAGCTGCTCCAGCGTGCGCGGCCCGATGATCGGCGCGCTCACAACCGGGTTGTGCAGCAGCCATGCCAGCGCGACATCGGCGGGCTGTTCCCCCGTCTCGGCACAGAACGCTTCGTAACGCTCCAGTTGTGGGCGGTGCTGCTCGATCTGCTTCTGCATCCCTTCCAGCGTCCGGCGGCCTTCGTTGATCTTTTGCAGCACGCCGCCCAACAGCCCCCCGCCCAGCGGACTCCAGGGAATCAGCCCGACTCCGTAGTCCTCACAGGCCGGAATGACTTCAAGCTCAATCATGCGATCGCGCAGGTTGTAGAGGCTCTGCTCGCTGACAAGACCCAGAAAGTGACGCTGACGCGCGGCTTCGTTCGCCTTGACGATGTGCCATCCGGCAAAGTTGCTGCTGCCCACATAGAGGACTTTGCCCTCGCGCACAAGCTGCTCCATGCCCTGCCAGATTTCCTCCCACGGGGTATCCCGGTCTACATGGTGCATCTGGTACAGGTCAATGTGATCGGTCTTCAGCCGCTTCAGGCTGGCCTCGCAGGCGCGCCGGATGTTCAGCGCCGACAGCTTGCCTTCGTTGGGCCAGTCGCCCATCGCGCCGTACAGCTTGGTTGCCAGCACGACCTTCTCGCGCCGTCCGCCTCCCTGCTCAAACCAGCGCCCGATGATCTCCTCGGTGTGTCCGGCGTGGCTGCCTGTCCCGGCGTGGATGCCGTAACGGTTGGCGGTGTCGAAGAAGTTAATGCCCAGTTCCAGCGCATTGTCCATAATGGCGTGGCTGTCTTCTTCGCTGGTGCGCGGGCCAAAGTTCATCGTCCCCAGACATAAAGCGCTGACTTTTAACCCGGTACGTCCCAGAAAACGGTATTCCATAAAATTCTCCTGTTTGATGAAGGCGTAAAGCCGAAAGAGTATGACGCTTACGTAAGACCCTCACTGAACTATTCCGTAGTTTCGGCAGGGGGTGCAGCAGGCACGACCTCTTGCCTGGTAGGGGGCTTGCTTATCAGAATACCTTGTTCCACATCGTACATCCCTTTAAGCTCGTCCACAGTCCCCGGCCACAGCTTGACCCCCCGGATGTAAGCCGCGCGCGCGATCATGTGGGCGGCTATGGGGGCGGTCAGCATCAGGAAAGTAATGGTTGCTAACGCGCGGATTCCGACACCGATCTCCCAAAAATAGACCGCTGTGGCTAACAGCATAAAGGCAACGCCCAACGTAGAGGATTTCGTCGTCGCGGACATACGCATGTAGAGGTCGGGCAGGCGCAGCAGGCCCAGCGCCCCGGCGAGCATGAAAAACACGCCCAGCGACATTAAAGCAAGCGTCAAAATATCTTTTAAGGACATATTGAACTAGCTCCTTCTCTTTTGGGCGTAGTAGGCAAAGGCCACCGTCCCCAGAAATGAGGTCAGCGCGATAACGGTAGTGGCATCTAAAATGACCGGCTGGTCTGTGCTGATGGCATACGCGGCAATAACGCCAATCCATAGGGTGGCGAGCTTGTCCACCGAAATAATGCGATCCGACATATTCGGCCCGCGTACAAAGCGTGTAATAGCCATCAGCGCGGCCACCAGCATCAGCGGCAGCATGACAAGCGTGATTATTTGAGACAGGATCATCGAAACAACTCCACAATCTGTTTTTCAAATCCTTGTTTAACGCTCTCCCGGGCTTCGTCAAGGTCGTCCACATACATCATGTGGATGTACAGCACCCGACGGTCGCTTGAAATATCAATCGGCAGCGAGCCGGGCGTGAGGGTGAGCAACTGCACCAGCAAGGTGATCTGCGTATCCTCGGTAATATCCAGCGGGACGGCGACAATCGCCGGGCGCGCATCAATGCGTGGGGTAATGACTTCAACCAGTACCCGAAGGTTGGCTTGAAACAGTTCCCACAGAAAATAGAAGAAGAAGTAAATCACGCGCGGGACTCTGGTGAGATAATTGTCAGAGCCGAGCGCACGATAGAACGTCCACAGAATGGCGTAGCCCAACAGAAAACCGGCTACGAGATATTCTGGTGAGAAGTCGCCATTAAGTGCTGCCCAGGCGATCGCCAGCAGCACGTTAAGCAGGAAGAAGTTCATGGAGCAGTCCTCAGAACAGCCTGAATATAACCCTGTGTATCAAGTAACTGGCTGGCAGCCTGTGTAGCGAGATTGAGCAAAGGCTCGGCAGCCAACCCCAGAACGACCGTCAGCGCGGCCAACAGGATCACGGGGGAGAGTTTGAGAATGAGCTGCCCGCGATTGACACCAGCCAGCGAGTCAGCAATCGCTTTCTCATCCATGATCGGGCTGTCTTTCCAGAAAGCCTCTGCCCAGATTTTCGTCATCGAAAACAGCGTGAGGATGCTCACGCCCAGAGCAACCGCGACGATCAGATACTGCCGTGATGCCAGCCCGGCGTTAACCAGCGTCAGCTTTGCCCAGAAGCCGGAGAGCGGAGGGATGCCTCCCAGCGACATGGCCGGGATAAAGAACAGTATCGCCAGCAGCGGAAACCCTTTGTACAGGCCACCAAGATGCTTGAGGTCATAAGTGCGGCTTAGCAGAAAGGCGACACCGCTGACCAGAAACAGCGCTGATTTGGCGATAATCACATGCACCATAAAGAACACGGTGCCAGCTAACGAGGCGACGGTAAACAGGCCAAGCCCCATCATCAGGTAGCCGATCTGGCTGATGATGTGGAACGAAAGCAGGCGGCGGAAATCGTACTGAGCCACCGCGCCCAGCACGCCAGTAACCATCGTCAGCCCGGCGACAATCAGAATTAGCGTGTGGGTGTAGTTCACGTCCTGTGTGAACAGCAGGGTAAACACCCGCACCGCTGCGTAGACCCCTACCTTAGTCATCAGCGCGGAGAACAACGTCGTCACCGCGACAGGCGGCGTATGATAGGAAGCGGGGAGCCAGAAGAACAGCGGAAAGACCGCTGCTTTGATGCCAAAAGTGATAAGGAAAAGGATCGCCAGCACCGTCACCATGCCGCTCTGGTCGCTGCGCCGGAGCGCGATGGCGAGGTCTGCCATGTTTAGCGAGCCGGCGATGCTGTACAGAAAGCCGACCGCGCCCAGAAAAAAGGCGGATACCAGCAGGTTAAGCGAGAAATACTTGATCGAGCCTTCAAGCTGCGCCCGCTCTCCACCCAGCGCCAGCAGCACAAACGACGAGATCAGCATCACCTCGAACCACACGTACAGGTTGAACATATCCCCCGTGAGGAACGCGCCACACACGCCCATCAGCAGAATAAGCATGACGGGGTAGTAACCGAAGGATTCGCGGCGTGGGTGAATACTGACGATGGAATAGATGGCGACGGAAATGCCCACCAGCCCGACGATAACCACCATGAGCGCGCTGAACAGGTCTGCTACCAGCACAATACCGTATGGCGCGGGCCAGTTGCCCATGCTGGTGGTCTGAATACCGTACTGCTGCACTGTTACCAGCAGTACCAGCCCAGCGATCAGCAGCCCGGTGGTACTTATAAGCGTCACCGCGCGTTGTAGTGCGCGTCGCTGCCAGGCGAGAATACATATAATTCCAGCGACGAAAGGGACAAGGATGGGAAGCACAAGCAGTACATTGGCGTTGGGCATCAAGGAAAGCCTTTCAGTGGTCAGTAGCCTGCATCTTATCGAGATCGTCCGTGCCAACTGCCTGGTAAGCACGTTTTACTAATACAAGCGCGAAGGCTTGCAGGCCAAAGCCAATGACAATAGCGGTCAGGATAAGCGCCTGTGGTACAGGGTCTGCAAAGGGGGTGGGCGGGGTTACTGCGCCTTCCAGGATAATCGGTGGATAAGCGCGGTTAAGACGACCTACCGCGAAAATCAACAGGTTAGAGGCATAGCCCAGCAGCAGCACCCCGGCGATCAGCTTGACGATGCTGCGCCGCATCATCATGTACAGTCCGGCGGCATAAAGCGCGCCGATGACAAAAGCAAGGATAATCTGCATCAGTTTACTTCCTCTTCGGCCATAGCAAAGATAATTCTGAGAGTTACACCAACGACGACCAGATACACGCCAACGTCAAAGGAGAATGCCGTCCCCACTTTGCCCAGAACAGGCAGCGGATCGGGCAACCACAGCACAGTCAGGAATGGCCTGCCACTAAGCAGCGGAAGGACACCGCTTAACAGCGCTGTCAACAATCCTGCGCCAATCAGGACAATCGTAGGGAGGCGCAGCGCTGCCTTTGCGCGCTGTACATCATGGGCGATAGTGTACAGGGCTAACGCTGCTGAGGCGATGAGGCCGCCGATAAAGCCGCCCCCCGGTGCGTTATGGCCGCGTATCAGGATGAAGAATGAAAACAGCATCAGCAGGGGAAGCAAAAAGCGTACAGCGGTAGATAGGATGAGTGATCTCACTCTTCATCCTCCACTTCGTGATGTGTTCCGGTTGCAAGCATCTTTTCATAAGCCTCGGTATCATCTCTTGTGGTGTCCTGAATACGCAGTTTTAACAGCGCATACACACCGATGGCCGCGACAGACAGCACCGTGATCTCGCCCAGCGTATCAAAACCGCGAAAGTCTACCAGAATGACGTTGACGATATTACGCCCCTGCGCCTCGGCATAGCTGGCAGATGAGAAGAACTGCGTCAGTTTGGACAGCAGCGGGCGCGAGGTAATGGTCAGCACCAGTATTGTTATCATGCTCCCTGCGGAAAGCGCAATGAGGGCATCGCGCGCGCGCGCCCTGTTGGTGGACAGGTCAGCGAAGTCGGGCAGGCGATACAGCACCAGCACGAACAGGACGATGCTCAAAGTCTCTATCGAGAACTGAGTCATCGCCAGGTCGGGCGCGCCGTACAGGATGAAGATCAGCGCGGTGCTATAACCGATCACCCCCAGCGAGACGATGGTGAACAGGAGCGACGTTGCCCGTACAATCAGCGCGACAGCGGCCAGAATAATGACGGCCAGCACCCCTTCGTAAAAGTAAATATCAATTGTCCCTAATTCAGGCAGCGCGACCCGGCTGAAGAACGTATAACCTGTCAGGGTAACGAGCGTGCCGACGACAATCGCCACGTAATTACGCAGGTAGCCGCTTTGCGTGTACAGCGTGACCGCGTGCGAGAAACCCGGCAGCCCTGCGATCATCCGCGCGAAAAGCCGCTCCGGGCCATAACGCTCGCCAATGTCTACCGCGTCAATCAGGCGGCGCAGGCGCGGCAGGGCAAAGTACAGCCCGATCCCCCCGGCGACGGTGGCAATGCTGAGGAGCAGCATGGGCGCGATGGCCGACGGAATAAGATACAGATCAAGCTCTACAGCTTCGCCGTACACGACCCCCGCCGCCGGGCCAACCAGATATTCACTCACAATATCGGGTAAGGGGGGGAGTTGGGTCAGGATCGCCAGAATGATGGCCGCGATGCCAAGCACCAGCGGGCCAAGCCACAGGCTAACGGGCGGGGCATGAGGCGTTTTGGGGGTTTCCTTGCGCTCGCCCAGAAACGGGGCGGCGAACATAATCACCGCGACGGTGACGAAGATGATGTTGCCGATCATCTCCAGCAGCGTAAAGACCCCTTCTATACCGCCAAGCTGCCAATCCTCCCCGGCGTAACCGAGTGTGGCCTCATACACAACTTCCTTGCTGATGAAGCCCAGAAACGGCGGAATGCCCGACATGGACAGCCCGGCCAGCAGCGCCCCCAGGGCCACCAGCGGCATGATCCGCAGCAGCCCGCCTAGCTGGCGGATGTCACGGGTGCCGGTTTCATGGTCTATCGTCCCGGCGACCATGAAAAGCCCGCCTTTGTACAGCGAGTGGACAAGCAGGAAGAGAATCGCGGCTTCGATGGCGATTTTGGTGTTCCAGCCGAGCAGCGCCACCAGCATCCCGAGCGAACTGACCGTTGAGTAGGCGAGGATGCGCTTGAGGTCGGTCTGCCGGAGCGACAGGAAGCCGCCGAGAATGACCGTGACCAGCCCGACAGTCGTGATGATGACGCGCCATTCCACCGTGTCCCCCATCACCGGGCTGAGCCGCGCCAGCAGGTAGACTCCGGCTTTGACCATTGTGGCCGAGTGCAGGTAAGCGCTGACCGGGGTAGGGGCGGTCATCGCGCCCGGCAGCCAGAAGTGGAACGGGAACTGTGCCGATTTGGTAAACGCGCCGAGGCAGACCAGCAGCAGCATGGGGAGGTATAAATCGCTGCCACGAATCGCGTCGCTCTGCCCGGTCAGCGCCGAAATCTCCAGCGTGCCGCCCACAAGGCCAAGCAGCACGAACCCTGCCAGCATCGCCAGCCCGCCCGCCCCGGTGATGAGGAGGGCCTGCAGCGCCGACGCGCGTGAGTCGCTGTAGGTGTGTTTATAACCGATCAGCAGGTAGGAACTGATGCTGGTTAGTTCCCAGAAGGTGAACAGCCCCAGCAGGTTATCCGACAGCACAAGGCCGATCATAGCGGCCATAAAGATCGTCAAAAAACAGTAGAGACGACCCGCGTAAGGGTCGCCGTGCATGTAGCCACCCGCATAGATAAAGATCAGGGTGCCGACCCCGGTGATGATGAGCGCCATCATCAGGCTGAGGCCGTCCAGCATGAACGACAGATTCACGCCCATGCTCGGCACCCAATGGTACACCTCTCTAAACACCTGCCCCTGAGCAACCGCATCAAGGTAACTGGCGAAGTACAGAAATAGGCCAAACGGCAGCAGCGCGATGAGCCAGCCTGCCAGCCTGCCGGCATAGCGATAGATCAGTGGCGCGAACAGCGCCAGCACAAAACCAGATAATACAGCAATCAGCATATTCTTTCCCTGCTGTTCAGCGTTTCAGATGTTTGATGATCTTCCCCCACGCTGCTTTGAGCAGCGTCGGCCAGGGAACACCGTTGACAAGATAATCGTGCTGGTCTTCAAAGAGGACGCTGCCGTCTTCAGAGCTATAGCGGCTGCCGCTGACAACCCGCGCCTCCTGAACGGCGCTTCTGAGTCCCTGCACCAGAGCAGGCAGCTCTCCCAGCTTCAGCGCGTTCAACCTGTCCCTGTAAGCGCGCATCACGCGCGCCTCATTGTCGTAGGCATCGGTTGTCCGCAGGCGGCTGTCTTCCCTGAAGCGATAGTAGAACAAAAACTCCGATATTACATCCAGACTATACCCTTTGAGCGATAGAATTGTAAATAACTCCCGATCCTCATGGTTGATGTGTTTCGGGTAATCCATGGTAAAGCCACCGACCGCCTCGAAAGCTGAACGGCGTATGATGCAGTTTAAATCTCCATACGGATTACCGATCATGTTGAGGACGGGGTAATTTCCGTCGGGAAGATAGACGAGGCGCGGGGGAAGCAGCACCTGAGAGTTTTTACTCCCCAGATATACAGAATGCTCCCCGACAAACATATACATCCAGCAGGTGAGAACGTCATCCCCCGAAACACGAATGCACTCTATAAAACGCTGGATCATATTGGGCGCGGCGATGTTATCGGCATCCATGTACACGATGAACTCGGCGTTACCCAGCGCCGCCCCCAGGTTCCGCGCCGCACAAACCCCTTGATTTTCCTGCGCGATAAAATGCCATCCCCGGTCTTTGTACTGGCGCTCCATCTGCTGGAAAACGGTCAGGGTTTCCGGGTCGGTTGAACCGTCATCAATGACAAACACGTTGAAATCGTCGCTGGTCTGGTTGGCGAGTGACTCCAGCGCATACGGCAGGTATTTGCCAAGATTATAGTTGGTCACACAGACATCAACCGATTTCCCACGCGGGATAACAGGGGCGGGCGTTTCCTGTGGGGCTGCCCGGTTAGCATCATGCGTCAACGCAACCACCTGCTCATGGAATGCCAGCCACTTCGCGTTAAAGAATTCGCCATCGTACCGGGCAAGCTGATCGGCAGGCAGCGGGCCGTGCGCCAGCCATTCGCGCAGTTTTTGTGTGAGCGCGCGCAGCTCTGGGTTGAAAAGCTGGCCTCTGCCGGCCTTCTCCAGAATTTCCGGTATGCCGCCCGCTGTCGAGAAAATACCGTTCAGGCCGGGAATCAGCAGCGTCTCGATGACGGCGAAAGGGAAGTTATCTACCCGGCTGGGGATGACCACCAGCGTATCGCTGACGTGTTCCCGCAGGTACGCCTGTGCCTCATGAGAGTTATAGGTGGTATAGGCCGTGACCGGGATGCCGAGTTTCTGTTGAAGCACTTCCATGATCGGCGCTAATGTGCCATAGAGATGCACCCCTTGCTGACCCAACAACACGATTTCTTCAAGCGAGGACAGGCAAGGATCATCGTGGAGTTCGAGCAAGGCGTTGACAAACAGGTCAAAACCCTTGCGTGTTTCCAGACGGCCAAAAAAGGCTACACGCTTGAAGCGATCCGCTGGGGGTGGGGCGGCTTCCGGTTGATAATCAGGCGGCCTGATCCAGGGATAACCCAGAACAGCCTGCCGCTCCTTCGGCGGAAGCTGCCAGCCGTTCTCTGTCGCCCAGTCGAGGATGTACTGGCTCGGCGCGGCCACGAAGTCGCTCTGCTCAACGGCATAACGCTCGCTGTAATCTAATTGCAGGTCAGACCATTTATCCGGCCACGCCTTCTGCCCCTGACGGTGCCAGCCTGTTGGCCCATGTAAGACACTGGCTGTCGCGGGTGTTTTTTCATGACGAAAGCGCCGCCTTCGGTTGGGTACATAGCCGTTAGCTATAAAATCCATGAAATAAACGACTTCAGTACCAGCAGGGATCAGTTCATCCACAATTTCTGAGACACGAACGTAAGGCGGATAGCCGGGGGGATAGATAATGTCCTGGTTCGGCTCGTAGACAGTCAGCACTTTTATGCCGCGTGCCGTATAGTGCGGCTGCCAGTCCTTTTTGGGCTGGTCATACATCGTGGTATAGATCACGGTCACATCGTGATAGTGATTATAGTAAAGCAGGTCAATGAAGTGGTCGCAAAACGTGCCGATACCCCCGGTGCGGTACACCCGTGAAAGCTGGGGCGTGACAATGGTGATTTTGGTGTCTTTGCCGCTCATAAAGTGGCCTTACCAGCATTGACCCGGCGAAGCTGCCAGGCGAAGACTTTCCGCACGCGGGAGTGTAACAGATGTTTAGGCGCGATCTCCTGATAAGTGTATTCCCGGTCAGCATCTATCATACTGACGGTGTGAATGCCAAACATAGACCGGATCATATTGCTAAGGCGCTGGTTATAGAGTTGTTTCGCATACTCGTAAAGCTGCACATCCAGTTGTGCCATTTCCATGAGATCATCGAATGTCTGGGAATCAACCTGCAACGCCTCGGTTTTGGTGGGAGCTTCATTATAACTCTGATAGGCGGTGATCGGCTGGCAGCCAAACGTTGCCGCGAACAGGAGGAGTGAATCGTCGAAGCGCTCCGCCATGCCGATAAAACGACAGCGCGCAAGATTGCTTTTGGCTTTTTCGAGCAGGGCTTCTTCAGATAAGGGAGGAGGATGGGCGGTGTGTAAAACACCGGCCATCTGCCTTGTTTGCCAGTTGCGGAAGATTTTCCGCATTTGAGGGTGCGTTGCCCATTCACTCAGGCTCATGTCTTTTACTTCATGACCGACTTTATTCCAGCTTTCTTCATGTTTGCGCTGTAAAAAGCGGTAGGTGGAGATCAGCCTCTGGATAGGGTCACGCAGGAAGGTGATAGCTACCGCATGGGGGTAATGCTCCACCGCTCTGAAATCCCAGTGACCCATGATTAAGCGATAGGGCGAGATGTCTTCAATGACGAATTTGCTATGCGCTTCTTTGTAGGTGGCGCTGTACTGCGTTGGGAAGGGGGGGGCTTGGTCAGGAGCGATGTGTTGAAAAGGCACTGGCACCGGATAGATGGTGTCCCTGTCGAAGCAGCTTGCCAGAATAGCGCGAAACGTTGACCCAGCCGTTTTGGGAATATGAATGAAGAAAAGTTTCTCATGCGGTTGAAGTGGCTGAGGAAAGGTTGGTGACAACTCGGACATGATGACCACCCCAAAGGCTAAACGGATGCTGTGTTTGCTGCGTGCTGGCTGGCTGCTTCTATCCGGCTTTTCACCTGATTATATAAATAGGCATTAAACAGGTGTTTAGGGGAGATTTCCTGATACCGATACCTGTAGGTCGAAGGGACGGAGGGCGCATCCGACGTGTTAACGCCGTACAGGTCGTGAATCATCTTTATAAACCGCTGGTTGTAGAGATGTTTTCCGTACTCATAAAGCTGAATGTCAAGCTCAGAGAGTTGCAGGATAAGCGCCTCTGCTTCTGGAGTGATGTTAATCACTTCGTTGGAAACATTATGGCGAGCCTTGACGCGCGGTACAGGCCAGCCGAAGGTATAAGCCAGCAGCAGCATGGAGTCGGCAAAATGATCCTGAATGCCGATGAAAAGACAACGGCTGAGATTGGCCTTCGCTCTGCTGAGCATTTCCTCGTCGCTGTAGGCGGGGGCGGGCCGCTGGTGCAGGCAGCCTGCCATCTGGCGCGTCATAAAATTTTTCATGGTTTTCTGGTGGCGCTGGTCGGCTAACCAGACGGTCAGGCTTTGTGTGCGCGCGGCCTCTGCTACGGGATTCCAGTTATCGTCGCTGCGGCGTATGTGACCGTAATGTGAGACAAGCCGCCTCACCGGATCACGCAGGATCGTAATCGGTTTGAGGGAGGGGTAACGCTCTACGATGCTGAAATCCCAATGGCCGATGATAAGGCGATAATTACGCCCGGTTTTAGCATTGTGCGGGTTAAACTGCTTATGCGCCTCCACCAGAGACGGGGCAAGCATGGCAGGATAGGCACCCTGATCGGGCGTTTCAACCGCGCGAATAGGGCTGGGAGCGGGATGAATGTCTTCCCACGGGAAATAGGTTGTCAGGATGGTGTTAAAGCTTAACCCCGCCGTCTTGGGGATATGGATAAAAATCAGCGAGTCCTGCTCGGTGAGTGAGTAGGGCAATGGTTGGTCGAGCATCAAGTGTTCCACACGTTGTACATGCTTCAGGCCATCAAAGGTATCTACTTTACCATATTTTGGTGAGTCTACCGTAAAAGTTGCTGGGAAAATTACGTATTCTGCCATGATCTGGGGTATCTTCAATGGTATTTACCGTTGAGTTGAGAGGAGAGATGCCGTGACTCTTAGGCCGCCAGAAGCTACTCCTGAATTAACCCGTTACAAGTACCAGACGCTTGATGCAATCTTCATGCCGAGGACGGTCGCCGTCATTGGCGCTTCGGAAAAACCGGGCAGTGTAGGCCGTACCATTGTCTGGAACCTCATCAGTAACCCTTTCGGGGGGACGGTTTTCCCGGTGAACCCGAAACGTTCCAGTATTCTGGGGATTAAAGCCTACCCGAATATCGGGGCGATCCGTGAGGAGATTGATCTGGCGGTGATCGCCACCCCCGCGCCGACTGTCCCCGACATCATTGCCGAATGTGTGGAAGTCGGGGTGCGCGGGGCGATCATCATCTCGGCGGGATTTAAGGAGCGCGGCCCGGAAGGCGCGGCGCTGGAACAGCAAATCCTGCAAGAGGCGCGAGAGGGGAATATGCGGATTATCGGCCCGAACTGTCTGGGCGTGATGAGTCCGCTGTCTGGGCTGAACGCGACCTTCGCCGGGGCGATGGCGAGGCCGGGCAGCGTGGCGTTCATCAGCCAGAGCGGGGCGCTGTGTACCTCGGTGCTGGACTGGAGCTTTCGGGAGAATGTGGGCTTCAGCGCGTTCATCTCCATTGGTTCGATGCTCGATGTGGACTGGGGCGACCTGATTTATTATCTGGGGAATGACCCGCGCACCAACAGCATCGTGATTTACATGGAATCGGTCGGGGACGCGCGTTCGTTCCTTTCGGCAGCGCGCGAGGTGTCGTTTACCAAGCCCGTGATCGTGATTAAGGCCGGGCGAACCGCAGCGGCGGCACAGGCCGCAGCCTCGCATACCGGCTCGCTGACGGGCAGCGACGAGGTGCTGGACGCGGCCTTCAAGCGGGTGGGCGTACTGCGTGTTACCAGCATGTCCGATATTTTCTATACCGCCGAAGTGCTTGCCAAACAGCCGCGCCCACAAGGGCCGCGCCTGAGCATCCTGACTAACGCGGGCGGCCCCGGTGTGCTGGCGACGGACGCGCTGATTACGCAGGGCGGCCAACTGGCTGACCTGGCTGACGAGACGATTGCGGCGCTGGACGAACTGCTGCCGGAACACTGGAGTCATGGCAACCCGATTGACATTCTGGGGGATGCCGGGCCAGAGCGTTATGCCAGGTCTCTGGAAATCGCCTCCAAAGACCCTAACAGCGATGGCCTGCTGGTCATCCTCACGCCGCAGGCGATGTCTGACCCGACGCAGACCGCCGAACTGCTGCGGCCTTACGCCGAGATTGGGGACAAGCCCGTGCTGGCGAGCTGGATGGGCGGGAGTGATGTCGCGGCGGGCGAGGGCATCCTCAACCGGGCGAACATCCCGACATTCGCTTATCCCGATACCGCGACGCGCCTTTTTAATTATATGTGGCGCTACGCCTATAACCTGCGCGCGCTGTACCAGACCCCTATCCTGACCGACACGGGCGACCGCGCCTCAGCCCGCGAACAGGTGGCGCAGATCATCGAACACGCTCGCCAGCACGGGCGCACGATCCTTACCGAGCATGAGTCGAAGCAGGTATTGGCGGCGTATAACATCCCAACGACGGACAGCCGCCTTGCCAGCACGGAAGATGAAGCGGTGGAGGCCGCGCGGGCGATTGGTTATCCGGTCGTGGTCAAGATTCACTCGGAAACGATTACGCATAAAACCGACATTGGCGGGGTGAAGCTGAACCTCGACAGTGATGAAGCCGTGCGCGAAGCCTTTCAGCAGATCAGGCAGGCGGTGGAGGAGAAGGCCAGCCCGGATGACTTCATGGGCGTGAACGTGCAGCCGATGGTCAAGCTGGATGGCTACGAGCTGATTGTCGGCAGCAGCGTTGACGCTCAGTTCGGGCCTGTGCTGCTGTTCGGCACGGGCGGGACGCTGGTGGAGGTCTTTAAAGACCGCGCGCTTGGCCTGCCGCCGCTCAATACCACGCTGGCGCGGCGGATGATGGAAAGGACGAAGATTTACGAGGCGCTGCACGGGGTACGTGGCCGCGCGCCGGTGGACCTGGCCGGGCTGGAACGGCTGCTGGTGCGCTTCAGCCAGATTGTGGTCGAGCAGCCATGGATTAAAGAGATTGACATCAATCCGCTGCTGGCCTCGCCAGAGCGCCTGCTGGCGCTGGACGCGCGCGTGCTGCTGTACCCGCCAGAGACGACGGAGGACGAGATTGTGCCGCTGGCGATTCGCCCGTACCCCAGCCAGTATATCGGCGAATGGACGCTGAAGAACGGGCAGAAGGTGACGATCCGGCCTATCCGCCCGGAAGACGAGCCGATGATGGTGCGTTTTCATGAAACGCTCTCCGACGAGACGGTGTACCTGCGCTACTTCGACCCGATCAAGCTGAGCCAGCGCATCTCGCACGAACGGCTGGCGCGTATCTGCTTTGTGGATTACGCGCAGGAGATCGTGCTGGTGGCCGAGCATAAAAACCCGGACACGGGCGAACATGAGATCATCGCCGCCTCGCGCATGAGCCGCCTGCACGGCACGAACATCGCTGAATTCACGATTGTTATCAGCGATGCCTATCAGGGGCAGGGGCTGGGGACGGAGATCGTGCGTCGCCAGATTGAGATCGGACGCGCGGAAGGGCTGGATCATATCACCGCCGTGATTCTGCCCGATCATGATCACATGCGGCACATCTTCGAGCGTTTCGGCTTCCAGATCGAGCAGAGCGCCGACGGGCGCAACCTGCACGCGGAGCTTGACCTGTAGCGTTTTGATACGCCGCGCACAGCATGGCTCTTAATGGCCTCTAGCCTCAGCGTGAAGTCCGGCCTTAAAATCATCTGGATAACTCACGCTGAGGTTTTGTTTGGCATGTCGCAGACCGAGATACTCAAGAACCTTCGTCATAACTTTATCGTTAACGTGCTGGATGGCGCTTTCTTCGGGGCAGGGCTGGGCTTTGCCTCGTTTGTCACGGTGATTCCGCTATTTGTGAACAGCCTGACCGACTCGACCACGATTATCGGGCTGATCGCCGCGCTGCATGTGATCGGTTGGCAGCTTCCGCAGTTGTTCACCGCGCGGAAGGTCGCCGGGCTGCGCCTGTATAAGCCGATGGTGCTGCGGCGCACGATTGAGGAACGCTGGCCGTTCCTGGGGCTGGCGGTTGTGGCGCTGCTGATTCCGGTCGTGAGCAATCAGACCGCGCTGGCGCTGACCTTTGTGCTGGTGCTGTGGCACTCGTTGGGCGGTGGTTTTACCGCGACGGCGTGGCAGAGCATGATAAGCAAAATTATGACCCGCGAACGGGTGGGGACGTTCTTCGGCGCGCAGTCGGCAGCGGCGAACCTGATGTCGGCGCTGACAGCGGTGGTCGCGGGCTGGATTCTGCTGAATATCGAATATCCTTATAACTTCGCGCTGTGCTTTTTTATCACCGGCATCCTGATGACTATTTCGTGGGTCTTTCTGTGGCGCGCGCGCGAGATTGAGCATGAGCCGCGTAAGGTGATGGCGGCGGAGGACGCGCTGTGGCCGAACCTGCGCGACATCCTGCGGCGTGACGTGAACTTCCGCTGGTTTGTGGGGGCGCGGGTGCTGGCACAGTTCGCGTGGATGGCGACGAGCTTCTACACGATTTACGCGGTGCGCGAGTACCAGATGGACGAGCAGACCGCCGGGCTGATGACCAGCGTGCTGCTGCTGGGGCAGACGCTGGCAAACCCGATCATCGGCTGGGTGGGGGATCGCTTTGGGCATCGGCGGGTGTTTGTCGGCGGGCTGCTGGTGATGACGGTCAGTATCGCGCTGGCGCTTGCATCGCCACAGATGGGCTGGTTCTACGTGATCTTCGGGCTGGCCGGGTTGGCGCAGGCGGTGTTCTGGACGACCACGATGGCGATGACGGTGGAGTTTGGGGACGAGACCGACCGCCCGTATTACATCGGCCTGACCAATACGCTGATCGCCCCGGCGACTATCCTCGCGCCGATTGCCGGCGGCTGGCTGGTGGATGCGTTTGGCTTTCACGTCATGTTCCTCGTCGCGCTGACGGCTGGCCTGCTGGGCGCGGTGGTGCTGCAAGTGGCGGTGCTTGATCCGCGCCGCTTGCGCCCGGCGCTGGCTTCGTCGGCCATGTCGGCTGAGTAGGTGATGAAGTCATTCGTCGAAAGATAAAAGATTCAGCGCAAAGCGCAGAGAGGCAAAGGGCGCAAAGATTTCATTTTGAACTGCTGAGGCACAGCGATATTGTTTGCTGCCGCCGGGGGGGTGGGCGGCGGCAATGGCAAGAAAGTCGGCAGTCTACAGCCAGCAGGTAAAAGATAAAAGATTCAACCAAAGACGCGAAGAAGCAAAGGACGCAAAGATTTCAAAGATGGTTTTGAACTGCCGAGCATAACCCCACCCCTGTAAAGCCTCCCTCCCCACGTTGTGGAGAGGGACTTTTAGTATAGAAGATTTTGGGGTGGAAAGGGTGGACATATGTCCCTATTTGAGTGTTGAGTAGAAAGCGCTGCGTCTTGCTCTGGGTTCAAAAGTCGGCGCTAAGTTTTTTGGGAATCTCTAAAGAGGTTGGGGTGCGGTCTGTGTGCCAGCGTTGAGATTTGAGGAAGACTGCCTTCGCGTAGTCATCAGACACCTCGCTTTAATTAGAACTTCCTGTGTTGTGGCACTCACATCTCCACCCAGAACGTGAATTAGTTGGACGTGTGCAACGTACAGCGAGGCGTAAATCTTCTCTTTCAGCCATGCCGCTAAGTGTGGGGCATACGTTAAACAATACGTCGTTGACAGCAGCGCCTGCTGCTGGGGAT
>CAZJSU010000097.1:0-12635 GCA_964548765.1 uncultured Anaerolineaceae bacterium
GTGCCGTAGGCGGCGTAGTGCTGTATCCCGTTCACCGCCAGGGTGTTTATCGTATTTCGCCTCGAATGCTTGTATAATTTAAATAGTTTCGTTTGGGCATTTTTCCTAACAAAAGCTGGTATTATTCATTACGAAACATCCATAAATACTATCAGGAGAAGCCGCAGCATGAGTGCAACAGAGAAGTACATCAAGCAGACCGAGACATTCGGCACGAATCATTATAACCCCCTGCCCGTTGTGATTGAACGCGCCGAGGGCTGCTGGATGATTGATGTAGAGGGCAAGCGCTATCTGGATATGTTGAGCGCGTACTCGGCGGTGAGCTTTGGGCATCGCCACCCGCGCATTATTGAAGCGGCGAAGCGGCAGATGGAGCGCGTCACACTGACCTCGCGCGCGTTCCATACCGATCAACTGGGGCCGCTGGCCGAGGCGCTGACCAGATTCACGGGCATGAGCCGGGCGCTGTTTATGAATTCCGGCGCGGAAGCGGTGGAAACGGCGGTCAAGCTGGCGCGGAAGTGGGGGTATCGCGTCAAGGGTGTGCCGCGCTACGAGGCCGAGATTATTGTGTGTCAGGACAACTTTCACGGGCGCACGACCACCGTGATCAGCTTCTCGACCGAGGAGCATTACAAGCACGACTTCGGCCCGCTGACACCGGGCTTTAAGGCGATCCCATTCGGCGATGCCGAGGCGCTGGAAGCGGCGATTACGCCGAATACGGTCGCGTTTCTGGTGGAGCCGATTCAGGGCGAGGGCGGAATCAACGTGCCGTCGGACGATTACCTGCCGAAGGTGCGCGAAATCTGTGACCGTCATAACGTGCTGCTGATGGCCGATGAGATTCAGGTGGGGCTGGGGCGCACGGGGAAGAACTTCTGCTACGAGCATTACGACATCGTGCCGGATGTGCTGATCCTCGGTAAAGCGCTGGGCGGCGGCATCTTCCCGGTGTCGGCAGTGGTGACGCGCGACGGCATCCTCAGCCTGCTCACGCCGGGCGAACATGGCAGCACCTTCGGCGCGAATCCGCTGGGCTGCGCGATCGCGCTGGAAGCGCTCAACGTGCTGGAGGAGGAGCAGCTTACGCAGCGGGCGAACGAGATGGGCGAGTACCTGATGGAGCGCCTGTGGGAGATCAACAGTCCGTACATCAAGGAAGTGCGCGGCAAGGGGCTGCTGGTGGGCTTGCAGCTTAAGCCGGAAGTGGGCGGGGCGCGCCCGTTCTGCGAGAAGCTGATGGACGAGGGGCTGTTGTGTAAAGAGACGCATGTGGACATTATCCGTTTCGCGCCGCCGCTGACCATCAGCAAAGAGGAGATTGACTGGGCGGTGGAGCGCGTGGAGAAGGTGCTGATGCCCTCTGCAGAAGCCGAGCCGGATAAGGCCTAAACCGCGCTAGAATCAAATCTTCGTTCGCCCTATAATAAGTGCCTGCTTCACAGCGAAGCGGGCGCTTTTTGTTGCCTGTTTTTGGCAAACCTCACCCCCAACCTCTCATAGGACTCCCTTCGGTCGCCCTCTCCATTCGTGGAGAGGCGGCGGCGAGCAAGGCGAAGCGGGGGCGAGGTCTGTTCAAACGCTAGAGTTTTGGCCGATTAAGGCCAGATGATATTTGCTGCCGTTTACGCGGGAAGGGTAATCACGTGCTGTACTGGGCTGACCAACTGATTAACGAGATAGACGCGGCGGAGATCGTGCTGAACGACTCGAAAACGTACTCTGGCAGCGCGCATGTGGGGTCGCTGCGCGGGCCGGTGATTCATGATGTGATTTACCGCGCGGCGCAGGATGCCGGACGGCCTGCGAAGTTTTATTACGGCAGCGATGATTACGACGCGCTGGACTCTGTGCCGCCGGCGCTGTCTTACGAGCGGTACGAGCCGTATCTCGGTCAGCCGCTGTGCAACATCCCCGCGCCGGATAACAGCGCGCGCAGCTACGCCGAGTATTTTTACGATGAGTTTATGGCGGTGCAGCACAAGCTGGGGATTTATCCCGAACCGTACCGCATGAGCGACCTGTACCGCTCTGGCCGGATGAACGAGGTGATCCGCGCGGTGCTGGAAAACGCGGCGGAAGTGCGTGCGATTTACCTTGAGGTGAGCAACTCCGAGCGCCCGGACGACTGGCTGCCGTTCAACACGATTTGCGAGAACTGCGGCAGGGTCGCCACGACGCGGGTGTATCAATTCGACGGCGAGAAGGTCTATTACCGCTGCGTGCCGGACGCGGTGGATTACACGCGGGGCTGTGGGCATGAGGGCGCGGTCAGCCCGTTTGATGGCAGCGGTAAGCTGCCGTGGAAGCTGGAATGGGCGACGCGCTGGCAGGTGCTGGGCGTGAATGTCGAGGGCGCGGGGATGGATCACTCGGTAGATGGCGGCTCGCGCGATGTCGCCGAGGCGATCTGCCGCCGGGTGCTGCATCGTGAACCGCCGTTTAACGTGCCGTATGAGTTCTTCCTGCTGGACGGCGGCAAGATGAGTTCGTCAAAGGGCATCGGCTTCTCCGCGCGGGAAGTGGGCGAGGCGCTGCCGCCGGAACTGCTGCGCTATATTCTGGTGCGGACACGCCCGCGCACCTCGATTAACTTCACGCTGGAAGGGAACGCTGTTCCGCGCCTGTTCGACGAATACGACACGGCGTTTGAGCAGTATTTTCAGGAAAGCGAGGATCATGAACAGGACTGGCAGAAGCGCCTGTTTGAACTGTCGCGCATTGACGCGCAGGAGAAGCTGCTGCCCTGGTATCGCCCGCGCTTTATGCATGTCGTCACGGTGACGCAGATTCCCGGCCTGAACGCGCTGGCGCACTTTGAGGCGCACAAGGGCGCGCCGCTTGCGCCGGAGGAAGTGAGCGAGGCGCAGAAGCGGATAGATTATGCGCGGCTGTGGCTGGAGCGTTTCGCGCCGGAGAGCGCGGTGTTTGAAGTGCAGGCGCAGTTACCCGCCAGCGCGCGGGAACTGGACGACGCGCAGCGGCAGATGCTGTCGCGGCTGCTGGAGTGGTATCGGGGGCAGGAAGCGCCCAGCGGCGAGCATATTCACAAGCGCATTTACGATATTGCGACCGAGATGGGGCTGAAGCCGGGGCAGGCGTTCCAGGCGATTTACCGGATTATCCTGGGGCGCACCAGCGGGCCGCGCGCGGGTGAACTGCTGGCCGCGCTGGACAGCGCGTTTGTGGTCAAGCGATTGCAGCAGGCCGAGGCGGCTTACTACCTGCAAACCGCGCCATACACGATTCTCGAAAAGCGGCAGGACGCGGTGTATCGTGATCTGCTGACGATTGAGGGCGAAGTGTTCGACAGGTTCCCGGCGCTGCGGATCGGCGTGGCGGTGATCGGCGGGGTGACGGTGGCGCAGAGCCACCCGGAACTGGACGCGCTGAAGGCGAGAACGGCGGCGCAGATGGCGGCGCGGTATCAAGGCGTGAACCTCGGCTCGCTGGAACGCATCAAAGTCTATCGTGAACTGTACCGCGCGTTTGGCGCAGACCCCGGCAAGCGCAATCCAAGCGCAGAGGCGCTGCTGCGGCGTATCGTGCGCGATGGCGCGATGGGGACGATCAACACGGTGGTGGATACTTACAACCTGACCTCGGCGGAAGCGATTGTCCCGATGGCGGCGTATGATCTGGGCAAGCTGGCGCTGCCTGTGACGCTGCACTTCGCGCAGGGGGGCGAGGCGCTGCATCCCATCGGCGGGGGGGAGGCGATCAGCGCGGCGGCGGGCGAACTGCTCTACAGCGACCGGGAGCGTATGATCTGTCTCGACTTTAATTATCGGGACGCGGATTTCACCAAAATCAGCAGCGAGACGCGCGACGTGCTGCTGCTGGTGGATGGCGATGGGAGCATCACGCCGGAGGAAGTGCAGGACTGGCTTGATCTGGCGGTGAGCCGCATTGTGCGTTTTAGCGGCGGGGAACTGCGCTGCGCGGCGGTGATTTACCGGGATGTGTGATTAGTTATGTTTTTGCGGCGGACGGCATAGATGCCGTCCCTACGAAACCTGCGTAGGGACGCGCAACCGCGCGTCCGTAACGGGAAATGCTGTTCAAACACAAAGTGTCAGCAGAGCCTAAGCTGCGGGCGGGTTTGAAACCCGCCCCTACACGGTATGCGGTGTTATAACGTGAGGCGCTGGGCGGCCATGGCCGCGCCGACGATGCCCGCGTCGTTCAATAACTGTGCCGGGACAATCTCGGCGCTGACGTTGATTTCGTCGGCGAATTTGTCGAAGCGCTTGCTGGCACCGCCGCCGATGATGAACAGGTCTGGCGAGAAGATAAATTCCAAGTGCTGAAGGTAGGTGTTGACACGCTCGCCCCACTGCCGCCACTTCAGGTTTTTGTCCTGCCGCGCTTTATCAGAAGCCCACTTTTCCGCCTCTTTGCCGTTCAGGAAAAGATGGCCGAGTTCGGTATTGGGCCAGAGCGCGCCATCCACAAAACAGGCGCTGCCGATGCCTGTGCCGAAGGTCAGCACCATGACGACCCCGGTATGGTCGCGCCCCGCGCCGAAGGCCATCTCGGCGATGCCTGCCGCGTCTGCGTCGTTGATGATGCACAGGGGGCGGCCTGTCTTTTCGCGCAGCAGGGCTTCGGCTTCCAGGCCGATCCAGCCGTCATCCACGTTGGCGGCGCTCAGGGTGCGGCCATGGTGGACGATGGCCGGAAAGGTGCAGCCGATCGCGCTGTCCCATTGAAAATGGCGCACCAGTTCGGCAACTGTGTCGGCGACAGCTTCGGGCGTAGCGGGCTGTGGGGTGTCTATACGGTGGCGCTCTGCCAGCAGCACGCCTTTTGTCACATCTACGGGCGCGCCTTTGATGCCCGACCCGCCAATATCAATGCCTAGAATTTCCATCAGTTAACCCTTTGGGAACCGCCGAGGCGCAGAGAACAGAGAGATTGCTCAATGGTAGCGCAAAGTCGCTGTTCTGGCACTAAAATTCCGGCGAGGCGAGCGGGACGGACAGCTCATCCTCGCGCTTGATTTTGCGGGTGGCGATGATCTGATAGAGGATAAGCATGAATACCGACACGATAATCAGGTAGGGGACGATGGCCTCCAGCCCGAAGGAACTCGCCAGCACTCCGGCCAGGCCGGGCATCACGCCGATGCCGAGGCCAGCGGCGGCCACCTGAAAGCCGATGGCGTTGGTGGCGTGGGCTTCACCGAGACGGTCTGGCGTGGCGGAGATGAGCAGCGGGAAGATGGGCGCGAGGGCGAAGCCGACGATGGCCAGGCCGATAAAGGTCATGGCCTCTCCGCTGATGTTGAGCATCATCACGGTGCCGACGATGACGGCCAGCATACACAGGCGGATGGTGGGCGCGAGGGGGATGCGGTCGGCGATGAAGCCGAAGACGATGCGCCCCAGGGTGAAGGTCGCCCAGTAGATGCTGACCCACAGGCCAGCAGTGTTGATGTCTATGCCGCGCCCTTCGGTGAACAGGCTGTAAGTCCACTGCCCGGCGGTGATTTCGATGCCCGCGTAGACAAAGAACAGCGCCGCACCCATCAGCACCAGCGGCTGACGCAGGGATTGCAGCAGTGAGTAATCCTTGACTTTGGGCTTGGCCTCGTCTGTTTCCAGCGGCGCGGGGATGTCCCAGCGGGCGCGGCTGAGCAGCACGCAAACGCTGCCGAGCAGTTGTAACACGGCCATCAGCGCGTAGCCCCAACGCCACGAGAGTTCCTGACTGATCAGCGCGGTCATGATGATGGGGCCGATAACCGCGCCCACGCCGAAAGCCGCGTGCAGCCAGTTCATCAGGCGCGGGCTGTAGTGGCGGGCGAAGTGCAGGTTCAGCCCGGCATCAATCGTGCCGCTGCCGAGGCCGGTAAAGATGGCTACCGGGATAATGAGCCACCAGCTCTGCGTAACGGCGTAACCGAGCATCCCGATGCTTGCCAGAAAGGTGCTGGCGACGAGGGTGTTGGCGATGCCCAGACGGGCGATGACGCGCCCGTTGAAAAAGCTGGCAAGCAGATAACCGAGTGTGGAGGCCAGCAGCAGGATGCCGAGCGCGTCGAGCGGACGGTTGAAGTCCTGACTCATGGACGGCCAGGCGACCCCTAACAGGCCGGAGGGGATGCCCAGTACGATGAAAATGGCGTAGGCCAGAACCACAACGACGAAAGTATTTTTGTTTTGGGAAGTATAAGCCAAGATAGGGACTCTGTTCGTGTATGTATGACGGTGCGAATATCCCGTATTGTCGCAGAGGGCAGGCGCTTTGTCTACTGACCACCACAGGCCGCGCCGCTCACATTTCGCCAGATTTGCGTTAAAATGCACGTGACCCGCCTGCGGCGTGTCTGAACTGGAACCGAAACAGGGAGGAAACCTGGTGGCAGCGAAAAAGCCGGTAATGCTGATGATTCTGGATGGCTGGGGGATTCGGGAGAAGGAATATGGAAATGCCGTCCTTCAGGCCCAAACGCCGAACTACGATCACTGGTTAAAGACACGCGAGCGCTCTATTCTGGACGCTTCGGGCGAGGCGGTTGGCCTTACGCCAGACCAGATGGGCAATTCTGAGGTGGGGCATCTCAACCTGGGGGCGGGGCGCATTGTTTATCAGGACATCTCGCGCATTGATAACGCTATCCGGGAGAATACCTTGCAGGGCAACCCCGCGCTGGTGCAGGCGTTTAACACCGTCAAGCGCAACGGCTCTAACCTGCACCTGATCGGCCTGCTGGGGCCGGGCGGCGTACACAGCCACCAGTCGCACCTGCACGCGCTGCTGGCCGCCGCCAAAAACGCGGGGGTCAACCCGGTGGTGCATGTCATCACCGATGGGCGCGATACACCGCCGAACAGCGCGATAGAGTTCCTTCAGATACTGGAGGACACGATGCAGGCGATTGGCACGGGGGTGATCGCCACTGTCAGCGGGCGTTATTACGCGATGGACAGGGACAAGCGGTGGGAGCGCACCCGTAAAGCCTATGACGCGATGGTTTACCGGCAGGGCGAACGGACGCAGACAGCGCGCGAGGCGATCCTGCAATCGTATGACAAAATGGTGACGGACGAGTTTATCGTGCCGGTCGTGATCGGGACGGACGAGAGCCTGCGCGTTAAACCGGGCGATGCGCTGATCTTCTATAACTTTCGCGCAGACCGGATGCGCCAGATTGTGCGCGGGTTTGCCATTGAAGGGCAGGAAGGCTTTACCGAAGCGGATTACGTGCCGAATCTGGACATTGTGACCTTCACGGAGTACGAGGAAGACCTGCCTGTGCGTATCCTGTTTCCGATTGAACTGCTGAAGGACACGCTGGCGGAAGTGCTGAGCAAGCACGGGCTGAGGCAGTATCACTCGGCGGAGACGGAGAAGTACCCGCACGTGACCTTCTTCTTCAACGGGCGCAACGAAGAACCGTTTCCTGGCGAGGAACGCCGCATCATCCCCTCGCCCAGAGTGGCGACGTATGACCTGAAGCCGGAGATGAGCGCGCAGGAACTAACCGAGGCGACGCTAGAGCGGCTGCGGACACACGACGACGACTTTATCCTGATTAACTTCGCCAACCCGGATATGGTCGGGCATACCGGGTCGCTGGCGGCGGCGAGCGCGGCGGTGTCGTTTGTGGATGGCTGTGCGGGGCGGCTGGTGGAGGCGGTGAACGCGAAGGGGGGCGTGGCGCTGGTGACAGCCGATCACGGCAACGCGGAGCGCATGGTAGAGGAGCTGACAGGCGAGCCGCACACCTATCACACCACGAACCCGGTGTCGTTTTTCGTGATTGGCGCGGGGTATTATCTGCTGCGCCCGCGCGGGATTCTGGCCGATGTCGCGCCGACGGTGCTGGATTTGCTGCAAGTGGCGCAGCCGCCGCAGATGACCGGGCGGACGTTGATTGAAGGGCATAGGGATTAAGGTATTAAGGGGCGAGGGTATAAGGCCAATCACTTGACGATTATGCGTTAAAATCAGGGTGGGTTAACATTGATCTTTTGCCAGCGGACGGCATTTATGCCGTCCCTGCAACGCGCATGTTTCGTAGGGACGCGATACATCGCGTCCGTGAGAGGCAACCCAAACGCAAAATGTCAACGGATATTGCAGTCATACAATGAGGAAGCACAATGAAAAAAGCATTGATTGTACAGGGTGGGTGGGATGGTCATCAGCCGAAGGAAGTCTCGGAACTGCTGGGCGAGCAGCTTCGCAAGAACGGCTTTGAGGTGACGATTTCTGACACGCTGGATGCGTTCAAGGACAACGATCTGACGCAGCTTGACCTGATCGTGCCGATCTGGACGATGGGCAAGATTGAGAAAGAGCAGCTACAGCCTGTGCTGGAAGCGGTGAAAGGCGGCGTGGGGCTGGCGGGGGTGCATGGCGGCATGTGCGATGCCTTCCGCAATGAGACCGAATGGCAGTACATGACGGGCGGCCAGTGGGTGGCGCACCCCGGCAACGACGGCGTGGAGTACACCGTCGAGATGAACCCGGCAGAACCTGACGCGATCACTGAAGGGATTCCGACGCTGCACATCAAGTCCGAACAGTATTACATGCATGTTGACCCGGCGATCCGCGTGCTGGCGACCACGACGTTTGCTGATGGCACGGTGATGCCGGTGGTGTGGACGAAGATGTGGGGCAAGGGGCGGGTGTTCTACTGCTCGCTGGGGCATCAGGCCAACGTGCTGGAAGCGCCGGACGTGCTGGAACTGGTGACGCGCGGGATGCTGTGGGCGGCGGAGCAGGAAGTCGCCGAGCCTGCGTAACGTGTGATTATCGCAGGGGTATGCGTGCCGACGGCCTCATGCCCCTGTTTTTGGTAGCCACACACGCATCGCGCCCGCGTCGCGGTTCGCCCACAGATGATAGGGGATAGCGGTCAGTTGGACGGGGCGGTGGCTGGCTTCGGCGTGGTTGGCCGGGCGGTAGAGGCTGTCACCCCATGATGCGGTATCCATGAGGTAGCCTGCCGCTTTAATCAGCAGTGCGCCGCCGAGAAAGTCCGGCTGCCAAGCGGGTTCGAGCGCTGCGTCCGGCGCAATCGCCACGTCCATAATATCGAAGTCGTGATCGTGCTGTTCAATGCAGTAGACCAGTGGGCCGTATTCGATTGCCAGACTGCCGCGCGTGGCATCAATGCGTGGGTGGGCGGCGGTGAGGCGCGGTTGCATCGGCAGTTGCAGCGTGACGCGATCCCCTGCCTGCCAGCGGCGCTCAAGGCGCAGGTAGCCATTCTGTGCAGCGTCGGCAGGCGATTTCTGGCTGTTCACTTCAAGCGTGGCGCTGTCACACCAGCCGGGCAGGCGCAGTTGCAGCGTCCATGCGTCGGCGGGGGTTTGCTCGACCACGATGGAAACCTGCCCGTTCCAGGGATAGGCGGTTTCGACCTTCAGGCGGGTCGCGCCCGCTTCAATGCTCATCGGCGCGTACTGGTGAATTTGCAGGCCGCTCTGGTCAGCCGTGACAAAATAACCCGACAGCGAGGCCAGCAGGCGCATGACATTGGGCGGGCAGCAGGCGCACCAGTGCCAGTGCGGGCGATCGTAGCCGCCACGACTGAGCAGCGGATTCACGTAGAAGTAGCCGCGCCCATCCACGCCCATCCCACTGAGGAAGCCGTTGTAGAGCGTGCGCTCGATGAGGTCGGCAAAGCGGCTCTCGCCAGTCACTTGCAGCAGCCGCCAGTTCCAGAGGATGCTGGCGATGGCGGCGCAGGTTTCGTTATAGGCGCGGTCGTTGGGCAGTTCGTAGGGGTCGCCAAAGGATTCGCCCTCGTGGCGCGCGCCCACCCCGCCTGTGATCGAGAGTTTGCCGCTTGTCATATCGCGCCACTGCGCCAGCATCGCGTCCAGCAGCGCCTGTTCGCCGGTTTCCATGTACAGATCGGTCGCGCCTGCCGCCAGATAGAGCGCGCGCACGGCATGGCCGACGACGCGCGTCTGGTCGCGCACGGGGGTGCGATCCTGATAGTAATCGGCGTTGGGCGCGTTGAGCAGGCCGTGACCGCGCTGGTCAATGAAGAGCTGCGCCAGATCGAGATAACGCTGCTCGCCTGTGACGTGGTAGAGCTTGATGAGCGCCAGTTCGATTTCGGGATGGCCGGGGGTGGCGGCGCGTTTGCCGGGGCCGAACACGGCGGCGATATAGTCGGCAAAGCGGCGGGCGATGTTCAGCAGTCTATCGCTGCCTGTCGCGCGGTGATGGGCGACGGCGGCCTCGAACAGATGCCCCGCGCAGTAGAGTTCGTGGCCGTCCTTGATGTTGTGCCAGCGCTCGTGTGGCTTGACGACGGTATAATATGAGTTGAGGTAGCCATCTTCACCCTGCGCGGCGGCCAGCAGGTCAATGGTTTCGTCGGCCATCTGCTGCAGGCGCGGGTCGGGCGCGTTAGCCAGTTCGAGGCTGACGGCTTCCAGCCACTTGTGCAGGTCGGAGTCCATGAACAGCGGCCCTTTGTAATCCCCCTGTATTTGCCCGGCGGCCAAACGCAGATCGTGGAAGTTGCCCACGTCTTGCAGGCTGTGATACCCATGCGGCAGGCTGGTCTCGCGGTTGGTGGCTTGGCGCACGCCCCATAGGCCGCCGTCGAGCCGAACCTGCGTGTGTGCCAGCGGCAGCCAGCGGGCATGGGGTTTGTAGGTGTTTTCCACAGGGATGATCCTTAGTTAAGCGAAGTGATCTTGTGCAGGGTGATTATAGCGCATCAGGGCGCAACACGTTGCGCCCCTACGGGGTTGTGGTGGTTTAAGGGGATGGGTTGAGTGGCGCGTGTTTATGGTGAGCGCAGGTGGGCGCAGCATCGCTACGCCCCTACAGGAGCTGTGTCAGATTATGAGCATTTCTGATAATAGGGTAATTAATAAAAGGATGCAGGTTTTGCGATCTTAACACTTTAATTTGGACGGTTGTTATAGCATAAAGGTAGCAATAATTCTCCATGATCATCTTTCCTCCTGCACAACAGCGCCCTTAAGCAAGGCGCTGTTGTGTTTTTGGCCTCAAGTGGCTCTGATGCGATGCGGTACAATCCCTGCGTGACTTACAGTAGGGAGTGTAAACAGCATGGATATTAAGATCGTCGCAGGGCGTATACAGGAAGCACAGGCCGACGCGGTGCTGCTGCTTTTGCATGAAAACAGCGAATTCAACGAAACGACTAAAGCGCTGGACGAGGCGCTGGGCGGGCTGCTTGGCGAGGTGGTGGGCGCGGGCGATTTCACCGGGAAAAGCGGCGATGTCGTGGTGCTGTACGCGCGTGGCGCGATCGCGGCGCGGCGGGTGATCGCGGTGGGGTTGGGCGCGGCGGACAAGCTGACCGCCGACGGCATCCGGCGGGGGAGCGCGCAGGCGGTGAAGAAAGTGCGCGAGCTGAAAGCGCGGACTGCGGCGGTGCTGCTCCCCGAAGGGCTGGACGCGAGCAGCAGCGCGGAGGCGCTGGTCGAGGGGGCGCTGCTGGCGCTCTACAGTTATCACGGCCAGAAAAGCAAGGATAAGCCGGAGGATGTGCCGGAAGCGCTGACGATTTACGCCGCCAGTGAGCAGGACGTGAGCGCGGCGCAGCAGGGCGCGAAAGCGGGCGAGGCCATCGCCGCCGGGGTGCAGGTGGCGCGTGATCTGGTGAACCTGCCGCCGAACATCTGCACGCCTGCGTACATGGCGAAGGTCGCCGGGGAAGTGGCGGACGCGGCTGGGCTGAAGCTGGAAGTGCTGGAAAAGAGGCAGATGCAAGCGCTGAATATGGGGGCGCTGCTGGGGGTGGCGCAGGGCAGCGAAACGCCGCCACGCTTCATCATTCTGGAACACAACGCCGATAAAGCCGACGAACTGGACACGATCGTGCTGGTGGGCAAGGGCGTAACCTTTGACACGGGCGGCTACAGCATCAAGTCCGGCGATGGCATGGTGGGCATGAAGGCGGATATGGCGGGTGGCGGCGCGGTGATCGGCGCGATGCGGGCGATTGCCGGGTTGGATGTGCCGCTGCATGTGGTCGGGCTTGTGCCAGCGGTGGATAACATGATTAGCGGAAATGCGTACCGCCCGCAGGAAGTGCTGAAGGCCAGCAACGGCGTGACCATCGAAATTATCAGCACGGATGCTGAGGGACGGCTGATTCTGGCGGATGCGCTGGTGTTCGCGTCGCGCTACAAGCCCGCCGCTGTGGTGGACATCGCCACGCTGACCGGGGCGTGCGTGGTCGCGCTGGGGGCGGTGGCGGGCGGCCTGTTCAGCACGGATGACGGCCTGCGCGATGCGCTGCTGGCAGCGGCGGAACGCACCAGTGAAAAGGTGTGGCCGCTGCCGCTGTACGAGGAATATGACAAGCTGATTGAATCGAACACGGCGGACATCAAAAACACGGGCGGGCGCATGGGCGGCGCGCCAATCGCCGCGATGTTCCTCAAGCACTTTGTGGATTACCCGGCGTGGGCGCACATTGATATGGCCGGGATGGCAGGGATTGAGAGCATGAGCGGCGGCAGCGGTAACAACCCGTACATCCCCGGCAAGGGCGCGACAGGTTATGGCGCGCGGTTGCTGGCCGATTTCGCGCGGCGCTGGAAATAAGCAGGCTGGCCTGACGCTCGGTTAACACTGCTGTTGGCGAAAGCATAAAACGATCATATCCGTAGGGG
>CAZJSU010000097.1:12735-16567 GCA_964548765.1 uncultured Anaerolineaceae bacterium
TACTGCGATTCCGGGCGGATGATGCGCCCGGTTTCTTCCTGCTCGAAGCAGTGGGCGAGCCACCCGGCGGCGCGGCTGATGGCGAAGGTGGGGCTGAAAAGCGCGGTGGGTAAGTCCAGCCCGTGCAGCAGCAGCGCGGTATAGAACTCGACATTGGTTTGCAGGTTGCGCCCCGGCTTGTATTCTTCCAGCAGGCGCACCGCGACCTGCTCGACGTGTTTCGCCAGATGATAGAGCTTCAGGTCGCCGTCGGCGGCGTACATCTGCTCGGCGGCCTGCGCCAGCACCTCGGCGCGGGGGTCGCGCACTTTGTAAACACGATGGCCGAAGCCCATCAGACGCTCGCCCTGTTCGAGTTTGGCGCGCAGGTACGGCTCGGCATTGGCTTCGGTGGCGATCTCGAAGACCATATCGAGCGCCGGGCCGGGCGCGCCGCCGTGCAGCGGCCCCTTCAGCGCACCGACCGCGCCGACCACCGCCGACACCACATCAGACCCGGTTGAGATAATGACGCGCGCGGTAAAGGTCGAGGCGTTGAGGCCGTGATCCACCACCGTGTTCAGGTAAGTCTCTAATCCGCGTACCCGCGCCTCGGTCGGGGTGTCGCCTGTGAGCATGTAGAGGTAATTGGCAGCGTGGCTGAGGTCGGCACGGGGGGCGATAGGCTGTTCATTGTTCAGCAATCGCCAGTAGGCGGCGACAATGGTGGGGAAGCGGGCGGCCAGCGCCAGCGCATCGCGGCGCGGGTGCTCTGGCTCGTCGTCGGCGCGCAGGCTGACGGTGCTGGCCGCCATGCGCAGCGCGTCCATCACGTCGAGCTTCTGGGCAGCGGCGGCACGCAGCAGGTCGAGCGTGGTAGCCGGAAGCGCCCGGAAAGGCGCTAAAGCCTGCCGGAAGCGCTGTAACTGCTCGGCATTGGGGAGGGTGTCGTGCCACAGCAGGTACATGGTTTCCTCAAAGGTGGCCTTGCCCGCCAGTTCTTCCAACGGATACCCGGCGATAATCAGCTCCCCGGCGAGGCCGTCCACGCTGCTCAGCCTGGTTTGCGCGGCGACAACGCCCTGCAAGCCGGGGACAAAATCGGTAGAAGTCATCGTATTACTGCTCCCTTGTCTAATAATGAGGGCGGGCTGCGAACCCGCCCCTGGATCGAATCCTGTTTATAGCGCGCCTTCGAATTGCAGCAGCCACTGCTTGCTGGCGATGCCCGCGCCCGCGCTGTAACCGGTCAGCTTGCCGCTGCTGGCGATGACGCGATGGCAGGGGACGACGATGGGGACAGGGTTGCTGCCGAGCGCCTGCCCAACAGCGCGGCTGGCGGTCGGCCTGCCGATGCGCTGCGCGACTTGCGCGTATGTCCACACCTCGCCAGCGGGGATGCTGAGGGTGACTTCCAGCACGCTGCGCTGGAAGGGGGTGATGTGGCTGAAGTCTACGGGCAGGTCGAACTGCCTGCGCCGCCTGTCGAAGTATTCCTGCAACTGCTGGCCGAAGGTTTTCAGGTCTTCCCGCTCGGTGCGCGCCAGCGGGTCGAGCCGGGCGATGAACTGCTCCTGCGTGATACCAAAGTCGAGGCTGCTGAGGCCGTGACTGCTGACCGCGAAGTAAACCGTGCCGACGGGCGCGGCGACCTGTGACCAGCGCAGCAGGGGCGCGGTCTTTTTGAACCAGTCGGCAATTTGCTGGCGGGACTGATGAATTTCGTTTGGGGTAGGGATCGGATACTCGTTCATACTACGCTTCTCCACGCTCTTGCATCAGTTCACGGCGCAGGCGGCGAATGGCCTGAGAAACATTGGCTCTGGCGCTGTCTTCGCTGCAATCCAGCGCGAGGGCGATCTCGGCATATTCAAAGCCTTCGAGGTGGCGCATGACGACGGCGGCACGCTGTTTGAAGGGAAGCTCGTTGATGATCCGGCCAGCGGCGGCGAGTGTTTCGTTGAGCGCGGCCTGCTCGTCTGGCAGCAGGTCGCCAGCGGCGCTGAAGTTTTCCACCATGTCCAGCGCTGTCTCGTAGCGCCTTTGCCGCAGCACGGAGTAGGCGCAGTTGGTGGCGATCTTGTAGAGCCACGCACGGTAATTGCTGCCTGCCCGCAGCCGCCCGTAAGCCTGATAGGCGCGGATGAACGTCTCCTGCGTGATGTCCTGCGGCTCGTGCGGGCTGTCGCGCAGCAGCCGCCACAGGTAACGATAAATCTCATCATGATAGCGTTCGATGAGCATCTCGAAACGCATGGGTAAATGGGTCATAGGCTTTTCCGTCGTGCGCCGTTCATACCTTTATAACGCGCGCGGTGCGTTTTTGTGAGAAGCCTCGACAGAAGCGCGAAAATCCGTATGATTAAATGATAGAATTTCAAATAAATGTTGTCAATGTTGATAGGAAAATCAATATGACCAAGCGGGGACGCTACTTAAGCGCGGAGCAGGCCGCTGACGCGCTCAATATCAGCCTGCCGACGCTGTACGCTTATGTCAGCCGGGGGTTAATTCGCTCGGAGGCGGTGGGGGGCAGCAAACGTAACCGGCGCTACTCTGCGGAAGATGTGGAGCGCCTGAAAGCGCGCAAGGAAGCCCGGCAGAACCCGGAGAAAATAGCGCAGGACGCGCTGCATTTTGGCGCGCCGCTGCTGGATTCGGCCATTACGCTGATCGAGGATGGCCGCCTGTATTATCGCGGCGTGGACGCGACCATGCTGGCGCAGACGCATACGATCGAGCAGGTGGCGGCGCTGCTGTGGACGGGCAGCCTGGAGACACCGCTGCCGCCTGTTGAGGCATCGCCGCCGGGGTGGGAAAGCACGGGCCAGCTTGCGGATGGGCTGACGGTGTTTGAGCAGTTTCAGGTGTTTCTACCGCTAGCGGCGGCGGTTGACCCGGCAGCGTATGACCTGCGCCCGGCGGCGGTGATCCAGACTGGCGCGCGCATCCTCAATCTGCTGACCAGCATTGTGGCGGGCGGACAGGCGCAGGACGGCATCGCGCAGCGGTTGGCGGGGGTGTGGTGCCCGGGGGAGGCGCGGGAAACGGCTAAGCTGCTGGGCGCGGCGCTGGTGCTGTGTGCCGATCACGAACTGAACATCTCGGCCTTTACCGCCCGCTGTGTGGCTTCGGCGGGCGCAGCGCCTTACGCGGCGGTCAACGCAGGGCTGGCCGCGCTGCAAGGCACCAAACACGGTGGCAATACCGCGCGGGTGGAGGCGCTGCTGCGCGAAGTGGGGGCGGCGGAGCAGGCGCAGACGGTGATTGTGGAGCGCCTCAAACGCGGCGAGACGATCCCCGGTTTCGGCCATCCGTTATACCCGGAGGGCGATCCGCGCGCGCAGACCCTTCTGGCGATGGCCGCGGCGCAGCCGGGTCTGGGGCTGCCTGTGGCGGTGTGCGAGGCGGTGGAAGCTATCACGGGGGAGCCGCCGAACGTCGATTTCGCGCTGGTGGCGTTGGCGCGAGGGCTTGGTTTGCCTGCTGGGGCAGCGCTGACGTTGTTTGCGCTGGGGCGGACGGTGGGCTGGATCGGCCACATACTGGAACAGTACGCGACCGACCACCTGATTCGCCCGCGCGCGCGTTATGTCGGCCTACCGCCGCAGGGGTAAAATTCTCATCACACGCCTATGTAAGGCTGCAATGTGGGGCGTTGTAATGGCGAAACAGGCTGGCGGTATGGCCTGTGGTTCATGTTCAGGATAAGCGGATTGCGAGTCTGATGTTCGAGCTACCCTTGTTTCCCCTCAACAGCGTTCTCTTTCCGGGGATGACCAATTCCCTGTATATTTTTGAAGAACGCTACCAATTGATGATAAACACCTGTCTGCAAAAGCAGCCACCCTTC
>CAZJSU010000098.1:0-16423 GCA_964548765.1 uncultured Anaerolineaceae bacterium
TCCGCCCCGCCCGCGAACAGCCACCCGCCCGCCGAAGCCAGCGCCGCCACCACGCCCAGCGGCAGCCCGGAGACATGCGCTGTCCACTGGCCGTTCTGGTAAGCGGCCACGCCGCCCACGCCGCCCGCCCACACACCGCCATCGTCGCGCGCCAGCAGCGACAGGACAGGCGTGGGCAGGGTGATCTGTGGCAGTTGATTAACGTCTCTAACGTTCATGAAGGACAATCACCTCAGTTGTCAGCGCCATCGTCGCCGCGCTCAACGCGGCATCCAGCGCGCCCGCCAGCACCGCGCGGCTGTCCACCACGCCAGCGGCCAGCATATCGGCGTACTCGCCACAGCGCACGTCGAAGCCCATGCCCGTCGCCTGCGCTTCGTGTACGGCAAGCGGCGGGTGTACCCGGCCATGATTGGCGATAATCCGCGAAAAGGGCGCTTCCAGCGCGGCAGCGATAACCTCCGCGCCCAGCGCTTCCGCCCGGTCATCCATGTCATGCGCGGCGGCCTGCACCGCCGGGATGCAGCGCAGATAGGCCAGCCCGCCGCCGGGGACGACCCCCTCGGTCACGGCCAGTTCCAGCACGCGCATGGCTTTCTCGGCCAGCGCCTTCTGCTGTTCGCGGTCTTTAAAAGTATGCGCGCCCACTTTCAGGATGCACAACCCGCCCGCCAGCCGGGCGATCCGCAGCTTCAGCCGCTTCCAGTCATCATCCACCTTCGTCAAGCGCCGCAGCCGCGCTTGCAGTTCGGCCACGCGCTGCTGCATCGGCGCTTTGTCGCCCGCGCCGCCGGCCACAGTCAGCGTGTCGCGGCTCAGGGTGATCTGCCGCGCCTGCCCCAGCCACTCTGGCCGCAGGCGTTCCGGCAAGCGCCCGGTGATGGCGCTTAACGGCTGCGCGCCCACCAGCAGCGCCAGATCGTCCAGTTCGTCCTGTCTGTGCGTGGTGGAAACCGTCGTTACCGCCACGCCGATGTCCAGCTTGCCCTGTGTATAGTTCAGCGTCAGTGTTTCCTGCGCCTCGCCGCCGATCTCCTGCACCACCAGCAGCAGCGGCTGCTTGCGCCGGATCGCCAGTTCCAGCGCCGGGCGAATCTGGCTGATCTTCTCCACCTTGTCATGAAAGACCGCGACAAGCGGCTGGTGCAGCACGAGGTCCTTGCCCCCGGCTGGCATCAGCAGGCGCGAACCGGGGCGCATTCGCCAGCGCCCGCCGTCAATATATTCGCGGTCAATGCGCGGCACGGCGTATTCCTCGACCATGTACGCACCATACGCACCCAGCAGGTCGAACATCTCGCCCAGCACCGCGCTCAACGCGGCATCCTGAATGGCGGTCATGGCGACCTGCTCAAGCTGCTGCTGGCCGCTGGGAAGCTGGCTTTGCCGCGCCAGCGCTTCTTTGGCGGCGGCGGCTCCCTGCGTCATGCCCCGGCGGATGAGCATGGGGTTATGCCCGGCGGCGATCAGTTTCACCGCCGCGCCGACCATCGCCCCGGCCAGCACCGCCGCCGTCGCCACGCCGTCCTGATACTGGTCACGCATCTGCTGTGCCATGCCGCGCAGCAGCATCGCGCCTACGTCCTGCCCCTGCTGCGGCAGTTCGGTCACGCGGCGGGCGATGATGCCGGAATCGGTGAGCAGTTCCGGCTTGCCCGCGCCCACGCGGTTGACGATCACGCCCTGCGTTGGGCCAAGTGTCGCGCCCAGCAGGTGCGCCAACTGCTCGACCCCGCTGGCAATATCACGTAAAGATTGGGGGGAACGGAGTAATTTGCTCATTCTGGCCGCAGCGCCGCTTCGGTTTCGCCGTCGAACAGCATGATACGCTCCGGGTCTACCCCCAGCGCCAGATTGTCGCCTTCCAGCAGGCGCTCCGCCGAGATGTCGTCCAGCACCACCGTGACGTTGACCTCGCTGTCGAACAACTGTAAGCCAACAATCGTTTCGCCCAGCAGCGGCTCGATGAAGTTGACCGCGCCGTCTATCGTATTGGCACGCGTGATCTCAAATTCCGTCCGGCTGCCGGGGGTGGCAAAGGCATCCGGGCGGATGCCCGCGATGATGCGCTGCCCGCGCTGGCGGTCAAGCGTTGGCTTCCAGTAGTCCGGCAGCGGCAGCGCCAGTCCCTCGCGCCGGAACTGATAGCCGCCGTTCTCGGCAACGATGTCACCCTCGATGAGGTTAATGGGCGGCGAACCGACAAAGGCCGCCACAAAAACACTGGCCGGGCTGTAGATGAGTTCCTCGGTCGTGCCAATCTGCTGAAGCCGGGCGTTGTTCATCACCGCGATACGGTCGCCCATCGCAAACGCTTCGGACTGATCGTGCGTGACGTATACGCTCGGTTTGCCCTTCTCGCGGTGGACGGCGATAATGTCGCGCCGTGCCATGTGGCGCAGCTTGGGGTCAAGGTTGGACAGCGGCTCGTCAAACAGGTAGGCATCGGCCTCCTTGACCATCGCCCGCGCCAGCGCCACCCGCTGCTGCTCGCCGCCAGAGAGGTCTACCACGTTATAGCGCAGCAGGTCGCCAAGCCCCAGCTTCTCTGCCGCTCGTGGCACGCGCTCCTCGATCACCGAGCGCTTCTCGCCGCGTGCTTCCAGCCCGTAGGCGATATTCTGGTAAACGTTCATGTTGGGGTACAGCCCGTAATCCTGAAAGACCATGCCCAGATTGCGATCACGCGGGGCGGCACGGGTGACATCGCGGCCATTCACAATCACCTGACCAGATTCCACAGACTCCAGCCCACAGATGAGCCGCAGCAGCGTACTCTTGCCGCTGCCCGAAGGCCCCAGCAGCACAAAAAACTCGCCATCATTCACCGTAAAGCTCACCCGATCCACAATCAGGTTGCCGCCAAGATGCTTTGTCAGGTCAATAACTTGTAGTTGTCCCATGTATTCCTCTGCAAACAAACCTTAAACCGTCGCCGCGCGTCGTGGCCTGCGGACATGACGCAGCATGTACGTTTGCAACAGCGCCACCACCACCGGCACCGCCAGAAACAGCCCGCCTACCGAGATCGCCCCTACCAGCAGCACCAGCGCCACCGCGCCGCTGACCAGCAGCGCCTGCGACGGATAGCGCCACACCAGCCGGACAGACTCCGCCAGCACCGCCAGCGGCGAGCGCTCCGGCATGGCGATCGCCAGCGGCCCCCAGAACCCGGCACAGACCAGCAGCAGCAGCAGCCCAAGCTGGAGCAGCGCGCTGACCAGCGTGGTTTGCGCCTGCTGTGCCGCCCACAGGCCGAAGCCGACCAGCCCGTACAGCGGCGCGAGCGTTTTATAGCCCACCAGCCACAGGCGGCGCAGTTGGTCGCGCACCATATAGGGGCTGAGGTGTTCCTCGTCCATCACCTGCGCGACCACGCCGTAAAGCGCGGCGCTGGCCGGGGGCAGCACCGCCAGCGTATAGACCACCAGCGCGATACGCAGCACGTCCGGCAGGCGGTAAAACGCCAGCGCCATGATGACCGGCATCAACTGCACCGCCCACGCCAGATTCAGCATGACCATGCGCTCTAGCTGGCTGGCAAAGGTGGTGAAGGCCGACCACAACGGCCCGCGATCTACCTCTGTGCGGATTCCGGTATCATCCAAAAAGGGCATGACTTACCCCCTGTGCAGCAGCGCTTTTTCGGTGCGCGCGTCGAACAGGTGAATTTTGTCCAGATTAATCCCCAGCGGAATCGCCTGTCCCAGATAGGTGGCGGGCAGGCGCAGCTTGAAGGTGGCGATGTAGTCCTTGCTGCCGTCCGGCGTACTCAGGTAAGCGGCACAGCCGGAAGAAGTCGGCTCTATCTCGTTCAGCACCCCTTCAATGGTGTTATCTTCGGTCACGCTGAAGGGTGCTTTGCGCGGCACGTGCAGGTCTTCCGGGCGAATGCCGAGTTTGACTTCTTCGCCCACGTAAGCCGTGACCTGCTCCCGAAGCTGGTCGGGCAGGCGCGCGCGAAACGCGCCAGCGTTGATGTAAATGCCGTCGTTAGCGGCTTCCAGCCGGGCATCAAACAGGTTGATGCTGGGCGCGCCGATGAAAAAGGCGACGAACAGATTGACCGGATGGTTGTATAACTCCGAGCCGGTGCCGATCTGCTCCAGATTGCCGCTGCGCATCACCGCGATGCGATCCCCCAGCGCCATCGCTTCGGACTGGTCGTGCGTCACATAAACGGTAGGACTGCGTTTCTGCTGGTGCAGCGTCATGATGTCCTCGCGCGCGCCGTGACGCAACTGCGCGTCAAGGTTGGACAGCGGCTCGTCGAACAGGAACAGGTCGGCATCGCGCACCATCGCCCGCGCCAGCGCCACCCGCTGCCGTTCGCCGCCGCTAAGCTGGCGCGGCTTGCGCTTGAGCAGCGGCTCGATGCGGAACATCTGCGCCGCGTTGTTCACCCGCGCGTGAATGTCCTCGCGCGTGTAGCCGCCGCGCGCGCGCAGGCCATAAGCGATGTTCTCGAACACGCTCATGTGTGGGAACACCGCGTAATCCTGAAAGACCATCGCAACGTTGCGGTCACGCGGGCGAATCTCGTTTACGACCCGCTCGCCAAAGCGAATCTGGCCGGAAGTCACCGTCTCAAGGCCGACCAGCAGGCGCAGCGTGGTCGTCTTGCCACAGCCAGACGGCCCCACCAGCACCAGAAACTCGCCCTCGTTGACCTGAAAGCTGACGTTATTGACCGCGATCTTATCGTTATCAAACTGCTTGGTTAGGTTTTCGACTTGAATAACAGCCATGCTATGTCCTCACCGCGCACCTGCGCGGGTTCTGGTCTAAAACAACTCCGGGATACCGGGCGTGTGCAGCGGCGTTTCGTCAGTCGCGCTGAAGAAATAGACCTGCTCCCAGTTGGGGGCAAGCTGCACTTCGCTCACCTGTGGATGCTCCAGCGGCGCTAACGCGGTGACGTTCACCCCGCCGATGGTCGCATGAATGAAGGCGGCCTGCTCTGTCGGGATGCGCTCGATATGGCGCACCGGGCAGGCATCCCCCTCGCCGACCAGCCAGCCCTCAGCGCGCACCCCCAGCCGCAGCGCGCCATCGGGCAGCGTCGCCGCCAGATCGTCCGGCAGGTCGAAGCGCTTGCCGTCTTCCAGCACCAGCGCCGCGCCTTCGCGCCTCACAGGCAGCACCGACATCGGCGGCGAACCGATGAACGAGGCCACAAACAGGTTGGCGGGCGTGTAGTACAGGTCGTCGTAAGTCCCCACCTGCTCGATTTTGCCGAAACGCATCACGACGATGCGGTCGGCCATGAAAATCGCTTCCTGCTGGTCGTGGGTCACGTATACGGTCGTGACCGAGAACTTCCGCAGCATCTTCTTGATTTCCATGCGCGTGCTTTCGCGCAGCTTGGCATCAAGATTGCTGATCGGCTCGTCCATCAGGAAAACCACCGGATCGCGCACGATACAGCGGGCGATCGCCACGCGCTGCTGTTCGCCGCCGCTGAGGGTGTCGGTCTTCTGCCCCATCAGCAGGTCAAAGCCCACGCCCATCATCCGCGCGACCTCGTGCGTGCGCGCCTCCATCTCCGCCTCGGTGCGCTGATGCACCTCGAAGTAATAATGAAGGTTGCCCTTGCTGCGCATGGTGGGGTACAGCGCGTAATCCTGAAAGACCATGCCGATGCCGCGCTGCTGCGGCGCAACATTCGTTACGTCGAAATCGTTATACAGCACCTGCCCGCTGGTCGGGAATTCCAGCCCGGCAATCGTGCGCAGCAGAGTGCTTTTGCCACAACCGGACGGCCCCACGATGCTGATGATCTCGCCGTCGGCAATCGTCAGGTTGATGTGATCGAGCGCCGGGCGGTCGCGGTCAAACCGCGAAGCATCCTCCTGCGCTGCCGTGTACCGCTTTACTACATCGCGTAATTCGACCTTCGCCATCGTTTACTTCAAGCCTCGCAGCCGTACACCCTTCAGCAGGTACTCGCGGCAGATGATGAACATGATAAACACCGGGATGGTTTGCAGGATGCCCAGCACCATCAGTGCCGGCCACGACAGCCCGGCATCCAGCGCCTGCTGGAAGGCCGCCGACGCGCCCATCGCCTGATTGGCATTGGTCACCCCGGCCTGCTGGAAAGCCTGAATCAGGTTGTTGATGGCGACCGACATCGGGATGACATCGGTGCTTTGCAGCACCACCAGCGGCCAGAGGAACGAATCCCACAGCGCGCCGAACTGGAACCACGCCGCCACCGCGAACACCGGGATACTCATCGGAAAGACGATGCGGCGGAAGATGTTAAATTCTGACCCACCGTCCACCCGCGCGGCCTGAATGATCGAGTTAGGGATGGTGTCGAAGAAGCCCTTGAACAACAGGAAGTTAAACGCATTGAAGCCCGCCGGGATGATGATCGCCCAGGGCGTGTTCCAGATGCGCAGCGTCGGGAATGGGTCTTCGGTGCCGGGGATCAGCGGCGGGTTGGGCGTGGGGAACGGGAAATTGCGCGTGAGCAGGAACGACGGAATCAGCGTCACCGCGAAGGGCAGCATCAGCGTGCCGATGAAAAACAGGAAGAACCAGCGCGCGCTGCGCCCCTGCTGCAATTTGCTGTTGGCATAGGCGGCGAAGGCCGTCACCGGCAGCGAGATCGCCATCGCCCCCAGCACCTGAACCATCGAATTGCGGAAGTAAATGTGCATCGGCTGTGGCAGCAGGGTGCGGATACGCTCGCTGCTGGAATTAGCCGTCGTCACGTTCAGCACCAGTTCCCATGCGCTGGTTGAGGGATTCTGCGGCCAGAGCGTGGGCGGGATGGCGAAGGTTTCCTGCACCGTTTTGAACGACGTGGTAATCATGAAGTAGAAGGGCAGCAGGTGGAGGAAAATGCCAAACAGCAGAATAGCGACCACCGTGTACCAGGCAAAACGGACACCCGGCTGCTTGCGCCCAACTTTTGGAAATAATGCCATGCTTCGCCTCCTATGCGTCCGGGTCTTCGCGGAACAGTGTACGATAGATAATCGTGAGGGTGAAAATGACCGCGAACAGCATGATCGCCAGCGCTGTGCCATCGGCATAGCGCAGGTTGTTCAACAAGGTATACAAATACATCACGACAGTACGGCTGGCCCCCCCCGGCTGCCCGCCCGTCATGATCTGCGGCCAGTCGAAAATCTGAAGCGTGCCGATGATGGCAAAGGTCAGCGTCATGGCGATAATCGGGCGCAGACGCGGCAGCGTGATCGTCCAGATTTTGCGCCAGAAGCTCGCGCCTTCCACCTCTGCCGCTTCATAATACGACTGCGGAATCCCTTGCAGCCCTGCCATGTAGATCAGGCCGGGGCCAAACAGCAGGATGCCGGGGAAGATGAGCCAGAAGATGACCTGATCGCTGCTGTTGAGGAACGGTTGTGGTGCCATCCCCAGCACTTCGGTGGCGATGTACTGGAACAGCCCGTACTGCGCGTTATAGAGGTAGCGCCATAAGATGGTCGAAGCGATTCCACTAAGCGGCAGGAACCACAGCAGCATCATCCAGCGCATGTGCCTGCGCGGCATCTCCATCAGCAGGATCGCCACGAAGATGGGGATCATGAACGTCAGCACAATGGACAGGATGGCATAAATAAACGTGACCTGAAACGCCTGCCATGTCAGCGGGTCGTTGAACATGCGCTGGTAGCTGTCAAGCCCCGTCCAACTGATCGGGCCGCGTGGGCGCGCGTCGGTAAAGCTGAGCAGGAAGGCGACGACCAGCGGATACCAGCCCCAGAACGTCTGGAACAACACGGCGGGCAGCAGGAACAACCATTTTTCAAGGCGGCTGCGCCGGGTCACCCGTGTCTGTATCTGTTCCTGCCCCTGCTGCTCGCTGCCAAGTGGGGACGTTATCGGAACGGTTTCCTGAGCCATAAAAAGTCCTTCAAAAACTATTTCGCTATGTAAAACGGGCGGCAGCAGCCAGACCACCGCCGCCCGCGAACGATTTACAACCCAAGCGCGGGTTTGATGACCGACTCGTACCAGGGTGTAAAGGTGTTTGCGTGGAAGTCTGGCGAGACTTCCTGCCAGTAGGCATCGTGCGCCGCGTAGTAGGCGGCTGCCGCTTCGATGAACACGTCATCCGGCACGCTGGACGTAAAGCCCGCCGCCTGCTGGTTGCGGATGTCCTCGGCCTGTGCCAGTGTCGCCGCGATGTCCACGCTCGGCTCGTAACTCAGGCTGGACTGCGCGTCTGTCCACGCCGCCGCCGCCGGCCCCAGATTTTCCTCCGCCGGGAAGAACAGGCCAGCCTCGGGGTAAGCGCTGACCACCTCGGCATGATAATTCAGCACATCAATGAAGTCCTGCCCCCATGCGTCGGCGGCTGTCCCCTCTACGCCGTCAATCGTGTCTTTGGCGCGCGGGAAGGGGAAGATGGAGAACGCCTGCTTGAGGTCGCCAGTCTCTTCATAGAGCAGCCGCCGCTGAAGGTCGAACCCGTCTTCCATTTCCATAAAGTTGTACAGGCTGACGGCGGCATTCTTCTCCGCCGTGTTCAGGTCGGGGTTAAGACCTGTGGGCGGGATGACCACGCGCGCCGCCGGGTTGATGTGGCCGTTGATGCCGCGCGGGTGGGTCATAAAGCCGACGACTTCTTCCATCGGCCTGCCCAGGTTCTGCGCCAGCATGTACGGCCACGGCTCGGTCACGCGGGTGTAAAACTGCGATGGATTGGTCATCATCGCCGCCTCGCCGTTATAGAACGACTGGGCAACCGACTCGTCGTTGAACGTGATGTCGTGCAGGACCGACCCATCTTCAAAGGCCATCGCCCGGAAGCGCTCCACCGTGCTGGTGTAGAGTTCGGGGTACGAGGTGTAGTCCCAGCGCCAGTTCCAACTGCTGGAGGGATCGGGGATGTAGCTGAGCAGGCTGTTGCCGCCCAGACCTTCCGCCGACAGGTTCCATTCCAGCCCCCAGTTCTGGATCACCAGCCCCTTATGATCGTCATTGGTCAGCGCGCGGGCATACTCGCGCACGTCTTCCCATGTCCAGTCTACGGTTGGCTCTGGCAGGCCGGCTTCTTCCAGCATGTCACGGCGGTAGAAGATGCCGTTGCCGGGGGCGATCTCGTTCAGCACGCCGAACACCCGGTCGCCGAGCTTGTAGTACGCGCTGCCTGCTTTGGCAAGGGCGCTGTACTTTTCCTCAAAGTTGAACGATTCGTGCTGCTCGGTGATGTCCGCCACCAGCCCTTGCGCGTAGGCCGCCTGCATCCCGGCCACGCTCCAACTGCCGATCACCCCAGTGGAGAAGTACACAGGCGCGGTGCCGCCCGCGATGGCGGTCAGCAGCGCCGATGTGTCCCAGATGCCGACCTCGACGGTCTCGATCCGCACGTTGGGGTTTTCTTCCAGCCAGACCGCCAGCGCCTGCTCGTAAGGCGTGGGGCCGCCTTCTGGCGGGGTTTCCGGCAGCGGGTTATACGGCCAGCCAGCGGTTTGCAGGACGACTTCGGCATCCTGCGCGCGCGGCGCTGCGTTGGGCGACGCGGCCAGCACCGGCACCCCGGCAGCGGCCACCGCTACGCCGACGCTCCCCGCGCCCAGCGTCTTCAAAAACTCTCGACGACTTACATTATTTTTTTGCATGGCAACCAGCCCTTCCTGAATAACGTTCGGCAGAAATCTGTACGATGGTTCGTCGTAATAACCTCAGGTTAAACACTCCTTTCATTCTTCTGGCGCAGTGGTGGGCGCATTGAGAGAAACAGCTTGCGCCTTCTGGTGAGTTCTGGTGGGCGGCTGGCAGCTATCACGCAGCACCAGCCGGGTCGCAATCGCCTGCTGACGGCGAGGGGCTTGTGGGTTATCAATGTATTCGATCAGCATCCTCAGCGCGACCTCGCCCACCTCATGCAGCGACTGGCTCACGGTGGTCAGGCGCGGGTAAATCAGGTTCGCCTGATGGATGTCGTCGAAGCCGATAATCGAGATGTCTTCGGGAATACGCAGCCCTAGCTGGCGGGCGGCGTTCATCACGCCAATCGCCATATCGTCGCTGCTGGCGAAGATGGCGGTGGGGCGGTCTGGCAGCGCCAGCAGCTCCAGCCCGGCGCGGTAGCCGCCTTCCAGCAGAAAATCCCCCTCGCGCACAATCGCCGGGTCAAAGGCCAGCCCGTGCGCGGCCAGCGCGGCCTTGTAACCGTCGAGGCGCTCTGCCGTCGAGGGATGCACAGGCCAGCCCGTCACAAAGCCGATGTGCTGATGCCCCAGTTGAATGAGGTATTCGGTGGCTTCGTATGCGCCCTGATAATTCGCGGCGTAGATGATCGGTCGGTTGCCGCGCTGGCCGGAGTGGTCTACCAGTACATAAGGGAAGTTGTGCCGTTCCAGCCGTTCAAAATAGGCTTCGGGGAAGAACGGCGAGATAATCAGCAGGCCATCGGCCAGCCCATTGACGAGGCGGTCTACGTAATGACCTTCATGAAGCTGGCGGCGGGCGCGCGTGGTGCTGCTGTAGAGCAGCAGGTCATAATCGGTCTCGCTGACGGCCACTTCAATGCCTTCCAGCAGCCGATTGGAGTAACCGTTCGTCAGGCCAGAGACGATCAGGCCGATCACCCGCGACCGCCCCCCGGCCAGGCGGCGCGCCTGCTGGTTGGCGACATAGCCGAGGCGCTCTACCGCTTCCAGCACCAACTGGCGCGTGGCGGGCTTCACCCCGGCGTGCTGGTTGAGGACGCGCGAGACCGTCGCGTGGGATACGCCAACTTCGCGGGCAATATCTACGATCGTCACGCCCCCCGATTTTTTATGATTTTGCCGCATGAATCAAACAGTTCCAAAAGTTTTTACTAATAAATGTACACGTGTACAAACGGTAACATATTTCAGCCAGTTTCCGCAAGCAATTGGCTGTTTAACAGGCGAACCACGCAAATTATTGATGGTGTTGGCGAATGCATTTTCGTAGGGGCGCAGCGTGCTGCGCTCAGGGCAAGTCACCAACTTACCCCTACAGATATTCTCGTTTTATGAGTTCACCAACAGCACGATTATTGACATTTGCGTTAAACTGCGGTACTTATTGAACTACACGTGTAGTTCACAGGTATTGTAATTACGGTGAGCAAAAAACGCAAGCCAACCATGAGCGATGTGGCAAAGCGTGCCGGGGTGAACCGGGTGACGGTTTCCGTCGCCCTCAACGGGACAGCGCACGCGGGGACGCGCGTCTCAGAAGCCACGCGCCAGCGCGTGCTGGAAGCCGCGCGCGAACTGGGCTATGCCCCCAGCGCGGTCGCGCTGGCCCTGCGCCGCCAGCGTACCAACATCATTGGTTACTACACGGGTTTTGAATCGCTCAACGCGCACGACCCCTTCACCGGTATCGTCCTCAACGGCCTCCAGAAAAGCTGCCGCCAGCACCAGCAGGACCTGCTGCTTTTTGGCAGCTTCGAGCGCAGTTCGGTAGACGACATTTACGCCGCGCTGGCCGGGGGGAAGATTGACGGGCTGGTGGTGCTGCACACCCCGCACAGCCCGGTCATGGACAAGCTGCTCAGTTCGCACCTGCCCGTTGTCGCCATCGCCAACCCCGTCCCCAGCCTGCCATCGGTCACGGTGGATGATGTCGCAGGCTCGCAGATGCTGGCGCGTTATCTGGCGCAGCAGGGACACCGCCGCATCCTGTACCGCGCGGATGATGTCCCCCATAGCTCGACCGTCCGGCGCTGTGAGGCGTTCGTGCAAGCGGCAGACGAGCTTGGCCTTACCATCACCATCAGCACCGAATCGCGCGATGGCTGCATCACGCCGTCAGAGATCACCCTGTTTACGCAGACCCCGCGCGACGAACGCCCGACAGCGGCGGTGTCATGGGTGGATTCCTACGCTTATAGATTTATCGAAGACTGCACCAGACATGGAATCCGCGTGCCTGATGATCTGGCAGTCGTCGGCTTCGACGGCGTGGAGTACGAAATCCCGCTGGCCTACCGCCTGACGACGGTGCGCGCGCCCTGGGAGGAGGCCGCCGAAACCGCCGTGAACCTGCTCATGGCGCTGATCGAGGGGGAGGAAGTTGAGCGCGAAATCATGCTGCCAGTGTCTCTTGTCATTGGCGATACTGCTTAGAGCGAAAACCATGCCGCACAAGTAAAGGAGGGCAACCACAACGACCACCTATGCGGATAGAGACACCTTCGCCTTTTTAAGATTATTTAAGGAGTAAGATTTCTATGCATAAGCAGCCACTTTCCCGTCGTGAATTTTTGAAGTCGCTAGGCGCAGGCAGCGCCGGGCTGGCGCTGGCCGCCGCCGGGGTGCCTGTGCTGGCGGGCAGTTCTGCCGCTGCGCCACGCGCGCAGGACGCTGAAGTCGTCCTGCTCACCTCTGGCTGGCCGCTGAACCCGCTATGGTCTGAGGAAGAAGTCGCCAACGCGCCAGACCTGCTGGCCTATAACGAAGCGCTGCAAACATGGCTGGCAAACAACCCCAACGTGCGCTTCGAGCGCATCGAGGCCAACATCTGGAGCCAGGAAGCCATCATTCCGCTGATCGCGGGCGGCACCGCGCCCACGTTCGTCTTTGCCGAGACCATCGGCGGGGGCGGCGCGACGGGTGCGCGCAACGCCTTCATTCAGGGCCTTGTGGCCGATGTCACGCCCGCGATTGAAAAGTACGGCCTGCGCGAGAAACTGACCCCCGGCGCGCTGGCCGCGTGGGAGCCGCTGACCAACGTGGACGGCCAGTATTACAACTATCCGATTGACTCCGGGCATCAGGGCTTCTTCTATCGTCGTGACCTGTTAGAAGCCGCTGGCGTAGACGACCCGCCGATTGACTGGACATGGCAAGACCTGTTTAACATGGCGCGGGCGCTCACTTCCGAGGCCGACGGTCGCTATGGTCTGGGCGCGCCGGGGTGGTTGATCGGCGACATCCTGACCAGCGAAGGCTTCGGCCTGCTGTCGCTCGTGCCTGCCCCTGAGACGGGCTGGAACTGGACGCGCGATCTCACCAGTAACCCCGCATGGGCCGAGATTATCCGCCAGTACCGCTCGCTGGTGTACGACGACGGCGCGGTGCTGGTGGACAGCGCGCTGAGCGGTAACGACGACTTCGTGCAGTTGTTCGTCAACAGCACCATCGGCATCACCGCGCAGAACGTCCTCACCGGCTTTGGTGGCAGCGCCGTCCGCGAGGGGATCGCCCTGGTCGCCAAGCAGCTTGGCCGCCCCTATGACGAGGTGATCGGCTTCCGGGGCAAGCCCAGAGGCACGAACGGCTTCTTCCAGAACACAACCTATGTCGGCGGCGTGGCCTTCAACCCGGATGTAAAGGGCGATGTGCTGGACGCGGGCGCGGGCGTGGTGGATTATATGTTCCTCGGGCCGGGCTGGGACATCCAGAAGGCCGGGCAGTTCGCCAACAGCGGCGACCTGCAAACCGTGTTCAACTACCCGCTGCCGATTGACGGCAAGTACCAGTATGAAGGGGTTCCCGGCACGTTTGCCGACGCTTACGGCGAGCGTACGCTCGAAGAACTGACGGCCATCATCGCCGTGCCGATCGCGCCTAACGAAGCGCTCTACTTCCCGGCAGAGCAGAACATCGGCCCCAGCAGCACCGCCATTGACGATGCGTGGTCGGCGCTGACCTTCGACGGCGGCGAGGCGGACGTGGACGCGGCCCTGCGCGAGGCCGAGGAAATCTGGAATCAGCAGGCCGCTGGCTTTAGCTCCAGCGTCCCGGATGACCAGTTCATCAGCAGCGCGCAGTCGTACTTCGCCGCGCTGGATGCATTCTGGGCAGAAACCGCGCCAGACTTCCATGAGAACGTCTTTACGCCCTGGTATCAGGACACCGTGCTGCCTGCCATCGGCGGTTAAATCAACCGACCTGAACACCTATTCCAGCAGTCCCCGGTGCTGACCGGGGGCTGCTTTTGCCTTTACCGACCACACGAAGCGAACATGCGCGTCAATATCGAACACGACCCATTTATCCACCTCAACACACAGCGCTCGTGGCGCGAGCGCGGCCTGTGGCCCGCGCGCTGGATCGCCTGTCCCGACGCAGGCGCGCCGCCCTTCGTCACCGCTTACCGCCTGCGCTTTGAGGCCGAGGCCGCCGCGACGGTGCGTATCCACGTCACCGCTGACGAGCGTTACGCGCTCTATCTGGATGGCGCGCGCATCGGACGCGGGCCAGAGCGCGGCGACCCGTACAACTGGTTCTACGAAAGTTACGATCTGCCGCTGGCGGCGGGCGATCATGTGCTTGTCGCGCGGGTGTGGTCGCTGGGCGAGAAGGCCGCGATGGCGCAGATGAGCGTTCATCCCGGCTTCCTGCTGGCCGCCGAGGGCGACTGGACAGACCGCCTCAGCACCGGGCTGGCAGGCTGGGAGTGCAAGCGCCTGCCAGGCTACGACTTCATCCCGCCGCGCTTCGCCCACTGGCGCGGCCACACCACCCAGCTTGACGGCGCGGCCTATGCGTGGGGCGTGGAGCAGGGCGCGGGCGATGGCTGGCAGCCCGCCCGGACACTCGCTCACGGGGTCGGCAAGATCATTGACTGGGAATACTATCAGATTCACGTGCTGAAGCCCACCATGCTGCCCGCCATGCTCGACCAGCCTGTCACCAGCGCACGGGTGCGCCATATCGCGGCGGCGGCGGACGACCACACCGCGCCTGTGCCTGTGCGCGCTGCCGACCACCTGCCCGAAGAAGCCGCCCGCTGGCAGGCGCTGCTGGCCGGGGAAGACAGCGTCACCCTGCCGCCACACACCCGCCACCGCCTCATTATTGACCTCGACAATTACATCTGCGCTTACAGCGAGGTCGTCACCACAGGCGGCGCGGGCAGTCGTTTGCGCCTGCATTGGGCGGAGTCGCTGGCGCACAATTATGAACAGCAGGTGCTGGATAAAGGCAACCGCAGCGAGATCGAAGGCAAGCACTTCAGCGGCTTTGGCGATGTGTTCCTGCCCGATGGCGGGCAGGCGCGGCTGTTCACGCCGTTATGGTGGAGCGCCGGGCGCTATGTCGAGGTTGTGGTGCAGACCGCCGCCGACCCGCTGACCATTGAGCGCCTCGGTTTTCAGGAAACGCGCTACCCGCTGGCGATGGAGAGCCGCTTCGAGGCCAGCGAACCGCGCCTGAACGCGCTCATGCCGCTGTTCGTGCGTGTGCTGCAGGCCAGCGCCCACGAGACTTATTTCGACAGCCCCTACTATGAAGAAATGATGTACGCCGGCGATACGCGGCTGGAGTGCCTCATCACCTACATGATGACGCGCGACGACCGCCTGCCGCGCAAGGCGCTGGCGCTGTACGATGCCTCGCACCTGCCCAACGGCCTCACGCAGGCGCGTTATCCCTGCCGCGTGACACAGATCATCGGCCCCTTCTGCCTGTGGTGGGTGGGCATGGTTTACGAGTATGCCTGCTGGCGGGACGACCAGCATTTCATTCACCAGTTGATGCCGGGAGTCCGTGCCACGCTAGAAGCCTTCCGCCGCTATATTGACGCGGAGAACGGCCTGCTCTCTCCCCTACCCGGCTGGAACACGCTCGACTGGGTGCCGGAATGGGAAGCGGGCTGCCCGCCGGACGCGATTTCCGGTTACAGCGGGGCGCTGCACTGGCAGTTGATCTACACGCTCTCGCTGGCCGCTGACCTTGAGGCCAGCCTCGGCGAGATGGAACTGGCCGCCCGCCTGCGCCGCTGGCAGGCCGAACTGGCCGAAGCGGGAATGCGCGCCTTCTGGAATGAGGCGCGCGGGATGCTGGCCGATACACCCGCTCATGAAACCTTCTCCGAGCATACCCAGTGTTTCGCGCTGCTCAGCGGCCTGCTGACGGAAAACCAGCGGGCGCGTATGGCTGATGGCCTGTTCAGCGCGCCCGATCTGTCCCGCGCGACCATCTACTTCTCGCACTACCTGCTGGAAACCTGCCGCGTGTGCGGGCGCATGGATGCGTACTTCCAGCGGCTGGCCGATCTGTGGTATCCGCTGCTGGACAAGGGCTTGAAGACCACACTCGAAACCCCCGAACCGAGCCGCTCGGACTGTCACGGGTGGAGCGCGCACCCGCTGTATCATAACTTCGCCACCATTCTCGGCATTCGCCCGGCAGAGCCAGGGTTCCGCTCGGTGGAGATCATGCCGCAGTTGGGGACGCTGACCCAGGCCGCCGGTACGCTGGTGCATCCGCAGGGGGTGATCCGCGCCGACTTTGTGGTAGAAGATGGCCGTTTGCGCGGCGAGGTAGAACTGCCTGTGGGCGTAAGCGGCACCCTGATACACAACGGCCAGCGTACCGCGCTTGGCGGCGGCCTCACCACCCTTTCGTAATCCGATGACGGTTGACCGACGTAGTATTGGGATGGTATTTCCTGTGCCGGGCGCGACGTATCGCGTCCGTCTGCCATCCGCATTCAGGTGTAGGGGCAGGTTTCA
>CAZJSU010000099.1:0-16228 GCA_964548765.1 uncultured Anaerolineaceae bacterium
GGGCAGTCGGTCGGGATGTCGAGGAAGTTCCCCTTCTGGCTCCACATCGCGTTGCTGAACAACTGGTTGACCTTCGCGTTCGATGTCTCGACCTCGCCCGTGATGTCCATCTGCGAATAAACCACGCAGCCCGTGAAATCGTCAATGCTGAGATCGCCAGCCCAACCCGTGACTTTGACGTATCTAAAGCCGTAAAAGGTGAAATACGGCTCGACCACCGCATCATCGCCGTTAGCGATGTAAACGTATTCGGCTTTGGCCGTGCGTAGATTATCCCGGAAGAAATTGCCTTCCTGAAGTATCTCGCCGAACTGGAAATAGAGGCGCGTGCCTGCCGGGGCTTTCGTCCTGAAGCGAAGCCATCCGGTCATGATCTGCCCCATGTCCAGCACGGTTTCGCCAGCGGGCGTGTGCAGCACTGCGACAGGGGTGATCTCTTCGTTGATGCGTACCGGAAGCGACCTTCTGGCCTCCAGCCGGGACATATCAAGCGCGATGGGCTTTACGCCGAAGGTTTTGTCTGGTGATGGCACCTCCCGGCTGATGCGCGCGTCGTATACCTCGCCGTCGAATATATCGCTCTCGATCACCGGGGAGGGCTGGGCTTTCCATGTGGGGTCGGTCACGACGGTCAGCTCGTCCCCATTTTCTAAGGTGATGCGTAACTCACAGAGCAGGGCGAACCGATCCCCGTAGAACTCCACGCTGCCGCCATTCGCCCCGTAGCGGCCTTTATACCAGCCGTTGCCCAACATAACGGACACGAGATTCGAGCCAACCACAAGCTGGTCGGTAATATCAAACGTCTGATACTGAATCCACTGGTCGTAAGCATTGCAGTAGGGAGTCAGATATTCATCCCCGACCTTCTGGTTGTTCAGTTCGAAGTGATACAGCCCCAGACCACAGATGTAAGCCCGCGCGGAGACAGGCCGGGCGTGCAGGTCGAAACGATGGTACAGGATCGGGTGTAGATTGTTGTCCTCGCAGTCCGGCGTAATCCACTGTGCTTGCCAGCCTTCTTCCATCTTCGCCGTTTCAAACCATGCTGTGTCGCTTTCGGCGCTTTCGGTTTCCCCCCACACCCTGACCTTCCAGAAATAGCGGGTACGCGGCTTAAGTGAGAGCGGCGGGCGGTAGGCGACGCTGTCAATGGCAGGCCCTTCAACCCTGCCGCTGTCGAAGATGACCTGCTCAAAGTCGCTGTCGTGGCTGACGATGACCTGAGCGGCGGTCTGTACGGTGTCGCGGGTGTCCTCCACAATCCACGAAAAGGCGGGTTTTTCTATGGCGAAGCCCAATGGGTTTACGATATGGTTGGTCTTGAGATGGGTTATTTTCACGTTTTATCTCACAAAGTTAACGAAGCGATCAATCTGGTAAAGGGGCTGCGCGACAGCCCGGTCAGGTTGGAGCAAACGGGGCGTATTTTCAGTTATACTGTCCCCGTCAAAGCATCGCATTGAATGCATTTTATGGAGCGCACGATGTTGAAAAACGCTGATATTCATATCCGTGATCCCTACGTTCTGCCGATCGCAGCGGAGCAGCGGTATTACCTGTACGGCACTACCGGCCCGGAGGCATGGACAAACGCTGCAACAGGTATTGATTACTACACCAGTTCTGACCTGCAAAACTGGGACGGACCTTTCCCTGCTTTCCGCCCCCCGGCGGGCTTCTGGGCAGACCGTAACTTCTGGGCCCCTGAAGTGCATCCTTACCGGGGGCGCTACTATATGTTTGCCAGCTTTAAGGCCGAAGGCGCTCGGCGTGGGACGCAAATTCTGGCAGCCGATGGGCCTCAGGGGCCTTTTGTGCCGCTGAGCGAACAGCCAGTTACGCCCCGTGATTGGGAATGCCTGGATGGAACCTTGTACGTTGATGCCAATGACCAGCCGTGGATCGTCTTCTGCCACGAATGGGTGCAGGTAGGCGATGGCGAAATCTGCGCCATGCGTCTGAGCGACGATCTGGTATCGGCTGTCGGCGCGCCACAGGTGCTATTCCGCGCTTCCGAAGCTCCCTGGGCGCAGGAACTTAACTCAAAGGGCAGAAAAGGTTTTGTTACCGATGGCCCATGGATGCATCGCCTTGCAAGCGGTGAACTGCTCATGCTGTGGTCAAGTTTTGGCACAGGCGGTTATACCATCGGCATAGCAAGGTCAGCTTCTGGCGACATTTCAGGGCCGTGGCAGCAACAGCCAGAGCCACTCTATGTTGGCGATGGTGGTCACTGCATGACCTTTCGCACCTTTGAGGGACAACTTCACCTCGCTTTCCATCGTCCCAACCCGACCCCCGACGAGCGCCCGTATTTTGTGCCTCTGCGCGAGCAGCAATCGTCGCTGGTGATCGTTTAAAAACAGCGGGTAAACAGGCAAGCGCTTTCCCAGGCACGACAATGTTATAGCTGCTTTTTTCAGAAAAGCAATTGCTTGACTTCGCTGAAATTCGACTTTATACTCTGTTCACACGTGTGAATTGATACGTGTGAATTTCATATATTAAAGTAAATGGGCGAAAATAACCAGCGTTTTATGAAGCGACCAACCCAAAAAGACGTTGCAGAAAGGGCAGGAGTCTCGCGCTCCACTGTGTCCTATGTGTTGAACGATCAGGCAGAGCTAAAAATCCCGATTTCGGATGAAACCCGCCAGCGGGTGCTGGATGCCATCCTCGAACTGGGGTATGAACCGGACGCGCGCGCGCAGTCTCTGCGCCGGGGGACGACCAGGATCGTCGGCGTGATTCTCCCGGTCATCCAGAACCCGTTTTTCTGGCAAACCCTGACGGGCATTTCCGGCGCGTTGCAGGAAGCGGGTTACAGCCTGCATCTGTCGCATCCCCCGACGGATTCGCAGCAGGAAGCCAACGCCATCCGCGAGCTAATCCGCCAGCGGGTGGACGGCCTGATTCTGCTGGCGGCGGTCAAGTACCTGCTGCCCGGCCTGACCGATTACCTGCGGGAAGCAGGCCGCCCGATTGTCGAAATTACGGCGACCAAAGCCGAGTTCGATCATGTCGTTCACGGTTATGCCAGCGGCACACGCGCCCTGATGATGCACCTGCTCGAACTGGGACACCGGAAAATCGGTTTTATTTACGGCGTGGCGCAGGATGTGCAGGGGTTTGACCGCCTGTTCACCTATCGTCAGATGCTTCAGGAAGCCGGGTTGCCCGGTAATGATCGCTTTGAAGTCCATTGTGGGGACAGCCTGGAAGATGCTTATGAGGCGGCCTATTCCCTGCTCAACCGCCCAGACCGCCCGACGGCGCTGCTGGTCATCAATGACATGCTTGCCATTGCCGTGATGCGTGCCGCAAGTGATCTGGGGTTGAGCATCCCCGGCGATCTGTCGGTCGCTGGTTTCGACGACATCCCGTTCTCCAGTTACACCATACCCCGGCTCACCACTGTTTCCGGCGGTGCCGAGGAAAGTGGGTGCGATGCGGTTCAACTGCTGCTCAAGCGCCTGGCGGAACCCGATCTTCCGCAGCAGGTGGCAACAGCGAAGGTCGAACTCATCACCCGGGAGTCTACCGGCCCGGCCCCGTTCACGGAGACAGGCTAAAAAACATCCGCAAGTCATAAGTTGATGAATGCTTTTTATAGCATAAACAGGGTGTTCAGGACGGTTATATGAAAGAGAAACTTTTACATCAGGATTACTTACGTTTGCCAGCAGTGATAGACGGGACAAGACTTCTGTGACAACTTATGAACGCCTCCAAAATGAACGCAGGGAAAGTTTTCTGGCAAACAGACTTTCCGTTATTAGCAAATTTTTCAAGAACAACGCCGTCCCCTATCTGTTCCTCGCGCCGTGGCTTGTCGGGTTTCTGGTGCTGACCCTTTACCCGATGGGGTACTCGCTGGTACTCAGCTTCACCGATTACGACTTCACAAAGCCGGACGCGACCCAATGGATCGGCCTGGGCAATTACGTCAAAATGTTCGGGTCGCTGTTTGGGCTGTCGGAGTTCACGGCCTCTACGGGCGAGGTGATGCGCGTAGACCCGTACTACATGAAGTCGCTGACGGTGACGTTTACCTATGTGTTCGTGTCCGTACCGCTGAAGCTGATCTTCGCGCTGGCTGTGGCGATGCTGCTCAACCAGCGGCTGCGCGGGGTGCCGTTTTATCGCGCGGTGTATTACATCCCCACGCTGCTGGGCGGCTCCATCGCGATTGCGGTGTTGTGGCGCAAGCTGTTCGAGAAGAATGGCCTGGTCAATGAGGTGCTGGGATCGCTCGGCTTTACCGACCTGCCCGGCTGGATCACGCACCCTGATTACGCGCTCTGGACGCTGATTCTGCTGTCAGTGTGGCAGTTCGGCTCGTCCATGATTATCTTCCTCGCCGGGCTGAAGCAGATTCCGCAGGAGTTCTACGACGCGGCCAGCGTGGACGGCGCGAACAAGGTGCAGCAGTTCTTTTCCGTGACGATACCGCTGCTCTCGCCGGTCATTCTGTTTAATCTGGTCATACAGCTTATCTCCGCGTTTCAGGCGTTTACCCAGGCCTATATTATCGGCGGCGGCAGGGGCGGCGTACTCAATTCCACGCTGTTCTATACCCTCCATATGTACATTCAGGGGTGGGCATATCACGAACTGGGGTATGCGTCAGCGATGGCGTGGGTGCTGCTGCTCATCATCGGGCTGATTACGGCGATTGTTTTCAGGACATCGAAGTTGTGGGTGTCATATGGGGTTGGGGAATAACATCACATGAGAACCAATACGATTTTACGTCACGGGCTGACACATGCGTTCATCATCGCGCTGGGTGTGTTAATGATCTACCCGGTGGTGTGGATGATCGTCAGTTCGTTTAAGCCGAATAATATGATCTTCAGCGATCCGGGGCTTATCCCAAGCGCGCTGACTGTTGAAAACTACATCACCGGGTGGAAAGGCTATGCGGGGACGACGTTCGGGAACTTCTTCGCAAACTCGCTCCTGATGTGTGTCATAGCGATTATCGGCAACCTGATCTCCTGCTCAATGGCGGCGTATGCCTTTTCCCGGCTCAAATTTGTGGGCAGGGGGATGTTTTTCGCAATCATGATGATCACGCTTATGCTGCCGGGGCATGTCACGCTGGTGCCGCGCTATATCATGTTTAACACCTTCGGGTGGGTGGGGTCGTACCTGCCGATACTGGTGCCGAAATTCCTTGCGACAGATGCGTTCTTCGTGTTCCTGCTTGTGCAGTTCATGCGTACCCTGCCGAAAGAGATCGAGGAAGCGGCGATCATTGATGGGTGCAGCAAGATAGGGGTGTACCTGCGTATCATCATCCCGCTTGCAGGCCCCGCGCTGGTCACGACAGCCCTGTTCACCTTCCTGTGGACGTGGGACGACTTTTTCAATCACCTGCTGTACCTCACAACACCAGCCTCTTACACGGTGTCGAGGGCATTGCGTACATTCGTTGGCGACGCGGGCGCAGTATCCAACTGGGGCGGCGCACTGGCGATGTCTACACTTTCTATCGTTCCCGCCTTTATCCTGTTCTTCTCCCTGCAAAGATACTTCGTGCAGGGCATCTCGACGACGGGCATAAAGGGATAGTTTTATGACAGGAGAAGTGTATATGAAATGAGGCCAGATGAGATAATTCTGATTTTGACCGCAAGAACGATAATGAATCTATTATGCAGAAACAGGAGAAATCGAAGGTGAAAAAATTTCACGTAATCAGGCTTATGGCACTGTTCACCCTGCTGCTGGTGGCGTACATCCAGCCAGCCGGGGCGCAGGTTGATGTTGACTCCCTCCCCCCTTACACAGGCGGTCCCGCCGAAATCCGCGTGGCATGGTGGGGCAACGACGACCGCGCTGACAGAACGCTGCGGGTGATCGAGCTTTTCGAGGCCGCGTACCCCGAGATCAGCGTTATCGGCGAGCCGAACGGTGGCACAGCCGACCACTTCCAGATTCTCGACACGCAGTTGGCGGCCAACGATGCCCCGGATGTGATCCAGTTCGGCGGCAACTGGCCGGATTACACCCAGTACCTCGAGCCGCTTAACGACTATATCGGCGAGCAGCTTCTGATTGATACGCCCGAGCGCTTTGACCAGACCGCGCTGATCCCGGCGACGGATGCCGAGGGTAACATCTACGCGATCAGCCTCGGCACGAACACGCTGGTGCTGGCCTACAACAAGACGATGATCGAGGCGGCAGGTGTTGATCTTCCAGAGGACAACCTGACGTGGGAAGAACTGCTTGACTATGGCCGTGAGCTGAAAGAGAGCCTGCCCGAAGGTGTCGCGCCGTTCGTGGACAACAGCACCAACACGGCCAACTACATGAGCTATTTCTACACCCAGCAAGGCACCCCGATCTGGACGCTGGATGATGGCGGCACGTCCTATGCGACGGTTGAGTCTGCACGGGCATGGCTTCAGATGTGGGCGGATATGCGCGAGGAAGGGCTGATCCCCGACGCGGATACCACCTACACCTACACCGAAGACGGCCCGGACAGCTCCGCACTGGTGGCGGGCGACGCGGCGATTGGTCTGGTCTGGAGCAATCAGGTCGCGGCCTATCAGGCGGCGATGACCGACGAACTGGGCATGACGACGCTGCCCGCAGGCGGTGAGCCGGCCTACGCCATCCAGATGAGCCAGTATCTGGGCATCAACAACGCCAGTGATAATAAGGAAGCGGCGGCGCTGTTCGTCAACTTCTTCGTGACCACCCCAGAGGCGGGCGCAATCCTCGAAACCAATCGCGGTGTGCCTTCTTCGCCAGTGGTGCGTCAGGCGATCTCTGAGCAGGCCACCCCGATTGACGCGGAAGTCTACAGGATTTACGACGCAGTGGCCGACCGCACCGTTCCGCAGGGGCCGAACCTGCCGAATGACCAGGAATTTGTGAACGAGCTTGAGCTGATCGGCCAGCAGGTCGCCTACGGCCAGTCCACAGTTGACCAGGCTGCTGAAGACCTGCAGGCGTTGATCGAGCGTCTGGCGGTCAAGTAACTTCAGTAAAAGTGGTGCGTAACAAAAGCGCGGGGTCGTACGATCCCGCGCCTTTTCGCGTTAGTTAGGGTGTGGTGTTATTCGCCTGCCAGCAGGGCGTTGACCTGTTCTCTAAAGAGCGCCGCTGCTTCCTCCGGCGTTATTTCCTCGAACATGACCGCATCGCGCAGGATGGGGCCGTAAAGGTCGTCTCTTATGACGGCGTGCAGCGCTGGATCGGGCGGCGGCAGCGGGCTGCTGTCTGCTTCGACGCGCGCCAGAAACTCGAATATCCGCGCCTGCGCTGTGGAGACGTAGTTGGTCAGGTCTTCCTGAACAGCGCTGGAGATCGGAACGCCGCGCTCGGCCAGCAGGAAACGATTGGCTTCGAGCGAGTTGGTGAAGAAGTCAATGAACATGGCGGCTTCTTCGGGGTGTTCTGAATTGGCGGCGATGCTCAGGAACTGGGACGGCTTCACAAAGTTTTGCGAGCAGCAGCCATCGGCAGGGCGCGGCAGGTGGGTCATGATAAAGTCGCGGTCTTCGCCAGCCAGATTCCAGACCGAGACCATCTGGTTGCTCCAGATGTTCGCCATCACCGCCTCACCAGAGATAATCAGTTCATCCTCAACAGCGCCTTCAACCGTAATCTGGACAGCGCGATTGGGGATAGCGCCAGCTTCCTGCAGGCGCAGCATCATGTTCAGAAACTCCACCAGCGGCGCGTCATCTTCATAGCCGAGTCCGGTAGCTTGTGGCGCGAAGGGCAGCATCCCATACCCCAGCCAGAGGGCAGTCCAGCTATTGTCATTGCCAAGATAGCCGCCGACACACCACCGATCCAGCCGTTCATGAAGCGCCATGCAAATCTCTTCAAAGTCCGCCCATGTCCAGTCCTGTTCAGGAAGGTCAAGCCCGGCCTCTTCAAACATATCCACGTCAATCATCATGCCGTATGAATTCGTGCCGAGGCTGATGGCGTATAAGCCATCGTTAACGCGCCCGCCAGCCACGTTTGTTTCGGAGACATTGGACAGATCAATCGTCCCATCCTCTACAAAATCATCCAGCGGAATCACCCAATCGTTTTTTACCCATTCCTCAATGCGTGAATAATCCTGCTGGATAAGGTCGGGGGCGTTACCGGCGGTCGCCTGCGCGGTCATGGCGATCCAGTAGTCATCAAAGGACAGAAATGGCTCGGCCTCGATGTTGATCCAGGGGTACTGTTCCTCGAACAGGTCAATGACCTGATTCGTGCGTGTGTGGCGGTTTTCGCTGCCCCACCACGCAAAGCGCAGCGTGACAGGCTCCTGCTCCTGTGCAGCGGCGATGCCTGCCAGCAACAGCAGCGCCACGACGCTCACAATAGCGATTCGCAGTTGAATTGATTTTAACATTGACTCGTCCTTAAATGTGTCGCTTTTACTATCAAACGATTACTGAAAAAAGGTGAAAATCATCGAATATGCCAGACACTCTCCCTCCGCAAAATACTCTGCACTAAGTCGGAAAAGTGCGCCTGATCAAGCGGCTTGGCGATCCCGCCGTCAAAGCCAGCCTCACGTAGCTGCTTGACTTCTTCATTCATCACACTGGCGGTTAAAGCCACTACGAATGTCTCTTTGTAGCGCTCATGGCCGCGCAGCATATCCAGCATCTGGAAGCCGTTATAAGGCTGAACGTGAATATCGAGGAAGATCACATCAGGTCTGGCGGGTAAACTTTCGAGCTTCGTGATGAAGTCGGTGCTGTCCGGGAAGACTGTCAGGTGTTCATAGCCCATCACCCGGCACAACATCGTTTGCATGATTGACCGACTCACTGCGTCGTCTTCAACATAGACAAATACTGGGTTCGTTGTCATCAGTGCAGCCCTTCTGGTACTCGTATTTCCTTTTGTAGAAGCTCGGAGCGAATCGGCAGCAGCACCTGGAAATGCGCGCCACTGCCCGGCTCGCTTTCGAGCCATAGTTCTCCACCATGCGCTTGTGCAAGCCGCTTTGAAATCGGTAAACCAAGCCCTGTACCAGAACCCACTTTTAAACCGGTTTCCGTCTGGCGGAAACTTTCAAAGACAATTTCCTGATCTTCAACCGGAATACCCGGCCCTGTGTCCTCGACCCCTAACAGGATGTTGTCGCCTTGTACGTGCGCGTGGATGGTGATGCTGCCTTCTTCGGTGAATTTGACCGCGTTGGAAACAAGGTTCAGCATAATCTGGGTGATACGCTGCCTGTCACCGATGATCCTGGGCAGGTTTTCGTCAATCTGGTTGACGATCGTGACAGACTTGTCCTTTGTCAGCGTTTCGGCAGTTGCAACCACAGTTTTTAGCGCGTTGTTCAGGTCAACTTCAGGCTCGACAAATAATTTGAATGCGCCCGCTTCGATCTTCGAGATGTCCAGCACGTCGTTAATCAGGCCAAGCAGGTGCTGCCCGCTGTTCACGACCAGATTGAGCGCGTCGGACTGTTCGGCGTTCACTTCGCCCATCACGCCGTTGGCGACAAACTGGCTTAAATTGATGACCGCGTTTAACGGGGTTCTCAGTTCATGAGACATGGCGGCAAGGAACTGCGACTTGACCTGATTAGCACGTTCAGCCGCTTCAGCGGCGATCTCCAACTGCTGCGTGCGCTCTATGACGCGCTGTTCCAGTTCGGTGTTCAGGGTGCGCAGGTTGGTGTTCAGTTCAGAGATCGTGCGTTCAGCATGTCCACGACGCTCCACCATAGCGTTAAGCCGTCGCTGCAAAACGCCGATTTCGTCTTTCGAGTTGGCGTTGGGGATACGGGTTTGCAGGTTGCCTTCGCTGACCGCGTTGAGGACATTCACAACCGCGCTCAAACGCTTGAAAACCTGAAAGTAGAACAACAGGAAGAGGATCACAGACGTAATCACCGCCGTGATGAGCGTCCCGGCAATAATTAGGCCAGCGATGTTCTGTTTTTCAGCCCGCGCTTCTGAGGTGCTTACTTTGGTGTAGACGAACATGGATGGCCGATCATCCACCACGCCGCGTATGGGAGTCAGGCTGACGAGAAATGGTTCTTCGCCTTCGTCAATTTCCTCGATGCGTGTTTGAGGGTTTGTAAAGTCGAACCATGCTGGATCAAGGCTGGCAATGTTCTGGATGTTGCGCCCGTTAAACTCAGGACGCAGCGAGAAGACCACGTTCTGGCTGGAATTCACGACCATCACATCAGCCACGCTCTCGCCGACCTGCACACGCACTGCTTCAGAGCTGTTCAGGCTGACCAGCCGCCCGCGCGACGACTCCAGCAGGCGCGCGGGGATTTCGATGCGCTCTCTCAGGCTTCCATCCACCTGCGCGCTGAAATTGTTGTAGTAAATGGCCCCGATCACCGACATGATGGTGATCTGGGTCACAATTACTAAAAATGTGACCTTGACGTATATGCTCTGAAACCAGCGCATCGTGCCTCCCGGCTTACTTAAAATCCCAGATCGATTCGCCGCGTAAAATCCTGTTCACCTGTCCTGAAAACTGCGCCACGTTCAAGGGCTTGCCAATAAAGCTGTGGAAGCCGAGGTTTCTTGCCGTGTTCACCTCGCTGGTATGCACCGTGCAGGCTACAATCGGTACGCTGGTGCCGTACTTCTCGGTGAGCAGTTCCAGGACCTGATAGCCGTTTAAGTGCGGCATCTCCAGGTCCACAAAGGCGATGTCCATATCCGCCAGCGTCTGAATCTTCGCTGCCAGTTCTGACGGATCGTAAATCTGGACAATCTCTGCCCCTTCCATAGCAAGCAGATGCGCAATGACCTTCTGGTCGGTCTTGTTGTCGTCAATGATGAGGGCGCGAATCGGTTGCTGCATTGTCTATCCTTATCTGGCCTGGTGAACGATTTAAAAGGACTACATGCTGCCCCAAACAGGATGACCGTCGAGAATACTGCTCAACTGCTTGGGGAAATCTCGTACACTAATAGGTTTGCTGATGAAGCCCGCGAAGCCTTTTTCTTTGGCTTTTTGCATAGCGGGCTGCGCGTCAGCCGCTGACACGGCGACGATGGGGACATCGGCAAAAGCGGGGAGCTGGCTGATGTGGTCAAAAATATCAAAGCCGCTAACATTATTTGGATACATCAGATCAAGTAAAATAATGTCAATAGGAGCGAAGTTTTCCAGTTTTTTTTGATAGTCCTGACCCCAGCGATCGAACGCAACCGCAGCGCCTTCCTGCCCCAGCAGTGTCTGCATGACAGCGCGATTGCCCACATCGTCTTCAAATATGAAAATCCGTCTTCCTATCAATCCTTGTTGCATAGTGACCACCATTCGAATAAAGCGAGGCGTAAACCCTTTGGGTAAAGACAGAAGCCTTGCCGCAGCAGGTGTTTCACCTAATTTGATTTTAGGTGTAAAAACTCTGTTATAACGTAAAGTTTCTTTATATTTGTTATTTTCACGATTACAAAGTACAAACCTCAGCGCCAGAAGGCGTGATCAGTGGGGTGGTGTTGCATGTGCCGGATGCGCTGTATCGCGTCCCTGCGAAACGGGCGTGGTGTAGAGATGACATAGATGCCACCCGCTGGTAAAAATATTGGGTCAACGCATAATCTTAGACAGCGAGTCATCGCGGCAGCTTGACCATACCTGAACAACAATGGAGGTTCTCTTATGCCTGAGCTTGTAGAGTCCGGTTTCGTACGCACTTCGCCAGAAGCGCAGGGGATCGCGTCTGCGGCAGTCCTCGACTTCATCAACGCCATCGAGCAGAGCGGGCAGGAAGTCCACAGCTTCATGCTCTTAAAAAATGGCTGTGTCGTCGCCGAAGGCTGGTGGTGGCCCTATGGGCCGCACATAGCGCACATGATGTTCTCCCTGAGCAAAAGTTTTGCGTCTACAGCGGTGGGGATGGCGGTCAGTGAGGGTTACTTTACGGTTGAGGACAAGGTACTTTCGTTCTTCCCGGATGCCGCGCCGGAGCAGGTGAGTGAGCATCTGGCCGCGATGCAGGTGAAGCATCTTCTGTCCATGTCCACAGGTCATGACGAGAAGCCGTTTCCGCTTATGTACGAGCGCGCAGACGGGAACTGGGCAAAAGGGTTCTTTGAAGCGCCCATCGTCCATCCGCCGGGAACCCACTTTCTCTACAATACCGGGGCGACTTACATGCTGTCGGAAATTATCCAGCGGACGACAGGCAGCAAACTGCTTGATTTCCTGAAGCCGCGCCTGTTTGAACCGCTGGGCATTAAAAACCCGACATGGCAGGAATCGCCTCATGGGGTGACGTTAGGGGGCGTGGGGCTGAGCATTACTACAGAGGATATTGCCCGGTTTGGGCAGCTATATCTGCAAAAAGGGGTGTGGCAGGGCAAGCAGCTCCTGAGCGAGGCGTGGATTGAAGCAGCGACCTCCGCGCAGGTGTCGAACGGGGATGACCCCAACAGTGACTGGGCGCAGGGGTATGGGTATCAGTTCTGGCGATGCCAGCACGGGTTTTATCGTGGGGATGGCGCGTTCGGTCAGTTCTGCATCGTGATGGAAGAACATGACGCGGTGCTGGCGATGACCAGCGCGGCTAAGGATATGCAGGTGGTGATGAATCTCGTCTGGGAGGTGTTGGTGCCGGGGCTGAAGGCCGGGGACTCCGCGCAGGATGCGGAAAGCCATAACCTGCTTGCCGAGAAAACAGCCAGCCTCGCTTATGCGCCCATTGATGGACAGGCCGGGTCGCCGCTGGTCAGCCGGGTTACGGGCAAGACCTACGCTGCCGAGCCTAATCACTTAGGGGTTGAACGCTTCGCGCTGGATTTTACAGAAGCCGGATGCACGCTGACCGCAAAAACCGGGCAGGGGGAAGCAAGCCTCGCCGCCGGGCATGGTCAATGGCAAAGCGGCCACACCGCGCTGTTTAATGAGATATGGCTCACGGAGTCACAGCCGTTCGTCGCCAGCGGGGCGTGGCTTACTGAGGAACGTTATGTGATGCTTGTCCGGTTATACGAGACGCCTTATGTCTATACGCTGACTTATGATTTCGAGGATGATCGCGTAACGCTTGTAATACAGATCAATGTGTCTTTGTTCTCCACAGAACCTCATATCATCAACGCCAGCGCCGTGCGGGATAAGCCGTAGAGCTTTGAGCCTGTGAAAAACAGCATTTTCTTGACAGGCGGCCAACTTTAAAGTATATGTTATGTTGTAACGTTATAAATGTTACAGCATAACATAAAGCGGTTTCGTGGTATCATTCCGTCGTTAGATTTAAAATATCCTTATCGTATTGGTCAGGGTTTGGCGGCATAAACGTGCCAGACTTCAAAAGGTAACTTATGGAATACAAGACACTCTCACCAGAACAGATTCAACATTTTCTCGATTATGGGTTTATCCATCTAACAGACTGCTTTGATCCTCAATTTGCGGCCCAGTCAACGGCTGCGGCGTTTGATCGTCTGGGGTATGTCGAGGCCGACCCCGACACATGGGAACGCCCGATTGTTCACATGCCCAACGACAGCGCGGTCCTCGTTAAGGATTTTGCCCCCAAAGCCTACGGCGCAATCTGTGATTTGCTCGGCGGCGAAGACCGCATCGTCCAGCCTGTGCGCTGGTGGGACGGCTACATCGTCAACTTCAAGCTGGGTGCTGACCGTGAATGGGTTCCCCCCTCGCCTGAGTCGGGTGGCTGGCACAAGGATGGCGATTTCTTCTGGCATTTTCTGGACAGCCCGGAGCAGGGGCTTCTGGTCATCGTGGTCTGGCGCGACATAGAGCCGCAGGGCGGCGGCACATTTATCGCCAGCGACTCGATTAAGCCTGTCGCCGAATACCTGAATGCCAACCGCGAGGGCATTCACCCGTTTGAAGGTGGGTTCGGCAACTTTATTACAGAGTGCCGGGATTTCAGGGAAGTCACGGGGAAAACGGGTGATGTCATCCTCATGCACCCCTATATGCTTCACGCATCTTCTCAAAACCACTCTGGAAAAGCCCGATTTATCACTAATCCCCCTGTTGCTTTAAGAGAACCGATGAATTTCAACCGTGCCGACCCTGCTGATTATTCGCCTGTGGAGCAGGTCGTGCTGAACGCGCTTGGCGTTGATCGGCTGGACTATCAGCTAGAAGGCGAGCGCCGTCGTTTTGACGCGAAAGCCTATCGAGAAGCACGGGCCAAAGCGCAGCAGCCATAAGTGTCGCCAGTCTGTGGGCATCTGCCCGCAGTGTGAGTTTGAAGGCGTATTTCACATCCGGTAGCGTTCAGGGAGGTGTAGAAGCGAACATAGTGAGAACGATCTATCTCATCCGTAATAAACTTTCAAATAATTCCGTAGACTTACGCGAATTGCGGGAGGCTAAATATGCGTAAAATTTACTTCATGGTGCTTTTGATGCTGCTGCTGGTCGTGATGGCTGTACCAGTCGTCGGGCAAAGCACGTACAACGAGTCTCCAATTTTAACGGAGATGGTCGAGGCAGGTAATCTGCCAGCGCTGGAAGAGCGTTTACCGGCGAACCCTGCCGTCGTAACGCCTGTCAGCGAAGTTGGGCAGTACGGTGGTTCGCTGCGCGTCGGCTTTACCGGGAATAATCCCGGCTGGGGCGGTATGTGGTACGTCGCTGGTTGGGAGAACCTGGTTGCGTGGGCACCTGACTTCTCCGGCGTGGTTCCGAACATCGCCGAAAGCTGGGAGATCAGCGACGACGTTCGCACCTACACCTTCCACCTGCGCGAAGGGATGCGCTGGTCAGACGGTGAGCCGTTTACCGCTGACGACATCATGTTCTATATCGAAGACGTGCTGTTCAACGAGCAACTGAGCGTTGGCGGCCCCACCGCAGACTGGCTGCCGCGCGAAGGTGCCGCTGAATTCCAGGCAGAGAAAATTGACGATTACACCGTCGCGTTTACTTTTGCCAATCCGTACGGCACGTTCCTTTTCAATCTGGCGCAGTGGAACGGTCGTCACCTGACATGGTTCCCCAAGCACTACCTGTCGCAGTTCCACGCAGACTACAACGAGAACGTTGATGAACTCGTTGCCTCTACCGATGGCGTGGAAGACTGGCAAGGCCTGTTCAACCTGCGTGCTTCTGGTCCTGTCGATGACACCAATAACTACTTCAACAACCTGGATCGTCCTCTGCTGTTCCCGTGGGTGCCAACCAGCGTTCTGGGCGGCGGCACGCAGATGACCATGGCGCGCAACCCCTACTACTGGAAGGTTGACACCGAAGGCAACCAACTGCCGTACATTGACGAGGTAATCGGCGTTTCCTATCAGGACAATGAAGCCCGCAACCTGGCGCTGGCGAACGGCGACATTGACTACATCAAGGACCCGACCGGGCGCGAGTTCTTCTTCGACGCGCTGGATTCCGGCGCGCCGATCCGCATTTCGTTCCCGATCAGTGATGGCGCGAACACCAACTCCATCCACTTCAATCGTAACGCGCAGGACCCGGTTCTGGCCGAAATCTTCGCGGACATCAACTTCCGCATCGGCATGTCACACGCGATTAACCGCGAAGAAGTGATCGAGATCGTTCACTTCGGTCAGGGTGTGCCGGCGCAGGTTGGGCCGCTGGAAAGCTCGCCGCTTTATAACGAGCGTCTGGCGAACCAGTACATCGAGTACGATGTTGAGCTGGCGAATGAATACCTCGACATGGTTGTTCCTGAGCGCGACGCCGAAGGCTATCGTCTGCGCCCGGATGGTGACCGCCTGTCGTTCGTGTTCACCGTCGTGAACGAGCTGGCATGGCAGGCAAACTGGGTACAGGTTGCTGAACTGCTGATCGGCTACTGGGACGAGGTTGGCGTGGAAGTCCTGCTGAACGCCGTGTCTGACGATGTTTTCAGCGAGCAGCGTGAGCAGAACAACATCCAGGCCGCGATGTTCACTGGTGAAGGCGGCGCAGGTCTGACCGCGCTTCTTGACCCACGTTACTATGTACCGGGCGAGTTGTTTGGTATGTACGGTAATGGCTGGTTCTACTGGTACTCCAACGCGCAGGAAGCTGTGCAGATTGAACCGCCGCAGGAAATCAAGGACATCCGCGTGCAGTACGAGCAGGTGGGTCAGCAGCCGAGCCAGGAAGGCCAGATTGAAGCGATGGCCGAGCTTCTGGAAATCGCGGCTGACAACTTCTGGGTCATCGGTATCTCTCGCCCCGGCCCCACGTTCCAGCCCTACCACGAGCGTCTGGGCAACCAGCCGCAGGAATGGATTAAAGGTTGGATCGAAGGTGTGGAGAAGAT
>CAZJSU010000100.1:0-15731 GCA_964548765.1 uncultured Anaerolineaceae bacterium
GCGGGCAAGGGCTTTATTTTCACCGAGGCCGACCTGAAGGTCGCCCTTGAGAAAACCCCCTGGCAACAGGTAACGAAGCAGTAAGTAAAGGAGACAGACATGACCAAAATTGGTCTGTTTTATGGCAGCAGCACTTCTAATACCGAGTACGTCGCCTACGACCTGCGCGACATCCTCAACGGCATTGAGGAAGACCTGGTTGAGGTACATAACATCGGCATGACCGACGCGGCCAAAATGGACAGTTACGACTATCTCATCTTTGGCATTCCCACATGGAACATCGGCGAATTGCAGGACGACTGGGACATTTTCTGGAGCGACCTGGCAAGCGTGGACTTCTCCACTAAAAAAGTCGCCATCTTCGGCCTGGGTGACCAGTATGGCTACCCGGACACCTTTCAGGATGCCATCGGGATGCTGGGGGAAGAAGTGCTGGCACTAGGCGGCGAACTGGTCGGCTACTGGAGTACGGAAGGCTACGAATTTGAAGAGTCGCTGGCGCTGACCCCCGACCGCAAAGCCTTTATGGGGCTGTCGCTGGACGAAGATCACCAGAGCGAACTCACCGCGCCGCGCCTGCAGCAGTGGGCGCACCAGATTATGGTGGAGTTTGGCCTGCTGGAGGAAGTGGCTGCGGAATGAACCAGCACGACGACTCGTGGCTGCCACGCATTAACCTTGATCTGTGTACGGGATGCCGCGAATGCGTGCTAACCTGCCCGACGGGCGCGCTGGCACAGCAGAACGGCAAAGCGTCCCTGCATCACCCATCCCTTTGTACCTACTGCACCGCGTGCGAGGATGTCTGCCCGGTTGGTGCAATTGAACTACCCTTTTTAATCGTGAAACGTGAACCACGAGAGGAATACTGAGGTGAACAAACAGATCAACCCTAACCTTGTGGCAGCCGCCCTGATCGGATGTACCGTCCTGATCCTGCTGCTGCTGCCCATACAGATTCAGATCGTCCCGAACACGACGACCGCACAGGAAACGCCCGCTGTGGCTCATGTATCGCACACGGATGCGCCGCTGCTCGTCGCGCAGGTGGAAACACAGCCCGAAGTGGTGGAATTCACCCTACGCACGATCATCGGCAGCACCCCGGCCATGGCCTTTATCGGCGTAGGCGGCGACATTGACGGGGTAATCAACCCGGAGCTGGTCGTCAATCAGGGCGACACTGTACGCCTGACCGTCATTAACGGCGATCCCGTCCTGCACGACCTGAAGATTGATGCGTTCGACGTTTACACGGGCGAACTGCTCGAGGCCGAACAGACCGTGACGGTGGAGTTTGTCGCCGACGAAGCCGGCGAATTCGATTATTACTGCTCCATCCCCGGCCATCGTGAAATCGGGATGTTCGGCCTGCTGCGCGTGATCGCCAGCGAGGACAGCCCCGCCGCAGCCGCCGACGAAACATACACCGCTGACCACGCCGCCGCGCCGCACGAACCAGACACGACCAGCGTGAACCCTGCTGTCGCGGACGCGGTTTCCATCATCCACCATCCCACCAATGTGCCAGCGCCCATCGGTGAGCGCGAGGCGGAGCATCATGTCGTGGAATTAAACGCCATCGAAGTGGACGGTGTGCTGGCCGACGGTACGACCTACAACTATATGACCTTTGACGGTCAGGTGCCGGGGCCGATGCTGCGGATGATGGTCGGCGACACGATGGAGATCATCCTGCACAACGACGAATCCAGCAAGCTCCCGCACTCGATTGACCTGCACGCAGTCACCGGGCCGGGCGGCGGCGCGGTCTACACGCAAACCCTGCCGGGCCACACGACAGCGTTCACCTTCAAGGCACTGAACCCCGGCCTGTACGTCTATCACTGCGCCACAGCCAGCGTTGCCCATCACATCACCAGCGGCATGTACGGGCTGATTTTGGTGGAGCCGGAAGGCGGCCTGTCGCCTGTTGACCGCGAGTTCTACGTGATGCAGGGCGAGCTTTATACCGCGCAGCCCTACGGCACCGCCGGGCATCTGGACTTCAGCTACCAGAAAATGCTGGACGAACACCCGGAATACTTCGTCTTTAACGGCGCGGCTGGCGCGCTGACGCAGGAAGACTACGCGCTGCGTGCTGAAGTTGGCGAGACGGTACGCATTTTCTTCGGGGTCGGCGGGCCGAACTTCACCTCATCGTTCCACGTCATTGGCGAAATCTTTGATCGGGTGTACGATCAGGCATCCATCACGTCCCCGCCGCTGACGGATGTTCAGACCACCCTCGTGCCACCGGGTGGCGCGACGATGGTAGAATTTACCACAGACGTGCCGGGCAATTTCATCCTGGTTGACCACGCGCTCAGCCGTATGGAACGGGGTCTGGCGGGTTATCTGATCGTCGAAGGCGATGAGAACCCGGACATCTACCACAGCGAAGGTGAGATGGATACCACAGGTCACTAAACGGTTATCGCAGGCGGGGGAGGCGCACGCCTTCCCCGCTCCCTGAATGCCACAAGAGAGAGTCAGTAATGCCCACGTTATCCCGCTGGTTTATCAAAATTGGAATGCTTTATCTGGTCATCGGCCTGATGATGGGGGCGGCGCTGCTGGCGCAGCCGGTCATGGGCTGGTCGGCCAGTCTGCACGTACTGCGCCCGGTTTACCTGCACTTCCTGTTCATCGGCTGGGTGACACAGGTGATTATGGGCGTAGGTTACTGGATGTTCCCCAAATACTCGAAGGAAAAACCTCGGGGCAAGGAATGGGTCGGCTGGATGGTGCTGATCTCGCTGAACGTCGGCATGGTCCTGCGCGCGATTGGCGAGCCAGCCGTCGTGCTGGCCCCGCAGGCCGGGCTGGGCTGGACACTGGCGGTCGCCTCGCTGCTGCTGCTGGCCGCTGGCTGGGGCTTCATCTTCAACACGTGGGGAAGGATCAAGGAGCGTTAATCATGCCTAAACTAAGCGTCTGGCTGGTACGTGCTTCCATGCTGCAAATGGGACTCGGCTTTCTGTTCGGCGGGCTTATCCTGTTCCACAAAGGGGTTCCCATCTATAGCTGGGCATGGCGGCTGCTGAACTCGCACATCGAATTGATGATCTTCGGCTGGACGATCCAGTTCGTGATGGGCATCGCCTTCTGGATACTGCCGCGCTTCAGCGGCGAGCCGCGCTATGGCCGGGTCAGTCTGGGCTGGTGGAGCTTTGTCCTGCTCAACGCGGGCATTCTGTTCAACAACCTCGGCTCATGGTTTGTGGTGTCTGCGCTGACGTTTGCGGGGCGGCTGCTGACACTGGCGGCTGTTGCCCTGTTCGCCGTCCTCATCTGGCCGCGTGTGAAACCCCTCGGTGGTTTCGCCGCTTCGCAGCGCTCTTAAGCCGCAACACCTGCCTGCAAAGCGCTTCCCGCGCCGCGCTTTTTTAACTATCCCCTCTCTCATCCACGCTGCTCCGGCAGGGTTGCAAGCGCTGTCTCTACACCGGCCCAAGATCATTGCCGATAAATAATTACCGCCTGTATTCTGCGTTTATTCTTAACTTCAAAACAATTAATGGCGGGCGTATAATAAGGTTGTAATGTGATGTAACAGGTGAACAAACTAAGCCATGAGTATACGTGCCAAAACCCTGTACGTACTGGGGGTGATCTTCATCAGCTTCATGGCTGTGATGCTGCTGATCACCTATCTGGTGCTTACACAGGGCTACCTCGATATCGAATACCAGCAGGCAGAGCGCAACATGCTGGTACTGGAAAATACCCTCTCCAGCAACTTTGAAACCTTAACTCGGGTCGGGGTGGATTGGGGCCACTGGGACGATACCTATAACTTCGTGTTAGACCTTAACCCGGCATACATCGAGGGGAATCTGTCGAATGACGCGCTGACGAACCTCGATCTGAACATGCTTCTGTACGTGAATAACGACACCGAACTGGTCTATGCCAAGCACATTGATCTGGAAACAGGCGAGGAAACACCACTCCCAGACCTCAATCACGTCATTTACCCTGGCAGCCCGGTGCTTGATCTGCCCGGTGAGCTGGATCACGTGCATGGCTTTTTCCAGACTTCGGCAGGCGTGGTCCAGTTCGTCTCTAGCTCGATCTTAACCAATGACTCCACAGGGCCGCGTCACGGCGCGCTCATCTTAGGGCGCTATTTTGATGCGGCACGTGTGCAATACCTGTCCGACTCTCTGCAACTTCCGATCACCGCCTATTCCGTCGAGGAAGCCCACGCAGCGCTTGGCAGCGATACAACCACGCAGGTCATCGTACATTCTCCCGCCGCCCTGACCGTCCCGTATAATGGATCGTATCTGTCGGTATACACGCTCATCAGAGACACGTTTAACAACCCGCTTCTCATTCTGGAAATCCAGTTGGAGCGCACCATCTACCAGCAAGGGCTAACCACGATCTTCCACTTCTCCGTGCTGCTGGCGATTTTTGGACTGGTGTTTATCACGGCCATTCTGCTGTTAATGGAAAAGCTGATACTGGTGCGCGTGATCGAGATTCACCGCTTCATCAGCGAAATCCGGCACAGCGGCAACCTCTCGCTGCGGCTGACAGCGCACGGCCACGACGAGATCGCAAAAATGGCCGAAAACCTGAACCAGATGGTGGTCTCGCTGGCGCAGTCGCACAATCTGCTGGAGGAGCGCGTCAAACAGCGCACACAGGAGCTTCAGCAGTCCAACCATCAGCTTCAGAACCAGATCACCGAGCGACGGCAGGCGCAGGTTGAACTGGCGCAGGCGCGCGATCAGGCGCTGGAGGCGCTGCGGCTGAAAACCCAGATTCTGGCAAACGTCAGCCACGATGTCCGCACGCCACTGAACATCATCACCATGAGCGCGGAGATGCTCGGCTACTATGGGACGTTAAACGAGCGTCAGCAGCAGAAGATTGACCAGATTCTGATGAATGCAGAACAGTTAGTCAGCTTCTTTAACAACCTGCTTGAGGAGGCACAGTCCCAGACGAGCCAGATCAAAATCCATGAAAAGCCGTTTCACCCTCGGCAGTTGCTGGTTACCTTAAGTAACACGCTGGAGCCGCTGGCACAGCGTAAAGGGCTGGCCTTTACTGCCGAACTCGATCCCGAAATGCCGCGTGTGATCTACGGCGACTTTGAGCGGGTGATGCAAATCCTCTCGAACATCGTCGGCAACGCCATCAAATTCACGCAGCAGGGCAGCATTCACGTCAGCATCAAGCGCCCGGATGCCACGCACTGGCAGCTTGAAGTGGCCGATACCGGCCCCGGCATTGGGGAAAAAGACCAGGATTATATCTTTGACGCCTTCTGGCAGGTGGACGGCTCAATGACTCGTGAGACCAATCGTGGCGTAGGATTAGGGTTGTCTATTGTCAAACACCTGACAACGATGATGGGCGGGGAAATCCAGTTAAACAGCCAACCCGGTAAAGGAAGTGTTTTTATCGTAACTTTACCGTTGAATATTCATGAGGAGGCATCTTAAATGCCATCTACAGTGCTTATTGTTGAAGACGATCCTGAACTGGGCAGTATCTTTTATGAAATCCTGACCGACTATATTCAGATGGGGTTAGAAACCGAATGGATTACTGATGGGCAGCAGGCGCTCGCCCGTCTGAAGGAAAGCGTTCCTGATCTGGTGATGCTGGACTTGCATCTGCCGGGCATCTCCGGGCTGAACGTGCTGAAATATATCCGCAGTGACGAGCGCCTTGCCAGGACGGTAGTCGTCGTCATCACTGCGGATATAACAGGCGCGCGGGCTGCCGAAGAACTGGCAGACAAAGTTCTGGTGAAGCCTATCGGCATTGACCAGATCATCTCGTTTGTGACCCAAACACTGGGGGCTGATGCCGATAAGTAACCGTTCCCGCGCGGGAAATCACGCCTCCCGGCGCTGGTAAACACGGTGGGCGACGTTCTCGCGGTAGACCGAATAGACCGTCACCACCAGAAACAGCAGCACGGCGACCACGTTGAGCAGCCCGCCACGCTGCCGTGCCGTGAAATCGCCCGCGAGGTTGCCATACGTCCGGTAAAGCAGCGTCAGGTGCAGCAGCGCCAGATGCCCATAGAAGATGGGCGAATACTTCAGGTGCAGCCCGGTGAGCGCGGGCAGGATGATCGGCGCGTGGCCGAAGATCATCGAAAAGACAAAGCCGAGCAGGAAGGCGTGCAGGATGACCGAGTAATCTGGCCCGGCGAACACCGCGCCTTTCCAGATGGCAACCGCGCCGCCAAAGCCCAGCCAGACATAACCCGCCAGCAGGCAGGCGGCGATGTAACGCGGCAGCCCGCTTTGCCGGATGGTGCGGCGGGCGATGTCGTAGCGCAGCAGCCAGCCGGCCATCAGGACTGCGCCCACGCCAAGCACCCGTATGCCCACGTCCAGATGAACGATGGTGAGCAGCACGCCCGCCAGATAAACGAAGACCGCCAGCGCCAGCAGGTTCTCGCTGGTGCGCGTGAGGCGGCGCACGCGCGAAAGCTCCAGCCGTTCGCCCACAATCGTCAGAATCAGGAACGCCGCCCACAGGTGTACCACCTGATAGATCGGCTGCCCGGCCAGCCACAGGCTGTTGCCCACCAGCCAGCACGCCGCCCCTAACGCCATGATCGCCACATCGCGCGAGGGGTGCAGCCGCAGCATCAGCACGAACAGCACCAGCAGGCCCAGGCTGCCCAGTGTCAGCAGCACCTTTGCCAGCACCGCATCCTGCACCAGCAGCAGCGCCGCGCCGCCAAGCGCATTCACCGCCGGGACAACCATGCTCCAGTGGTAGCGCGAGGCCAGCGCGACGGCACGCTCAAGACAGATGAGCGTGCCTAAGAAGCCGCAGATCATGAGCGGGCCATGCACCAGTATCCAGTTCTGGCTGGCCGAGTCCAACTGCCAGCCCAGCCGTGCCAGCCCCGCGCCCATCCCGCCCAGCAGCGTCACCGCTACCGCCAGCATCATCAGCACGCGGGGAAGCAGCAGTATCGTCGTCATGGCTGCCCTCTCAAGCTTTTTCAAACATCATCAGCAGCATCACCAGCGGCGTTTTGGCGTAAACACTGTGCTTCAACCGGGGCGGCAGGTGCATCCACGCCCCCGCCGTCAGTTCGTGTCTGTCGCCGTCCAGCGTCAGGGTCGCCTCGCCTCGCACGATCTGGACGACCAGCGGATAGGTGGAGGTGTGTTCAGAAAGCTCCTGTCCGGCATCAAAGCCGAACAGGACTCCCTTCACCTGATCGCCCCGGTAAAATGTGCGGCTGACGATGCCCTCCGGTTGGATGCTCTCAATCAGCCCTGCGAGGTCCTCAACAAGGGTATAGGGTTCGGCCATCGGCTCAGCCTTCCGCTTTCGTCCGGCTGATGCGAACGCGCCACACTTCCGGCCCTTCTTCCAGATATTCCCACTCAAACTGATCGGGGCGCTCATGCATGAACTGGTAATACAGCGGCTTTGGCGCGTGGTCGTTGACCAGTTCGAACGACTCGCCCGGCTTCAGTTCGTCGAAGGTCTTGAAGATCAGCGGGTGACGGTCGCGCGGCACGATGGTACGAACATCAATCTGAGACATGCGTTTCTCCTGTGGAATAGATAAGCACACGCTGGCTGCACACGACAGCCAGCACGAGTTTAAACTGTGACCTCAGTATAGCCCGCTTACCGCGCGTTGTATTTAAGCTGGATTAAAACCACCCGCCTGTGGTGCGGCTTCTGAAAAGCTCTAAACTGGATTGTGTTGTTTTGCAGCGGACAGCATGTGCGAGGGCGCAGCGTGCCGCGCCCCTACGGGTCGTTCGCCGTTATCGCGGGCGGGTTTCAAACCCGCCCCTACGCATGAGTCATGGCCGCCACACCGGATACCACGCCTGAAGGGTGCTGTTGGTCAGACGGCGGCCTGCGCCCAGACAGCCGCGCGGCGTGTCGGCACAGGCGGCATCCAGCACGGCGACATCGGCAAACAGGTTAAAGCGGCGCGAGATATAGGCCAGCGTGCGGCCATCCGGCGACCACGCGGCCATCAGGTCAGCCTCGCCGTCCGGCGTGACGCGGTACAGCGGCGGCTCACAGTCGGTACAGGCCATGTCGGCCAGGTAGAGGGTGGAGCCAAAGCCGCCGGGGGATACGCCAAACACCAGCCAGCGCACGCTGGGCGACCACGCCAGCGAGGTTCGGTAGGCTTCCAGCGTGGACGATACCGGGCGCGCGTCGGCATCACAGCCCGCCCGCGTCTCCCCGGCACAGTCGGCATCCAGCGTATAGACCAGCAGCGGGCCGCTGCGGTCTGAAAGAAAGGCGATACGCTGCCCATCGCCCGACCACACAGGCGAATCGTCGCGGGCGCGGCTGCTGGCAAGCGGCTCGTCGTCGCAGCCTTCCCACACTTGCAGGCAGTCGCTGCTGAGGATGTAAACATCAACGTCGCTGCCCTGCAGGAAGGCGGCGAAGGCCGCGCGATCACCCTCTGGCGACCAGCTAAACCCGGTACTCCAGCGCTCCGGCTTGTTCCGCAGCAGCAGGCGGGTTTGCCCGGTGCTGACCTCGACGCTGTAGAGCGTGTTTCTGGCGGCGGTGAGCGATTCAAAGATGATATGCGTCCCGTCATGCGACCACGCGACCGGCTGGTTGCTGGCGCTGAAGTCAGTGACCATGCGCGCCTGGCGTTCGCCCACTGTAAAGCTGTACAGGCGGTAACGGCCTTCGGTATCGCGCACGGTAAAGGCCAACTGCTCGCCGTCGGGCGACCACGCCAGGCTGAACACCCAGTCGCGCGTGGGGTAAAGCACCTGCGACAGCGCGCGCGGCACATCCAGCAGGTAAATCGCGCCGCCTTCCTTGCCCTGCCCGTAATAAGCAAGCTGCTGGCGCGGCAGGCCGTCCAGCAGGCGCGCGCCCAGCCCTACCAGCAGCGCCAGCGCCCCCCAGAACAGCAGCAGCGCCACCCCTGCCCGGACGATCAGGTGTGTGATCGGACGTTCCCTCAAGGCCACCACACCGCCTGTGTATCGTCGGTGTCGTTAAACGTCAGGCGCTGCAAACCGCTGCCATCGGCGGCGGCGATGAACAACTCGAAGTTATCGCCTATCCACGCCTCGAAGACCAGATAACGGCCATCGGGCGACCACTGCGGCAGCGAGTCGTCGTGCGGATGCTCGATCAAGCGGCGCGTGTGCGCCTCACAGCCGCCGCGCAGCTTGTCACAATCGGCGGGCATCACGTGAATATCCCACGACGTGCCCCGGCTGGAGGCGAAAGCGATCTGTGTGCCGTCTGGCGACCAGTTCGCGCCCCAATCCGGGCTGGTGTTGCGCGTCAGGCGGGTCAGGTCGCTGCCATCCGCGCGGATGCGAAAAATCTCGTAATACTCATAGCGCACCGACTCGAACAGCAGATAACGGCCATCGGGCGACCATGTGGGGTAACGGTCGGCGGCGGCGTGGTGGGTAAGCTGGCGCGGCGTACAGGTGGCGGGCGCGTCCATGCAGGCGGCCTCCATCACGTAAATCTCAAGGTTGCCGCTGCGGGTGGAGTCAAAGGCGACATGGCGGCCATCGGGCGACCAGACGAGGTTGCCGTCGCGCCCGTCGCTGTCGGTGATCTGGCGGACGCGCGTGCCGTTGGCCTGCATGAGGTAAATATTCCAGCGGCCAGTGTCCCGGTTGCTGTAAAAGCTGAGGGTGCGACCATCGGGCGACCACGCCGGGCGGCGGTCTGCCGCCGGGTGCTGCGTCAGGCGGCGCAGGTAGGCGCGGTCAATGTCGAGCAGGTAGATTTCCGGGTTGCCATCCTGCTCGGAGACATAGGCGATGCTGCCGCGCCCGGCCACGATACCCGCCTGCGCCACCATCCCGGCCAGCAGCAGCAGCGCCAGCATCAACCCCACCAGCGCGACCTGCACAAACAGCATGATCTCAGTCCACGATGCGCGCATTAAATCAACATCCCTGCGATACTTCCCCGCTATTATACCCATCCCGCAAATTTCGGACATTTGCACCAAACGACGCGCCACAAATGGCCCAAATGCTATATACTAGGGGAAAGTACGGCTTTTGAGAAATGTCTCACAAACCAATTCAGGCTTCACGGCATTGAAGGAGCAGCAGGCATGTCCAATCCCCCGGTTGATGTACAGGCTTACGGCCAGAGCATCTGGTACGACAACATCCAACGCAGCCTGATCGCCAGCGGCGAGTTAAAAGCGCTAATCGAGAACGACGGGATACTGGGCATTACGTCGAACCCGTCCATTTTTCAGAAGGCCATCGGCGAATCGGACGACTACGACGCGCAGATGATGCACCTGCTGGAACTGGAGCCATACGAGATTTACGAGAGGCTGGCGATTGAGGACATCCAGCGGGCGACCGACCTGCTGCGCCCGGTGTACGAGCGCACCAGCGGGCGCGATGGTTACGTCAGCCTTGAGGTGTCGCCGCTGATCGCCAACGACACGCAAAGCACGCTGGCCGAGGCCAAACGCCTGTTTCAGACTGTCGCCCGCCCCAACACCATGATTAAAATCCCGGCGACCCCGGCGGGCATCCCGGCCATTGAAGAAGCCATCGCGGCGGGCATCAACATCAACGTGACCCTGATCTTCGCGGTGCAGAATTACATCGAAGTGGCCGAAGCCTACATGCGCGGGCTGGAACGGCGCTTGGAAGCGGGCGAGGATGTGCAGAAGATCGCCTCGGTCGCCAGCTTCTTCCTCAGCCGCATTGATACGATGGTAGACCGGATGCTGGAAAACAACATCCGCTCGGCACAGGGGCGCGACCTTGACCGCGTGGCGGCCAACCGTAAGCTGCTGGGCAAGGCGGCCATCGCCAACGCGAAAATCGCTTACAAGCACTTTATGGACCTGTTCTATGGCGAGCGCTTTGCCCGCCTGCGCGAGGCCGGGGCGCAGGTGCAGCGTCCGCTGTGGGCTTCGACCAGCACCAAAAACCCGGCCTACCCGGACACGATGTATATTGACAACCTGATCGGTAAGGACACCGTGAACACCGTCCCCCCCGCCGCGCTGAAGGCGTTCAAGGATCATGGCAGCGTGGGCGAGACGCTGCTGGAAGACATTGATACCGTCGAGGAAATCCTCGACATGCTGGCCGAGGTGGGCATTGACCTCGACCAGATCACGCGCCAGCTACAGATTGACGGCGTGGACGCTTTCTCAGAGTCGTTTGAAGCCCTGCTGCAGCAGGTGGATGCCAAGCGTAACGTCCTGCAAACCGGGGTGATCCGCCAGCAGGAGTTCATTCTGGGCATCTACGGCGACGCGGTAGAGGACGCGGTGGAAACGCTGGACAAGGGCTTCATCAATACGCGCCTGTGGGAACACGATGGCAGCATCTGGAAAACGCATAACCTCATCATCAACCAGATTACGCAGCGGCTCGGCTGGCTGGACGTGGCACAGACGATTGACCGGGCGCGGCTGCAGGCGGCGCAGGAAGGCGCGAAGTTCTGGCAGCATGTGGTGCTGATGGGCATGGGCGGCAGCAGCCTCGCGCCGGAAGTGTTCAGCCTGACGTTTGGCGCGCAGCCCGGTTTCCCCAAGCTGCACGTGCTGGATAACACCAGCCCGGCGGTGGTCAAAGCGCTCGAAGGCGCGATCAACCTCGACAAGACGCTGTTCATCGTCTCCAGCAAGTCTGGCACGACGGCGGAAACGCTGGCCTTCTTCCAGCACTTTTACCAACTGACGAAGGAGAACGGGTCACAGTTCATCGCCATTACCGACCCCGGCTCGGCGCTGGAAACGCTGGCGAAGGAGAAGCACTTCCGCGATGTTTACCTCAACCCGGCGGACATCGGCGGGCGTTACAGCGCCCTCAGCTACTTTGGCCTGCTGCCCGCCGCGCTGCTGGGGCTGGATTTAGACGCGCTGTGGCGCAGCGCGGAACGCATGATGACCGCGTGCGGCGCGCAGGTGAAGGGCGAGTATCACCCGGCGCTGCTGCTGGGGGCGGCGCTCGGCGTGCTGGCGACACAGGGGCGCGATAAGGTCAGCATCTTTTGCAGCCCGTCCATCGCCAGCTTCGGCAGTTGGGTGGAGCAGCTTCTGGCCGAAAGCACAGGCAAGGAAGGGCGCGGCCTCGTGCCGGTGGTGGGCGCGACCATCGGCAACCCGCATGATTACGTCACCGACCGGGTTTTCGTCGCGCTGCGCGTCGAGGGCGACGACAACAGCGAACTCGATCAGGGGATGCTGGCCTTGCAGGAGGCAGGGCAGCCCTGCCTCACGCTGCACCTGGACGACGCTTACGCGCTCGGCGGCGAGTTCTTCCGCTGGGAATACGCGACCGCTATCGCGGGCAAAATCCTGAACATCAACCCGTTTGACGAGCCGAACGTGGCCGAAAGCAAGGAAAACACCTCACGCCTGCTGGCGCATTACCAGCAGCACGGCGCGCTGCCCGCCAGCGACCCGGCCTTTACCGAGGGCGATGTGCGCCTGTATGCCGACGAAAAAACGCTGCACCTGCTCAGCGAACTGAGTTTGCAGCACCGCTACAGCGGCAGCGACCTTGTGAGCCTGCTGGCGGCGCAGATCAACGCCACCCGCGCCGGCGATTACTTCGCGCTGCTGGCGTACCTGCCGCCGACAGAGACGGTTGATGCCGCGCTCAGGCACACGCAGCGGCGGCTGCGTCACACCACGCGCCGCGCGGTGACGCTGGGCTATGGCCCGCGCTACCTGCACAGCACCGGGCAACTTCACAAGGGCGGCGCGAATACCGGCGTGTTCTTCGTGCTGACAGCGGATGAAGCGGCTGACCTGCCGATCCCCGGCGAGCCGTACAGCTTCGGTACGCTGCAAGCCGCACAGGCGGCGGGCGATCTGGAAGCGCTGGTGACGCATGGGCGGCGGGCGCTGCGCCTGCACCTGGGGCAAAACCCGGTCGAGGGGCTGCAAAAGCTGCTGTCCGCCATAGACGCGGTAGACGAGCGGCGGCGGTAGGCGGCATCCGGTAATAAAACAAAGCGCCCGTTACGTGCATAACGGGCGTTTTTCTATGATGCTGTGGTGACGCGGCGGCCTACTCGCCGCTGGTCAGGCGCAGCCCGATGATGCCGCCGATCAGCATTAACAGCGAAAGCAGCTTCAGCACCTCGCGCGATTCCCCGAACAGCAGCATCCCCAGAATCGCCGTCCCCGCCGCGCCGATCCCTGTCCACACCGCGTAAGCTGTGCCGACAGGCAGCGACTTAAGCGCCTCTGCGAGCAGGAACATACTGAGCGCCAGCGAGACGAAGAAGATGATGGTGGGGACAGGTCTTGTAAACCCTTCTGACTGCTTCAGCATCAAGGCCCATACCATTTCAAGCAGACCTGCAACGAACAGGATTACCCAGGGCATAGCGCATTCTCCTGTTGTCCTGGCTGGGGTCGTCCCCAGGAAAACACGTGCTTGCATTGGGTCGTCCCAAAGCAGCACCGACGCGCCTGTCGAGCCTGTCGCATCGGCCTTCAGATTGTAGCGGGCGCGCGGGGGTTCTTCCAGCCCCACAGCGCTTCAGGGGCATAAGCGCCAGAAAAGGAAACAACACCCCCGCCTGCTTTGTGCATTTTAACTAGATAAAGATCGAAAAAATGCGCGAGACAGCCGTTTTTTGTTCGATTTTCATAAAACGATCAGCGAGTTTTTTTGTTAAATCTGTCATGAGTCGTCCGCTTCCGATTTGTATACTTTTTAAATGATCCTGCTCAGACTTGCTCTCCAGCCACACGTATCAGCCAAAGAGCGGCAGTGAACTAAAGGTTTATCTCTAAGGGAAAAGGAATTCATACATGATTGACACAGGGGATACCGCCTGGATACTGGTGTCTACCGCGCTGGTGTTGATGATGACACCAGCACTCGCGTTCTTTTATGGGGGGATGGTGCGTAAGAAGAACATTCTTTCAACCCTGAACCTGAGCTTTATTATGCTGGGCGTGATGAGCATCCACTGGCTGCTTTTCGGCTACACGCTGGCGTTTGGCACGAGCAACGGCGGCCTGATCGGCGGGCTGGATTATCTGGGCTTTAACAACGTCGGCGCAGCACCCAACGAGGCCTACTCGGCCACCATCCCGCACATGAGTTTTGCGGCCTTTCAGATGATGTTTGCGATTATCACCCCCGCCCTGATCACCGGCGCGTTTGTGGAGCGGGTGCGTTTCAAGAGCTTCCTGCTGTTCAGCCTGCTGTGGGCGACGCTGGTTTACTCGCCTGTTGCACATTGGGTCTGGGCTGTCGGCGGCATCTTCCGCAATATGGGCGCGCTGGATTTTGCTGGCGGCACAGTGGTGCATATTACAGCGGGCTTCTCTGCGCTGGCGTTTGCGATGGTCATTGGGCGGCGCAAGTGGTTTGGCACAGGCTCGCTCGAACCCGCGAATATCCCCTTTACCATGCTGGGGGCTGGCCTGCTCTGGATGGGCTGGTTTGGGTTTAACGGCGGCAGCGCGCTGGGCGCGAACGGACTGGCGATCAATGCGGTGGTCACAACCAACACAGCGGCGGCAGCGGCGGGCGTGGTCTGGATGTTCCTGAGCTGGCGTGACAATAAACCCAGCCCACTGGGTATCGTCACGGGCATGGTCGTGGGGCTGGTCGCCATCACGCCAGCAGCCGGCTTTGTGACCCCGCTGGCGGCGTTGGCTATCGGCGGCATCGCGGCCCCCATCAGCTATTACGCGATCCGTCTGCGTCAGCGCTTCAAGCTGGATGAATCACTCGATGTCTGGGCATGTCACGGGGTCGGCGGGACGTGGGGCGCGCTGGCGACAGGCATCTTTGCGACCACAACGGTGAATGCAGGTGGTTTTGACGGCCTGCTCTATGGTAATCCCGGTCAACTGGCGATACAGGCGGTGACGGTGGTGATCACTATCGTCTTCGCGTTCACCGTCACCTTCGTGCTGGCGAAAGCGCTGGATAAGCTGGTCGGTCTGCGCGTGACTGAAAACGAGGAAGAAGTTGGGCTGGATATTAGTGAACACGGCGAACGTGCCTATGCCTGATCGCCTGACACAGCCACCATACCACCAGCCACACCAATCCTGTTTACTGGCATCAGGTTACTGGGAGCAACCATGTTCAAGAAAATCGAAGCGATCATTCGTGAGGAAAAACTGGATGATGTTAAAGAAGCCCTGCATGGCATTGGCATCATCGGGCTAAACGTCACTGAGGTGCGCGGTCATGGGCGGCAGGGCGGCATCGTGTTAAGCGGGCGCTCCGGCAGCTACAAAGTGGACCTGCTGCCGCGCGTACAGCTTAACATCGTCCTAAGCGAACACAATGTCGAGAAAACCATCAACACCATTATCGAAGCAACGCGCACTGAGCAGCTTGGCGATGGCATCATCTTCGTTTACCCGGTTGAAGATGTGGTTCGCATCCGCACTGGTGAGCGAGGACACGAAGCCTTGATGTATGAAGGCGATATTGACAGTCGTAAAGAGAAGGTGAAAGCCTGAGAAAGCCATCGCTGTTAAGCGGTCATGTATTGTGATCTGCGCGGCGGGACGTAGGGGATGCAGCGTGCTGCGCCCCTACGGGAATATACACATCACAAATGTATTTCTCGAACGTATTTTGAAATGGCCCACCCCCGCTAAAATAGAGTAACAGTTGCTCCTGGAAAATGTACAATGGGTCGCAAGAGCCACTACAGTGAAAGTTACAAGCGCGAGGCAGTCGCCAAAGCGCAAGCCAGCGGCAATATCAGCCAGACGGCACGCCAGCAAGTCCTTCAGC
>CAZJSU010000101.1:0-15654 GCA_964548765.1 uncultured Anaerolineaceae bacterium
GCCGCAGGCTGGGCGCGGGGTCGTACGGGCTGTCTGTCACCATCAGCCCGGCTTCCGGCCAGGGTTCGACAAAGGTTTCGCGGTTGATCGGGCGTTGGCTGAGCGCCTCGAAGCGGCGGGAGTGGGTCATGGGTGGTGGCTTCCTTTCTGCTGGGGTGAGTATAACGCAGCGAGCGGAGAGAACCTAAAAATTTTGAACCGCCAGGACACAAGGATCACTAAGAAAAAATCTCTTTGCGTCCTTTGCGCCCTGGCGGTTTATTTTGATCTTCTTGAAAAGCGGGGGCTGTGTGCTAGAATGACATAACCCAACCAAAGGACGGCTAGGGTTCCGCCGGGGGTGTCTCCGGGACTGGTCCGAGCGCCGTAGAAGGCCGCGAAGGCGGCTCGCACCTTGAGGATTAAAAGGCCAGAGGGGGTAAGTTGGTTTTATTCCGCTTGCCTGCTGTCTTGCTGAGAGGTGTGTTATGTTCGCTTCTGTTTCTCCCCACACACGCGCTGTGCTTCAGGCGCTGCTGGTCACGTTTTTGTGGTCAACCTCATGGGTCTTTATCAAGTTCGGCATTGAAGAAGCCATCCCGCCGCTGATGTTCGCGGGGCTGCGCTACGCGCTGGCGTTTGTGTGCCTGCTGCCGTTCGCGCTGCGTCATGTGCGGACGAAGGGTATGGCGCAGCCGCTTAGCCGTCAGGACTGGCTGCGGTTGGCGGCGCTCGGCCTCATCCTCTACGCCGCTACGCAGGGCGCGCAGTTCGTGAGCCTCAAGCATCTGCCCGCGATCACGGTCAGCCTTATTCTGAGCTTTAGCGCGGTGCTGGTGGCGCTGCTGGGGGCGGCGCTGCTGCGCGAACAACCGACGCGGCGGCAGTGGATGGGGGTGGGGGTGTACCTGTGCGGGGTGCTGGTCTATTTTTATCCGCTGCAAATCCCGGTAGAGCAGGGCTTCGGGCTGATGGTGGCGCTGGGCGGGCTGTTGAGTAACGCGCTGGCTTCCATCGTCGGGCGGGCGGTCAACCGGGCGCTGGCGATCCCGCCGCTGCTGGTGACGACGATCAGCATGGGCATCGGCGCGGCGGTGCTGGTCAGTCTGGGGCTGGTGCTGGAAGGGCTGCCGCCGCTTGGCCTGACCAGTGTGTTCATTATCGTGTGGCTGGCGGTGGTAAACACCGCGTTTGCCTTCACGCTGTGGAACCGGACGCTGCAAACACTGTCGGCGCTGGAGTCGAGCGTGATTAACAACACGATGATGATTCAGATTCCGCTGCTGGCGTGGCTGTTTCTGGGCGAGGCGATTACGCCGCAGGTGGCGCTGGGGCTGGGGCTGGCGGCGGTGGGCATCCTGATCGTGCAGTTCCACGACGCGCTGGGGCGGTTGTATCTGCGAAGCCGCCGCGAAGCGCATTAAAACGCGCGACCTCACTCCAAACCCCTCTCTCACAGGGACACTTCGCAGTCCAATGCGTTGGAGAGGGGCTTTTTGTCGCTGCAAGTGACCTAGCCGACACGCTCACGGATAGAGGCGCTGGCGTAGTCGAGGATGGAGACGACGATGGCGATGGCTAAGACGGCTACGCCCGCGTCACGATAGCGCAGCAGGTTAATCTGCTGGTTGAGCAGCAGGCCGATGCCGCCGCCGCCGACAAAGCCGATGATCGTGGACATACGCACGTTGATGTCCCAGCGGTACATGGTGAAGGCGATATAGGGCGGGACGATCTGCGGCACGACGGCGTAGATAATCGTCTGGACATGGCTTGCGCCTGTCGCCCGCAGCGCTTCGATAGGGCCTTCGTCAATGGTTTCGATCTGCTCGGAGTAGAGCTTGCCAAGCGAGGCGATGGAGTGCAGCGTGAGCGCCAGCACACCCGCAAACGGGCCGATGCCGACCCAGATGACGAAGATCAGGCCCATAATCAGCGGCTCGATGGAGCGCGTGGCGTTGAGTACGGTACGGGTGCCGTTGTACAGCACATCGCCCAGATTGAAGTTGGCATGGGTGCCGACCAGCGCCCCGGCGGGCGCGCCCAGCAGCAGGCCGACCAACCCGGCGTTGAGCATGTACTGCGGCATTTGCAGGAACAGGAGCGAGACGGGTTCTGTCGAGGGCAGGATGCCGTCAATCAGCGCGCGGCCTGTGTGGAGCCACTGAAAGACCAGTACGAACACCAGCGCCGCGCCAGCCAGCCACGCGATGGAGCGCCCGGAACGGCGGAGCGCGCCATTCGCGCCAGTGGTGCCTGTGAGGCGGGTGTAAAGCGTGCCGGCGATCCCGCCGCCGAGCAGCGCGGCTATGAAGGGCGTAAGCAGGCTGAGCAGCGCGGCGGTCATGGCGATGGCGGCGACGGCGACCAGCACGATCGCGCCGCTGAACGCGCCGAGGATGCCGCCCATGATGTGACTGGCTAACGGCGCGGCGTAACGCAGCGCGGGGGCGGTGACGCGCCCGACGACCGACGACAGGGTAAACGCGCCGAGGATGCCGCAGATCGGCACTAAGAGCAGCTCGATCAACCCGCCGAGAATGCCGATCATGTAGCCGATCCCGCCGAGGCCATCGGCGACGGCGTTGACCAGCCACGCGACCGGATCATTGACCGCTGCCGGGCGGAAGGAATCAGCGGCGCTCTGGAGCAGGTCGCTGCCGAGAATGCCGAGGCCGCCAAGCAGGCCGATGACAAAGGCGGCGGCCACGACGGTGAGCAGCAGGCTGACGATGCCGCGCAGCAGGGCGGTCGTATCATTGGACTTGGACTGTTCGATGCCGCGCGAGGCGGCGGTGGTGCCGAGCAGGAAGATCAGCGGCGCGCTGGCGCTGATGCCTAAAAGCTGGCCGCTGCTGAGATCGAGCGCAAAGCGCCCTAACGCGCCGAGCAGCAGACCGCCCAGCCACCAGCCGATGGGCAGCATAATCACCGTGACCATCATATTGCCGACAGGCAGGCGAATGGGGCGCATGAGGTTGTGCGCGGCGAAGAAGCTGAGAACGGCGGCGATGGGGATGGAGAGCGACGTCGCCACCAGCGCCATGAAGATAGTTTCAATCATGCGGCGGATGACTTCGTGCGTCGTTTCGCTGAAGTGAACCGGGCCGCTGGGGACGCTGGCGACGAAGCCGACAGCGTGCATTTCGCCCGTGCTGCCGCTGATGCGCGGCACTTCGATCTGCCCGGTGAAGCCGCCTTCGCTGTCCAGAATAATGGAGGTGCGCCCGGTTGCCAGCACTTCACGCGGGCGGCTTTGCCCACGCGCGGGAATCCAGCGGATTTCGGCCTGTGAGTCTGGCGCGAAGTTGTGCGCGGTGACGGTAACGACATCCCCGGCTACGCCGCAGGTCGGTTCGATGGTGAGGTAGGGGGTGGCTTCCTGTGGCACGACCAGCGAGGGCGCTGCCCCCTGTTCACAGTCTACGAGAAAGTCTGCCCGCTGCGTGACCTGCTCCCGATCCTGCTCGAAGATGCGGGGGGAAAGCAGCTCGCGCAGGGCATTGCTCACGTTCTGCTGGCGGGTGGCTTCCTGCGGCGTTTCCAGATCAATACTGGTGACTGTCCAGCCATAGGAGTAAATGCCAAAGGCGATGACCGCTGCCAGCACGATGAGCAGACGGCGCAGCGCGGCCTGAGATGGAGATGGGGACTGGTTCACTGTGCTAAACCTCTAAAACTCATGAAATGGATACCTCGACAGCATCCTCGCCATAAATCTCTCTAAAACGGTCTTCGTCAATATCCTGCGGCAGGCCGTCGAACTGCACAACGCCGTCCTTAAGCGCCACCACGCGGTCGGCATAGGTGCGGGCGAGGCTGAGGAAGTGCAGGCTGCACAGCACCATGATTCCATCTTCCTTATTGAGCAGTTCCAGATATTTCATGACCCCGTGAGACGTGGCCGGGTCGAGGCTGGCAACCGGCTCATCGGCCAGCATCAACTGCGGGTTCTGCATGAGCGCGCGGGCGATGCCGACACGCTGCTGCTGGCCGCCGCTGAGTTCGCTGGCGCGTTTGTAGGCCTGATTGCGGATGCCTACGCGGTCGAGGTTCGCCAGCGCGTCCTCGCGTTCTTTGGCAGGGAAGTAGTTAAAGAGGCTGTAGATCGGGTTGATATAGCCCAACCGCCCGCTGAGGACGTTGGTAATCACTTTGGAGCGCTTGACGAGGTTAAACTGCTGGAAGATCATGCCGATCTGGCGGCGGATGAGGCGCATTTCCTCGTCATTGGCGGCGGTGACATCTATTCCATTCCAGAGAATACGGCCTTCGGTTGGCTCGATCAGGCGGTTGATGCAGCGCAGCAGCGTACTCTTGCCGCTGCCGCTGAGGCCGATGATCGCCACAAACTGGCCGTCCGGTATTTCGAGATTAATGCGATCCAGCGCTTTAAAGCCGTTATCGTAAACTTTGGTCAGATTTTCAATCGTGAGCATGAATGGCCCTATAAAACAGCACTACGGGCAGAGAATAACCCTGCCCGTAGTATAACATCTGCTGATAATGCGCGTCTATTCTTCGCCGAAAACGTCGGCTTCGGTCAGGCCAAGCACCTCGAACTGGCCGCGCACGATGTCATAGGTCGCGTCGCTGATGGGTTCGAGGCTGCTCCAGCCGTAGAAGTCCTCGCTGCCGATGGACTGCGCCCATTCCTCGGTTTCGGAGAAGGCGATGAGCGCGTCAATGATCTGCGCGCGCAGGTCTTCGGGGAATTCCGGGCCGAAGCTGAGCGTATCGTTGGGGATGGGCGCGCTGAGGCGGAGGATTTTCACCTCTTCCACAATATCGGGCGCGGTTTCGCGCACGTTGGCGCGCGCATCCAGAATTTGCAGGTCGCCGACGTAGAGGTTGCCATCGTCGCCGATGTACGACTCGTCTACGGTCAGGTCATACGGTTCGGGCAGGTCGCCGATCGTCCACGCGCCGCCGCTGGTGGCAGGCGGGCTGTAGAAGGTGGTGCCGAAGTCGGCCTCACCGTTGTAGACCGCCAGCACCACCTGATTGTGGCCGCCCGCTTCTACCAGTTCACCGGGTTCGATGTCGGCGTTGGCGAGTTCTACCGAGGGGAACACGAAGCCAGAGGTCGAACCTGCGTCGGGGTAGGCCCATGAACGGCCTTCGAGGTCTTCAAAGGTGTGGATGCCGCTGTCACGGCGGACGATGTAGGCCGCCCAGTAGACAGGCCAGCCACGACGCACCGCCGCCGCCGAAACCTCGACACCGCAGCGGTTGTTGGCGATGACGTAACCCGCCGCCGGGATAAAGCCCATCGAGTTGCTGGGGGAAGCGCACATGGCTTCAACGGTCGCGGCGTAGGAAGTGGGGACGAACACCTCGAAGCTCAGCCCGGTGGCTTCCTCAAGCGCGGCGGCCATGACTTCGCCGCCTGTGGTGATGGTCTGCGCCTCGACGGAGGGGACGAAGTACACCTGAATCGGGTTGTCTGCCGACCCCAGATCGCCCTGCGCGGAAACCAGACTGACCGCAGACAGCAGGACGAACAGGGCGAGCATGACAAAAACGGACATTTTTCTCATCATTTAATCCTCAATTTGCAAAATGAGCGTCAGCGCACAATATAAGAAGGGATTGTTAAGAAAAGTTTAAATCCGCGTAATGCTTGTGTAGGCTAAAAGTTGTGATCTGGTATCGCGTTTCGCGCCGGGTAAACTGTCTGCTGACATGTTGCGCCGGGCGGTAAGCTGTAGTAGGCTTTGGGATGCGTTTATCAGCGTGGACAATCGCTCAGGGCGCAGCACGCTGCGCCCCTACAGAGTGAATTTGCCGACAACGATTTATTTCTCACCATTTACCACGATGGAAAAATATGATGACCCAGAGCGCCGATGTGCAGGGCGGTATCGCGCCCGGCTTTGAAGATATTCTGACCTCGCTCGCGCTGGATTTTGTGGCGGCGCTGCATCGCCAGTTTAACGCGCGGCGGGAGGAACTGCTGGCAAAACGCGCCGAGCGGCAGGCCGCGCTGGACAGCGGCGTGCTGCCGGATTTCCTGCCAGAGACAGCGGACATCCGCGCGGGGGAGTGGCAGGTCGCGCCTACGCCGCCCGACCTGCAAAAGCGCTGGGTGGAGATTACCGGGCCGGTGGAGCGCAAGATGATGATTAACGCGCTCAATTCCGGCGCGGAGATGTTCATGGCCGACTTTGAAGACTCGCTCGCGCCGCATTGGGAACTGGTGATGCAGGGGCAGATCAACCTGCGCGACGCGATACGGCGCGAGATCACGTTTGAAAACCCGGATGGCCGCCTGTACACGCTCAACCCCCAGACGGCGGTGCTGCTGGTGCGCCCGCGCGGCTGGCATCTGACAGAAAAGCATGTGCTGGTGGACGGGCAGCCTGTCTCGGCCAGCCTGTTTGATTTTGGGCTGTATTTCTTCCACAACGCCAAAGCGCTCATGGAGCGGGGCAGCGGGCCGTACTTCTACCTGCCGAAGCTGGAGAGCCATCTGGAAGCGCGGCTGTGGAACGACGTGTTCAATGTCGCGCAGGACATGCTCGGCATTCCGCGCGGGACGATCCGCGCGACGGTGCTGATCGAGACGATACTGGCCGCCTTCGAGATCGAGGAAATCCTGTACGAACTGCGCGATCATTCGGCGGGGTGCAACGCCGGGCGCTGGGATTACATCTTCAGCACGATTAAAAAGTTCGCTCGTCGCGCCGATTTCATCCTGCCAGACCGGGCGCAGGTGACGATGACCGTGCCGTTCATGCGCGCGTATACGGAACTGCTGGTGCAGACCTGCCACAAGCGCGGCGCACATGCCATCGGCGGCATGGCGGCGTTCATCCCCAGCCGCCGTGACCCGGAAGTGAACCAGGCGGCGATGGCAAAAGTAAGGGATGATAAATGGCGCGAGGTGAACGACGGTTTTGATGGCACGTGGGTGGCGCATCCTGATCTGGTGCCGGTGGCGCGTGAGGTTTTCGAGCAGGCGCTGGGGGATAAGCCGCACCAGAAGGAGCGGCTGCGCCCGGATGTGCTGGTGCGGGCGGACGACCTGCTCAATATCCCGGTGCCGGGCGGGACGATCACCGAAGCGGGGGTGCGTAACAACATCAGCGTGGCGCTGCAATACCTGAACGCATGGTTTGGGGGCAACGGCGCGGCGGCGATTTATAACCTGATGGAGGACGTGGCGACGGCGGAAATCTCGCGGGCGCAGTTGTGGCAGTGGCTGCGGCATGGGGCGACGCTGGAAAACGGCCAGCCTGTAGACAAAGCGCTGTACACGCGCATTAGACATGAGGAACTGGAAAAGCTGGGCGGCGTGGACGCGGGGCATTACCGCGATGCCAGCGGCATCCTTGACCAGCTTGTGCTGGCAGACGACTTTACCGAGTTTCTGACGTTTCTGGCTTATAACAGGCTGCCGTAGCACGTGTCATCGGGCTAAGGGACGAGACAGAACTCCGCCAAAAGGCGGCTGACAGCAGCGCAGTGGCCTAATTTAATGAGATTACTATAATTGAGAATATCTGACGTGAGCAAACCACTTACTGGCTCGCTTAAAAGATACTGGAGGCTTCTCTATGCGTAAACTGCTCGCACTACTTGCTACACTCAGCGTTTTGCTGGTGCTGCTGGTCGTCCCCGGCCTGGCACAGGATCAGCCCGACAGCGACGGGGACGGCGTGCCGGATGCCGTTGACCAATGCCCTGACCTCTCCGCGCCGGGTGGGGGGCTGAACATGACCGGCTGCCCGCCTGAAGTCTTCGCCACAGCAATTCCCGCGCCGGGGACTGAAGGGCTGGGGCAGGGTGGTGCTTATCAGTACCCGTATGATTATGGCTACGGCTATGGTTACGGTTACGGCCAGCCGACCTACCCGCCCGGCGAATGCGCGGGGTCACTGCCGACGCAGTTGGTGGTTGGGCAGCAGGGGCAGATTGCCGAGCGCTTCAGCACGCTGCGCTATTACCCGGCAGGCCCGGCGATCCGCGTGATGTACAGCCCGGCGACGTTTACGGTGCTGGATGGGCCGCTGTGCGCGGGGTATGGGCCGCTGGCGTGGTATCTGCTGGACTATGGCGACGGGCTGATTGGCTGGGCTTCGGAAAGCCAGGTCTGGAGCATCTACGGCAACAACCGCTACTGGCTGGAGCCATTTGGCATCGTGCCGTAGGGATTTCGTAAACGACATCTCCCCGCTGTGACAGTGGGGAGATTTTTATTTAGGTTAAGCAGCGCTTGCGTTATCAAACGAAAAACGCCCCACCAGTTTTGCGTGGGGCGCTTTTCCAGATAGATATGTGGTGCATCGTTTTATAAGGAAGATGCGTTCCTGAATTTAGCGATGCTTTATACCCTCTATAATGCCGCTAAACCGTGTTTTGTCACTCCCCCAAGTAGACGATATTCACTTCAGCCTTTTGGCGGAGATCGGTCCCCGCCATGTATGCATTTTGGCAAATAGCGTTATAGTTAATGAACAAAAGTTCATGCTGACATTTAAGAGACTGTGAGTATGGTCGAGCGGGCAGCGCAAGCCGTTATCTTAAAAGATGAAATAGATATTCTGTACACCGCCCTGAACAAGCTGACACAGGCGGCGAACCCGGCAGAACAGCTTGAGGCGGTGAGCGATTACGCGCGCGCCAACGGCGCGACTTCGGGCGTGCTGCTGTACGTGGACAATGACGACGCGGGGCAGCCCGAAGCGCAGGAGATCGTCGCGGAGTGGGTGAAGAACGGCACGCCGACGCGCATCGGCTCACGGTTTCCGGCATCGGAGCAGTTCCGCTGGATGAACACCAAAGACCAGCCAATCTTTGTGAACGACAACCTGACCGACGAGATGGTGCCTCTGGAAGGGCGGGAACGCCTGCTGCGGCAGGGCGTGCGGGCGACGGTGATTATGCCGCTGACGGTGAAGGGGCGGTTTGTGGGCGTGCTGAGCTTTAACTGGGACGCGCCGCACCCGTTTGACGCGCGCGACCAGCGCATCTATACCGCGCTCATCCAGCAGGCCGCGCCAGTCATCGACTCGGTGCGCCTGTTCGAGCAGACGCAGCGCCGCGCGCAGGAAGTGGAGCGCGCCAAGTATGAAACAGACATCCTGTACGCCGCGTTTAACCGGCTGGCACGCGCCAGCGCGCCGCAGGAAATTCTGGAAGCGGTAAGCGATTACCCGCAGGCGAACGGCGCGGTGCATGGCTCGCTGATCTTTTTCACGGGCAGCTATACGCCGGATGACCCGCTGGTTGGCGAACGGGTGGCTGAGTGGGTGCTGGCTGGGGGCAAGCCGCAGGGGCTGGGGCAGCGGCTTTACAGGTATGGCATAGACGAGATTTCGCTGCGCTGGCTCTCGCACCCTGACCAGCCTATTCTGGCAACCGATGTCCCCAATGATGAGCGCTTTCACCAGAGCGTGCGGCAGGATTTTATTGATTACGAACGCCAGAGCATCGCCATTCTGCCGCTGAACAACCGGGGGCGCTGGGTGGGGATGATTCTGTTTAGCTGGAACGTGCCTTACGAATTTACCACGCGCGACCAGCGCATCTATACCGCGCTCATCCAGCAGGCCGCGCCAGTGATTGACTCCATCCGGCTTTTCGAACAGAACCGGGAGCGCGCCGCACGGGCGGAGTACCTGCTTAAAATCAACATGGCGCTTTCCAGAGCGGCGAACGAGATGGATATTCTGTCGGCCATCGCGCTGTATACCGCTGGGCAGGGCGCGGAAGGCATGACGCTGAACTACTTCGATATGGACGATTATGACCGCCCGATGCATTCCTACACGGTCGCGCTGTGGAAGGATGGCAAGGTCGAGCAGTATGATTCCGGTCGGCACCGCATCGTGCCGCTGGTGGATTATGGCTATGCGGCGCTGTGGTATGACCAGCCCGACGAAGTGCTGCTGATCGAGAATATCGCCACCGACGCGCGGCTGGACGAGCAGCACCGCGAGGCGATGCTGGCGAACATGCAGTCGCGGGCGATGGCGACACTGCCGCTGCACAGCGGCGGGCGTTATGTGGGTATTGTGACGATTATGTGGTTCGCGCCGCACGTGTTCTCTGAAAACGAGCGGTACATCTATTCGGCGCTGCTGCGAACGCTGCCGTCGGTGGTGGCGACGCGACGTGCTTACCTTGCCGAAGAAGAAGCACGGCAGGAAAGCGAGTTCCTGTATCAGATGAGCGAGGCGGTGAACGCCGCCGTGACCTATGAGGAAGTGCTGCAGGCGGTGGCGCGGCTGGACAGCGGCTCGCAGGCGGTGTTCCTGACCGTCTGGGATAATTACGACTACAATAACGCTGACAAGCTGCAAGTGGTGGCCGCTATCGGCGCGAACGGCCAGCCGCTGCCGCTGCACAGCTATCGTTTCCCAAAGGCCGCCTTTCCCATCACCGAGGTGATGTCGCACGACAGTATATGGGTCATTGAGGACATTATGGATGACCCGCGCGTAGACCCGGTGACGGCGGCGACATGGACGCGCGTCTCCACGCGGGCGTTGATCGGCACGCCGCTGTGGAGCAACAACCGCTGGATGGGCGGGCTGACGTTTCACAGCAATATCCCGCGCAAGTACACCGCGCGGGATCGCCGCCTGACGGTGGGTATCGGTGACCTGGTGCTGGCGGCTTTTGAGCGCATCCGGTTGCAGGCCGAGACGGAGCAGGAACGGCGGCAGGCGGAAATGCTGGCGCGCATTAACGCGGCGCTGTCGCAGGCGGCGGACGAGCAGGCCATTCTAGCGCCTGTGGCCGACCTTGCAGAGCAGTATGGCGCGGCGCTGTCCATCCTGTCATACACCGATGACCCGCAAACCGTGAACATCGTCGCCATGCGCGCGGGGCATGGGCGCACGCCGCTGCCGATGAGCTTTCTGCCGATCACCTCTTTTCCGGTGTCGGACTACCCGGTGCTGCATCTGGCGTATACGCACCCGGACGAGCCGATCTTCATCAGCGATGTGCAGCACGACGCGCGCGTGACCGGGCAGCAAAATCAGGACTTCCTGCGGTCGGTGGGATGGGCGGCGATTGTCGTTATTCCGCTGAAGACGGTTGAACAATGGCAGGGCGTGCTGACGTTCGCGTGGGATCAGCCGCAGGTTTTCAACGACGAACTGCGTGCGCTGTTTAAGGCCATCCGCCCGACGGTGGCCTCGGTCGTCACCAGCCGCCGGGCTTACGTGGCCGAAGAAGAAGCCCGGCGCGAAACCGAACAACGCGCGCGCGAACTGGAAACAGTGGCGAAGGTGAGCGCCGCCGCCGCGACCAGCCTGAACGAGCATGAACTGCTGGAGACGGTTTCTTACCTGACCGCGATCAGCTTCCGGCAGTATCATCTGTTCGTTTACCTGCTGGAGGAGGAACGGTTGGTGCGGGCGACAGGCGCGCCGCAGAGCAGCCACCATCCGCTGCCGCAGGTGATCTCGCTCAACAGCGAGTCGTCGCTGGTGGCGCAGGCCGCGCGCACCCGACAGGGCATTATCGTCAACGACATCGCCAACACGACGAGCTTCAAGCTGCGCCCGATGCTGCCGGGGGCCAAGTCTGAGATGGCGGTGCCGATGGTGGCGCGCGATCAACTGCTGGGCGTGCTGGATGTGCAGTCGCCAGAGGCCGACCACTTCAGCGATGCCGACATCCGCGTGATGTCGGTGCTGGCGGATTTGATCGCGGTCGCGCTGCAAAACGCCCGCCTTTATCATCAGGGGCAGGAACTGGCCGCGCTGGAAGAACGTAACCGGCTGGCGCGGGAACTGCACGACTCGGTTTCGCAGGCGATTTATGGGATCGCGCTGGGCGCGCGAACCGCCCGCGCCCTGCTGGAACGCGACCCGTCGCGGCTGGCCGAGCCGCTGGATTATGTGCTGTCGCTGGCAGAGGCCGGGCTGACCGAGATGCGCGCGCTGATCTTTGACCTGCGGCCAGAGTCGCTGGAAAATGAAGGGCTGGTCACGGCGCTGACCAAACAGGCGGCCTCGTTACAGGCACGGCACGGCATCCAGGTGCAGATAGAACTGGGCGAAGAGCCGGCGCTGCCGCTGGAAGTGAAGGAAATGCTGTATCGCATCGCCCGTGAGGCGCTGCACAACACCGTCAAGCACGCGCAGGCGACGCAGATCATGTTACAGATGCAGCATAAGCCGGACTGTATTGAACTGGAGATTGCTGATAACGGCATCGGGTTCGACACGTCCGGCGAGTTCCCCGGACACCTCGGCCTGCAATCCATGCGGGAGCGCGCCGCGCGGCTGAACGGTACGCTGGCGATTGAAAGCAGGGTTGGCACCGGGACGCGCATCGCTATTCAGGTGCCAGTGGGCAATCGGCGGCGTTAGGGACGTTTTCTCTACCCGAAGACGCGCACAATGGAGTAACATTATGCGCGCGTGGGTTCATAGGGTATAGAAAGCGTTATGGCGCGTATTTTATTTTTTGTTTTTTTCAGCCTCGTGTTCAATGTTTCCGGCGTGGTTCATGCCCAGGCCGCCGAACCAGCAGCCGATCCGACAACTGCCGTGCCGTATCAGGAAGTGTTCGTGTTCGCCGGGCCGGGGGACAGCCACCGGGAACTGACCGTGCTGCCCGCCGGGGTCGAGGTCAGGATCATCGAGCGCAACAACATCGGCAGTTGGGTACGCATCCAGCAGACGCGCGACGATGGCCGGGTGATGGTGGATGGATGGGTGTTGAGCGGCTATCTGACGCTGGACGAGCGGCTGCGCTTTAGCGAAGTCCCGGTGAATGACGAAGTGCCGCAGTCTGACCGCATCAAACAGCAGTATCTTTCGGTGGCGGAGCTTTACGAAGTGCCGGTGATCCCGCGTGTCAGCGAGGCAATGCGCGAGGTTTACGTGCGCGGGCAGTGGCTGGGCAACCAGAGCAATGTCATCACCAAAGTGGGCGACAGCGTGGCGGCGAATGACCTGTACCTGACCCCGATGCATCTGGACAATTACGAACTGGGCGCGTATGACTATCTGGCCGGGACGATCGAGTTTTTCGGCGATTCGCTGGCCGAGGAGAGCGTGGCCGCGCGGGTGGGAATGACGACGTATGTGGTGTTTGACCCGCTGTGGGCGGATAAAGACGTGTGCCGCGCCAACGAGTCGCCGCTGGACTGTGAATATCGTCTGAAGAAGCCGAGCGTCGCCATGATCTTCTTCGGCGGCAACGATGTGCGACACATGACCGACGAGGACTTCGACGGGCAGATGCGCCAACTGGTGGAGGAGTCGCTGGCCTCTGGTGTGATTCCGGTGCTTTCGACGTTTAGCTGTGACCCGGACGCGCCGCTGTGGTGGCAGTCCATCAACTTTAACCTGCGGCTGCGCGACATCGCGGCAGAGTATGAGGTGCCGCTGATTAACCTGTGGGCAGCGGCGCGTATCCTGCCGGATTACGGGCTGGAGCAGGATCGCGTCCACATGAAAAACAGCGGGTGGGATCACATCAAGTTTACCAAAGGCAACGAGGCGTTTTACGGCACGACGCTGCAGAACCTGCTGGCGATTCGGATGCTGGATGAGATTCGGCGGACGCTGGAGATCGGGTAAAGATTCGACGTAAAGGCGCAGTAAAGCGAAGGACGCAAGGAAAGATGACGATTATAAAAAACCGCAGAGACACAACATACAAAAGTTCTTCGATTGCTCTCGTAGGGGCGACCCGGCGGGTCGCCCCTACAATCCGACGAATGATTATTCTTTGGGTGATATTTTTACTGGCGGGCTGTGCGGGGGACGCGGGCGGCACACAGGGCGGCGGTGATGGCGCGGGGCAGGCGGTAGAGCGTTACCTGCAGGCGAAGGTCGAAGGCGACGCGGAGACGCTGCGCGGGCTGCTGTGCAGCGCGATGGAAGCCGACCTCAACCGCGAGGCGAACGCCTTCGCCAGTGTGACGGGCGTAGAAATAGAGGATATGGTCTGCACGATGGACGAGGGGCAGAGCAGCGTGACCTGCACCGGGCAGATCGTGGCGGATTATGGCGGCGAGGCCACCACCTTCCCCCTCACCCGTTATCAGGTGGTGCAGGAAGATGGCGAGTGGAAATGGTGCGGCGAGGCAGGGTGAGTCAGTGCGGCGTATTTTCTCGCGTGAAAATCTGTACGCGCTTGGGCTGTGCCTGATCGTGATTCTGCTGGTCATCGTGACGACAGACAGCGCGCCGACGTGGATTTATCAGGGGTTTTAGGCGCGTGACGCTGCTCGATATCGGTATTTTCTGTATCGGGGCGCTGCTGTACGCGGCGTTTTGCCCGCCGCGCTGGCGCGGGTGGGCGTTGATGGTTGCCAGCGTGATCGCCATTTACTGGCTGCAACCCGCGCTCGATATTCGCTACCTCGATTTCTGGCTGCCCACGCTGACGCTCATCATGACGGTGCTGTGCTGGCTGATCGTGCGCCAGCCGGAAGGCGAGGCGCGCTGGCTGGCGCGGGAAGACCGCGTTTCGCTGGCGGTGATTGTGGCGCTGGTGCTGCTGCTGGCGGCCAACCGTTATCTGGCGGCGGAAGTGCGTGTCACGCCGTCGCGCCCGCCAGAGTTCACGACCGTGATTCTGGTGCTGGTGCTGATCGCCGCGCTGGTGCTGCTGGTTACACGGCGCTGGCGGGACTGGCGCGGCTGGCCGGGGGCGGTGATCATCGCGCTGGTGCTGATCTTCGTGATGTTCAAGACCGAGCCGCTGGCGCAAGGCATCAGCGCGGTGCTGCGGGCGGGGGTGGGGCGCGATGTGACGCTTGCCAGCAGCCTTGATCTGGGCTGGCTGGGGTTTTCGTATGTCGCCTTCCGGTTGATTCACACGCTGCGTGATAAGCAAAGCGGCATCCTGCCACCGTTGAACCTGCGCGAATATCTGACGTATGTGATCTTCTTCCCGGCATACACCGCCGGGCCGATTGACCGCGCCGGGCGCTTCATCGTGGATTACGCCGCGCTGCCGAAGCTGCGCGGGCTGGACGCGGCACGCATGACCGAAGGCGTGGGGCGAGTCGTCGTGGGGCTGTTCAAGAAGTTCGTGATTGCCGACAGCCTCGCGCTGATCGCGCTGGACGCGACGAAGGCCGTACAGGCCGACTCGGCGGGCGGGTTGTGGCTGCTGCTGTATGCCTACAGCTTCCGGTTGTTCTTCGATTTTAGCGGCTATACCGATATTGCGATTGGCATCGGGATTCTGCTCGGAATCCGCCTGCCGGAGAATTTCGACAGGCCGTACCTGAAGCCGAACATCACCGCCTTCTGGCAAAGCTGGCACATGAGCCTGACGCAGTGGGTGCGCTTCTACATCTTCTCACCGCTGTCGCGCAATCTGCTGCGGCGCAAACAGCGCCCCTCAAATGACGTGATTATGCTGGTCTGTCACCTGACCACGATGATCGTGATCGGCCTGTGGCACGGGGTGACGTGGGCGTTTTTCGTGTGGGGCGTGTGGCACGGGCTGGCGTTGTTCGCGCATAAGCTGTGGACAGACCGCACGCGCTCGTGGGGGCGTGGGCTGGGGGAGCGTCCGCGCCTGAAAGCGGCCTATACAGTGGGCGGGGTGCTGCTGACGTTTCATTTCGTGACGCTCGGTTGGGTGTGGTTCGCGCTGCCGGATGTGACGCTGGCCGGGGATGTTCTGGTCAGGTTGTTCGGCGGCTAGGGAATTAAGGTAGGGGCGAAGCGGTGCTTCGCCCCTACG
>CAZJSU010000102.1:0-15410 GCA_964548765.1 uncultured Anaerolineaceae bacterium
GGCTGGTCTTTGACTCCCTGTGCGAGGCTGGCTAGACTTGCCATATGACGAACCCGCTTGATTTTTATCTGAACGACGTTTACCCCCAACTCCCTGTGCAAGTGCGAGAGGCGATGCAGGCGCGTTATCCCGACATCCGGCTGCGCGCGGAGGCGGGTTTCTCGCCGCTGGCCGAGTACCCGGTGTGTATGGTGGTCGGGCTGACCGGGACAGGCAAGTCCACAGCGCTCGGTAAACTCGATGCCCTGCGCCAGCGCGGGCAGGCGGCTTACCGAGACGACATCCCCTCGCGGCGGGAAGTGGCGGACTGGATCGCGATCCCTGTGGTACAGGTGTTGAACGGCGACCTTGTGACACCGCTGAAGGGGCGGGAGGCGCGTTTCGCGGCCACGCGGCGCTTCGCGCAGGAAGTCCCCGGCGGGCTGGCGGCGGCGTTTTCGTGGCTGCATTATCGCGGCGACATGCCCATTCCGCTGGTTTCCGAGGGGGTGCGCGGGCCAGATGAGATTCGTTATGTGCTGGAAAACGCGCCGCGCTGGCGGGTGTTCGAGATGTGGGTGCCGCCGCTGGTGCGGCTGCGGCGGTTGAGCGGGCGGGTAGAGAGCTTCGACCAATTGGCAAACCCGGATGCGGCGGTTGATGTGTCCTTTTTGCCACGCGAGGTGCAGGACGAAGCGCTGCGTTTGTATACCAGCGGGGAAATCTCGCAGGCGGCGCTGGTGACGCTGCACGCCGAGGCGCAGAATTACGGCCACCAGCCGTTTGACCGCGCGAACACGACCGCCCGGTATCGCTTTCTAAACATCGAGCAGCTTGCCCCTGAAGACGCTGCGGCTGAACTGGCGCGTTTTATCCACGAGTGAAACAGGCTGAAATGACTGTTATTATCGAGAAACTGACCACCCAACGCTGGACGCTGCCGCTGCGGTCGGTGCTTCACTGGGGGCGCGGGCATCAACTGGCGGCGTTGGATCACATGCTGGTGAAGGCGCATCTGTCAGATGGCGCGGTGGGCGTGGCCGAGGCGACCCCGCGCCCGACGATCTACGGTGAAACGCCGGAGTCTGTGCGGGCGATTGTAGAGCGCGAGTTTAACGATCTGCTGCAAGGGCAGCTAATCGAGTCGCTGGATGATCTGTACCGGGCTGACCAGCGGCTGGCGCTCATCAAAAATAACAACACGGCCAGAGGCGCGGTCAATATGGCGCTGTGGATGGCCTACGCACAGTCCACGCAGACGACGCTGGCGCGGCTGCTCAACGCCACGGAGACGCGGGTACGCCTGAGTTACATTCTGGGAACGGGTGATCCCGATACCGTGCTGGCCGAAGCGCAGGCGGTTTATGATCGGGGCATCCGGGTGCTGAAGGTGAAGGTGGGCAAGGACGCGGCGGGCGAACTGGCGCTGGCGCGGCACATCCGGCAGGTATACCCCGATCTTGATTTTTACGTGGACGCTAACGAATGTCTTGACGCGGCAGGCGGGCTTGATTTTCTGGCGCAGATGCGCGAGATGGGCGCGCTGTACTGTGAGGAGCCGCTGCCGGTTCACCAGCTTGAGCAGCGGCGGGACTTTCGAGCGCAAAGCCCGCTGCCGCTGATCGGCGATGATAGCTGCTTCACCAGCGCCGATGTCGAGCGCGAACTGGCGTTTGACACCTTCGACATCGTGAACATCAAGACCGCGCGTACAGGCTTCAGCCAGTCGCTGGCGATCATGCGGCAGGCGCAGGCACATAGTAAAGGCGTGATGGTTGGCTCACAGGCCAGTTCGCTGTTGGGCTGCCTGCACGCGATCCTGTTCGCCGCGCAGGCGGGTGTCGAACACGCGACCGAGGGCAGCTTTTTCCTGAAGGTGGGGGAAGGCGAGGAGGCTGGCTTAGAAATTCAGGAGGGATGGGTACAGGTGGCGCAGGCGGAGGCGCTTTTATCCCAACTTCAAGACCCTTTGTCTTGACAAGCGGATAACCTGCGCTATGCTTATGCCCTATGTTTGAGAGACTTTTCACGATTGAGCGCCGCATCCGTCGTCGCCGTACCAGCATATCCGGGTTCGGTGGCTTCGTCATGCAGCAGTAGCGCTCAGGCAAAAGGCTGTGTGTATTCACCCCGAACCCGGTTCGGGGTTTTTTATTTGTCTAAAAGGAGAGCGACAAATGGCAAGAGGGGAAGTGAAAAAGGTCGTGCTGGCCTACAGCGGCGGGCTGGACACATCGGTGATCGTCCCGTGGCTGCGGAACAATTACGACGGCTGCGAGGTCATCTGCTTCTGTGCTGACCTGGGGCAGGAGGAAGAACTGAACGGGCTGGAGGAAAAAGCGCTGAAGTCCGGCGCGAGCAAGCTCTACATCCGCGACCTGCGCGAGGAATTTCTGACCGATTTCGTGTTCCCGACGATGCAGGCCGGGGCCATCTATGAGCGCGACTACCTGCTCGGCACTTCCTTCGCGCGCCCGCTGATTGGCAAGCATCTGGTGGAAGTGGCCGAACTGGAAGGGGCGGATGCCATCGCGCACGGCTGCACGGGCAAGGGCAACGATCAGGTGCGCTTTGAGCTGACCGTGATGGCGCTCAACCCCAAGCTGAAGGTGATTGCCCCCTGGCGCGAGTGGGAGATTCGCAGCCGGGAGGACGCGCTGGCTTATGCCGCCGAGTTTAACGTGCCTGTCTCGCAGACGGAGAAAGACATCTACAGCCGCGACCGTAACCTGTTCCACCTGAGCCACGAAGGCGGACTGCTGGAAGACCCCTGGAACGAGCCGGAAGCGCGGATGTACCAGCTTACCGCTAACCCGGAGGACGCGCCGGACACGCCGGAGTACGTCGAGATCAGCTTTGAGCAGGGCAACCCGGTCAGCATCAACGGCGAGACGCTCGACCCGGTGACGCTGTTCACACGGCTGAACAAGCTGGCGGGCAAACACGCGATTGGCCGGGCGGATATTGTCGAGAACCGGCTGGTCGGTATGAAGAGTCACGGCGTGTACGAAACGCCTGCCGGGACGCTGCTTTACAAGGCGCATCAGGCGCTGGAAAGCATCTGTCTGGATAAACACACCATGCACTACAAGGACTTTCTGGCGGTGAAATATGCCGAACTGGTTTACAACGGCATGTGGTATACCCGGCTGCGCGAGGCGCTGGATGCGTTCGTGAAGGTGACGCAGGAGCAGGTGACGGGGACGGTGCGGCTGAAGCTGTACAAGGGCAACATCATCATCGCCGGGCGCAAAAGCCCGTACAGCCTGTACCGCGAGGATTACGCTTCGTTTGGCGAGGAAGACGTGTATAACCAGCAGGACGCGCACGGCTTCATCCAGCTTTTCGGGCTGCCGTTGAAGGTCGAGGCGCTGCTGGCGATGGACGGCGGCGGGCAGAGCCGTTATCGCAAGCCGGATTACAGCAAGTTCAAGCGGGACTGATTTTAAAAGATTCAACGCAAAGCGCGCAAAGGAGCAAAGGGCGCAGAGATTTTATTTGTTTCTGCATGTCCTTTGCGCTTTTGAGGTTAAAGATCAATAGGAGAGAGCTATGGGATTATGGGGCGGGCGGTTTAGCGAGCCGACAGACGAGGACATGCGGGCGCTGCAGGACAGCATCAGCTTTGACCAGCGCATGTACCGGGAGGACATCGCGGGCAGCATCGCTTACGCGCGGGCGATTATGGCTGCCGGGGTGATTACGGCGGACGAGGCCGAAACGATTGTGCGCGGGCTGGAGCAGGTGCTGGCGGAGTTTGACGCGGGGACGTTTGCGCTGCAACCAGAAGATGAGGACATTCACACGGCGGTTGAGCGCAGGCTGACGGAACTGGTCGGCGTAGTGGGGGGCAAGCTGCACACCGGGCGCAGCCGTAACGATCAGGTGGCGATGGATTTTCGGCTGTGGACGATGCGCGCGCTCAGCACAGTGGACACGCTGCTTAACGAGCTGCAAAACGCGCTTGTCGGGCAGGCGGAGCAGCACCTCGACACACTGATGCCGGGGTATACGCATCTGCAACCCGCCCAGCCGATCAGCGCGGCGCACTGGCTGATGAGCTTCTTCTGGATGCTGGCGCGTGACCGGGAGCGGCTGGCCGACGCGCGTAAACGGATGGATGTATCGCCGTTGGGGTCTGGCGCGCTGGCGGGAACGCCGCTGGCGGTTGACCGGGCGGCGCTGGCAAAGGCGCTCGGTTTTCATTCGCATAGTCATAACAGCCTTGATGCTGTGAGCGACCGGGACTTTGTGGCCGAAACGCTGTTCGCGCTGGCACTGATGGGTACGCACCTCAGCCGCTTGGCAGAGGACATCATCATTTACAGCAACCCACTGTTCGGCTTTATCACGCTCAATGATCGTTACAGCACAGGCTCTAGCCTCATGCCGCAGAAGCGCAATGCCGACCCGATGGAGCTGGCGCGGGGCAAGACCGGGCGTTTGATCGGCCACCTGACAGGCTTCCTGACCACGCTGAAGGGGCTGCCCAGCGCCTACAACAAGGACTTGCAGGAGGACAAGGAGGCGCTGTTCGGCGCGGTGGATACGGTGACGCTGCTGCTGCCTGTGGTGACGGCCATCATCAACACGCTGAAGCTGAACCCGGAGAAGATGCGCGCCGCGCTGGATGAGGATATGCTGGCGACCGACCTGGCCGATTATCTGGTGGACAGGGGAATGCCATTCCGGCAGGCGCATCATGTGGCCGGGCAGGCGGTGGCGCTGGCGGCGAAGGAGGGCAAGCGGCTGTCGCAGTTAACGGTGGCGCAGTATCAGGGCTTGTCTGAACTGTTTAGCGAGGACGTGGCGCAGGTGTTTGACTTTGCCGCATCGGCAGCGCGGCGTAAAGCGCCGGGCGGCACCGCGCCGGAGGCTGTGCGCCAGCAGATTGGCGCGGCGCGAAACTGGCTGCGGCAGCACGGTCATTGATGCTTGTGCATTTGCTACAAAGCGCGCGGTTCATTCTGTATGAACTTTTGCCATGCGAACCAATCTTCACGGGGTACTCTTGACTCTTCGACAATTGCTGGTTAACCTAAACGTCATAACAGGTTCAAAGTGTAAAAATGATGAAACACCAAATCACCACCCTGACCAGCCTTATTATTGTCGTCCTCGTACTCGTCCTTATTAGCGGCGGGTTATAACGGCTTGGGCGGTGGTGGTTTGTAGACGTGCAGGAAATCAGATGAAAGCCCCCAAGCAGGGGGCTTTTTTATTGCGTGAAGTTTTATGCAGGCATGAGGAGCAGCACCGATGAGTCCAGAAGTTAACGGCAGTACCAACAACATGACCGCAGCAGCCTGTTTTACCAGCCCGTGGACCGAGGTGTATGAAGCGGCGGCTGGCATGATGCACACTGGGGCGCAGACCGTGTCACAGCCGCATTGGACAGATGACGCACAACAGCCAACCCATGACGCGCTTTCCGATATGTACAACTTTTAACGGACATCGGAAGGCGCGTTTTCTTTTCAGCAAACCGTAACGAGGGATGAACATGACCAACGGTGAATGGATTTGGATGAACGGGCAGTTTGTGAAGTGGGAAAACGCCACCGTTCACGTCACAACCCACGCCCTGCACTATGGCTCCAGTGTTTTTGAGGGGGTGCGCGCTTACTACACGCCAGACGGGGCGGCGGTCTTTCGTTTGCAGGAGCATACCCGGCGGCTGATGAACTCCTGCAAGATCGCCCGCATTGACGTGCCTTACGGCGAAGACGAGATCAACAACGCCATTGTCGAAACCGTGAGCCGCAACCAGCATGAAGCCTGCTACATTCGCCCGCTGGTGTTTCGGGGGGCCGGGCCGCTGGGGCTGGAAGGGCGCAGATGCCCGGTGGATGTGGTCATCTTCACGATGGAGTGGGGGCGTTATCTGGGCGCGGAAGGGCTGGAGCAGGGGGTTGATGTACAGGTCAGTTCGTGGCGGCGCATCGCGCCGGATACGTTTGCCTCGCTGGCGAAGATCGGCGGGCAGTACGTCAACAGCCAGTTTGTGAGCATGGAAGCGCACGATAACGGCTTCAGCGAAGGGATCGCGCTGGATATTAACGGCTATGTCAGCGAGGGCGCGGGCGAGAATATCTTCGTCATCCTCGATAACGTGGTGTATACCCCCGGCGTATGGTCGAGCATTCTGATGGGCATTACCCGCGATACCGCGCTGACCATTCTGAAGGGCATGGGTTATGAAGTCCGCTACGAGCCAATCGCGCGCGACATGCTGTATATCGCCGATGAAATCTTCTTTACCGGGACGGCGGCAGAGATCACGCCTGTGCGCTCGGTAGATCGCATCCCGGTGGGCAGCGGCGCGCGTGGGCCGGTTACAAAAGCGGTGCAGGATGAATTCTTCGCCATTACCAGCGGCCAGAAGCCCGATGAATACGGCTGGCTGACGCATGTATCGCAGTCTGTTCCGACAAGTGATAAGTAGGTTGATGATGAGGGGAGGGCAGTAATGTTACTGACAGGCGCTGAGATTGTGATGGAATGTTTGCTCCGCGAAGGGGTGGACGTGATTTTTGGGTATCCCGGTGGCGCGATTTTGCCGACCTACGACGCGATGACCAAGTACCCGCAGATTCACCATGTGCTGGTGCGGCATGAGCAGGGCGCATCGCACATGGCCGATGGCTACGCGCGGGCGACCGGGCGCGTCGGTGTGGCCGTTGCGACCAGCGGCCCCGGCGCGACCAATCTGGTGACGGGGATTGCTACGGCGATGATGGACTCGTCGCCGATTGTATGCATCACGGGGCAGGTTCCGCGCGGCTCCATCGGCACCGATGCCTTTCAGGAAACAGATGTTACGGGCGTAACCCTGCCGATCACCAAGCACAATTATCTGGTGAGCGACATCGCCGAACTGCCGTATGTCATGCGTGAGGCGTTTCATATCGCGCGTACAGGCCGCCCCGGCCCGGTGCTGGTGGACATCCCGAAGGATGTGCAGAACGATAAAATAGAGTTTGTGTATCCCGAAGGCGATATTATCCTGCCGGGGTATCAACCGCCCGCCGAAGCCAGCGAAACCGAGATTGAAGCAGCAGCGCGGATGATTAACGAAGCGCAGCGGCCAGTCATTCTGGCCGGGCATGGCATCCTGATGTCTGGCGCGACACAAGCGCTGCGCGAACTGGCCGAACTCGCGGGTATCCCGGTAACGCTGACGCTGCTGGGCAAGGGCGCGATCCCGGAAAATCATCCGCTGGTGCTGGGCATGATGGGGATGCACGGCGAGGCGACCAGTAATCTGGCGATTCAGGAAGCCGACCTGCTGATCGCGCTGGGGATGCGTTTTGACGACCGGGTGACGGGCAACCTGAAAACCTATGCGCCCCATGCAAAGAAGATTCACGTGGACATTGACCCCTCAGAAATCAACAAAAACGTGTGGGTGGATGTCGGTATCGCGGGCGACCTGCGAACCGTGCTGACGCAGCTTTTGCCGCGTCTGGAAGTCAGGTCACATCCCGAATGGCTGGCGCGGATTCGTGACTGGCAGGAAGACGATGACGAGCGCGACATCCTGCATCACAACACGGGCGAGCGCCTGCTGGGCGCGCAGGTGATTAACGACCTGTGGCGCTGTACCGACGGCGAAGCGATTACCGTGACCGACGTGGGGCAGCACCAGATGCTGGAAGCGCAGTATTACCCGCACCAGCGCCCGGCCACCATGCTGACCAGCGGCGGCCTGGGGACGATGGGCTTCGGCTTCCCGGCGGCGATTGGCGCGAAATTCGGCAGGCCGGACGAGGAAGTGTGGGCGATTGTGGGCGATGGCGGCTTCCAGATGACCATGTGCGAGATGGCGACCGCCGCGCAGGAAAACGTGGACGTGAACATCGCCGTGCTGAATAACGGCTTTCTGGGCATGGTGCGCCAGTGGCAGGAGTTCTTTTACGAGGAACGCTACCACGCCACGCCCATGTATAATCCCGACTTCGTGAAGCTGGCCGAAGCCTTCGGCATTCCGGCGATGCGCGTCACACAGCGCGAGCAGATCGAGGAATCGGTGGCCTTCGCGCGCAGCATCAAGGGGCCGGTGTTGATCGAATACGTCATTGAGAAGGAAGAAATCGTGTATCCGATGGTGCCTTCCGGGGCAGACCTGCACAATATGATTCGTCGTCCTAAGCCAGGGGAGCAGATCGCTCATGAATGAACAAACGCCCCAATCCACGAAGCAAACGCTGGTGGCGCTGGTGGAGAACAAGCCCGGTGTCCTGAACCGGGTTGCCAGCCTGTTCCGGCGGCGCAACTTTAATATTGACAGCCTCACTGTCGGGCGCACGCATAAAGACCACATCTCGCGCATGACGATTGTGGTGGACACCAAAAAGGCCAGCACTCAGTTGATCGCGGCCAACCTGCGGAAGCTGGTTAACGTCATCGAAGTGCGTAACGTGTCTGAACAGCCGCATGTCAGCCGTGATCTGGCGCTGATCAAGGTGCGGACGGATGATGTGGAGTCGCGTAATGCGGTCACCGATGTCTGTGACCGTTACCCGGCGCGTATTGTGGATATTGGGACGCGCGTGGCGATTGTCGAGATCGCGGCGCATGAAGATGTCGTCGAGCGTTTTATTGAAGAACTGCGGCCTATCGGCATTATGGAGATGGTGCGGACGGGCGTGGTGGCGATGGGGCGCGGCACCCGTATTCAGGACAGCGAATATACGCCGCCTGTGCAGGTGGGCAGCATCAACGGCCAGCGCTTTGGGGTTTAGCAGGGCAGTCAGTGAGGGCTGGGTCAGGGCTTAGCCCTCTGCCTTTTATGATCTGTTATTTGATGAAGCGGCGTTCATGGGGAACGCCCTGTAGAAACTGGAGAACACACATTCATGGCAACACTTTACTACGATAATGACGCGGACCTGTCTCTTCTTGATGGCAAGACGATTGCTGTCATCGGTTATGGCAGCCAGGGACACGCCCACGCGCTGAACGCGAAGGACAGCGGCGCGCAGGTGGTGATTGGGCTGCATGAAGGCAGCAAGAGCCGCGCCAAAGCGGAAGCCGACGGCCTGCAGGTGATGTCTGTCGCGGACGCGACGAAGGCCGCCGACATCGTGATGATCCTGACACCGGACACGGTACAGGCGCAGGTCTACGAAGAGGCGATTAAGGACAACCTGAAGCCGGGCGGGATGCTGCTGTTCGCGCATGGCTTTAACATTCACTTCAAGCAGATTGTCGCGCCGTCTGGTGTGGATGTGGCGATGGTCGCGCCGAAAGCGCCGGGGCAGCGGGTGCGCGAGGTCTTTACCGAGGGCGCAGGCACGCCGGGGCTGATCGCTGTGGAAGTGGACGCGACCGGCAGCGCAAAAGCGCTGGCGCTGGCCTATGCCAAAGCGATTGGCTGCACCCGCGCGGGCGTGATTGAAACGACTTTTAAGGAGGAAACCGAGACAGACCTGTTCGGCGAGCAGGTGATCCTGTGCGGCGGCGTGACCGCGCTCATCCGCGCGGCGTTTGAGACGCTGGTGAAGGCTGGCTATCAGCCGGAAGTGGCTTATTTCGAGTGCCTACATGAACTGAAGCTGATTGTAGACCTGCTGTACGAGGGCGGCCTGAGCTATATGTGGTACAGCGTGAGCGACACGGCGGAGTATGGCGGCTATGTCGTCGGCGATATGGTCGAGGGCATGGTGAAAGAAGAACTGGACGGCGTGTTACAGCGCATTCAGGACGGCACGTTTGCGACCAACTGGATTAACGAAAACAAGGAAGGACGGGGCAAATTCCTCGCGCGGCGCAAGAGCGAGCATGACCTGCTGATCGAAGAAGTGGGCGCGCAGCTCCGCGATATGATGCCCTTCCTGAAGGCCAAGCGCATTAAGCAGGAGGCGTAAAAACACATGGATGATGAACCCGCTGTCGTCGTAAGAAAGGGGGTGATTCGATGACTGAAGATGGCCTTGATGACCTTCATTCGCTGACTTTAGATCATATCACGAAAGGATCACCCTCTGATGAGTACAACTGTAGACCTGAATGTTGTCCGCATTTTCGACACGACGCTGCGCGACGGTGAGCAAAGCCCCGGCGCGACCCTGACCAGCGCGGAGAAGCTGGAGATCGCTCGGCAGTTAGCCAAGCTGGGCGTGGATATTATCGAAGCCGGCTTCCCGGCGGCCTCGCCTGATGATCTGGCGGCTGTCCAGCGCATCGCCCGCGAAGTCGGCACGCTGGACGGCCCGGTGGTCTGTGGGCTGGCGCGCGCGGTAGAGAACGACATCCTCACCTGCTGGGAAGGGGTGAAGGACGCGGCCAGGCCACGTATTCACACCTTCCTCGGCACGTCTGATATTCATCTGAAATATCAGACCGGGCTGACACGCGAGCAAGGGCTGGAGCGCATCCGCATGGCGGTGACGCTGGCGCGCAGCCTGTGTGAAGACGTGGAGTTCAGCCCGATGGATGCAGGCCGCACAGACATGGAATATCTGATTCAGGTGTGCGCGCTGGCGGTGGAATGCGGCGCGACGACGCTCAATATCCCGGACACGGTGGGCTATGTCACGCCGCAGGAATGGCAGGACACCATCGCGCACCTGATCGCGGAGACACCGGGGGCAGGTCACGGCAGCGGGGTTATCTGGTCGGTACACTGCCATAACGATCTGGGGCTGGCGACGGCCAATACGCTGGGCGGCGTTGTCGCCGGGGCGCGGCAGGTCGAGGTCACGATCAACGGCATTGGCGAACGGGCAGGCAACACCAGCCTGGAAGAAGTGGTGATGGCGATTGCCACGCGGCCACAGTTTTACAACCTGCGGACGAATATCAACACGCGCGAGATCGTGAAAACCAGCCGTATGGTCGCCAATTACACGGGCATGTACGTGCAGCCCAACAAGGCGGTTGTCGGCGCGAACGCCTTCGCGCATGAGGCGGGGATTCATCAGGACGGCGTGCTGAAGAACGCCAGCACTTACGAGATCATGACCCCGGAGAGTGTCGGGCTGGCGCAGAGCCAGTTGGTGCTGGGCAAGCACAGCGGGCGGCACGCGCTGAAGGTGCGCCTGCAGGAGATGGGTTACAACCTCGAAGGTGACGCGCTGAATCAGGTCTTTGCCCGCTTTAAAGAACTGGCCGACGCGAAAAAGACCGTCACGGATGCAGACCTCGAAGCGCTCATCGCTGACGAATTTCACGGGCCTGAAGAAATCTTCAGTCTGGATGACATTCAGGTGACATGCGGCACGATGGGGATGCCGACAGCGACGGTCAAGATGACCAGCGCGAACGGCGAGATGTTTATCCACGCTGCGGTTGGCACCGGGCCGGTGGATGCGTCGTACCGCGCGATAGACGCGATCGTACGTGCGCCGAACATCCTCATCGAATACAGCGTTCACAGCGTGACCGAAGGGATTAACGCGCTGGGCGAGGTGACGGTACGCATCACGCCGCAGGACGACCCGACGCGCTCTTTCGGCGGGTATGGCGCAGACAGCGACATCGTGGTCGCCAGCGTGAAGGCGTATCTGGCAGCGCTCAACCGTATGGTGGCGATCACTGGCGCGGGGGGACACAAGCCGGAAGGGGCGGTTTCCACCGTTAACCTCGCCAGCAGCCAGCAGTAAGCGGAAACAGCTTTCACCGATGAATCAATGGAAGAACTACAACTAAGGGATTAAGAGTAATGAGCGAAACCCAAAGCAGACCGAGAACGCTGTTCGAGAAGGTCTGGGAGAATCACCTTGTCAAGCCGCAGACCGAGGACACGCCAGCGGTGCTGTATATTGACCTGCATCTGGTGCATGAAGTGACCTCGCCGCAGGCGTTTACCGTCCTGCGCCAGCGCGGGTTGAAGGTGCGCCGCCCTGACCGCACGCTGGCGACGATGGATCACAGCACGCCGACCACGCCGCGCAACGCCGAGGGTGTTATCCCGGTGGTGGACACGATGGCGGCGGCGCAGTTGGACGTGATGCGCCGGAACTGTGCTGATTTCGGCATCCCGCTGTACGACCTGGGGACGGACAAGCAGGGCATCGTCCACGTCATTGGGCCGGAGCAGGGGTTGACACAGCCGGGCATGACGATTGTATGCGGCGACAGCCACACCAGCACACACGGCGCGTTCGGCGCGCTGGCCTTCGGCATCGGCACGAGTGAAGTGGCGCATGTGCTGGCGACCCAGTGCCTGCTCCAGAACAGGCCGAAGACGATGGCGGTGCGTGTGGAAGGCCGCTTGCAGCCGGGCGTGACCGCGAAGGACATTATTCTGGCCGTGATCGCCAAAATCGGCGTGGGCGGCGGCACCGGGCATGTGATCGAGTACATGGGCGAAGCCATCCGCGCGCTGAGCATGGAAGGCCGCATGACGGTGTGCAATATGTCCATCGAAGGCGGCGCGCGCGCGGGCATGGTCGCGCCGGATGAGACGACGTTTGAGTACATCGCAGGCCGCCCGGCAGCGCCGAAGGGCGCGGCATGGGAGCAGGCGGTGGCGGCGTGGCGCGGTCTGCCCACCGATGAAGGCGCGAGCTTTGATGCCGAAGTCGTGATTGATGCGGACGACCTCGTGCCGATGATTACCTATGGCACTAATCCGGGCATGGGCATGAAGATCACCGATTACGTGCCAGACCCGGATAAGCTGAGCGACCCGACGCAGCGCGTGGCGCTGGATAAAGCGCTCCGGTACATGGACTTGCAGCCGGGGCAGCGCCTGCTCGGTAAGGCGGTGGATGTGGTGTTTCTGGGAAGCTGCACCAACTCGCGCATTAGCGACCTGCGCGAGGCGGCGAAGCTCATCAAAGGCCGCCGCGTGGCGGACGGCGTTCGGATGATGGTCGTGCCGGGGTCGCAGCAGGTAAAGACGCAGGCCGAGGCCGAAGGGCTGGACAGAATCTTTAAGGAAGCGGGCGCGGAATGGCGCGAGGCGGGCTGTTCAATGTGTATCGCCATGAACGGCGACCAGCTTGCGCCGGGGCAGTACGCGGTCAGCACCAGCAACCGCAACTTTGAAGGGCGACAGGGTAAGGGCGGGCGCACCTTCCTCGCCAGCCCGCTGACCGCCACAGCAACGGCGATCAACGGCGTGATTACCGACGCGCGCGAGATGACGGAAATGGAGCTGGCGTAATGGAGCCGATTAAAACGTTCACGGGCAAGGTTGCGGCTTTGCCGATCAACGATATTGACACCGACCAGATCATCCCGGCGCGTTTCCTGAAGGTGACGGACAAGGCCGGGCTGGGCGCGAACCTCTTTTGCGACTGGCGCTATAACGCCGACGGCACGCCAAAGCCGGATTTCGTGCTGAACAAGCCGGAACATCAGGGCGCGGCGGTGCTGGTGGGTGGTCACAACTTTGGCTGTGGCAGCTCGCGCGAACACGCGCCCTGGGCGCTGGTGGGCGCGGGCTTTCAGGCGGTGGTCAGCACCTATTTTGCCGACATCTTCAAGGGCAACGCGCTCAAAAATGGCCTGCTGCCGATCGTGGTGGACGAGGAAACGCACCAGCAGTTGATCTCGCTGGCCGAGGAAGACCCGAATACACAGGTCACGATTGATCTGGCGGCGCAGACGCTGACGCTGCCGGATGGCCGGGCGGTAACGTTCCCGATAGACGGCTTCAGCAAATACTGCCTGCTTAACGGGGTGGATCAGCTTGGCTTTTTGCAAAGCCTTGAGGACGAGACCGCCGCGTATGAGGCAGCGCATCCCGCACGGGCAAACACTTTTACAGTTGCGTAAGTACATAGGGGCGATCAGTGGTCGCCCCTGATAGTTTATTCATCAATGACAAGGAGACGAACATGACCACCATCGCCGTCTACGATACAACGCTGCGCGACGGAACCCAACGCGAAGGCATTTCGCTGTCTCTGGCGGATAAGATGCGAATTACGAAGCTGCTGGATCAACTGGGCGTGGCGTATATTGAGGGCGGCTGGCCGGGGTCGAACCCGAAGGACGTGGCCTACTTTGAAGCGGTGCGCGATATGGAACTGCATCACGCGAAGATCGCTGCGTTCGGTTCGACATGCCGTAAGAACAGCGACCCGGCGGAAGATGCCAACATTCGGGCGCTGGTGGACGCGCAGACCCCGGTAGTGACGGTGGTGGGCAAGACCTCCATGCTGCATGTCACGGACGTTCTGCAAACCACGCCGGAAGAGAACATGCGTATGATCCGTGAGAGCCTGCGCTATCTTAAGCGCCTCGGCAAAGAGGTGATTTACGATGCCGAGCATTTCTTTGATGGCGTTAAGCTGGACATGGAGTACGCACTGGATACGCTCAAGGCGGCGCTGGATGGCGGCGCAGACGTGATCGTGCTGTGCGATACCAACGGCGGGTCACTGCCCTGGGAGATCACGCGCTATACGGATATGATCAAACGCGCTTTTCCTGATGTGCCGCTGGGTATCCATACGCATAACGACGGCGAACTGGCGGTTGCCAACACACTGGCGGGGGTGCTGGCCGGGGCGGTGCATGTGCAGGGGACGATTAACGGCTATGGCGAGCGCTGTGGCAACGCGAACCTGTGCAGCATTATCCCCGACCTTCAGATCAAGATGGGGTATGATTGTGTGCCGCCGCACAACCTGAAAACGCTGACGACCCTTTCGCGGGCGATGGCCGAGATCGCCAACCTCGCGCCGGATGAGCATCTGGCGTATGTGGGCAGGAGCGCCTTCGCGCATAAGGGCGGCATTCATGTCGCGGCCATCCGCCGGAACGTGGACAGCTACCAGCATATTGACCCGGCGCTGGTGGGCAACGAGATGCGGATTCTGGTGTCTGACCTTTCCGGGCAGGGGAATCTGCTGAGCAAGTCGGAGGAGTTCGGGCTGGATGTCTCGAAGGCTGAGGCGCTGAAAGTGCTGCAGGAGATCAAGCATCTTGAAAGTGAAGGCTGGGTCTTTGAAGGGGCAGAGGCCTCGGTCGCCGCGCGTTTGTATCGCGCTCAACCGGGTTATAAGCCGCTGTTTACACTGATTGACTTTACCGCGCTGGTGGAGGAGCGGAAGGGGCGCGGCACGGTGGCCGAAGCGATGGTCAAGATTGATGTGGACGGTGACATCGTTCATACTGCGGCGGAGGGCAACGGCCCGGTGAACGCGCTTGACCTCGCGCTGCGGAAGGCGCTGGTGCCGCTGCATCCACAACTGGCCGATTTCCAGCTTGCGGATTATAAGGTGCGTATTCTTGACGGCGCGAACGGCACCGCAGCGACTACGCGCGTGCTGATTGACACGCAGAACGGCCAACGCCGCTGGAGTACCGTTGGCGCGGGGACGAACATCATCGTGGCAAGCTGGCACGCGCTGGTAGATAGTATCGAATACGGTTTACGGGTGGCTTTGGCCGATGATGAAGTGGAGCGAGTGTCAGCGACCCCCGGTTAAAACCGGGAGCTTGTAAAAGCTCAGGCTGACCAGCCTCAGCCC
>CAZJSU010000103.1:0-15405 GCA_964548765.1 uncultured Anaerolineaceae bacterium
GTCGTGATGCAGGGCAAGCGGCTGAGCGGCGAGTATGACGTGTTCATCTCTTACAATCACGATAACCGTGATGAAGTGCTGAAGATCGCCGCACAGCTTACCGAGCATGGTATCCTGCCATGGATTGATGAATGGGAGTTGGTAGGCGGAGAGAACTACAACCGGGCGATTGAGCGCCAGTTGCAAACGATTAAGGTGATCGCCTTCTTCCACGGCAGCGAGGGCTACGGTGATTACCAGATGGGCGAACTGGAGTACGCGAAAGATGAAGGCGCGCGGGTCGTTCCGGTCATCCTGTCCAACACGCCCAACCCCGTCCGTCTGCCGCCGCTGGCACGCGGTAAAACATGGGTAGACTTCCGTAAGGACGATCCTGACCCGCTGGACGAACTGGTACGCGCCATCCTGGACGACCAGTCTCCGGTAGACCTGCAGTAAGCAGAAACACGCCCGGCAGCCAAAAGCTGCCGGACAAAGAACACGTGACTTTACTGTGCGCCTTCGCTGATGCGCTCCAGCGGCAGGCTGTACATCCCCATCGCGTCGCGCACCAACCGCATGGTTTCGCGGGCTTCGGTCTGCATCCGCCGCGTCCCTTCGATCAGGATATCCTCGACAAGGCTGGGGTTGCTCTCGTATTCTGCGCGGCGTTCGCGGATCGGCTCAAGGAAGGCGTTAATGGCCTTCGCCAGCGACTTCTTCACCTCGACATCGCCCACTTTGCCCTGTGTGTAACGCTCCTTGAAGTCGTTTATCTCGTCCACGTTGGGGTTGAATGCGTCGTGGTAGATGAATACCGGGTTGCCCTCCACGCGACCGGGGATGTCGGCGCGGATGCGGTTCGGGTCGGTATACATGCCGCGCACCTTCTGGTTCACGGTGTTTTCATCGTCCGAGAGCAGGATGGCATTGCCGAGCGACTTGCTCATCTTGCCCTGCCCATCGGTGCCGATGAGCGATGGCACTTCACCGACGACCAGTTCTGGCACCGGGAACACCTCGCCATAAAGGAAGTTGAAGCGGCGCGCCAGTTCGCGGGTGACTTCGATGTGTGACTCGTTATCCTTGCCCACCGGGACATGCGTGGCGCGTGGCAGCAGAATATCCGCCGCTTGCAGCACGGGATAACCCAGCAGCCCTAACGGCATGGCTTCCATGTGCGCGGCCTGCGCCATATCCTTCAGGCTCGGCACACGCTCCAGACGGGGAACGGTGGTCAGCATCTCAAAGATCAGGTTGAGTTCTGCCGTTTCCTTGACTGCCGATTGCAGGAAGATGGTGCTGCGCTCCGGGTCAATGCCGACAGCCAGATAATCAATGACCATCTCGCGCACGTTCTCGGTCAGCAGGGCGATTTCTTCTTTCGTGTTTTTGGTGGTCAGCGAGTGCCAGTCCGCCACGATGAAGAAGCATTCCATTTCGTACTGCATTTTGACGCGGTTGACCAGCGAGCCGACATAATGCCCCAGGTGCATTCGCCCTGTGGGGCGGTCGCCAGTCAGCACCCGGCGGTAGGGGCTGGCCGCTGGTGTGGTTGGTGTGTCTGTCATAAATTCTCCTCAGCAGCTACAGGCGGTCAGCTTCCAGCACGGGGCTGGCTGCTAACGGCCAATAGCTAAACAAAACGCCCGCTCCTGCCAGCAGGAGCGCGCAGAGGCGATACTCGTCCTTATCAAAGCCTTTGTGCTTTTCAAACACCGGACATTATAGAATTGCAATACAGGCACGTCAATTAGAGCGCGTCTTTTTGCCCTAAATCCCGCGCTTGAAATATTACTTATAACTTATAATATTGTGCAACCTGCCATACGGCGCTCATGGGATATTCAGGAATTATTTAGAGGTCGTTACCTTTTTTATAGGTCATACTGTGCTACAATACGTGAAATTCGGAACAAATGATCCAGCAGCAGACGACCCAATGACGCACCACAATGGTTATGATGCTCCCCCTGTTGTCCAGCTTAAGGGCCTCACCAAAATTTATGAAGAAGGCGGGCGCAAGCGCGCGGTGCTGGATGCTGTAGACCTCGAAATCCAATCGGGCGAGTTTTTCGTAATACTGGGTAAAAGCGGTAGTGGTAAGAGTACGCTGCTTAACCTCGTCAGTGCTATAGATAAACCCGATGCTGGGCGTATCTATGTTCATGACACCGAGATCACCACACTCAGCGAGCGCGAGCAGACGCTTTTCCGCCGTGATCATATTGGCATCGTCTTCCAGTTCTTTAATCTGATCCCGACATTAACTGTGCTGGAAAATATCACGCTGCCAGCAGAACTGCGCGGTGCAGATCGTCGTATGAGTGAAGCGCGGGGGCGAGCGTTGCTGGAGCGTGTGGGACTCGTAGGGCGCGCCGAGGCGTTTCCTGATAAACTGAGCGGAGGCGAACAGCAGCGCATCGCTATTGCGCGGGCGCTGGCGCAGGAGCCAGACCTTGTGCTGGCCGACGAGCCAACCGGCAACCTTGACGAAGAAACGGGTAAGCAGGTGCTGGCGCTGCTGCTGGAGCTGACGCGGGATGCGGGCAAAACGCTGATCATGGCGACCCATAACCCCGAAATCGTGCCGCTGGCCGACCGTGTGTGTCGTATTCATGACGGCCAACTGGTGATTACCAGCCAGCAGGCACAAACACGAAGAATGGCGGAAAGATAGTTAGCTTTTTGTGAGGTAGTACATTGTACTATTTTAGTAAGCAACAGGTTAAACACCCACCGGGCAATGCCTGACGGGAAAAACCGGAAGTACCTGAAAGGGATTACCAATGTCCGAGCCTGATCCTGCTGCCATCAAGCAATTCCTCTCTGAACTGCGCGATTACAACAAGGACAAGCGCCGCACCGCCGTGATGAAACTGGGTATGGTGGGCGGTGAAGAAGCTGTCCGCGCCCTCATTATGGCCGTCAAAAACAACAATGAAGACCTGATCGTGCGTGGGCGCGCCGCGTTGATGCTGGGTAAGCTGGGCGATGTGCGGGCGGTCGAGCCGCTCATACAGGCGCTGGATGCCCCCGGCCATCAGACTCCGTTGTATGCCGCGCAGGCTCTTGGCAAGCTGGGTGATCCGCGTGCGATCCAACCACTGCTGAATATCGTGGCTTCGGGCAACGATAAGGTGCGCGACGCAGCGCAGGAATCGCTCAGACGACTTGGGTATGAGGGTGATGTGCAGGTGAGTATTCCGCTGGAAACCGAGACGGAGCTATAACGCCCGCTCTGCCAGCGCCTATCATGAGGGGTGTGCCACAGTACACCCCTCAATCAATATGCCCCGCATTTATTCATAATATATAATGTATCACTGGCGATGAAACGGCTGAAGCCCGTGTCACGCTTTTTTGCGTCCTATCTGGTAGCAGGCGAGGATGTTGCCCGACCCCTGCCATGTGCGCGTGCTGATGAGCTTGAGCGTCACCCCCGGCTGGCCTGTAAACAGCGGCGTTCCCTCGCCCGCGATCAGCGGAAAAAACATCAGGTGCAGTTCGTCTACCAGATCATGGACCAGCAAGTCATTCCAGAGGCTGCGGCCTGAAAAGATAAAGATGTCCCTACCCGGCTGATTTTTGAGCGCGGCCACCTCTTCATGGGCATCCGCCAGCCGGACGATGCGTGTAGTGTCATGCCATACGCCTAGTTCTTCGCGGGTCAGCTTGTCGGAAACCACGACCTTCTCGATGCGGTGGATAAGCCCCGCGAACTCGCGCCTGATGGCGCTGGAATTGGGGTCGTCTGGCACGCTTGTCCAGTAATCCCGGTTGCCCAGAAACGACGTGCGACCACTCAGCAGCAGGGTGTCGGCTGCCCGCATTCGCTCTGTATTGTAGTGGTCGAAGGTGTCGTCTCCGGTGTAGTCTTCGTGGAAATACTCGAAGATTGCCGTGAGGTTCCTATCCTTGCCATCGTAATAACCGTCCAGTGTCACAAAATTGCTGACAATGACTTTACGCATAGCGCTGCTCCACAGGTAGAAGTTCGTTGCGAGGCTTTATTGTAGAACATTTGTACTTAAAGTCAAACGATTAGCATTTTTGCGGTTGAACGAAGCGACACAAAACCGCCTGCCCCAGCTTATGGATGGCTCATGGAAGTGTGCTACAATCAGCTTTGTTCAGAATTGCACAAACCGTTACCCGGTAGCAGGAATCAGGTACTCACTATGTTCTCGCCCATCATTTTACGGCTGGCACAGCGCTACATCAGCCGCCGCTTTTTACAAAGCCTGCTGTTTATCATCGGCGTTGCGCTGGGCGTGGCGATGGTCATCGCTATTGATCTGGCGAACACCTCTGCCAGCCGCGCCTTTGACCTGAGTACCGAGAGCGTGACCGGTAAGGCCACGCATCAGATCACCGGCGGCCCCGGCGGCCTGCCCACCGAGGTGTATACGCGCCTGCGGCTGGAACTGGGCCTGCGCGATGCCGCGCCAGTCATCAGCGATTACGTGCGCGGCGACCAACTGGGCGACCAGCCGCTGCGCCTGCTCGGTGTAGACGTGTTTGCCGAGCCGCCGTTTCGCAGCTATCTTGAAAGTGTCGAGGTGCAGGGCGAGGCCGCCGGGAACACATTTGACGCGCTCAACGCCTTCATCGCCGAGCCGAACACCATCCTCATCAGCACCACACTGGCGCAGCGCTTCGGTATCCAGCCGGGCGACAGCATCACCCTGCGTCCGGGTGATAGCCCCACGCAGGTGCGCGTGGTTGGCCTGCTGCAAGCCGATGACCGCGTGAGCGTACAGGCGCTCGATGACCTGCTGCTGACCGACATCGCCACCGCGCAGGAAATCGTCGGCAGGCCGGGGACGCTGACGCGCATTGACCTTATCCTGCCGGAAGATTACGACACCGCGCCCATCATGGCGCTGCTGCCGCAGGGCGCGGTGCTGACCTCCACGCGCGAGGCCAACAGCACCCTACAGCAGATGACCGCTGCCTTCGAGCTGAACCTACAGGCGCTGAGCCTGCTTGCGCTGGTGGTGGGGGTGTTCCTCATTTACAACACCGTCACCTTCAGCGTGATCCAGCGCCGCCCTGTCATCGGCACGCTGCGCGCGCTGGGGGCGACGCGGGCGCAGGTTTTCGCGCTCATTCTGGGCGAAGCGTTCATCATGGGGCTGGTCGGCACCATTCTGGGGCTGGGGCTGGGGATTATCTTCGGACGCGCGGCGGTAGGGCTGGTGTCGCAGACGATCAGCGACCTGTATTTCACCGTCAACGTGCAAAGCATCACCCTCGCGCCGTTTACGCTGGTGAAGGGCGCGGCCATCGGCCTGCTGGCGAGCGTGCTGGCGGCGGTGGTGCCGTCCTATGAGGCGACCCGCACGCCGCCCGCCGGGGTGCTGCGCCGCAGCGATGTCGAGCAGCGAGCTGTGCAGCTTGTGCCATACATGACCGCCGCCGCGCTTGCCCTCAACGTCATCGGTTATCTGCTGCTGCAACTGCCGACGCAGAGTATCGCAGTCGGCTTTATGGCGCTGTTCGCCATCGTCTTTGGCGGGGCGCTGTTCACGCCTGTGGTGCTGCTGGCGCTGATGCGCGTCGCTGTCCCCTTGACGCACGGGCTGTTCGGCGTGCTGGGGCGCATGGCTCCGCGCGCGGTCGTGCGCTCGCTCAGCCGCACGTCGGTCGCTGTCGCCGCGCTGACCGTCGCGGTCAGCGTCATTGTCGGCGTAAGTACGATGATCGGCAGCTTTCGCAACAGCGTGGCCGACTGGCTGGATACAACGCTGGGCGCGGACGTGTATATCTCGCCGCCCCTGCTTACCGCGACCCGTGCGACGGTGGATGTTGATCCGGCGATTCTGACGGACATTGGCCAGCTTGACGGCGTGGAGCGGATGGTCGTTTCGCGGCAGGTGAACGTGACCGCGCCCGATTACCCCGACCAGCCGTCCGTGAACCTCAACGCTGCTGATGGCGAAGTCACCGCCAGACCGCGCAGCTTCGCGTGGAACACAGCGGGCGCGGATTACTTCCCCGCGCTGGAAAGCGGCAAAATCATGGTCAGCGAACCGTTCGCCTTCCGGCGGGGCATCACGCCGCAGAACAACACGCTGCGCCTGCTGACCGATGAAGGCGCGCAGACCTTCGAGGTGGTCGGCGTGTATTACGATTACTCCACCGATCAGGGGACGGTGTTCATGGCGCTGGATGTTTACCGCCAGTATTACGATGACCCGTTCATCTCGGCGGTTGCGCTGTTTGTGCGGGATGGCGTGGAGGTGGGCGCGGTGATTGACCAACTGCGGCGCGAAACGCTGGTCGGTACCGACCTCAACGCGCAGGCCAACCGTGAACTGCGCGAAGGCGTGTTCGAGGTATTCGAGCGGGCTTTCACCATCACGGTCGCCTTGCGCCTGCTGGCAACGTTGGTGGCCTTCATCGGCATTCTGAGCGCGCTTATGTCGCTGCAACTGGAACATACCCGCGAGTACGGCGTGATGCGCGCGGTGGGCATGACCGCGCGCCAGTTATGGAACTACACGCTGATCCAGACCGGGCTAATGGGGACGACCGCCGGGCTGCTGGCGCTGCCGATCGGGATCGTGCTGGCGCTGGTGCTGATTTATGTGATTAACGTGCGCTCCTTCGGCTGGACGATGCAGTTTATGCTGCTGCCGCAGGAACTGCTGCAGGCGTTCGCGGTGGCCTTTTTCGCGGCGCTGGCGGCGGGCATTTACCCGGCCTATCGTCTGGGCAGGCTGGTCACGGCGCGGGCGCTGCGGGCGGAGTGAAAATTTACGAAATCTTCGTTTTTCGTGGCGCTGATGATACCACTATAAGTTATACTGAATGTAATGAATCCTCTTATGCCTGTGGCAGAAAGGGCGGTTGCCTTGCGCCGAAACTCAGTCTTTCTCCTGCTGCTCCTGTGCTTTGCCTTCACTATTCCTGCCGCCGCGCAGGGCGAGGGAACTTATACGCTGCACCGCGCGATACTCGGCTCTCCCCAAAATCTGCTGTTCGTTGAAGGCGAGATAGACAGCCTGCCCAACGCCCTCTATCGTGTGGACTTTTTTGTCGGCGCGGCGTGTGACACGGCTTCACCTGAACACATAGGTTCTATGGACGTGCCTACAGACAGTGAGGGTCATGGTGAATTTGCGGGGTGGCTGTTAGGAGAGGACGAAATTGAGACTATACAGTTTTTAACGGCCACGGCAAACAACCACGACACCCCCGGCGACAGCGGAGAATTTTCACCCTGTCGGCAGATAGAAATCAATCGCCCACCCGTCGCCCGCGCCTCGTCTAACTCGCCGCGTGATGATGAGGATGGCGACGGCGTGGAGGCGCTTGAGTTTTATCCGTACAATGACTTTGGGGCTAGCTACGACCCAGAAGATGGCACGACCCTGAACTATGAGTGGTATGTCGGTAGCGAAGTTGTCTCCATTGAAGCAAGCCCTACAGTTGAGCTACCTGCGGGTGTATACAATGTCACGCTGCGGGTATATGACACACTGGGCGCAATGGCCCAAACACACATCGTAGTGCAGGTAACATCATCCAGCATACCGCCTACGCCACTGCCCGATAATTCCGCACCACAGATTAATGCCCATCCTATGGCACCGCTGTTGTCATGGAGCGTTGTCACGTGGGCAGCAGGCTACGATGTCCAGATCGCCACCAATGCTGATTTCAGCAGCATCGTGTATGAAACATCGGTCAGCGCCAATGCGTATCCCGGAATAGTTCCTGAACTCGGATACGGCATATATTACTGGCGTGTGCGGGCAGTCCGCAGCAACGGTCAGACAACGGGCTGGAGCAAGGGCGACACTTTCGTCATCTTCTCGTCTTAAGCTTTGACAATGCCAGGCGCTTTCTGCCTGCCTATTCTTGTGCCGCTGCGTTAAAATGTCGCAGGACGACACCCGGACAAGGGAAAGCGCGCGTGACCATCCTACTCATCGGCTTCAATTACCAGACGGCCCCTGTTGCGCTTCGTGAGCGCCTGTACCTGACAGGCGATGATCTGTGTCATGCGCTGGTCACGCTGCGCCAGTCCCCGCTTCAGGAAGTGGTGATCGTCTCCACCTGTAACCGCTTTGAAGTTTACGTCTGCACCGACGACCCCGACCGGGCGCTGGAAACGGTCGTGTGTCATCTGGCCGCGCTGGCTGCGCTTTCAGCAGCACAGCTCAGGCCGCATCTTCAGGTGATGCAGCAGCAGGACGCGGCGCAGCACCTGATGCGCGTCGCGGCGGGCGTGGAGTCGCTGGTGCTGGGCGAGACGGAGATTTTGGGGCAGGTGGTCGGCGCGCTGGCACAGGCGCAGGACGCGGCCACCACTGGCGCGGTGCTGTCGCGCCTGTTTCACTCGGCCATCCACAGCGGCAAACGCGCCCGAACCGAAACCGCGATCAGCCAGCACACCCTGTCTATCAGCCATGCCGCCGTGCAGATCGCGCAGCAGCATTTCCCTGATCTTCCGTCGGCTCGTGTGCTGGTGGTCGGCGCGGGGCGCATGGCCGAACTGGCAGTGCGCGCTTTGAAAACGCGCCGCGCGGCAGTGACGGTCATCAACCGGACATTCGCCAGAGCCAGCGGGCTGGCAGCACGCACGGATACCGAAGCGCGCGAATGGGAAGAACTGGACGCGGCGCTGCGCGAGGCCGATGTGGTCATCACCGCGACCAGCGCGCCCCGGCCTGTGCTGACCGCCGCCCACATCACGCGCCCGCTGGTCATTGTGGACATCGCGGTGCCGCGTAACGTGCATGAGGTGGTTGGCCTTCTGCCGGGCGTGGCGCTTTACAATATAGACGCGCTGCATCACGTGGTGGACGACCACCGTGCCAAACGCGAGGCTGAGATCACGCGCGTCGAGGCGATTATCCATGAAGAACTGCACAGCTATATCGGGTGGCTGAACAGCCGCCGCGCGGTGTCCACTATTGTCGCGCTGCGCCAGAAGGCCGAGACGCTGGCCGAGGCCGAAGTCACCCGCGCGCTCAACCGCCTGCCAGACCTGAACGACCATGAACGCGATGTGATCGCCCGCATGGCACAGCGCATCGTCAACAAAATGCTGCACGAGCCGACTACCGCGCTGCGCGAACGCGCCGCCCTCGGCGGCGACCATTTCGCTTACATGCACGCTGTCCGCCAGTTGTTTGACCTGGAAGCAGAGCCGCCCTGTGACTGACTCGCCGCGCTCGGTATGCCTCGGTACGCGCGCCTCGGCGCTGGCACGCTGGCAGACCGCCTATGTGGGCGACCTGCTTCGGCAGGCATGGCCGGGGCTTGAGGTTCACACACGGGTCATCACCACGCGCGGCGATCAGGCGCTGGATACGCCGCTGCCGCTGATGGGCGGCAAGGGGGTGTTCACGGCGGAACTGGAAATGGCGCTGCTGAACGGGGAGGTTGATTTCGCCGTCCACAGCCTGAAAGACCTGCCCACCGAAACACCGCCCGGGCTGGCGATTGGCGCTGTGCCGCCGCGCGGGCAGCCCGGCGACGCGCTCGTCAGCCGCGCGGGCTACACGCTCGCCACGCTGCCACAGGGCGCAGCCGTTGGCACCAGCAGCCGCCGCCGCGCCGCCCAGCTTTTGCACCGCCGCCCCGACCTGCGCGTGCTGGATATTCGCGGCAATGTGGACACGCGCTTAAAGAAAGCCTTCGACCCGGACGGCCACTACGACGCGATTGTGCTGGCGCTGGCCGGGCTGGAACGGCTTGGGCAGACGCACGCGGTTTCACAAGTTCTCGCGCTGGACGAGATGCTGCCCGCGCCAGGACAGGGCGCGCTGGCGGTGCAGTGCCGGCGGGAAGCCGCTTCGCTCCGCTGGCTTGCGCCATTGAATCACGCCGCTGCTGAAATCGCGGTCACGGCGGAACGCGCGTTTCTGGCCGGGCTGGGTGGGGGCTGTGCGCTGCCCATCGCGGCTTATGGCGAAGTCGAGGGCGACACGCTGCACCTGCGCGGACGTGTCACCGCGCCGGATGGTAGCCAGCAGGTGGATGCTGCCCTGCGCGGCGCTGCTGAGCTTGCGGCGGCGCGTGAACTGGGCGCGGCGCTGGCGCAGGTGGCGCTGGAACAAGGCGCGGCGCGTCTGCTGGAGCGGCGGTCATGACCGCGCTTACAGGGAAGCAGATCGTCATCACGCGCGCGCCGGGTCAAGCGCCAGTGTTCGCGCGTCTGCTGCGTGAGCGCGGCGCGGAGCCGCTGCTGTACCCATGCATTGATATTGCGCCGCCTGCCGACCCCGCCCCGCTGGATGCTGCCCTGCATGAAGCGGCGCGGGGCGCGTTTGACTGGCTGGTGCTGACCAGCAGCAACAGCGCGCAGGCCGTTGCCAGCCGCTTGAGTGAGTTTGGGCTGCGCCTGCCCGCCGTGCTCAGAGTCGCCGCCGTTGGCACAGCAACCGCCGAGGCCGCCCGGCAGTTATTAGGGGTGCAGGCCAGCCTGATCCCGGAAACGTATACGGCGCAGGCGCTGGCCGGGGCGCTGCTGCCCGCCGCTGGCAAACGCTTTTTACTGCCAAAGTCGGCGCTTGCTGGGGACGCGCTCGCGCAGACCCTGCTTGACGCGGGTGCGCTGGTCACGGTGGTCAGCGCCTACGAGACGGTGCTGGGCAGCGGCGGCGTGGATTTGCCCGCGCTGCTGGCGGCGGGCGCGGTAGACGCAATCACCTTCACCAGCCCCTCTACAGTGAACAATTTGCTGGCACGGCTGGATGTTACACGCGGCGATGCGGCCATAGTCGGGCGGGTGTGTATCGCCTGCATCGGCACGACCACCGCCCGCGCTGCCCGTGCGGCGGGCTTCACGGTGAACGTCACGGCGGCGGAGCATACGCTCCCCGGCTTAACGCGGGCGCTGGAACATTATTTTGAGGCGATACCGTCAGGAACAGAAAGCGATGCCGAAGGCCAACCAGACAAGTACCCAGCTCCAAACCCCTGAAACGCGCCCGGCGGAACCGCTGCTGCGCCCCCGGCGGCTGCGCCTGAGCGCCAACCTGCGGCGCATGGTACAGGAAACCACGCTCACCGCGTCGGACTTTATCTACCCGCTGTTTATCCGGCATGGTGATGCTCTACAGCAGCCGATCAGTTCCATGCCCGGCCAGTTCCAGTGGTCGGTAGACCGCCTGCCGGACGAGATTCGGGGCATCGTCGCGCTCGGTATTCCGGCGGTGATCCTGTTCGGCATTCCCGAAGTGAAGGATGCCTGTGGCAGCGACAACTACAACCCGCAGGGCATCATCCCGCGCGCTATCCGGGCGATTAAGGACACCGCGCCTGACCTGGTGGTGATCTCGGATATGTGCTTTTGCGAATATACCGATCACGGTCACTGCGGCATCATCAACACGCCGGGCAGCGAGCATTACACCGCGCACCTGCCGCCGGGCTATCTGTTGAACGACCCGACGCTGGCACTGCTGGCGCAAGCCTCGGTGGTACACGCGCAGGCCGGGGCGGACATCATCGCGCCGTCGGGCATGATGGATGGCATGGTCGGCGCGATTCGCGGCGCGCTGGACGCGCACGGCCTGCACCACGTCTCGATCATGAGCTACGCCGCCAAGTATGCCAGCGGCTTTTACGGCCCGTTCCGCGAGGCCGCCGAAAGCCCGCCGCAGTTTGGCGACCGCAGCCAGTACCAGATGAACCCGGCCAACGCCCGCGAGGCGCTGCGCGAGGTCGCGCTGGATGTGGCCGAAGGCGCGGATATGCTCATGGTCAAGCCCGCGCTGCCTTATCTGGATGTGCTGCGCGAGGTGCGCCAGTCGTTCAACCTGCCGACAGCGGCCTATCAGGTCAGCGGCGAGTATGCCATGCTGCACGCGGCGGCGGCCAACGGCTGGCTCGACCTGCGGCGCTGCGCGCTGGAAAGCCTGACCAGCATCAAGCGGGCGGGCGCGGACATGATCGTGACCTATTTTGCCAAAGACGCGCTGCGCTGGCTGGACGAAAGCGGTTAACGCGGCCTTTGCAGCCTCTACAAACAGGAGTTTGACCATGAAAACGGCGCAGTCTGAAAGTCTTTTTGCGCGCGCGCAGGCGTTGATCCCCGGCGGCGTGAACAGCCCGGTGCGCGCCTTCCGCAGCGTGGGCGGCACGCCGCGCTTTATCGAGCGCGGGCAGGGGGCGTATGTGTGGGACGCTGATGGCAACCGCTACGTGGATTACGTGCTGTCCTGGGGGCCGCTGGTGCTGGGACACGCCCACCCGCGCGTGGTCGCCGCGCTGCACGACGCGCTGGCGCGCGGCACCAGCTACGGCGCGCCGACCCGCCTCGAAAACGAACTGGCCGAACTGGTGATCGAGATGGTTCCCTCGGTTGAGATGATCCGCTTCGTCAACAGCGGCACCGAGGCGACCATGAGCGCGCTGCGGCTGGCGCGTGCCTGTACCGGGCGCGAAAAGATCATCAAAATGGCGGGCTGTTATCACGGCCATGCCGATATGCTGCTGGTACAGGCGGGCAGCGGCGTGGCGACGTTGGGGCTGCCGGATTCGCCCGGTGTCCCGGCGGCCACTGCCGCCAGCACCCTGACCGTTGAATACAACGATCTGGACGCGGTGCGCGCGCTGTTCGAGCAGTTCCCGGACGACATCGCGGGCGTGATCGTCGAGCCGATTGCCGCGAATATGGGCTTTGTACTGCCCGCGCCCGGCTACTTAAACGGGCTTCAGGATTTGTGCCGCCGCTATGGGGCGCTGTTCATTCTGGACGAGGTGATGACCGGGTTTCGGGCGGCGTTGGGCGGGGCGCAGGCGCTGTGGAATCTCGACCCGGACATCACCTGTCTGGGCAAGGTGATCGGCGGCGGGCTGCCTGTCGGCGCGTATGCGGGCAAGCGCGAGATCATGAACATGGTCGCGCCTGCCGGGGCGATGTATCAGGCCGGGACGCTCTCTGGCAATCCACTGGCGATGACCGCCGGGCTTGCCACGCTCCACGCGCTGCGCGAACCGGGCGTTTTTGAGGCGATCTCACAGATGGCCGCGCGGTTGGTGACCGGGATGGAGGCCGCCGCCAGCGTCCCTGTGCAGGCGGCCAGTGTCGGCACGATGTTCGGCTTTTACTTCCTCAAAACGCCGGACGCGGCCATTACCGACTACGCCAGCGCGAAGCAGCACGCCGATAGCGGGCGCTACGCTCGTTTCTTCCACGCCATGCTAGACGCGGGCGTGTACTTCGCGCCCAGCCAGTTTGAGGCGGGCTTCTTATCCAGCGCGCACAGCGAGGCGGACGTGCAGGCCACGCTCGGCGCAGTTGGGCAGGTGATGGCGGCCTTATAAGCGCCGCTTCGGGCGTTTTCGCGTTTATGCGTTAAGATAGGCACTTCAAACCGGGACAAGGGAGCCATACGCCGCAGCCACCAGTAAATTACCTTTTTAAGGGGGACAACATGACGAGTATCGCGGTAAGGCAGGCCACTTCAACGCGCGTGCTGATGGTCATCCTGATCGCCGCCATGACACAGAGCGTCGTCGTGGGGCTGCACGAGTCGGTTCACGCGCTAAGCTGCCTGATGGTCGGGCATCGGGTGGTGGAGTATTCCGCGCTGCATGTGGACTGTGAACCGGGCGATGCGCTGAGTACGCCCTCGAAAGTGGTCGCGGGCAGCGCGGCCATCGTCAACCTGCTGCTGGGGACGGTCTTTTATGTTGTGCTGCGCGCCCGCCCCCGGCTGTCACATAACGCGCTGTGGTTTTTATGGCTGCTGATGCTCGCCAACTGGAGCAACGGCTTCGGCTATCTCATTTTTTCCGGCTTATCCGGCGCGGGGGATTACGCGACGGTCATTGCAGGCTGGGAACCTGCCGCCGTGTGGCAGGTGGGGATGCTGCTGGTGGGCGCGGTGTTGTGGCTGGGCAGCATCTGGCTGGCGCTGCGCGTGCTTGGGCAGATTTTCGGTGGTTACGACAAGGGGGAGATGCGCCGCCGCTTTCTTGGCCTGAGCGTGCCGTCGTACTTCGGCGCGGTGCTGATGCCGCTTCTGGCTGGCCTGTTCAATACCTACGGCTTCGCCGGCCTGCCTTCTGTGGCGGGGATCATGGCAGCGGCGGGAACGCTGTCCCCGCTGTTGTGGATGCCCTTCTGGTTCGTCGCAGACAGCTTCCCCAAACGGCAGGGCGAGCCGCTGACCGTGAACTTTGATCTGAAATGGGCGGGCGCGGCAGTCGTGATCTGCCTGGTCTACGTCGTGGTGCTTGGCCCCGGCCTCACGTTCGCCAGCGCATAACCGAGGCGGCCATCGCTATAGCGGCAAAAGGTGTATCATTGGCCTGTTTTTATCTTCACACGAGGGAGCTGTTTCTATGTCCTTTAGTCTGGATAGCACCATCACCCTGAACAACGGCCTTGAAATGCCGCGCTTCGGGCTGGGCGTTTTTAAAACAGAAGTCGGCAGCGAAACCGAGAACGCCGTGCGCTGGGCGCTGGAAGCCGGCTACCGCGCGGTAGATACCGCCGCGCTCTATCGTAACGAGGCCGAAGTGGGCAAAATCGTCCGTTCGGGCATCGTCCCGCGCGAGCAGGTTTTCGTCACCAGCAAGGTGTGGGTGGATGACCTGAGCTACGAGGGCGCGAAAGCCGCCTTTGATACCAGCATGTCGCGGCTGGGGCTGGATTACGTGGATTTATACCTGATCCACTGGCCGGTCAATGACTGGCAGGGGGCGTGGCGCGCGCTTGAGGAAGTTTACCAGTCTGGCCGGGCGAAGGCCATCGGCGTGAGCAACTTCCTTGAGCATCACTTAGAGGCGCTGCTGAAGCTGGCCGAGGTGCGCCCGGCGGTCAACCAGATCGAGTTTCACCCCTACCTGCAGCAGCCGGACTTACAGGCGTTCTGCCGCGAGAACGACATTGCGATCACCGCATGGGCCCCGATCATGAAGGGGCGCGTGATGGATGTGCCGACACTGGTGCAGATCGGCGAGAAGTATGGCAAGAGCGCGGTCCATGTCACGCTGCGCTGGATGCTTCAGACCGATATTATCACCATTCCCAAGTCGGCAAAGCGGGAGCGCATCATCTCCAACGCGGACATTTTCGATTTTGAACTGAGCGACGAGGACATTCAGGCCATCAACGCGCTCGATCGCAACGATCGCATCGGCGCGCATCCCGACAGGTTTTAAGGGCTTACATGCCGAAGGATGCTGTTGGTGAACGGATGAAACAATCATATCCGTAGGGGCAAGTCGGTGACTTGCCCTGGGCGCAGTACGCTGCGCCCCTACGAAAATGAACGTGCCAACAGCGTCCCGAAGTGGGCGTGAACCAGTTCATACAGGCGGGCGGCATATATGCCGCCCCTACAGTCTTTCGTAGGGACGCGCAACAGCGCGTCCGCCGTTAGCAGAACAGCGATGCGTATGCGTAGGGGCGGGTCTGTGACCCTCCCGCAGAGGCATGGCCGCAGGCCAGGC
>CAZJSU010000104.1:0-15042 GCA_964548765.1 uncultured Anaerolineaceae bacterium
CGCCAGCGGCTGTAGCGATTAATTAGTGATCTTCATCGAATGTCACCCGACGATAAACCTCGCTGAGCCGCGCACTGCTGCCAATGGACGGTAGTTCGAGGCTGTCTGTGGGTTGATTAAAATCCCGCAGCAGCCAGCTATCATCGGCCTGCCGGGTGTAATGCTCCACCTGCATCTGTGTTTGCGACACTAGCACGTAATCCTGCAAGCTGGCGATGCCGCGATAATGCATGAATTTGCGTCCCCGGTCATAGTCTTCGGTGGAGGGGGACAGGATTTCGATGATCACTGTCGGATTGAGCAGTGTGTCGCGCTTCTCATCTACATAATGCGCCTCGCCACAGACCACGACCAGATCGGGGTAGAAGAAGGCGTTCTCCGCTGCCCGCACGCGCATATCACTTTGGAAAACCTGACACGGGCGTTCCAGCAGTTGCCCATACAGGGCATAGTTCAGGGCTGAGGCAAGCTGGTTATGACGCTCCGAAGCGCCCGCCATCGCGTAGACCTGCCCGGCGATAAACTCATGGCGCGACTCAGCTTTGCGCTCGTATTCGAGGTACTGTGCTGTTGTCCAGTCCTGATAATCCGGTAACGCGGCCATGCGTCTATTCCTCGCGTTTCTGCCTACTATAGCACAAAACGGGACACCCAACGGGATCGCACTCCTGCCTGCTGCGTCACCGCGTCACAAAAACCATACCACAAACCGCCTCAACCTGTCCTAAAGTACAGAAAATGGAAAATTCGATAAGCAGGGGGCTTGACTTAGAGCGCGCTCTAGGCAGTACACTTTTTATCATGAACGAGAACAACGATAACACACTCACCATTCAACAGGTGGCCGCGGCCACCGGCCTCAGCGAACACACGCTGCGGTATTACGAGCGCATCGGCCTCATCCACGCCATCCACCGCGCGGATAACGGCCACCGCCGCTACGCCCCGGACGATGTGGGCTGGATTGACTTCCTGACCAAGCTGCGCGCGACAGGCATGACGATCCAGCAGATGCAGCAGTACGCCGAGCTTCAGCGGCAGGGCGACAGCTCGCTGCCGCAGCGTGTCGAGATGCTCCGGGCGCACCGCTGTCAGGTGCAGGCGCAGGTAGACGCGCTGTGCGAGCATCTCCGGCTCATCAGCTACAAGATCGAGGTCTATTCGGAGCAGTTCGAAGAAGTCCCGTCTTAACCGCTGCCGCGCGTTCCGCGCTCGTCACTCACCCATAGAAGACGAACACTCACCCGCAACCTGAGCTGCGCGGCTGAAGGGTTAGTTCATGCTGCCTTGCCGCCAGCCGGGGAACGTATCGCCCGAAGCACACGACCTGTCATGGTCAGGAGGGAATCACTGATGGATCCGCTGACGTTTCAACTTCTGGGGCATATCCGCCAGCAGGAAATTCTGGAAGCCGCGAAATTTGACCACTTGCACCAATCGCGCTGGAGCTGGCTGTCACCACGCAGCCTGTGGCACAATATCATTGAGCAGAAAATTACACGGCGTGTTCTGTCTCACGGTGGCGACGCAGCGGCGCGTCCGGCCCGCGAAACGCCGGAAGCCTACCCCACCCGCCCGGCGTAATGGCCGCTTCGCAGGGACGCGCGGCCTGCGTCCCTGCAATACCCGGACAAATGGTTCTCCAACCTTCACGATGTTGTTGGCGAATACATCTTCGTAGGGCGCAGCACCCTGCGCCCTGGGCAAGTCAGCGACTTGCCCCTACAGGTGTTATCGTTTTATGAATTGACCAACACCATCCTTCACCTGTTTTTACTGTTTATCAGGACTGCGTGATCGTCAGCCCGCCGATGCCGCCTTCATACTTGATGCTGATCTGCTGTTCGGCGCTGGCGTAATCCGGCGATTCCCACGTGCCGCTGGTAGCGATGAATTCATCCACCTTCAGCGCGATATAATGCGCCGGGACGCGCACCTTGCCCAACCCTGTAGTTGCCTTCACACGCACCGCCGCGTCTGGCGGCAGGTTGACCACGCACTGGCCGATGCCGCCAGCGATCTTGGCTTCCACGCTGGCATTCGCGCCGATGGTGATATGCGTCGCGCCTGTGCCGTTGTTGGCGCGCAGCGCGATCTGTGCGCCGTCGGGGATATGCACGTTCAATTCGCCCGTGCCGCTGTTGAGCGTTACGTCATAGTTCGCGCCCATCGTCGGCAGTTTGAGGTCGGTCTTGCCTGTGCCGCCGTTGAACTTGAGTCCGGTCAGTTGCAGCCCGCTCAGGTCAAAGTCGTTGGCCGTCACCCCGCTGTTGATCCGCAGGTCAAGCGGGATGTTGGGGGTAAGGCGCATGTGCCAGTAAAGCTCCTGCTGCCGGGCGAATGACCCCAGCGCGTCGCGCAGCGAGCGCAGCCCCTGCATATTGCCTGTCTGCCCCAGCCGCACGAGCTTATGCGTGCCTTCCACTTCGGTCAGGAACTTGATTTCGCCGATGTAGGACAGGTCGGCTTCCAGCAGGTGATCAGAATCCACCAGTGCGCTGATCGTCGCCACGCCAACCGTCGGCTCCAGCGTGATCTCGGCGCTTTCCACGCCGCCGATCGGCTCGCCATAGCTGGCTGTGTGGACTTCGGTGTCCCTGCCCGCGCCCAGCGATTCCAGCAGGTCACTCACGCTTTCACCGATGGTGCCAAATGAGAATGACCACTCGGTTTTATAGTTCTTCTTCTCGTCGCTCATAGATCGTTTCCAGTCACTCGTTTTTGTCGTTAGTCAATCGCCCGTAGGGGCGCGTCTTCGCGCCCGCACGGTTTGTGTTCTATCCATCAATACGCGCGCTGCGGCAGAATTGTTGCGTCCCTAGCGCACTTTAAGGTCGCCCACGCCGCCTGTATAGCGTAAATGGATGCGCGTCTCCGCCTTGTCGTAGCCGGGCGTTTCCCACGCGCCGCTTTTGCTCATCTCGAAGCCGCCTCCGTTTGCTACCTGTATCACCCCCGGCGGCAGCTTGACATCCCCGATGCCGCCCTGCGCCTCGACACGCAGCGCCGCCCCGACAGGGGTGTTCACTTTAATTTCCCCTACGCCGCCCTGTACATCGAGCAGCAGGTCGGTCTGTGGCGGCAGGTCAAGACTGACCTCACCCATGCCGCCATGTACCCGCACGTCATACCCTTCGGCAGAGGCGGGCAGCGCGGCTTCCATCTCGCCCACGCCGCCGTTCAGCCGCAGCCCTGTCACCTGCAACTGGCGCAGGTCGAGCCGCGCTTTACCCAGGCCGCCCTGTACTTCAAGCTGCATCGGCACATGCGGGCTGAGGCCGATCCGCCAGTCGTAGCCCTCATGGTTAAACCAGTTGTTGGGGTTCAGCCATTGCAGGCCGCTGCCGCCCTCCTGCCGCAGGCTGACCGTTTTTTCGGCCTCGCCCGCCACGTCAAAGGCGACGCTGCCCACATACGTCAGTTCCGCGTCAATCAGCATATCCGAGTTGTTAAGGGCGTTGATGCTGGCCTCGCCCACCGACAGGTTGAGCCGGACATCGGCAGAAGCAGTATCGTCCAGCGGCGCGTTGAAATAACCTGTTCTGGCCGTGCTGCCGATGCTGTTGCGCCCCAGCAGCAGATACACCCCCAGCGCGACCAGCGCCAGCGGCCACAACCGCCCCCAGCTTATATCCAGCACGTTAATCAGCAGGAACAGCACGCCGAGGCCGATCAGAATATAGGCTGTGGTGCGGCCTGAATCCGGTGTTCCGCTGCTGTCGTTTTTGCGTTTTTCTTCGCTCATCAGCTTCCCCTCACATACTTACTGGTGAGGACGGTCGCTCGACCGCCCTCTATATTTTAATCAATGTTCAGGCTGCCCACGCCGCCGTTGTATGTAATGGTGATTTTGCGCTCGGCGCTGGCATAACCTTCGGTTTCCCACACACCGTCCGCGCCCACAAAGTCGCTGTCGTCGCCCTCAATCCGGTTGAAATAAGCAGGCACGTTAATGCCGCCCACGCCGCTTTCCCCCGCCACGCGCACGCCCGCGTCGTCGGGAACGTCAATGCGTACTTCGCCCACGCCGCCATCAATATCCAGCGCGACCGCCGCGTTTTCAGGCACGAGAATGGTGGTATTACCCACCCCGCCGTTGACACTGACCTCGTAACTGTCTTCCATAGCCGGCAGTCGTAACTCGACGCTGCCAACCCCGCCGTTCATCTCCAGTCCGGTAAGCTGGATGTCGCTCAGGTCAAGCGTGGCATTGCTTAGGCCGTTGTCCACCGCCAGACGAATGGGCAGCGCGTTGCTCAGCCCGACACGCCAGTAAAGCTCGTTCTCCGGGTTAAACGCTCTGCCCAGAAAGTCCAGCCCGAAGCTGAAGTTCTCCTCGCGCTGGCTCAGGCTGATGTGCTTCTCCGTCGTCCCCTCGCTGACGAAATTCAGTTCACCCACGTGGGCGACCTCGGCCTCGAAAAGATTCCCTGAATCGGCCAGCGCGAAAATGTTCACCTCGCCTACGGAAGTATGCAGGTCTATACGCGCCGACGTGGCATCTTCACGCGGGACGCTGTACTCATCCACCGTAATATCGAGATTTGGCGCGAGGCCAATCGAAGGGCCGATCAACATCAGCACGATAATCACCGCAACCGTGCCAACCCCTAGAATCGCGCTGGTTAACCGCGACTCGCGCCCGAACAGCAGGTCAAGGCCGACCGCGATCAGGATCAACGGCCAAAGGCGGAACAGCACCGCGATGTTCAGGCCAGAGATCACCCCCAGATTGACCAGCAGCCAGATTACGCCGATAGCGATCAACACAATCGGCCAGAATAACGAGCGATAGCCCGTGCGTTTGATCTTCACTTCCCCCATGATGTTCTCCCTCTCATGACGTTTTCCCTCTATTGAAGCGGGCGATGCCGCCCGGACATCATCTCTAAAAGCTATTACGTGAATTTTGGGCGCAGGTTGTGAATTTGAGGGCTGTAAATATGACCAGGCGAAACATCCGCCGAAAGTCTGATTCGCGTAAGAATTGCCGCGTGGTGCTTTAGATTTATGCTGAAGTGTCTTATAATTAATAATATGGACAATAATAATCACCTCATTCTCCCTACCGAGAGACAACCTATCCGTGCTGATGCGCTGAAGAACCGCGCGCTGCTGCTGGAAACCGCGCAGCGCCTGTTCGCCACGCATGAGGACGGCGTAAACGGTGTCTCCATGAGCGACATTGCGGATGCCGCTGGTGTCGGTAAGGGAACGCTCTATCGTCACTTCCGCAACAAGGGCGAACTGTGCCACGCGCTGCTGGACGAGGACATGCGCGACCTGCAGGAACACTTCCTGCGCCGGATGCTGATGCAGGCCACGCCGCTGCAAAACCTCGAATGGTTTTTGGAGCAGGTGGTGTATTTCGTCACACGCAACGAGCAGCTTCTTTACCCTAAAGCGCCCGATACAACGGTCAACATCCTGCAACACCCGGCGCACCTGTGGTGGCGGCAGACCATACGCGGCCTGCTCCAGCAGATCAACCCGACAGGCGACCTTGATTACCTCTCGGACGTGTTTTACGTCATGATTGATGTGAACACCCTGCGCTTTCAGCGTCACGCGCTGGGGTATGATCTCCCGCGCATCATTGAAGGTCTCCACACGCTTCTGCACTCCGTCGCCGCTTAAGCGGACGCTAGTCCATCTCTAATGCAAATTTTATAGACACGAGGCGGCTCGTGTTTTATCATAGGCATTATGTAAACGGACTAACGTCCACTTAATATGCAATCATGGAGACAGCACAATGGCACAATGGAAGATTGACCCTGCACACAGCGCGGCTGGCTTTTCGGCCAAGCACATGATGGTGACTACCGTTCGCGGTGAATTCAAGAATGTCGAAGGCACGATCGTATTTGACCCGGAAAACCCTGAGAATGCGTCGGTAGAGGCCACCATCCACACCGACCAGATGAGTTCAACCGGGGTGGAGCAGCGCGACGAACACCTCCGCAGCGCCGACTTTCTGGATGTCGAGAACTGGCCGAATATCACCTTCAAAAGCACGAAGGTTGAGGTGACGGGCGAAAACACCGCCAAAGTCACCGGCGACCTGACCATTCGTGACGTGACGCGCCCAGTGACGCTTGATGTGGAATTTGCCGGGCAGGGGGTCAACCCTTACGGCGTGACCGTCGCTGGCTTTGAAGGCAGGACGAAAATCAATCGTGAGGACTTCGGGCTGACATGGAACGTGGCGCTGGAAGCTGGTGGCTGGCTGGTGGGCAAGGACATCAACATCACGCTGGACATTCAGGCCGCGCTGGTGACAGAAGCCGAAGCCGTCTAAACACGCGCTATAATTGACACAGCTATTCTGTAGGGGCGACTCAGCGAGTCGCCCCTGTCACATATTAGGGTGATTTATTGATGGCAACCTTCCCCTTACAGGAAACCCTGATCGAGCCGGGGTTTACGCAGCCTGTGGCTTTCCAGCATTTCCCCGCAGATGCCTTCCCATGGATGCATCCCATTGACTGGCTGCACTCGCATTTCGCCGTCGGCGGCTGGAGTCCGCTACAGCGCCTGAGCGGGATGCTGACCGCGCACATGACGCGCATCGCCCCGCGCAGCGGCTTCACATGGCACCCGCATCGCGGGCTGGAAATTTACACCTGGGTGCTGGAAGGCACCCTGCATCATGAGGACACGACAGGCGGCGCGGGCGATATTGGCCCCGGCGAATTGCAGCGTATGTTCTCCGGCGATTACATCGAGCATCAGGAACTGAACCAGACGGACGAACCGGTGCGCGTCATCCAGATATGGTTTATCGCCGACCGCCACCATCGCGGCCAACCGCCGCATTACCAGCAGGCCGGGCGTAATCTACTGCCCGCGCGGCAGGTGGGCGCGGCCACAGTCTACAGCCTGATCGGCGACGACTCGCCGATGGATCAGCACATGACAGGCCGCCTGACCGCCGCGACACTTCCGGCGGGCGGCACCACGACGATTGAAGCGCCGCGCCCCGGCGAAGACCTTTTCGTTTATGTGACTGACGGCAGCGGGCAGGTCAGTTATAATCAGCGAAATACCGCCCTCGGCCAGTATGATGTTATGCTGGCGCAGCAGCAGATGGCGACCGCGACGATCACCGCGCAGGAGAACCTGCACTTTATGAGCTTTTACCTGCCTGAATTTATCAAGGAGTAACTCATGACCGCGACGATTCCTGACTCACATGCCGCGCTGCTGAGCGCGCCGAACTTTGTCACGGTGGTGACGATGATGCCCAACGGCCAGCCGCAGGCCAGCGTCCTGTGGAGCAGCTACGACGGCGAACGTATCGTCCTCAATACGGCGAAAGGCCGCCAGAAGGACAGAAACATCCACAGGAACCCTAACGTGACCGTGCTGGCGATAGACCCGACCAACCCCTACCGTTATATCGAGGTGCGCGGCGTGGTGGACGAGATCACCGAGGAAGGCGCGCTGGAGCATATTAACAGCCTGAGCAAAGCCTACACTGGCGAGGGAGATTATTACCGAAACTCACCAGAGCGGCGTAAGACCGAGCAACGCATGATCTTCAAGGTCAGGCCGACGCACGTCAACGCGCGCGGGTGATCGTGGGTGTCACGGGCGGGTTTTAAACTCGCCCCTACGCATGTCCGTTGGCTAATCAAGCCGCTCCATAAGCTCCTGAAGCGTAATGCGTATACGCCTGATTTCCTCTTTATGCGCGGCGCTTAATTCTGACAGCAGCGCGCTCCCCTGCGGCGTGAGTGTGATGTAGACCTGCCTGCGGTCTTCGGTCGCTGCCTCGCGGGTGACGAACCCCTGCGCGACCAGCCGGTTGACCAGCCCCACCGCGCTGTGATGCCTGATCTGCATCCATTCCGCCAGTTCACCAACCGTTACATAATCCCGTTCGGGAAAGCCCTTGATCGTCAGCAGCGCCTGATGCTGCTGTGGCGTGAGGCCGACCTGCTTGGCCGCCTCCTCGCTAAAACGCAGAAACTGCCGCAGTTGATAGCGGAAGGCAGCCAGCGTTGTATATTCTTCCTGCGAGACAATCCCTTTTTGTCCGGTAATGATGTTATCGCCTTTCCCTGCCGCCGTTAAACGATGCTCATTATAGAGAGGCGGGCTAAAACAGCCAAATCCCCATTGATTTATATCGTATTACGATATAAAATGCGGCGCTTGCTAACGGACAACTTATGGGAGTTGAAAAAATATGACGGAACGTGTCCACATGGACAGGCAGACAGCAAATATGCCCGCGCCAACCGAGACATCAAGCCTTACGCGCCTGTCACTTCTGGCCGCTGTCATCGGCATCGTTGCCGGTTTTGTGGCCTATCTGCTGGTATCACTTATCGGCCTTATCAGTAACCTTGTTTTTTACCAGCGTGTCGGGCTGGAAATCCCTGAGCTTCAGCATCATACGCTTGGCCCGCTGGTCATTATCGTCCCCGTTATTGGCGGTATCCTCATCGGGCTGATGGCGAAGTACGGCTCATCGAAGATTCGCGGTCATGGCATCCCCGAAGCGATGGAGGCGGTCCTTATTAACCGCAGCCGCATCGCGCCCAAAGTCGCCCTGCTGAAGCCGATTTCGGCGGCGATTGCCATCGGCACTGGCGGGCCGTTCGGCGCTGAAGGGCCGATCATCCAGACCGGGGGCGCGTTCGGGTCTATCATCGGGCAACTGATCCGCGTTACCGCCGCAGAGCGAAAAGTGCTGCTGGCCTGTGGCGCGGCGGCGGGCATGGCGGCGACGTTCAGCACGCCGATTGCGGCGGTGATTCTGGCGATTGAGCTGCTGCTGTTCGAGTTTAAGGCGCGGTCGTTTATCCCGCTGGTGATCGCCAGCACGCTTGCGACGACGATCCACTTCGGCCTCATGGGACGCGGCCCGCTGTTTGAGGTCAACCTGCTCGATTTTGGCATCCCCTCCGGGCTGCCGTTTTACGTCATTCTGGGGCTGATCTGCGGGGTTTTTGCGGTCGGCTTCAGCAGGGTTCTGTACTGGGTTGAAGATCAGTTCGAGCGGCTGCCGATTGACTCGATGTGGTGGCCGGCGCTTGGCGGGCTGGCGCTGGGCATCATCGGCTTTTTCGTGCCAGAGGTGCTGGGCGTGGGCTACGAGATGATTTCCGGTATTTTGAACAACGAGTTTTCCTTTACGGTGCTGCTGGGCATCATCCTGTTTAAAAGCCTGGCGCTGTACCTGACGCTCGGCTCTGGCACTTCTGGCGGGCTGCTCGCGCCCACGTTTATGATCGGCGCGGCGCTGGGCGCGGGCTTCGCGCTGATCGTGAACGCGATCATTCCGGGCGCGAATCTCTCCCCCGGCGCTTACGCGCTGGTGGGCATGGCCGCCGTATTCGGCGCGGCCTCCCGCGCGACCTTCACCTTCATCATCTTCGCGTTCGAAATCACGCGCGATTACAACGCCATCCTGCCGCTGATGCTGGTCTGCGTGATCGCCGATCTGGTCGCGCTGCGTCTGATGCGGAACTCAATCATGACCGAAAAACTGGCGCGGCGCGGGCTGCGCATTCATCAGGATTATGAAGCAGATGTTATGCAGCAGGTGACGGTTGCCGAAGTGATGGATCGTAACCCGCCGCGCATTCCGGGGACGATGCGGCTTAGCGAACTGGCCGACCACATCGCGCATGGCGACCCGACGCTTACCCGCAGGCAGGGCTTGCCTATCATCGGCGAGGACGGGGCGTTGATCGGCATTATCACGCGCGGCGACGTACTCCGTATGCTGGAGAAAAGCGACAGCGCGGCCATGACCGTCCTTGAGGCGGGCAGCCGTGACCCGATCGTGACTTATCCTGACGAGCTGATCCACGATGCCATCTCCAAAATGCTCCAGAATGATATTGGCCGCCTGCCTGTGGTCAGTAGAGAGAACCCGCGTGAACTGGTGGGCTATCTGGGGCGGGCAGGCATCCTTGAAGCCCGGCTGAAGCGCCTCAACGAAGAGAGCGTGCGCGAACCGGGCTGGCTTCAGCGGGTGACCCCTGAAAGATTAGCGTAAAAACAAAAGAGGCGCGCTGTGCGGCACGCCTCTTGTATCAGTTTCGCCTGTGCGGGCTAGGACGGGGCTAACCAGTAGACCCCGTTCTGGCCTTCGGCTGTCCAGCCGGTTTGCCCGTTATGGCTGACCTGCCACCAGTTCACGCCGTCGGCGCAGGTGGGGCCGCTGTGGATGTAGAAGTACGCGCCCGCCGGAATCTGGCCGATGACTGCGCCGCCGAAGCTGGGCGCGGCGCGCAGGCGGTTAGGCAGGCTGGGGTAAGTCGTCACCCGGCCATAGTACCCGGCTGTCAGCCGCGCGGGCAGCGCGCAGCCGGGCGGCTGGCTGTTCCATGGCTCCAGCCAGTAAGTGTTGTGGCCTTCGCCCTCGGCTGTCCAGCCGACCAGCCCGTTGTAATTCACGTGCCACCACCAGCGGCCATCCGAACCGCACTCCGGCCCGGAATTGACAAAGAACACGCCGCTGCCCGGAATCTGGCCGATGACACGGCTGTTCGCGCCTGTGCTGGTCGTCCCCGGCGCGGTGCGGACGACATTGGGCAGCCCCGGCGTGACGCGGCCATAGCCCCCGGCTGTCAGGCGGTTAGGCAGGGCGCACAACGGCGGCGGCGGGACGATCCCCGCTGGCTCCAGCCAATAGCGGTTGTGACCATCGCCCTCGGCTGTCCAGCCCTCAAGCGCATTGTAGCTCACGCGCCACCACAGGATGCCGCCAGAGCAGTGTGGCCCGCCGACAACCGCGAAGCTGCTGCCCGCCGGAATTTGCCCGATGATCGGGTCATAAATGGAGGGGCCGCTGCGTACATGGTTGGGCAGGTTGGGAATCGGGATGACGCGCCCCCCGCCGCCGACATACAGCCGCGCGGGCTGTGCGCAGTAACTGGCCTGCGCCTGTGCCGCGCCTGTCATCCCCACCAGTGCCAGCAGCAGCACTGCCAGCGTCAGGATCAGAAGTGATTTACGTCTCATGGTGTTTCCCCCTTAGTGTCGTGTGAAAGGTCACACGGTTCATCTGCTTCGGCTAAATGCGCGAAGCCAGCTTTTACAACTTATGCGTTCACTATAAGGCTGAACAGCGGGGGATGCTGGACGAATGGCTGCTTACAAAAAGATGCAAAACCTACGCTGGCGTTGGTTTTGGGTATGGGCTTTCCAGCCAGGTTCAAACATATAAAAGTCGGGTGAAAGTTTCTGTTTATGCCGCCCGGTCTATGCTAAAGTGTAAGCCAACGTTATAGTAAGTGACCCAAGCTCTGAATAGAGCCGCGAGAACCCCGATTATGGCGGATAGAGACGCGACGCTGACCCCGCAAATTATTGCTGCTGCTTACGAGCGCGCCTTCCGCGAGGTTTACGGGCGCGACCCACAGATTCGCCATGTCGGCGGGCAGTGGTATTACATAAACGGCGAAACAGTACACCGTTTCGCCTTGCTCAATGAGATTACCCGCCTGCGCGAACAGGCCCAGCAGCAGCAGCGCAGTAAGGCCGATAAAGGGATGATTCACCGCCTCATCGCCCGCCTGCGTGGGATATAGAGACAACCGCTATTCGTCGGCTTCCGACATGATCTCGGCCAGCGGGTCGCGCACAGGCACCCCGACCATGACCAGCGTGTTTGACTCAAACATCAGCGTGACCAGCAGCGCGTCGTCTGCTTCCAGAATGCGCTCCAGGTTAATCAGCATGATGTGGTTGCCGCGAGGTTCCAGCGCGGTGATCTCGCCCGCAGCCACAGGCAGCGCCGTGACCGCCTGCATCCGCATCACGTCGCCTTCGCCGATGGTCGTTTCGTGGATTTCGACCAGCCCGGCGGCAGGCGCGCCAACCCCGATCAACTGGTCATCGTCGCTGCCCCGGTTCAACAGGCGCAGGTAGACCGCGCTCACGTCGCCCTCGCTGATGGTGGGGCGCGCCCACGCATCCAGCACCACAAAATCAGTCGGCTCCGGCGCTTCTTCCAGCACTGGCACGCCAATGGTCAAGCCGAAGGGGTCGTCCGCTGCTGCGCCGTCCTCGTCCAGCGCTTCAAAGCGCAGCGTCAGGCTGAAAGCGTCCCACGCCAGCAGGTCGCGCTCCAGCTCAAGCAGCATGATGTGGTATCCACCGGGGCGTAGTTCGGCCTGCTCTCCGGGCGGGATCACGATGCCATCCTCTACCGGGCGCATCCGCATCACGTCGCCCTCGCCAATAGTCGTCTCGTGGATTTCGACCAGCCCGGCGGCAGGAGTCTCTGCCGCGACAAGGCGCACAGCGGTTTCGCCCGCGTTTTCAATCGTCATGTAGGCGGCGCTGACGGCATCGGGGTTGGCCTCGGCGCTGTCCGTCGTGGTAGGCCGCGCCCATACGCCAGTCACGTAAAGCGTATCCGCATCCTGCGCGTTCAGCATGACAGGCGCGAACATCCCCAGAAGAACCAACAGACAGAGTACAAAGGCAAGTCTGATCTTCATAAGATATGCACTCCTTAACACTTGTTCCGCTTTCTTCCACTATGGCACAAAGCAGAGGGCTTTGATAGGGCAGGTTAGAGCCTCACCTGCCCGGCACATTTCAGGGCTATGGCAGGCGCAGCAGCGAGGCCAGCAGGCTTTGCGGCGCGATATGCAGCGCCGAGCGTGTGGGCGAGGCTGGCACATACGGGTTGGGCGAAAGCGGCGTAGGCACGAAGATCAGCAGGAAAATGACCAGCGAGGCGATGGCGACCCAGCGGCGCGGCGGGTTGAGCGGGGTAATCATATCCAGCGGGGTAGCATAAACGCGCCCGAACAGCAGCAGCAGAATCACCCACAGCAGCCACACATCGGTGACGAATACCAGCAGAATCATCGCCAGCAGCACCGGGTAATACAGCAAGCGCGCTCTGTCCCCCAGCAGCGCGTACAGGATATGCCCGCCGTCAAGCTGGCCGATGGGGATCAGATTAAGCGCGCTGACCAGCAGCCCTGTCCAGCCCGCCCACGCTAACTGGCTGCTGTTGACGATCACGTCCTGCACGCCGTTAGGCAGAAATTCGCCAAACGTCACGATCTTGGCGAAGGCGTAAATCAGGGAGTCGCCTTCGTACAGGCCGCCGCCCGTGATCGGCGCGACGCGCGCCTGCGACAGGCCGATAAACAGGATAGGCAGCGCGAAGACCAGCCCGGCCAGCGGCCCCGCCGCGCCCACATCCAGCAGCACCTTGCGGTTACGCATCGGCTGGCGCAGTTGGATGAACGCGCCGAGCGTGCCAAACGGGCTGATGAGCGGCAGGGGGATAAAGTAGGGCAGAGTCACGGCCAGATTATGCCGCCGCGCCGCGAAGTAATGACCGAGTTCGTGCGCGCCGAGGATAAGCATGATGCTGATGGCGTAGGGGAAGCCGCGCCAGAGTTCCGGCAGCGGGTCCTGAATCATACGCTGTGCGAGGAACGGCGCGTCGAGGCTGATCTCCTGAATCGCCAGTTCTGTGCCGACCAGCAGCACACTGAACAGCGTGGCGATGAACAGGATCAGGTTCGGCCACCACGCGCGCGGCTGTGGCTCGACACGCCCGGCCAGCGCCAGAATCACGTGATGGTTGTCTTCAATACGGAACATCGGCGTGTGGTTCACCGTCTTGAACTGCGCGTCCAGTTGTTCGTAAGCCTGCTCAGAGTTGAGCCTGAGCCGCCCGACAAAGCGCGCAGACAGCCCGCCGCCAAACATCTGCACAATGGGGGGGATGCGGTTGGCGGGGGCTTCGTCACCTGTCACCGAGCGCTCGATCTCCATGACCTGCGCGACCATCTGGCGCAGTTGATCGGCAAGCTGATCTTCCTCTGGTTCTTCGGGCATGGTGGCGCGGATGAATGGACGATCAGCCTGCGACGAGGCCGTTTCATTAAGCATTAAAAACTCCGGTGATCTACCAGTAAATTCTCATTCCTGTTCCCTGCGGGAATTATAACGGAAACGAGCGCAGGTCGCTTTAAGGGGTGGTGATAATCTGCCATGCCGCGCCGCCGGGCAGCAGCATCAGCACCGTGCCGTCGGCGCTGCTGACGTAAAGCGCCTCGTCGCCGCTGGGCGTATTGGCCGTTTGCAGCGAGCCTTCGTAATCGGCCTCCGGCTCCAGCGCCAGCCCCAGACGGTTACGCACCACGTCACGCCCGCGCCACGCAAAGCCGAGGATGCCGGAAGGCTGGTAATAACCGGGCGGCGGCTGGAAGCTGGCCTCAATCTCTGGATGCACCGCCGGGTCGTAGCGGTTATCAAACACCAGCCACGCCGGGTCGAAGCCATCGTTAAACAGGGCGTAGACCTGATTGGTGGCCTGAATATAAACCATGCGCCCGCGCTCGAAGCGTTCTTCCTTCAGCGCTGTGGTCTGCGCTTCGCTGGTCGGGCAGTCCTCTGGCGCGGGGACGAAGAACCACTGCACCGGGCAGGACAGCGGGACGGAAAGCTGCGCCTCGGTGGCCTGCGCGCCGCTGCCAGCGGTCAGCACAAAGTCCACCTGCCCCCGGTCACTGGCGCGGGTGGAGATCGGCAGGCTGCCATCGGGCGGCACGTTCCAGAGCTGGCTGCGCTCGCCGCTGCGGTCTACCCGGTAAATCGTCGCGCCGTTGACGTTGCGCGTAGACCAGAACAGCGTCAGCGTATCGCCGGGCGCTACCGCGACCACATCTGACGTGAAGTATTCGATGCGCGGCGCGTTGGGGTTTAGCTGGCGCGTCGGGGTTGGCTGCACCGCTGGCGGCGTGCTGGTGGGGCCGAAGATGGACGTTGGCGAGGGGCCGCCCGTCGGCGATACAGGGATAGGCGTAAGCGTCGGCGACGGCGTTAGATCACGCGCCGGGGTACGTGTCGGCGCGTTGGTCGAGGTCGCTGTCGGTGTGGGCGGGTCGGTCGGGATAATCTGCACGGCTGTCGCGCCGCAGCCGGTGAGTAAAAAGAGGAACGCAAAAAACAGGATGAACCGCCAGGGCGCAAAGGTTAAGCGGAAAAAAGAAGGCTTTGCATCTTTGCGCCTGTGCGCTTTGGCGTGAAGTGTTTTTTTCATAAAAA
>CAZJSU010000105.1:0-13129 GCA_964548765.1 uncultured Anaerolineaceae bacterium
CTGCCCATCATAAAACTCCCGACAGGCACGAGGCAAAAGGGCATGTCCGGGATGGGACAATTAGGGAAAGTCGTGATGTAGGGCTGCCAGTCGCGGTTGCGCGTGCCCGCGAACGCGCGGGCGCGGGCTATCGCCGCCTGCGTGGGGTCGGCCGGTGGGGTGGGTGGTGTTGGCGCAACTTCCAGTTCGTCACATATAGCAGCGACCAGATCATCCAGTGTCAGCCCATTGTGCGTAAAATCAATGTAATGCTCCATGGTCAAAGTGATTGGCGGGGCGGTCGCCTGTGCCATGATCGGGATGATTCGCTTTTTCGCTGTCCATTTGGCGTAGGCAATCTCGGTCAGCACGTAACTTTCCGGTTCACCGTGCTTGTGGCGGTTAATGTCCGGCGAGTACAGTACGATCATCGTGTCGCAGCGGTCAATCTCGGTCTGGATTTGCAGTTCCCAACTGCGACCGGCACGCAGCGAACGATCTACCCACGCGGTGATGCCTTCGATACGGTTCAACGCGTTGGCAAGGTTCAACGCCAGTTCGCGCGTGTCTTTTTTGGAGTAGCTGATGAAGATGTGAGTCATGGGTTATGGTTCTGCCTGTAAAGTCGCGTCTGTAGGGGCGCAGCACTTCCAGTATTTCCTTCGGTCACATGCTGCGCCCCTACGCCATATTTGATATATGTATGTCATTAACATTATGACGTTTCTAGCGGTGTGCGACAACCACGCGCGCAGCTTATTGACTAGCCTCGATCACCAGCGGCAGCAGGATGGTAAACGTGCTGCCCTCGCCCGCCTTGCTCGTCACCCTGATCTCGCCGCCGTGCGCCTGCACAATGCGCTGCGCGATAGACAGCCCCACGCCCATGCCGCCCGTATCGCTGCGGCGGGCTTTGTCCGCGCGGTAGAAGCGGTCGAAGATGTAGGGCAAGTCCATCTCGGCGATGCCAATGCCGTTGTCCTGTATGGCAACCGCCACGTGATGCGCGTCACGGTAGACCCGCACAAGCACCTGCCCGGCACGCGGGGTATAGTTGAGCGCGTTGGTCACAAGGTTGGTGATCGCCCGGTTAAACTTCAGCCGATCAAAGACGACCTCTGGAATACCTTCCTCGGTTTCCATCTCAAGCTGCTGGTTGCGCCGTGCCGCCAGCGGCTGCTGCTGCTTCACCACTTCGCGCACCAGCGTGACCAGATTCTCCCGCCTGAAGTTAAATTCATCGGTGGGCTGGTCAAGGTAGGACATATTGAGCAGGTCATCCACCATCGTTTCCAGCCGCAGCACGTGCGAGTCCAGAATTTCCAGATGATGCTGCCGCCGTTCCGGGTGGTCTATCAGCTTACGCAGCAGGTACAGGCTCACCTTGATCGTCGCCAGCGGGTTACGCAGATCGTGCGACATATCCCCAATAAAACGCTTGAGGATATTCACGCGGGCGCGTTCCAGCTTCAGATCCATCTCCTGCTGCTCGACCCACTTCCTTTCGGTAATGTCGCGGTTGACCGTCACCACACCAATCGGCTCACCGTCGGTATCGCGCACCAGCGACACCGACCCCAGCACGTTACGCTCTTCACCGTCCTGGGTATGCTGGACGAACTCTCCGCGCCAGTGGCCTGTCCGGTAGAGTTCGCCGGTCATCTCCTGCACCGTCTGGTCGTACCCCACCATCGGGACGAGATCACTCATGAGATTGCCAATGGCCTCGGATGGCGACCAGCCGTATAGCTCGGTCGCGCCGTGATTCCAACTGATAATGCGCGATTGCAAATCTGTCGAGATCACCGCGTCGGTAATGCTCTCAAGCAGGCTGGCCTGGTAGCGCAGTTGGGTTTCGGCCTGTTTATACTCGGTGATGTCATGATTCATGCCGATCACATAAACGGCCTCGCCGTCATCATCCAGCACGGCTACTTTAGTCACCAGCATGTAGAACGGTTTGCCATCAAGCATCACCCCCTGTGCTTCACGGTTCACCAGTGGCTGCTGCGTTTGCAGGACGCGCATTTCCTCATCATAGTAACGCTGGGCTTCTTCCGGCTCGAAGATGTCCAGGTCCGTTTTGCCGATAAGATCAGTTATGCCAAGCCCGCTCATCATCTCGCGCGTTGCCCGGTTCACCAGCACGAAGCGCAGATCACGGTCTTTGACGTAAATACACTCCGGCATATTCTCAATAAGCGTCAGCAGCAGGTTTCGTTCGCGTGCCAGTTCGTTTTCAATCTGCTTGCGCTCGGTGATGCTGCGGTTCACGCCCACCAGCCCGATCACCTCACCGTCGCTGTCCAGCAGCGGCACTTTTGTCAGCAGGTAGACCGCGTGTATGCCATCCGGCCCGTGCCCTTCGGCCTCCTGATTAATGAGCGACTGGCGCGTTTCCATCAGCCGCAGTTCGTCCTGACGATAATGGTTGGCGTTTTCGGCATCCATAAAGTCCCAGTCGCTCTTGCCGACAATCGCCTCCGCATTGGGCAGCCCCAGCCCGCCCCACACTGCGCGGTTCGCCAGAATAAAGCGCGAGTCCCTGTCCTTGACGTAAATCGGGTCAGGTACGCTCTCGATAATCGTGCGCAGCAGGTTACGCTCGCGCCGCAGCGTTTCCTCCATGCGTTTGCGGTCGGTAATGTCTCGAATGGTGTTGACCGCCGACACCACGTTGCCTTCAAGGTCATGCAGCGGGCTGAGGATGGACTCAAAATAACCTATGCCGTCCAGCGTCGGGAATTCGCTTTCCGACACCACCGTTTCGCCATGCTCAAAAACCCGTTCCAGATTACGCTCAAAGACGATACCAACGGCCTCCGGGAAGCCGAGTTCGCGCCATGTCTTGCCAACCACCTCCGCGCGCGACAGCCCTGTTGCCTTTAACGCGGGCGGGCTGGAGTACAGATAGCGTCCGTCGCGGTCATGCATGTGGAAATGGTCGGGCGTGGTCGAAAGCACCTCGTCCATCATCCGCGACTGCTGGCGCAGTTCCTCAACCAGCGCCTGAATCTGAATTTCGGCAATTTTGCGGTCGGTAATATCCCGGTTGACCCCCACCAGGCCGATAATCGTGCCGTCCGGGTCGCGCAGCGGCACTTTGGTAATCAGCACCCAGCGTTCCTTGCCGTCTGCCAGGTAAGACTTTTCATAATTGATGACCGACTCGCCTCTTTCAAGGATGGAACGTTCCAGCAGCTTGTAGCGTTCACCTGTCTCCTGCCCAAACAACTCGGCATCCGTTTTGCCGATGATCTGCGCTGGCGACGCGAAGCCGTGCCGATCCAGCACCGGGCGGTTGACGATCCTGAAGTGGCTCTCGGTATCCTTCAGGTAAATCTGGTCTGGCACGTTATCCATAATGGCCTGAAGCAGGTTGCGTTCGCGTGCCAGCGCGGTTTCTATCTTCTTACGGTCGGTGATGTCACGGTCAAGCCCCAGCAGGCCGGTGATGTTGCCGCTGCTGTCGTACAGCGGAACTTTGGTGACGAGCCACCATGACCGCTCTCCATTACTCCTGACCCAACTGCGTTCCAGGTTGACCAGCGGCTCGCCGGATGCCATGATATGCATATCCTCCGGGCGGGTGGACCGCCAGACACCCTCCCCCAGAAGCTCCCTGTCGCTTTTGCCGATCATTGCTTCGGCGCTGCTATAGCCCTGCTGTTCATAGCCGCTGCGGTTGAGCATGACGATGCGGCTCTCGGTATCCTTCACATAAAGCGGGTCGGGCAGGCTGTTAATCACGGTGTTGAACAGGTTGTGTTCTTCGGTGAGCTTGATCTGAATCTTCTTAAGCTCGGTGATGTCCCGGTCAATACCCACCAGCCCGATAATGTTGCCCTCGTGGTCGCGCAGCGGCGCTTTCGTGGTCAGCCACCAGCGGCGTTCGGTTTCCCCCTTAAGGCCGCTGCGCTCGACATTGAAAACCGGGATGCCGGTCTGCATAATTTCCACGTCTTCCGGGCGCGTGACGTTCCATGCAATCTCCCCGATCAGATCAAGGTCGTTTTTCCCAAGCAGGTCTTTCTCGCGCGCCATGTGATGATCGTTGATGACACGCTGGTTCACCAGCAGGAAGCGGCTTTCCGTATCCTTGACATAAACCGGGTCGGGCAGGCTGTCAATCACGGTTCGCAGCAGATTGCGCTCGCGTTCCAGCGCCAGTTCCACCACCTTACGGTCGTTGATGTTCCGGTTAATGCCCACCAGCCCGACAATGCGCCCGGCTTTGTCGTGCAGCGGGACTTTCGTTACCAGCACCCACTGGGCGCTGCCATTATGGTCAATAAAGTGGTTTTCCTCATTAACGATCGGCACCCCTGTCACCAGCACTTCCAGTTCCTGCGCGCGGGTCTTCTCCCAGAATTCCCGGCCAGCAAGTTCCAAATCGCTTCTGCCGACCACCTCGGCGTATGATAAGCCTGTCCCCTTCACGACATGATGATTGACCAGCGTAAAACGGCTTTCACGGTCTTTGACATAGATCGAATCCGGCAGGCTTTCAATCACCGTCCGCAGCAGATTGCGTTCCTCGGCCAGCGCGGCGGCCTGCGCGGCGATCTGTTCCTGCTGCTGGCGGCGCACCAGCCCGGAGATGAGCAGCGTACCGCACAGCATGATGATGATGTGCAGCAGGCCAAACGTGAAAATCTCCGCGCCATAGAGGGCAAACATCACCCCGGCAGATGTAAAGATCACCAGCAGCCCTATCACAAGCGCCCCGCCCATCGGGAAGGCCAGCGTGGCCGCAAGCACGGTGATGACCAGATAAATGAGCGTGGTTGGCACGGATGTGGGGGCCAGCTCGTAGTACACCATCCACAGTACCACGACGAAGATAAGCACAATAAACAGCCAGCAGGCGGCAGCGATGTAACGTGTGCGGCTGAGGCCATAGGTTGCCAGCAGAATGGCGATAGACACCACCAGCACCGTCACCAGGATAAGGTTATTTTCAACAGGGTAGAGAAGCTGCATCATCCCTGAGAAGGTTACAAAGATGGTGAATGCCAGCACCAGTGCCGAGAGCAGACGCGCATCCTGCCGCTGGGTTGTCTCGCGCAAATAGGGAGAGGGTTCTGTCAGCTTTTCAAACCACTCGCCGACTCTCCTGAGGATTGGAAGCCCGTTGTACACTGTAATCGTTCCTTAAGCGGCTAATGTGCTGTCGTAAATAACTTTTTTAAGTGGCAGTATCGCCAGATTTGATTATATAATGATTGCAACACGATTCTAAAAAAGATTACAGTCGTAACTGTCTTCCCAAACAAAGCGCCGATCAATGCTGAAAGGAGTATACGCACGACTACACGTCGTGCTGATAAGCTATGGCTATCGCAGAACACGCTCATCTGACGATTGACAAAATCGTGGAACTGCTCGGCAGCGAGGCCGATCATCTGCTAAACCACGAGTCACGCACTATCCACAAGAACGACCTTTACCTGCCCAGCCCGAACTTTGTCAGCCGGGTTTATAGCGAGACTGACCGCAGCCCGCGCGTCCTGCGCAATTTGCAGACGATGTTCGATCACGGGCGGTTGGGCGGCACAGGCTACCTGTCTATTCTGCCTGTAGATCAGGGCATCGAGCATTCGGCGGGGGCATCCTTCGCCAAGAACCCACGCTTCTTCGACCCCGAAGGCATCGTCGAACTGGCGATCGAGGGCGGCTGTAACGCGGTCGCTTCGACCTTCGGCGTGCTGGGCGCGGTGGCGCGCAAGTACGCCCACAAAATCCCGTTTCTGGTGAAGATTAACCACAACGAACTGCTGACCTTCCCCAACAAGTACGATCAGGTGATGTTCGGCACGGTCAGGCAGGCGTGGGATATGGGCGCGGTGGCTGTCGGCGCGACGGTTTACTTCGGCTCTGCAGAAAGTACCCGCCAGTTGGTCGAGGTGGCCGAGGCTTTCGCCTACGCGCACGAACTGGGCATGGCGACGGTGCTGTGGTGCTACATGCGTAACGCCGAGTTTCAGGTCAACGGCACCAACCACGAAACATCCGCCGACCTCACCGGGCAGGCCAATCATCTGGGTGTCACCATACAGGCGGACATCATCAAGCAGAAACTGCCAACCACCAATGGCGGCTTTAAGGCGCTCAACACGGGCGCGTCGTCCTATGGCAAGCTGGACGAGCGCATCTATACGCAGTTGACCAGCGACCACCCCATTGACCTGACACGTTATCAGGTCGCCAACTGTTACATGGGGCGCGCGGGGTTGATTAGCTCTGGCGGGGCGAGCGGCGCAAACGACTTCGCCGAGGCGGTGGTGACGGCGGTGATTAACAAACGCGCGGGCGGCACCGGCCTCATCAGCGGGCGCAAGGCGTTCCAGCGGCCACTGGCCGAGGGCGTGCAGCTTCTCAACGCCATTCAGGATGTCTACCTGTGTGACGACGTGACGATTGCCTAACCCCCTTTAGCAACGCCACACTTCGCCATAAAACCGACAGCGGCGGCCAAAAGCCTGCTGCTGTTTTTGCGTCCGTTTATTTCTTTTAACATTTCCTACGCTGCCTGTTTGCGTTGTGTTTGGGCTGTAGGCAAAGGCTGTGACAGGGCATTTGCAGGATTAACGGCAACTAAGCAGGGGAGAGCAAAGTTATGACAACACTTTTGCACCATGCCCGTATAAGCCAGAAAGGAGCAGCCCGATGAGCCTGACCGAAACCGAGCGCGTCTTTGCAGGCGTGAACGAAGACGGTGTGAACGACCTGCTGCGCGCGATCTTCAGCGCGCGGGGCCGCTACCTCAATTACGGGTCGCCCGCGTTTGTCCCGGCGACGACTTCCAGCGTCACGCAGGTTCCGGCCATCGCCTTCCCCGGCGTACCGGGGGGCGGCATCCAGTATCTGGTGTCGTTCAGCATTCCGGTGCTGGATTTTCACCCGGACGACAGCGGCGGCTCCTCGCCCCTGCCCCCCGGCTTCAACCAGTTTACCGCGCGTACAACAGTGCGGCTGACGGTCGGCTGTGTCCGCATCTACCGCGACGACAGGCCGCCCGCTGGCACTACTCATGTCCCGCCCTCGTCGCTCACCCCGATCTCGACCTCGCTGGATGTGATCGCGCGGGGTACGCCAACCGTCGCCTACTTCGGCACACCGGGCAGCGGCGTGGTTGGCCTGCGGGTGGACGAGGTAGAGATTGTGGATATATCGCCCGACTCGCTCGAATCTGTCCTCGAATGTCTGATCCGTATGATGCTGCAAGCCGCGCTTGCCAATGTCCAGCTTCCGTTCAACGCGCTCTCGATTGGCGCGTTCCAACTGGCGTTGGCGCGTGGGCCAGAGATCGAGCAGGATCAGGTTCAGTTGTACGGCAACGTGTAAGGAGAGGGAAAGATGGCTGAAGAATTCATTGCCGCGCTCGACGAAAGCGGTGCAAGCAAACTTGTTCAGGACGCACAGTCCCAACTCGGCACGCTGAGCGCCAGCGGGTCGGACAATCTGGGGCCGTTCGTCGCCAGTTGGGGCGCGAGCGCCTCGTTCAGCGGTGGCTCGATTGACCTCATCCCGTCCGACACCATCCGTATTGACACCATGCAGATGGACTTCTCGCTCAATTTCTCGTTCGGCATTGACCTGGGCGACTTTCTGCCAGAGTTCTGCCTGCCGCAAATCTGCATCCCCATCCCGTTTGTTGGCGATGTGTGTACGCCGAAAATCTGCGTGGAATGGCCGACTATCTCCGTCCCGGTGAACTACTCGGACAGCATCACCTTTACCGCCGACTTCGAACTGGATATTTTCCTCAGCGGCGGTAACTGGAACGTGGACATCGTGATTCAGGATGTGCCGTTCCTCCAGCTTAGCCCGATCGCCGCCGCCATTCTGACGACGCTGGGGCTGGTGCTGGGCGCGGTCCTCGCGCCCATCCCGTTTATCGGGCCGTTTCTGGCGCTGCTGGTGCCGGTCATCCTCGCGGCGATCGGTGTGGCCGGGATGCTCGGCTGGCTGGGCGCGATCCTGACCCCGTTTGTCTCTGGCCTGCGCTTCAACCTGTACAAGCAGCCACAGCTTTTTAACGTGCTGCCCGCAGGCGGCGCGCTGGACCCCGCCGTTAACATCACGCTCGACCTGATCGAAGCAGAGATTATGGGCAGCGACGAAGACGAACTCGTCCTCTCGGCCAATATCTCTCCAGCGTAGGAAAGGAGAAGGATACGATGAATACACTGGACAGCCGTGTACTGAGCAGCTTCAACTGCTTCGCGCAGAAGTTCGCCAATCCCGGTCGGGTGTTATACCGCCTGACCACCGCCGCCGGGGCGTGCCTGCCGCTGGGCGATGATGAGGATACCTTTGTCATCGAGGTCGCCAAGCAAACCCGCCGTGCCAGCCAGCAGCACAACGTCACCGTGCGGCGCGGCGAAGGTGGCGCGCTGCTGGCCGAGCCGAAGCTGCTGCAAATCGAAGCGGGCGACATGGTGTTATGGCACACCGCCGACCGCAAAACGACCCCCTTCAACATTCAGGGCGAGGGGGCAGACATGCGCTTCGACAGCGGCGCGATGCAGCGGGAAGCGGTGTACAGCCATGCCTTCGGGCTGCCCGGCACTTACGAATGGGTGGATGCCAACGGCAGCGACGTGCGCGGCGTGGTGGAGGTCGTCTCGCCAGACGCGCGTAACCGCGAAGCCTGTAACCACTGGCTGAAGGAACTGGCAAATGGCACGCTGGTTCACATCGTGGATGGCAGGCCAAAGCCCGCCCATGTGAAGATTATGGCCGGACAAACGGTCTTCTGGGCGGTGGAAAGCGCGCCGGGGATCAGCATCACCGATGCGCGGCTGGTGCAGCGGGCAAAACCACGCTCCGCGCCGAAGCCGGGGACAACCAACGGCAAGAAGCCACGCGCCCGCAAGGGGGCGAAAGAAACGGCGAAGTAGCCGCTTCTGATGCGTCTCAAAACGAAACCGCCCTATCTACATCTTGAGATTTAGGGCGGTTTGGTTATAATAATAACATGATGGGGAGTCGCCAAGCGGTAAGGCAGCGGACTTTGGATCCGCCATTCGAGGGTTCGAATCCTTCCTCCCCAGCACCACATTTCACAGCGCGCCCATGACTGGCAGCGCTGTTTTGTTTTATTCATTTCCCTACTTCTTTCCCCACACTTACAGATTTCTAAAAAACAGCGGCTACAATGCATGTTTTGTCAACCTACAGGATGAACCCACGTGCGCCCGCTTACGCCCGACTACCCGCTGGAAACGCTCACGACGCTCAATATGCAGGAGATGCTGCGCGCTTTTAAGCTGGAGTCGCAGCGCGGGGTGCGCTGGCTGGCGCGGCGCGGTCTGTACGCGCTGGTGCGGCAGCTTTCCAGCGTGGCGCTGGCCTATGACGCGCGGGTCGGCCAGGAGGGCTTAAACACCGCGTCCGCGTGGCTGATGGCGCAGGTGACAGGCGGGGTGCAGGCGGTCGGGCGCGAAAACATCCCGGCGGGCGGGCCGCTGCTGGTGGTCAGCAATCACCCCGGCCTGACCGACGCGATGGCGATCTTCGCCACACTGGGGCGCGACGATTTACGCATCGTCGCGGCGGATCGGGGCATCCTGCGCCTGCTGCCGAACATCGAGCGCTATCTGATTTACGTGCCAGAGAACGCCGACCAGCACATCAGCATCATGCGTTCAACAGCGCAGCACTTACGTGCGGGCGGCGCGGTGCTGACCTTCCCCTACGGCGCGATCGAGCGTGACCCGGCGCTGTATGCCGACGCAGGCGAGACGCTGGCCGCGTGGTCGCGCAGCAGCGAGGTGCTGGCGCGGCTGGTGCCGGGGCTGCACGTGCTGCCGGTGCTGACCAGCGGCGTACTCGCCCCCGCTGCGCTGCGTCACCCCTTTACGCGGCTGTATCGCACGGGCAAGGAGCGCGACTGGGCAGCGGCCAGCCTGCAATTTCTGCTGCGGCGCTATCAGGACAATCTGGTGCGTGTCGCCTATGGGCGGCCTATCTGCGGCGCAGCCCATCATCACGAGGCGGTGCTGAGCCAGATGCGAGAGATGATGGGCCATGTATGCCGTCCTGACAATAAATCGTAGGGGCGCGCAACCGCGCGTCCGCCTGCCATCATCATGCCATTCTACAGGGATGAGGAATGGTGTTTCGTGACTTGCGGTATTACCCGGTTGATCCCCGGCAGCGCGGTGTCGAAGATGCTGATGTTGTTGGCAAGTACGTTACGCTCGTTATCCAGACTCACACGCCCACGAAAACGCGAGGTGAAGTTGATGTTGGCGGCGGATTGCAGCGACAGGCGCAGGATGTGCAGATAAGCAGCGTTCAGGCCAGTCGCCTCGGCCAGATGACTCATGCGCTCGGCGTTGTCGGTGGCCGCCAGATAATCCGACGCGCAGCGGATGCTGCTTTTGCTTTCCAGCACCGGGTACATATCGTCGTTGGCGTAAACCAGCAGAATAGCCTGATCTACCCAGTCCACAATCTGACCGACGGTGAACGGGGTCGAGATGACCAGCGCGGGGATATTGGCGGCGGAGAGGTTCTGCACATTCTCGATGCCCTCCTGCTGCAAGCGCCCCTGATGCCAGATGCTCAGCCCTTCGATATGGGAGAGCCGCGTTTCTTTGGCGATGCCGCCGCTTTGTCCCAGCACGCGCTTGGCGGTCGCCATGATCCAGCTTATGCCCCACTCTGGAAAGAAGCCGATCGAGAAAACCACGATAAATACGGTGACGAGGTTGATCTCCGGCGCGACACCCGCCCCGCGCGAAAACGTCCCCTGCGCCAGCCCGACAATCGCGCCGATCAGCCACGCCAGCAGGAAGCGGTTGATGACGAACACGTACACGCCGGGGGTCAGATCATAAGCCAGGAAGCGGCGCAGGATGAGGTTGACCGAATAGACCCACGCGCCGATAAAGCCCCAGTAGAGGAAGCGCCCGGCGACTTCGGCGCGGGTGTAACCCGTGAGGCCGAAGATGTCCACCATTTCCTCAAGGATACCGTTCCACAACCCCGAACGAATCACCGCTGGATGTGTCATGGAGTAGATGATGAAGACCATCAGCGTGGCGGTGAACACAGGCCACACGTAGTCGCGGATGCGGTAGCGGTGGCTCTCGATCTCGTCCAGCACCATGTCGTTGTTTTTCACACCCAACTGATTCAGTTCGCGTTCAATAAGTTTGTCTTTGCGCGGGGCGCGCGCCCAACGGTAGGCAAAAAACGAGAGCGAAAAGGGCATCGCAAAGAGAAAAGCCTGAAGTAAAAAGGAGCCGGTCTGATTGTCGCTTAACAAAGCTTCCATCGTTTATCCCCCTGAAGGATATTGCGGCCAGATATATATTTAATGTATAGCTTATGGTTTTATAATGTCGTATTAACCTCAAAAATTGGGGGTTGTGATGGCACGGGGCTATATTTCTGTAAAGAACTTGCTCAGAATCTGCTAGTGGGGATATGACATAGGCGGCAACCAGCGGACACGCCGCTGCGTGTCCCTGCTCACTCTACTACGGCATAGGCATCGCTGGTTAGCGGCCACATGGCGACCGCCTCCATGCTCAGGTCGTTACGCAGCCCGCCCAGAAAGCGCTGATGCGCCGCCGCCGCGATCATCGCGCCGTTGTCGGTACACAGGTTCAGCGGCGGGTAGCGCACGGGCAGCGCCGATTCCTTCCGCATGGCCTGTCGTAACGCCTGATTGGCGCTCACGCCGCCCGCCATCAGAATCTCGGTGACATCATGTTCCTTCGCGGCGCGCACCGTCTTGCTCACCAGCGCGTCCACCAGCGCCGCCTGAAAGCTGGCCGCCACGTCACTGACCGATACGCCGGAGCGAAGCTGCGCCTTCTTCTCCGCGCCGCGTCTGCGCCGGGCTTCCGCCGAGGGCAGCACCGTCGCCTCGCGCATGACCGCCGTTTTCAGGCCGGAGAAGCTGAAGTCGTAGCTATCGTCGCGCTTGGCGCGGGGGAAGTGATAGGCTTCCGGGTTGCCATTGAGCGCCGCGCGTTCGATGTTCGGCCCGCCAGGGAACGGCAGCCCCAGCAAGCGCCCGACCTTATCAAAGGCTTCGCCCGCCGCGTCGTCCAGCGTGCCGCCCAGCCGCTCGTAATCGCCATGCCCGCGCATCAGCAGCAGTTCGGTATGCCCGCCGGAGACGATCAACACCAGCACCGGAAAGACGATCTCACGGTGCTGCTCGGTCAGCCACAGCGAATAGACATGCCCTTCCAGATGGTTAATGCCCAGCAGCGGCTTGCCTGTCGCCAGCGCCAGCCCTTTGGCGAAATTCACGCCCACCAGCAGCGATCCGATCAGCCCCGGCCCACGTGTGACCGCGATGGCATCCAGCCTGTCGTAAGCGATGCCCGCGTCCTGCACAGCCTGCTCCACCACCGCGCTGATGCTTTCGACATGCGCGCGCGAGGCCAGTTCCGGGAACACGCCGCCGTACTGCGCGTGCAGGTCAATCTGCGAGGCGACTACGTTGGAGGCAATCGTCTTGCCGTTCATCACCACCGCTGCGGCGGTTTCGTCGCACGAAGTTTCAATACCGAGGATACAGGTCATGGTTGGTTACTCGACTTGTCTATACGGGCATGAGTTCATTGTAGCAGCAGGGCAGGGCGGAAACACCCCCGGTCATCAGCGCGTGAAAAACGAGCGCTGCACGAAGCGCATCCCGGCGAAAATCTGCGCGAGGCGCTCGGCGGAGAGCGCGCCGATGTACTCGCCCAACCGCGCCTTCTCCACCGCGAACAGCTTCGACACTTCCACCACGCTCTGCCGGGGCAGATTGGCCTCGCCGGGGGCAAGCAGCACGTTGCCGGGCATATTCACGCGCTTCAGGTTCGAGGTCAGCGTGCAGACCACCACCGTATCGAGGCGGCTGTGATTGAGCAGGTCATCCTGCACGACCACGTGCGGATGCGGGATGCGCGGCGCTGCGTCGTCCGCGCCTGCCAACTGCACCCAGTAGACATCCCCCTGATGGATGAGCCTTGTCTCTACGCTGTCCGGTGCTGGCATGGAACGCCCCCTTTCCGCCCCCACCAGTGTACCAGAAGCCCGCGCGATGATGAATGTGATTCCGCAAGGTGTATGCTCTTAAAAAGCACTATAATAAAGGGGATACCGTAATAGTCCCCGGACACCACGTAACACA
>CAZJSU010000105.1:13229-14711 GCA_964548765.1 uncultured Anaerolineaceae bacterium
CGAACTGCGCCAGTTGGACGAATGGGCGCAGTCAGATGATCCGATGATGATCGTCGAGGCGATTGGCGGCATGGGCAAGAGCGCGGTCACGTGGGAATGGGTGCAGCGGCAGCTTCGCAACGGCCATGACTTCGACGGCGTGATGTGGTGGAGCTTCTACGAAAGCGGCGCGACGATGGACGCTTTTGTGCGCCACGCGCTGGCCTACCTCACGCGGGCAGACCCGGACACGCTGAAAGGCGACGGCCTGCGGGAGAACTTCACCAAACTGCGGCGGGAACTGGGCAAAGGGCGTTACCTGCTGGTGCTGGACGGCCTTGAGCGCGCGCTGGTGGCTTATCACCGCTGGAACGCGGCGCAGATGCGCGATGACACGGTGGAGGAGGCCGAGGCGATCATCAAAGACCGCGACATCCGCGCCTGTACCGACCCGAAAGACGACGACGTGCTGCGCGGCCTGCTGGCCTGCGACCGGGCGAAGGTGCTGATGAGTTCGCGGCTGCTGCCGCTGGCGCTGGAAGACCACAGCGGCAACCTGAGCCGGGGCGTGGCGCACATCCACCTCAACGGCCTGCACCCAGACGACGCGCTGGCGCTCACACGCGCCGCCGGGGTAACGGTGCGCGATACGCGCCAGTTCACCGACTTCGTAAATCGCTTCGGCGGCCACAGCCTGCTGGTCAAGCTGGTAGCCGGGCGCGTGCTGAAGTTCCGCCGCGCGCGCGGCGACTTTGACGGCTGGTACGCCGCCGAAGGCCGCCACCTGACCCCCGCCGACTTCGACCTGAAGCAGCAGCAGACGCACATCCTGCAATACGCGCTGGCTGGGCTGGACGAGACCGCCCGCCATTTCCTCAGCCAGATCGCCGCTTTTGGCGATGCGGTGGCTTACGACACGCTGGCGGTCTTTAACCCCTTCGCCCGCCCCGCGCCAGAAAAGGTCGAAGAACCCCATAACAGGCTTGGAGAATGGATGCGTGATCGTGCCGATACAGAGGAAGAAAAGCAGCGCTGGCAGCAGCGGATTGATGAAAACAATGCCCGCTATGCCGCCTACCAGCAGGCGCAGGCCGCGTATGAAACTTACCGCAAGTCGCCCGAATATCACCAAGCCCTGGCGCGGTTCGACGAACTGCTGAGCGAACTGGAGGAACGCGGCCTGCTGCGCTGGGAGCGCGAGAAGGACATTTACGACATGCACCCGGTCGTGCGCGGCACCGCCTTTGAGTAGTTGGAAGGCGACAGCCGCGCCGCGACCTTCGAGCGCATCCGGGGGCATCTCGAGGCGCGGCCTGCCGAGGACATCGAGGCGGCGCAGACGGTGGCCGACCTGACCAACACCATCGCCATCTACCGGGCGCTGGTCGGCGCGGGCAGGTGGGACGAGGCCGCGCGCTTCTTCGATAATCGCCTGCGCGACAAGCTGCACTACAACATCGCCGCCTATTACACCGTGATCGAACTGCTCACGCCGCTGTTCGC
>CAZJSU010000106.1:0-14619 GCA_964548765.1 uncultured Anaerolineaceae bacterium
TGGTTCCTGGTCATACTTTGCTTGGCTCTCACTGCTTCACTGTTAAGCTGCGTCCCTCGATTGCTCGAAGGTTTCTTTAGGATAACAAACCCACTGTTATGGTGTCAACACCTTTTTGCAGCTTGCCCAAAATCCACTTGGGATATTTGGGATATTCTGCATCAAAAGCGCTGCGCCCGTGAATAGGGCGGTCTGTTGATCCTGTTAAACTGCGTTTTGTTGATGATAGAAGTATACCAACCCGCATGTTACCTGTCAACTGTCATTTCCGTCACTTTACAAACTGAGTTGCAAGATTTTCAGATAAAGACAACGCAGGTCACGTTGACCAGTTCGCACCGGTCAACCGGTTCAGCTTATTCAGCTTGCTCGTCTGCGGGGTCGCTTACGTTGGGATTAGGTGTGTTCCCCGTAAGCGGACGGGAATAATAACAGGCGAATAGGGGGGTGTCAATGGCATTTTACCCCGATTTCCCCCTAATTGTGATTTCTTATACAAATCATACTGCGGGCGTGTCCTGCCCGGCCTGTAGATGGGCCGCTGCCTGCTCGATCAGCGCCAGATGACCGTCGGCGTAAGGCGAAAAGGACAGCTTGCCGAAGCCCTCGGTATACAGTGTGAAGTTTTGGGTGATAGGGGAGCAGGCCATCGCAACGACAGCCTGCCAGGGTATACGGCGCTGGCCGCGCAGCGGGGACTGGTGATAAATGAAGTCGTCATCGTAACTGAGCCGGACGAAAAAGACTTCGTAGGCCAGATACAGAGTCGTCAGCCAGAAGCAGGCCGCGATCACGAGGGCGAGGGATTTCTGGCCGGGCGATGCCTGAAGCGCCGCGTAGAGGACAAAGGCCGACAGGGGGAAGAACGCCGCCGTGACGAGCTTATACGGCGTTCCATACGCCACCCGGCGACGGCTGCCATGCTGCTCTGGCGCTCCACGAACCGTCGTCGAGAGCCAGTAGACCACCAGCGCGGCAGCCACGCCGCTGATAATAGAAGAAAGCACGGGCAGGGCCGCCTTTAAAGATCGCTGCGTCCCTGCAAGGCGCGGGTCAGCGTGACCGAGTCGACATATTCCAGATCACCGCCCACAGGCAGCCCGCGCGCCAGCCGGGTAATCCTGATGCCTTTGTCGGCCAGTTCGCGCTGGATGTACATGGCGGTCGCGTCGCCTTCCAGACCGGGGTTGGTGGCGACGATCACCTCGCGCACCGCGCCGCCTTCCAGCCGCGCCGCCAGTTCACGGATACGCAGGTCGTCCGGGCCGATGCCGTTGACCGGAGAGATCGCGCCATGCAGCACATGATACACGCCGCTGTAGCTGCCTGTGCGCTCCAGCGCCAGCACGTCCAGCGGCTCCTCCACCACAGCGATCATGCTCTGGTCGCGCCGGGCATCGCCACAGATGCCGCAGGGGTCGGTGACTGTGATGTTATAGCAGACCGAGCAGAACTTGGTTTCGGCCTTCAGGTCGCGCAGCGCGTCGGCCAGCCCCATGCTTAACTCATCGGGCGCGCGCAGCAGGTAGTACGTCAGACGTGAGGCGGTCTTTGGCCCCACACCCGGCAGCCGCGACAGCGCGTCAATCAGCTTGGTTACGGGTTCAGGAATTGCTTTGCTCATCGTTTTGTCCTGACCACAGAGACGACAGGGAAAGCAGAGAAGGGCATCATTAATAGCTCGCCGTGTCTCCGCGCTTCAAACAGTTAACCGAATAACCCGCCCAGACCAGGCATCCCGGAAAGGCCGCTGGTGATCGATTCCATGCGCTCGGCGGCCATTGTCTGGCTTTGCTCAACCGCCTGATTCATCGCCATCACCAGCAGGTCCTGCAGGTCGTTCATCCACTCTTCGTCCTCAAGGTCAATCACGTCCTTGTTCAGCGTGATGGCCTGCACGCGCTGGTGGCCGTTAATGACGACCTTGACCGCGCCGCCGCCGACCGATACCTCGACCGTCTCGTTCGCCAGCGCTTCCTGCGCCGCCGCCATATCGTCCTGCATTTTCTGGAACTGCCGCATCAGCGATGCCTGATTGGGTTTCTTCGCCATCATAGTCTCCTTATATAGCGCTGTTTATCGTTACCAGCAGGTCTGTGAAATTCAGTGACTACTCGTCACCGTCTACCATGTGTATCTCTGCGCCCAGTTCGCGCCCGGCAGCGAACAACGGATCATCGTAATCCACCGCCGCGCCGGAGTCGCTTTTGCCGCCGGGAGCGTTATCTACACGCACAATCTGGATACGCAGCGGCATCCGGTGAACTTCGGAAAGCGCGCGTTCCACAATCTGTATTTTTTCCGGGAATTGCAGGCGCGACACATAAACATCGTTTTCCGCGCCGATCACAACGACATTCCCGTAAACCTTCACCACATGAAACTGTTCCAGCAGCGCCGGGCCGGTTTTGCTGTAGCGGTGCAGCACGCGCAGCATCTCCTGCCAGCGGTTGCTAATGGCCGACGGCGCGATGGCGGGCGGCGCATCCGGCGCGGCCATCTCTGGCGCTGGTTCGGCGGCAGGCGCTGGCTGTGCGGGCGCGGCGGGCAGCGGGGCAGGGGCATAATGTGCTTCCTGCTGGCCGTGAATGCTTTCCAGCAGCGCCAGTTCCAGCGCCAACTGCGGCTGCCAGCCACCTTTGTAATCGTTCACCGCTTCGTTAAAGACGCGCAGCGCGCGCAGGAGTTGAGCGCGGCTGATGCGCCCGGCCTGCTCCTGATAAAAAGCGCGTTCTTCCTGCGATGCCTCCACCAGATCAGCGCTGGCGGTCTGCGTCAGCAGCAGCGCACGCAGATGTTCGACCACCTGCTGGCTGAACTGGCGTGGGTCGCTGCCGGCATCCACCGCCGTGTTGATGACGTGCAGCCCGCTGGCGGCATCCTGCTCGATGATCGCCATCACCACATCGCGCACCGCCTCCATGCTGGCCGTGCCGAGGATACGCTGCGCCAGTTCCAGCGTGATATGCTCGTCCGGGTCGGTTATGATCTGATCCAGCAGGCTTTCGCTGTCGCGCGCGCTGCCTGTGCCGTGCCGCGCGATCAGTTCCAGCGCCGCCCGGTCAATCTTTAACCCTTCGGCCTGCGCGATGCGCTCCAGCTTGTCGGCCACCTGTTGCAGCGCGATCCGCCGGAACTCAAACGGCAGGCAGCGGCTCTTGATCGTCGCCGGAACTTTGTCAATCTCTGTCGTCGCCAGCACGAATATCGCGTGATCCGGCGGCTCTTCCAGCGTTTTCAGCAGCGCGTCGAAGGCGTTCCCGGTAAAGCGATGCACTTCATCTATAATGTAGACTTTATACGTGCCTTCGCCGGGCGAGAAGGCGATCTTGTCGCGCAGGTCGCGCACGTCGTCCACGCCTGTGTGGGTGGCCGCGTCAATTTCGATCAGGTCAAGATAGCGCCCTTCGTTCACCGCCTGGCAGGCCGCGCACTCGTTACACGGGCGGTGATCGGGGTCTTCATGGCGGCAGTTCACCGCCTTCGCCAGCAGGCGCGCTGTCGTGGTTTTGCCTGTGCCGCGCGGCCCGCTGAACAGGTAGGCATGGCGAATACGCCCGGTCTTGAGCGAGTTACGCAGTGTCCGTGTGATATGCTCCTGTCCGATCACATCATCGAACGTCTGGGGCCGCCAGGCCAGGTACAGCGCTTGCTTTGGCAATGTCTTTCTCCTGTGTGGCTCTCGCACAAAAGTTTAGCATTCTTGGGCGGGGTAAGCAACTGAAGAAATGCGTTTTTAGAATATTTATTCTAACGCTTTGCGGGGTAAAAAGCCAGCAGCCAACGGGAATATCTGGATGAAACCTCACCCCTTTTGCATCATTGGTGTTATAATGGCGGGGCAGGTTCGATGGTAAAGGGAAAGAGATTATGCCAAGCTTAGGACCAACTGAACTGATTATTATTCTGGTGATTGTGCTGCTGCTGTTCGGGGTAGGGCGCGTGTCACGCATTGGCGGTGAACTGGGTTCAGCCGTTGCGAACTTCCGTAAGGGGCTGGAATCCGAGAACAAGAAGAACGACGAAGTAAAGAACGAAAACCCCACGCCCTAAGGCGTGCTTTACGAGTGAGTTCAATTCAGGGGTGCGTTTTATAAACCGCCCCGTATTTTGATTCAATGTTTTGTGATAAATCTGCTTCGTAGGGGAGGGTTTCAAACCCTCCCTATGCATTTAGTCTGTAGAGCGATCTTCAGGGCAGCAGCCGCGCCAGTTCACGATCAACATTAATCAGCGCCTTGTGGGTGACTCCCTGCGGCACCTTCAGGTTATAGGTTGTCACCTGCTGGTTAAACTTCTTCGCGGCTTGCTGGAAGGTCTGCTTCGCCAGCGCCCACGCATCATTGGCGCGGCGCACCCGTTCCTCGCGCTGGGCAGGCAGGCGCTCTGCGTCGGCCAGCGCGCCCCGGTAGGCTTTTGCGCCGCGCTCGATATTCGCCATCAGCCGCGCGCGCTGGTCGTCCAGTTCGCGCCCCTGCATGATCCAGTCCGGCGCGAAACCCTGTTCCTTGAGCATCCGGTAGGCCAGCTTCAGTTCTTCCGGCGTATTGCTGTCCTCATCCAGCTTTAGCGGCTTGCCCTCGCCTGGCAGGTTGGACATTTGCCCCTCTTCATACGCCTTCTGCAGCGCCCGGTCAATCGCGCTTTGCCACTTGCTCGGCATCATAGCAGCACCCTCGCCAGTTATATTGTGAAGTTAGTCACAATAATAAGTGAATTTCTTCACTGAGTCAATCAGTTCGCGGCTGTTGGGGTGATGGCTGCGCCTAGTCGCAGGCTGGACTGTGCCTCGCCGCTGGTGTTAAACAGCGTTACGGTATCGCCATCGTCGCCGAAAACCGCCTGACTGCGACCCCAGTAACGGGCGATAGGCGTATCCGTACCGGTACGGGTGTACACCGTCACCGCGCCGTTGGTGAACAGGCGCTGTTCGCTGAAGGTGTATTCGTTGCCGTCGCTGTCTGTCAGCACCCAGCCAGTCATGTCTACCACGCCGCCCGTGTTGCGGATTTCAACCGCCTCTGAGGTGATGTCGCCGGGGCTGATGACCTGAACAATCGTCACCTGCGCGTTCACCGCTGTGGGCGGCAGGGTGATGGTCGGGCGGGCGGTGGGGGCGGCTTCTTCCGTCGTGTCGCTGGTGGCTTCGGCGGTCGCCTCGTCGGTGCCGTCTGCGGCGGTGAACGCTGTAGTCTCTGCGCCTGCCTCGTCGGTGCTGTCGGCTGTCGCCAGATCAGCAGCGGTCAGCGTGCAGCCTTCCAGCGGCACAATCAGCACATCGCCGATCTGAAGCTGGGTCGCGGCCACGTCGTCCAGCCCGTTCACTTCCAGCAGGTCGAAGCCGCTCGCGCCGTAAATTTCGGCTATGGCGAACGGTGTATCCCCTTCGCCGATGGTGTGCAGGATGCAGTTCTCCGGCAGGGCGGTCACGGTTTCCTGCAACGCCGCGTCCGCGCCCAGCAGCGTCGGGTCAAGCGTCGGCCCGACAGCGGCGGTTTCGTCCGCCTCTGTGTTTTCCTCGGTGCTGAGGATGCCCGTCGGCAGCGCGCCGATGGAACCGGGCGGCGGCGTGGCGGTAATGATCCGCACCGGGACAGTGGCGTTGGGGTCGGTGGTGGCGGTAATCAGGATTTCGACGGTCATCAGGCGTGGGATGGCAGCCGTCTCTGCCGAGGGCGTGTTATTCCCCCCGGCGATAGCGATGCCCAGCACCACCCCCACGCCCACCAGCACCACCACGATAATTAACGGAATCAGCAAACGGCGCATAAGTTGCCTCGTTTTTGCAATGAATAAAACAAATGACGCAGTACCCACTTTAAGACTCAGCCCTGAATCTTAGCACAGCCCCGGTTTGCCAGCAACGCGGCCAGCCCGCCGCCACAGCGACAGCACTCATCCCTTCTACAGAATTGTGCTTCCGCACTATAATAGTGAGAACGGACTGGAATTTCAGTTAGCATATTGCAACCCTCAAACCAGAGCATGGTATGCCATCGTATGCTATGCTTACAGATGGAGAGCGGCAGTTATTTCAGGGATAGATTCTGTGAAATCCTCGTTGATCGGGCAGAAGCTCGGCAAATATGAGATTACGGACATGCTGGGGCATGGCGGAATGTCCACTGTTTATAAAGGCTACCAGCAGGATATAGACCGCTATGCAGCCATTAAGGTGCTGCCACCACACCCCGGCCAGGATGAGCAGTTTATCGAGCGCTTCAAGCTGGAAGCGCGCACCATCGCCCGCCTGCAGCACCCGCACATCCTCCCGGTTTACGACTACGGCAACGAGGGCGACATCCTGTACCTCGCCATCGCTTACATTGAAGGCGGCTCGCTCAGTGATCGCATTGATCGCGGGCCGATGCCGCTGGCCGAGATCGAGCGCCTGCTGCGGCAGATCGCGGGCGCGCTGGACTACGCCCATCGGCAGGGCGTGATTCACCGGGACATCAAGCCGGATAACATCCTGCTCGACAGCGAAGGCAACGCCCGGCTGGCAGACTTCGGCATCGCCAAACTCGTAGAAGGCGATACCCGCCTGACGGCCACAGGCGGCCTGATCGGTACGCCAGCCTACATGGCCCCTGAGCAGGCGCAGGGGCTTGACCTGACCCCGGCGGTGGATATTTACGCGCTCGGTATCGTCGTTTATGAGATGATTACCGGGCAGCAGCCCTACAAGGCCGACTCGCCCATGCAGCTTGCCCTGCGCCATATCACCGAGCCGCCGCCGCGCATCACTGCCGCGCGCTCTGGCCTGCCGCCCGCGCTGGAACGGGTCATGCTGCGCGTGATGGCGAAGAACCCGAATGACCGCTACCCCAACGCGACCGCCTTTGCGGACAGTTTTAGCAAGGCGATACGCGGCACAGCCATCGCGGGCGACCTGACCGCCGCTGAGCTGGACACGTTTGGGGAGGAAGCAGACCCCAGCCAGACGATGGTGTTTCAGTCGTCCTCGACGATGGTCAACCCACAGCCGACTACAACCCTGCTGACCCAGCCAGCCAATAATTCGGTGCTGCTGGTCGGGCTGGGCATTATCGCCCTGCTGATGGTGGTGATTATCGTGCTGGTACTCTCCGTATTGAATCAAGGCACAGGCGGCACAGTCGCCAGCAGCGTTACCGAGACGGTAGCGCAGGAGCCAACCACCGAAGTCACCGTCGCGCCCACGCCTGTACCTGTGCCAAGCTTCGGCAGCCTCAGCTTTAGTACGGCGGGCGGCGAGGGGGATACGGTCAACCTGCGCGTGCAGGGCTTAAGGCCGCCAGCCAGCGGGATGAGTTACCGGGCGTGGCTGGGGACACCGGACGGCGACTTTGTGCCGATGGGGCCGATCAGCCTCGACGCGCTCGGCAACGGCCTGCTGACGTATACCGACCCTGAAAACCGCGTCCTGCCCGCGTTTTATAACACGGTGCTGATTACGCAGGAGGAGGGCGACAGCGATGCCCCCAGCGGGGAGGTGTTCTACAGCGGCAGCGTCCCGCCCGAAGTCAGCCAGGCGCTCAGGGCGCTGCTGGTAGAGTCTGAAGATGGCTTCAACGGCGGCAGCCTGCTGGCCGGGGCGCTGGATGAGGCGCGCATCGCCGCCGAACACGCAGGTTATGCCGCCGACGCGCGTAATCCCGGCGGGATGCACACCCACGCCGAACACACCCTGAACACGCTTTTGGGGACAGAAACCGACTACAACGGCAACGGACGCGGCGAAACGCCGGGGCGCAAACTGGGGGTGCCTTACTTTATGGATCTCATCGAGGAACATCTGGATACCGCCCTGAACGCGCCGGGCGCGACCCTCACCCTGCAAAGCGAGGGCGAACTCATCCGGGTCTGTCTCGGCAACGTGCGGTTGTGGACCGATCAGGTGGTCGCGCTGGAGGAAGCGCTGATCGCCGCCGACAGCGTAGAGGCGGTCGCCGCTGAAGCGGCTGAGGCGGTTGAGGTGGCGAACATCATCACCAGCGGCGTTGACCTGAACGAGAACGGCATCGTAGACCCGTTTGAGGGCGAGTGCGGCCTACAGCAGATCGCGTCCTACGCGGTGCTGTTCGGCACGCTCGACCTGCTGGAAGGCGCGCCGGGGGCGGCGGATGCTTAAGCGCTTCTGTGTCCTGACATGCACGCTGCTGCTGGCCGCCTGTGCCAGCAGCCCAACCCCCGACCCGTTTACGAACGTGCGCGCCGCGCCCACCCAACCGCCGCCGCAGTGGGTCGAATCCGGCGAAGTGATCACGCTGGAGAATATCGGGCGCATCCAGCTTTTGGGGCGGCTGGACAGCCCCGGTACACCCAGCACGATCTTCGCGCACAGCCTTTCGCCCGATGGCACGCGCCTCGCCGCGCTGGATAACGAGCAGGTACTCGCGTGGGACCTGATTACGGGCGACCTTGTTTTTAGCACTGGCAGAGGCGGCGCGACGCGGGTATTTTACGCGCCGGATAAAACCGAAGTCTACACGGTCACGCCGGAGGGCAGCGTCACCATCTACAACGCCAACAGCGGCATGGTGCAGAACACCTTCCAGAGCATTGATAACTTCAATGACCTCGTGGCCTTCGACCCTGAAGATGGCTGGCTGGCATTTAGCAACCTGAACGGCGAAGTCAAAATCTGGGACCCGCTGGAGCGCCAGTCGCTGGTGACGTTTAAGGCGCACGACCTGCAGATCAGCGCGCTGGCCTTTTCAGAGGATGGCGAACGGCTGGCGACGGCGGGGGAGGAGGGGACGGTCAAAGTCTGGGACTGGCGCAATCGCGCGCTGATCCAGACCTTCACCGACGACCGTCCGGCCTATATCCTGCGCTTCGCGCCAGATGGCGCACAGCTTGCGGCGGGCAAACGCGAGCATCTCCGGCTTTGGTCGGTGGACAGCGGCGACCTGCAGCGCACCATCGAAACCGGGCGCGGCGGGACGGCGGTGCTGGCCTATTCGCCGGATGGCCGCTATCTGGTCAGCGGCGGCGCGGGCGAGGCTCTCGCGGTCTGGAATCCCCAAACAGGTGGGCTGGTGGCGCAGCTTCCGGGGGTAGGGACGAACCGCGTCTCGCTGGCTTTCTCGCCCGATGGCGCGATCCTGCTCACGTCCTCGATTGCCGGGCGCGCCACGCTCTGGAACATGACCACGCTCAGCACGACGACAGTCAACAACGCCGCGCTGGAGACAGACACGCTCATTTTTAGTGTGGACTGGACAAGTGACAACCGCCTGCTGACGCTGTTCGGCACCAGCGGCGGGGTTTATCTGTGGGGGCTTGGCGCGCCCGGCGAGTAAACTTCAGGGGCGACCGCTGCGACAGCCGCTACTCAACCAGTGTTTCTTCCGCTTCGTCTTCGGGCCGCACACGCCAGATTTCTTTGGCGATGTCAATATAAAGCTGCCCGTCCAGATGGTCAATCTCGTGCTGGAAGACGCGCGCCAGCCAGTCCTTCGCCTTAATGCGTACCGGCTTGCCGTAACGATCAAGCCCCTTGATGGTCACGCTTTCGTGGCGGTCTACCTTGCCGTAGTAACCGGGGATCGAGAGGCAGGCTTCAATGCCTTCTACCATGCCCCGGCTGGCCTTGACGATCTCCGGGTTCGCCAGTACGTACAGCCGCCCGGCCTCGTCGCCATATTCTTCCTTGCTCTCTTCGTCGTCTGGCAGGCGCACCACAATCACGCGCTGGTTGACAGCCACCTGCGGCGCGGCCAGCCCTGTCCCCGGCGCGTCAATCATCGTCTCCACCATATCGTCCACCAGCTTCTGGAACTTGGTGTCGAAGCTGATGACGCGGTGCGCCTTCTTTCTCAGGAGGGGGTTGTCTGGTTGGATAATCTCAAGAATTGCCATAGCTGCTTGCTTTCATAAAAAATTTAGCGCGGAGACCCCCACATTTATGCGGGGGAGGAAGCGCTCTCTCCTTTCGAACTGATGTTGGTGTGTAGTGAACGTGCTGCCCGGCTTCAACTGACCAGTACAGGCGGTATACGCGGCGGAAATTGAACTGGCGTACTGGTGGGTTGAAAAGCGGGCTAGTGCATTTATGATATTAACCCGCCACACCTGCGTCAAGCGCTAATCGCTGCGAACGCGCGGCACACGCGGCGGGCGTACCCCACCACGAATCGGCGGTTGGGTTCTGTCGGTTGCCGGGGTGGGCGGCGGTGGGCTGGTCGGCTGCGGCTGTGGCATCTGCGCCTGCTGTGCCTGCGCGCTGCTGATGCGCTCGTGATACACGTCAATGTACTCGGCGATCTCCCGCCGCTGGCGCTGAACCTCTTCTTCTCTGGCTCTGTTCAGTACCGCCGCCCGCCGTCCGGTGATCTCCTCCTGCACGCGGACAGGGTTGTAAACATCTTTGAAAACCTTTGCCTTGCCCTTGTCATCGCCGATCAGCGAGATTTTCACCGTGCCTCGGTTCAGGAGCGTATCCAGAATACCCACACGGTCAGAAACTACGTTGTCCACGCGGCTCAGCAGAATCTGATCGCTGACGTTCTGAAGGAACAATGGCCGCTTATGGATCAGCGTCACGGTGTCATCCCCTAAGATGAGCAGGTCATTACGCCAGTCCCAGTCCGCCCAATAGAGCCAGACCGCCCCGATCAGCACCAGCACGAAGCCGCCAATCGCCCCGATGATGCCCGTGCTGCCCCAATCTATCGTGGTCAGCCCCAGCAGCGTGACAATAACCCCGATGGTGATAAGGATCAACGGCAGGAAAATGTGCATGAACCAGATGGAAAGATGCTTGCGATAGATAATGTCGCCGTTTTCGTCTATAAAGCGAGTGCTGAACGGCCCCACATCCACCGGGGCAGACGGAGCAGACTTGCGCTCGGCCTGCTGGCTGCCAGTCTGTGCCTGTTCGTCTGCCACCAGAAAGCGGTCAATCTCGGCGCGGATCGCGTCCCGCCGCTTCTCGTTGTCGGTCCTGTGGTAATTTTCCTTGTCAGACAGCAGGATTTTCTGTAAGTTCTCCGGGTAGGGGATGTAATCGAGCCGCATGTTGCCGAAAGACCCGGCGGTCTTAATTTCCAGCGTCCCATATCGCAGCCAGCGCGAAAACAGGTCGGCAGGTGGGTAGTTGTAACTCACCTCCTGCACGTTGCTTAAGGGGACTTCGTTGATGTTGGACTCCAGCTTCCACAGCACATTCTCCACCTGGATAACGCGCTGGTCGGTGATGATAACCGCGTCGTTGCCCCACTCGAGATACATATAGTAACCCCACACGGCGGGCAGGACGAACCCCAGCCCTATCAGCACCAGCGAGAACCACGACCCGGCGAAGAACACCACCCCGGCGGCCACCAGCGCCAGCCCCAGCAGAATCGGTAACAGGCTGAGGCGGAACGCCGACCAGGGGTGACGCTTCTGGATGACGACGACTTTTTCGTTGGGGCGCTGACCTTTAAAAAGCGGCTTGTGGGCTTCGGCGAAGGGGGCGTGTTTGGAGTTAATGTTCACCCTTAGCTGTGGGTGCAGCTCAAGCACCTGCTCAAAACGCTCCCGCGAGAGGAACAGCAGCAGCACGCTTTCAATCACGCGCAGGGTGCGCGTTTCCGTCACCGTTTTAAACAGCGCCGCCTCGCCAAGATACTGATAGGGGACGATCTCGCCCACCACCTGTTCCTGACCATCTGCCCCCGTCCGCAGCAGGTAGGCCCGCCCCTGTACCAGCAGGTACATCCCCGGCAGCGTCTGCCCGGCCTGAAAAATCAAGGTGTTAGGCGGCACCTGAAAGACCTCAAAGGCTTCGGCAATCGCCTCAAGCTGCTCCGGCGGCAGGCTCTTGAAAATTGGCAGATTTTTAACGTGCGCCAGTACAAACGGGTCGGCCATCGCTTACTCCTCCGACGGTTCGCTTTAGCCTATTGTACCTCATTTTTTACCCTCGATGCCCTCGACGGGCAGCAGTTGGGTGACGAACGTGACATAACGTGTCAGGAATTCAATCAGCTCGCGGCGTTCTTCCGGGTTGGTGAGTTCCAGCAGTGTCTTAAGCTGGTTGAGCAGATCATCCTGCACGGCCAGAAAGCGCGCCATGCCTTCAGGGGTAAGCACCACGTTGACTGAGCGCAGGTCGTCGGCGTTGCGTTCGCGCTGCACCAGATTGAGCGCTTCCAGCCTGTTGACCAGCCCGGTCATGGTGGCGTTGGTCAGGTGGTGCTGGCGGGCGATCTGCCCGATCGGACAGCACCCGCCCTGTTCCACAAGGGTTTTGAGGACGTAGAACTGCGGCGGGGTGAGGTCATGGGCGGCCATGTGCGCCGCCAGCCGCTTCTCGCCATCAGACACAATGGCGAAGATCAGGCTCCAGAGCGTTTCTATATCCTTTTCAAATCGTTCGTCCACAGTACGCCCATTCCGCAGCAAGCCAGTAGACGCAGGGGCGGGGTTTACCGCGCCGCCCGCTGCGGTGCCTGAGTTTAACCTGACTGAAGGGACGATCACAACAAACTGAAGGGACGGTCACAACAAATTGAACGACTGCATCAGTTCCTGCTCGCGCGGCCAGATGCGCTCGTCCGGCACCAGCCACTTGTCGCGGATAAGATGGCGATGGTCTACCAGCACCAGCCCGGCGAAGCGATCCATCCTGAAGCGCAGATGCACCTCGCGGTCAACATCGGCCAGCAGCGGGAAGCTGAGCGGGGTCACGGTGCTGAGGTAAAAGCCGTAAAGCGTGTGCGGCTTGTCACAGATCAGCAGGGCGATGTTCACCCCCTCGCGCATGAAGCGTGTGGCGTGCCGCTGTAACCACAGGATGCGGCGGACGCTGGCTGGCTGCCAGATGCTCCCGGTAAAACCCAGCAGCAAACCGCGCTCTCCCATCAGGTCTGCCAGGCTGTTCTGCTGGTTATCGTGGTTATACAGCCGGAAGTCCGGCGCAGTAATGTTCAAATAGGGGCCAAGCTCAATAGTCTGGGCGATCATGCATCACACCTTGCAATCCATTAACAGAGATAAGTGTAACAATAAAATCGCAATTGAACATTAACGTTGCGTCAAGCCGCCAGAAACAGGTGACAAAAGACCTATTAAACAGAGGATTAAACTCAGCAGGGCGACCCAACAGGCCGCCCCCGTCGTTTTACGCGCTGCGCTTCATGCTTAAGGCCGTGTGATGAACTTTGAAGAGCGCATAATAGAGGGTGCTGGCGAATTCATTTTTGTAGGGGCGCAGCGTGCTGCGCCCAAGACAAGTCACCGACTAACCCAACACGTCCCACACTTCCAGCTTGGCCTGTACACCGCGAATCACCTCGTCGGTGAAGTCGCTCATGCTGGCCTGCCCGCCTAAGTCAGGCGTACGTACCCCTTCGTAAACGGTTTCCAGCGTGGCCTCGTAAATGGCGCGGCTGGCAAGGGTGGCCTTCTCCGTGCGTACATAGCGCAGCACCGCCGCCCCGGCGAGGATCATCGCCATCGGGTTAGCGATATTCTTGCCCTCAAGGCTGGGCGCGGTGCCGTGCGGCGCTTCTGTCAGGGCGATCTTCACATCGAAGTTTTCATCAAGGCTGAAAATGCTCGACTCCGCCCCGGCGATGGTGCCGAACATCTTAATCACCATGTCGCTCAGCAGGTCGCCGTCGCGGTTCAGCGCGGGGATCACCAGCGCCTCGCCGTTGGTATCCAGCAGCAGCGCCAGCGTCGCGTCAATCAACTGCGGGTCGTAGGCCACTTCAGGATGGCGCTTGTGCGCCTCGTCCAGTTCCTCTTTGAACATGCCTTCGTAAAGCGGGCTGACGGTGAACTTCGGCCCGCCAAAGACTTTGGCGTTGCTGCGTTTGGCATAGCGAAACGTGAACTCTGCCACCGCGCGACAGGTGCGCCGCGAGAGGCGCTGTGTGCTGTAGGCTACTTCGTCCAGCCCGTCGCCCTCGCGCCATTCCTTCGCGTTATACGCGCCGTCCACCGCCATCCGCACGACGGCAATCGGCTGGTGAACGCCGCCCATCGGCCTGACCGACGGGATGCGCCGCCCTGTCCGCAAAATCACCTGCCCGTCAATCAGCTCGCGCAGCAGCGCGTTCGGGCTGCCCACGTCGTCAGGGTCGCCGGGCGTGATCGTCGCCGCTTTGATGCCCAGCCCGGTCTGTTTGATGCGCTCGGCGGCTTCATGCACGACGGCGTTTTTGGTTTTGCGGCGGTTTTCCAGCGAAAGATCAAACGCTTCAAAATTGATAGGGCAGCGAGTTACCTGTGGGTCGAGGACGCGCAGCGCCTCGTCGAGGAGTTCCTGCCCGGTCTGGTCGCCCTGCAGGACGACGATGGTTGGATCGGTCACGGTTGGTGTCCTTGTCTGGTTAAAAGGCGCTGCGGCCTGTGGCCGGAACGCTCCCATACTATGCAGTTTTAAGCATGAGGTTGTATCAGGTTCGTTGTTTCTATTCTAGGGCAGGATTGGCAGGTTGTGAAATATCAATTATAGTTACAGCGATGCGCGGCCAGCCGTTAACGGTTGGCGTTTAGCGGTTCGCTTAACAGCCTGCGTCCGTTCTCGAATCACAACCATACATTCGAGCAATCACGTGACAGGGCAGCTTGCTTCAGCGATAGGGAGCCATAATCGTCAGCGACCCCCGGTTAAAACCGGGAGCTTGTCAAAGCTCACGC
>CAZJSU010000107.1:0-14585 GCA_964548765.1 uncultured Anaerolineaceae bacterium
CTGTCCCGTCATGATACAGCCAGCTTGTCCAGCCGTTGGCGGGCGCGCCGTAAAGCTGGCTGGCGATCTTGTGAATGGAGCCATGCCCGCGCTCATGGAGCAGCGCCCCGTCGGCCATGACAGCGGCGTAATGGTCGGTTTTCGCCAGCCACAGCCGCTGCCCCGGCTGTAACAGCCCGCATTCCACCAGTTGAACGAAGGGCAGACGTGGCAGCTTGGGCTTGTTGCTCGGCTGGTACACGGCTTCTTTGGGCGAGGCGGGCGTGATCGCGTCAATGCGCGCCTGTGCCACACGGACATAACGCGCCTCACGCTCAATCCCCAGCCAGCGGCGGCGCAGCTTTTTGGCGACCACGCCCGTCGTCCCGGTGCCGAAAAACGGGTCGAGGATCAGGTCGCCGGGGAGCGTGCTGCTGGTGATGACACGATGCAGCAGCGCTTCCGGCTTCTGTGTTGTGTGCGCTTTTTCGCCATCCACATAAATCCGCTCCGACCCGCTGCATACCGGCATCTGCCACACGCTGCGCATCTGCCTGTCTTCGTTGCCGTTTTTCAGGGCGTGGTAATTAAAGGTGTACGACGCACCCTGATGCTTCTGCGCCCAGATCAGCGTTTCGTGGGCATTGGTGAAACGGGTGCCTTTAAAGTTAGGCGTGGGGTTGCTCTTTTCCCATACGCACTCGTTCAGCACCCAATAGCCCAGGTTCATCAGCCCCGCGCCAACGCGGTAAATGTTGTGATAACTGCCAATCACCCACAGCGTCCCGGTATCCTTCAGCACATGGCGGCAGGCCGCCAGCCAGTCGTGCGTGAACTGGTCGTACACAGACAGGCTCTCGAACTGATCCCATGCATCGTTGACCGCATCCACCTTCGTCAGGTTGGGGCGGTAAAGCTCGGCCTGAAGCTGGAGGTTGTAGGGTGGGTCGGCAAAGATCACGTCCACGCTTTTTTCGGGCAGGCCGCGCATGACCTCCACACAGTCGCCCTGCAATATCTGGTCAGCAATCATCATCGCGGCTTCTGTAGAATTTCGTAGATCAGGCGCTGGGTGCTGCGTTTAGGGTCGTTGTGGTCATAGCGCATGACTTCCAGCCCGCTGAATTCCGGCGGCAGCTTGCCCACCGCCCGGTATCCCAGCGGCACCAGCGGCTTCTCGCGGTTGATGAAATAGCGGTACTGCCACTTCACAAAGCGCGATTCCAGCGCTTCGGGCGAAAGCACCAGCACCATCAGCCAGCATTCGTTGAGCGCCTGCTCCACCGCCGCCCGCCAGTCATCGCCACCCTGCATGAGATACTGCTCCACCCATACGTTGATGCCCGCGTCCTGAAGCGCGACCATCAGCGGCGCGACCACGCTCTCCCAGTCCTCACGGGCATACGCCAGAAAAATGTGGTTGACCAGCGCCCCCCGCGCCATACCCGTCCCTAGCTGCGTGGTGTGCCACTTGCCCTGCACGGCCATAAACTCGGTACGCAGCGCGTCCTGTGTCTCGCGGTTGGTCAGCAGCGCGGTGGTCTTGGGCGCGGTGGGAGGCTCCGCTTCCACCGCGATCGGCGGCAGGCTGGTCGTCACCTCGCGCACATAACGCAGCCGGGAATTAGGGGCGAGTTCGATGGTGTCATCAATACGCAGCGGCTGTACGCCGGAAAGCCGCTGCCCGTTAATCAGGGTGCCGTTGGTCGAGCCAGTGTCCTCGACGGTGTAACCGCTCATCGCGCGCGCCAGCAGCACATGCCAGCGGCTGACCTCCGGGTCCTGTACCACAATGTCATTGGAGAGATCGCGCCCGACGGTGACTTTATCCGCCTGAAGCGGGTACACACGTTCGCCATCACGCCCGGCGTTCAGCACCAGATAAAACTGATCGTCAGGGGTCAGGATGAACGGCGGCACAAGCGGCAGTTCTTTCTGTTCGCGTCCCTGGGCAAACGAGTCGCCTTCGTATTCCAGCGTCACCATATCGCCCAGTTCGATGAGCGCGCCAGCAGGCAGTGCCTGCGCGCCCGCCACCCGGCGGCCATTGACAAAGGTTCCAGACTGCGAGTTCAGGTCATGCACTTCGTACCCGCCCTGCACACGCACCAGTTGACAGTGAATCCGGCTCACCTCGGGGTCCTGCACCACAATGTCATTCTTCGCGCCGCGCCCTATCGTCAGGCTCTCGCTGGTAAGTTCGTAAACTGTGCCGATGTCCGGGCCACGCCGCATTGTCAACCGTGCCATAGAGACTTACTTCCTCGCGTGATTCGAATATCACAATCTTAACAGAAGTTTGGTACAGCGCAGCAAAGAAAATTGTGGGTGTATCTAAAATTTTGGTTTTGTAGGGCGCTTTGCACAAAAGCCCCGTCACCGGGGCTTTTGTGCAGGTTTGCAAACGCTGTGCCGTAAACCAGCCGCTTATTCCGGCGCTTCGGTCGCCTCGGCGCTGGCTTCAGCCGTCACTTCCGCCGCAGCCGTCGCCGCTGTCTCCGTCTCCAACTGCGCGAACAGCGCGGTCGCGGTCGCGTTGAACTGCGCGGTCGCCGTCGCCTGATCCACCTCGCTCATGGGGTTGAGCGTGACGGTCGGGCTGGGGGGCGGCGTGGGCGATGGCACATACGGCGGCAGGGTGATCAGGTTGAGCAGCGTGTCCAGTGTCGCCCGCTGGACGGTGTAGACCGTCCCGGAAGCCTGCGCCAGTGTCACGCCCTGATAGGGTTCGGGCGTAGCCTCGGCGGTGCTTTCCGCTGTCGCTTCGGGTGTGCTTTCAGCCGCTTCGGCCTCAACGGTCGTTTCAGCGGTGGCTTCCGAAGTCGCTTCTTCGGTCGTCGCCAGCGCGGCGACCTCATCGCTCAGTGCCGCCGGAGTCTCCCCGCTTTCACGCAGCACGTAGTAACGGTTGCCGGTCGGGTTCTGGCTGCCGACATAGAGCGTCTCGCGTGTGCCGTCGCGCATGTCGGCGGTGATGATGTACGCGGGTGTGGTGAGGCCGAAATCGGCCAGCGCCTCGCTCTCGAACGTGTCATCCGCCTGCAGCAGCACAAAATCGCCCACCACGCCCTGCGCTTTAGACTGGTCTGCATCCAGCCGCTGCGCGTAGGTCGCCTCGGCAATCGCCCACGCGCCGCCCGTGTCCTGTGTCAGCAGCACCGAGTCGCCTGTCTGGTTGTTCGTCACTTCCAGCCGGGCGATGTCGTTGCCCGCCAGTTCTTCAAACAGCGCCCCGCCCACCGTCACCGTTGGCGTAAGCTCGGCGGGGGCTTCCGCCTGATTATTCAGCAGCAGCACCGCGACGATAATCACCAGCGCTGCCACAACGAGAATGGCTGTTCCCCGGTTAAAACGCATTGTTTCATCCCCTCCTTAACGGGCGGTTTCCCGGTTGTTCCACCACACGACCACCCCAATCGCCAGGATGCCGAAGGGCAGCAGGAAAACAGTCAGCAGATTGATAAAGTTCAGGTTTTGCTGGTTGACGACGATGGGCGTGTCCTCTGGGCGCTGCGCGCTCTGGATCGTTACCTGCGTGAAGAACGACTCGAAATCAGTCATCCAGAACAGGCTGTTGAGCGCTACGTTCAGGTTGACCACGCCCGCGTTAGACAACTGCGCGGTTTCGTTGGTCAGCGGCAGCGTGCTGCCGACCAGCACCACCTGCGCGCCGGTCTGCGTATCGGTGGCCGCCGCCGCCAGCACAAACGGCCCCTGCGGGTCGTCGTCCGTTCTGGCGATGTTCTCGTTGGATTCCAGCAGCGGCAGAATGCTCGACTTGCTGTACGAATCGCCGCTTGAGGACACCAGTTCGCTCACCGTGACCGTCTCCGGCAGGGTCGGCGCGATCTCGACCGGATGCGGCAGGTTGAAGATCATGAAGTTGTTGGGGGTCAGCCCCTGCGTGATGTAATGCGACGAGTCGAAGTCGTTCGCCGCCGGGTTCACGGCCACCTGGAACGCCTGCACCGCGTCCAGCACCACGTCGTTACTGAAACGCAGGCCGAACTTCTCGAACAGCATGGTGGAGAGGTTTTCCGCTGTCGCCAGCGAAGGCTCGCCTTGCAGATTCAGCCCGGCATAGATCACAAGCTGCCCGCCCTGATCGAGGTAATTCGCCAGCAGCGCTACCGCTTCGTCGGGCAGCGCATCGCTGCCGCCGGGGATCACCAGCACAATCCCATCGGCTGACGGGTCGTTGAGGTTCACGTCGCTTTCCGGCGCGAGCAGGTCCACCATACGCACCATGTTCGACTCCCACCCAAGCTGATTGGTGAGAATCTCGCTGAGGTTACTCATGCCTGTCGCGCCGAAGTCGTTAATTTGCAGGCCGTCGTCCAGATTGAGGAAATAGGCGCGGAAGTCACCAGAGGCCGAAACGCGCAGGATGGCGTTGGTCAGTTCGTCCTGGCTGAAGAAGTCCACCACTTCGGCATTTTCGACATTCGGCGTGCCGTCCGGGTTCTGCGCCACGACCACGATCTGGCCGGGGCGCGTCACTTCGTACTGCTGCGCCAGTATCGGGTTACGGTCGGGGTCTACAAACTGGTACGTGATCTTGCCCGCGCTGGTGCGCTGGTAATCGGCAAACAGCAGTTCGTCGCGGTCACGGCTGGCCGCCTGTGCCGCGCCGTAAAAGGCGATGATGTTGACTGTGCCGAAGTTCGGGTCTGCGCCGATGCCCGTGATCGCCTCGCGCGATTCTTCCGTGAGCGAGAATGTGTCGCGCTGCGTCAGGTCTACCTGCAGGTCTGCACCGCGCACAACGGTATACAGCGCGATGAGCGCCACCAGCACGATGAGCGTCACCAGCAGGCTGGTGCCGCCGAAGCGTACCGTGCGCCCGGTCAGCGTCGCGCGCGCCTGCTCCGGGGCCATCAGCACCCACGCCACCAGCGACAGCAGGCCGATGCCCAGCCCGCCCCAGCCGACCACGCTAAACGTGGGCTGGGTGAACAGCACGACAAACGCCACCAGAAAGCCGATGAGCGCGATCACCAGCAGGTAGTAAGCCGGGATAAACGGCTCCTCGTCCGCCATAGGCGGGGTCGTATTCGGTGTTTGTTCCGCCATGTTATGCCCTCCAGCGCCGGGTTTCGACGATGCGCGTGGTGATGAACAGCGCGCCGATCATCATGAAGATAAAGTACACAATGTCCTCAGCGCGGATCACGCCCTGTGCCAGCGTCGCGTTATAGTGCGCCTGCAAGCCCAGTTCGCGGATGAAGTCCGCCGCGCCAGAGGCGGTCTGCTGCCCGGCGACCCAGATGGCCGCGACTTCGGCCAGATACAGCACCAGAATGGTCGCCGCGCTCAGGAAGGCCGCCACGATCTGGTCTTCGGTCACGGCTGACCAGATCATCGCCACCGCCAGCACCGCGCCGCCATAGAGCCACGCGCCAAAGTACGCGCCCAGCGCCTGCCCCCGGTCAGGCACGCCGATGGTCGTCAGGATGAAGTAGTAAACCAGCGTCAGCAGCAGCAGCACGGTATAGTACGCCCACGCCGCCAGAAACTTGCCGATGATAAAGTGGCTCTCGTTCATCGGCAGCGTCATCAGCACCTCGATCGTGCCTTCGCGGCTTTCCTCGGCCAGCAGGCGCATGGTCAGCAGCGGCGCGATCAGGAACAGCAGGAAGGTGAGCAGGCCGGGCGCGAAGGTCGCGTCTGCCGGGAACTGGCCGTTGGCCTGTGTCACATAACTGTTGAACAGGATGCTGAGGAAAAAGATCACCGCGAAAGCGACCGCATAGGCGACGGGTGAGCGAAAATAAAGCGCCAGTTCGCGCTTGAAGACCGCAAAAATCCTACGCATTGGCAACCTCACTCTCCGTCGGCGCTTCAGGCTCATCAGCCTCGGCCTTCTCCCGGCTTTCTTCCTCAAGCCGCGTCAGTTCAAAGAAGATGTCTTCAAGGCTGACCGCCAGTGTCCGCAGTTCGATCAGGTTCCAGCCCTGCTCCACCACCGCGCGGGCGATGGACGGGCGCGGGTCGAAGTCTGGCGACTGCGGCGTGACCAGCAGGCCGTCCAGCGATGTCTCGACATGGCCGATACCCTCCAGCCCGGCCAGCATCGGCAGCGCCTGCTCCGTGTCGGCATCCACGCGCACCAGTACCCGCCCGCCGCGTTCCAGCGCGGTTCGCAGTTCGGTCGGCGAGCCTTCGGCCACGATCTGCCCGCGATTGATGATAACCACGTTATCGCAGACCTGTTCGGCCTCGGACAGAATGTGCGTGCTGAACAGCAGCGTCCGGTCACGCCCCAGATCGCGCACCAGTTCGCGCAGTTCCAGCACCTGAATCGGGTCGAGGCCGATGGTCGGCTCGTCCAGAATCAGCACTTCCGGGTCATGGATGAGCGCCTGCGCCAGCCCGACACGCTGCTTCATCCCCTTCGACAGGTTGCGGATGCGGCTTTCGGCGCGGTGCGCCAGCCCGACCTGCGCCAGCACCTCGTCGGCGCGCTGGCGGGGTTTCGCCAGCCCGCGAATGTCGGCGATGTACATCAGGTAGCCGCGTGCGGTCAGGTCGCGGTAAAGCGGCACGTTCTCCGGCAGGTAGCCGACGCGCTTACGGACTTCCATGCTCTGCTCAAACACATCATACCCAGCCACCAGCGCCTTGCCCGATGTCGGCGGCATATAGCCTGTCAGCATTCGGATGGTGGTGGTCTTGCCCGCGCCGTTCGGCCCCAGGAAGCCTGTCACCTGCCCATGTCGCGCGGTAAAGGTGATGGCATCCACCGCCGTGACGCTGCCATAGCGTTTTGTAAGGTTTTCAACTTCGATCATAAAATGTCCAATCCTCCCGCCTTAAAGGTGAGACTTCGCCGGAGAGACTAACGCTGTCGTGTAAGAAAAGCGTAAAAAATGGCTGAACCGACGCTTAAACAGCGCGGGGCATTATAGCACCATCATGTGTATCTGGCAGGTACTGCCCACGATGGCGATATGCCCCAAAAGCCGTTACGCCGCTTCGACGCGAGGGGCGTTTGTCGTCCGGCGCAGCAACAGCAGCCACACCGCGCACACGCCGAGGAAAGCCAGCCCCGGCACCACCGAGCGATGGTAGCCGCGATAATGGGGATCGTAGGGGACGGGTGGATGTGGAAACAGCGCGTTATTGAGCATGGCCGCCAGCATGAACACCGCCCATACCAGCCCCACAAAGACCAGATTGCCCAGCGCGTAACGCCATGCCGCCTGTGGCTGCTGGCGCAGCGCGGCCCCTGTCAACGTCATACTGGCGACCAGCAGTGGCACGCTTAACACGTATTTGCCGATGCCCAGATCAACGAAGTCGTTCAGCGTCCGCAGCCATGTTCCCGGCTCCGGCAGCGTCACCGCCGTGTCCCAGGGCGCGAAGGCAAGCTCTGTCAGCAGCGTCAGCGTAAAGAAGATCAGCGCCCATGTCGCCAGCAGCGCCAGCGCGCCCGTAAAGGTCTGGAGTCTCTGCATCTGTGCCTCTCCTGTCTGTTTTTCGCTGCCGATAGTATACCGCGCAGCGCTGCCGAACGTTCAATCCCCCTTGTCCGGTTTACCGAAAAACATCCCCTGCGCCTTTGATTGTGCTAGAATGGTCATAGGTTTACCGTGAGTGACTATAAACGCCTGATGTCGAGATTACCTATCGCCCCGCTCCTGCTGACCCTGTGCATCCTGACCGCCTGTGCTGGCGAGGCGACTCCCGCCCGCCCGCCGCAGGCCAGCGCCAGCACCCCGCCCGCCGACCTGCCCGTGAACGTCGCCTTTCAGGAACAGCCGACCGCTGTGCCGCAGGGGGTCATTGACGCGGCAGACGCGGAATACCTGCTGCTGACCAATATTTACGAACGGCTTGCGCCGTCTGTGGTCAATATTGAAGCGCTGGTAAGCCCGCTTGATATGGCGAACCTCGACTTGGGGCGCGGGTCGGGCTTTGTGTATGATCGCCTCGGCCACATCGTCACCAACGCGCATGTCGTCGCGGGCGCGCAGTTGATTGAGGTGACGTTCAACAACGGCTACATCACCGAAGCGGAGCTTGTCGGCACCGATTCCTACAGCGATCTGGCCGTGATTAAGGTCGAGATGGATTCCGCCAGCCTGCCCCCGGTGACGCTGGCCGACTCCGACACGGTGCGCGTGGGCGAACGCGCCATCGCCATCGGCAACCCCTTCGGCCTCGCCAGTTCGATGACGGTGGGGATCGTCAGCGGCTTGGGGCGGCAGCTTCCTTCCAGCAGCCTGCTGGAAGCGGACGTGATCCCCTCATTCAATAACCCTTCGATTATTCAGGTGGACACCGACATTAACCCCGGCAACAGCGGCGGGCCGCTGCTCAACTCGCGCGGGGAACTCATCGGCGTGAATACCGCCATCCGCACCGACACCGGCGTGTTTCAGGGCGTGGGCTTCGCCATTCCGGCCAACACCGTGCGCCGGGTCGTGCCGGAACTGATCGAAACCGGGGAGGTCAGTTATCCCTGGCTTGGCATCCAGACACTGCCCGAAGAAGCCGGCTTCAGCGTGGCCTCGCTGGCGCAGCCGCTCAACCTGCCCGTGACCGCTGGCGTGCTGATTGACCGCGTGAACGCCGACTCGCCCGCCGATAAAGCCGGCCTGCGCGGGGGCAGCAGCCTTGTGGATGTGCGCGGCGGGCAGATCTGCGCCGGGGGTGATATTATCGTGGCAGTCAACGAAGTTTACGTCAACGACATTGACGAACTGCTGGCCTATCTGGTCATGCACTCGTCGCCCGGCGACGTGCTGAATCTGCTGGTGGTGCGCGGCACAGAGACGTTTGAACTGCCGCTGACGCTGGAGCCACGCCCGATAGGGGACATCGGCGCGGCTATCAATGGCTGTTAAGGTCGCGCTGAAAGGGGAAAACCACATGAACTACCTGCCCACGCTGGAAACCGAGCGCCTGTACCTGCGCCGCTTCGATCTGGCCGACGCGGAAACGGTGCAGCGCCTCGTCAGCGACCGCCGCATCGCCCAGACCACGCTCAACATCCCGCACCCCTACCCCGAAGGCGGCGCACTGGAATGGATTAACAGCGGCCATGAGCAGATCGAGGAACGCCGCGCTTTTCCCTTCGCGGTGGAGCGCAAGGCGGGCGAGGCGCTGATGGGCGCGATCACGCTGTCCATGCGGCGCGATGGGCATCAGGCGGAGATGGGCTACTGGATTGGCGTACCCTTCTGGGGTCACGGTTACATGACCGAGGCGGCGCAGCGCCTGATCCGCTTCGGCTTCGAGGAACTGGGGCTGAACCGCATCATGGCCTCGCACTTTGTCAGCAACCCGGCCTCCGGGCGGGTGATGCAAAAGGCGGGCATGACCTTTGAGGGCATCATGAAAGGCCACGTCTTCCGCTGGGGACAGGCGCATGATATGTGCTGGTACGGCATCCTTCGCGCAGACGTTGAACGCAACGAGCAGGAGGGCTGAGCCATGCTGATGCTGCCCACGCTGGAAACCGAACGGCTGCTGCTGCGCCGCTTTGAGATGGCCGATGCCGGCCAGCTTACCGCGCTGCTGCAATCGCCGGAAACGATAGAGATGCTGATGGACATCACCCACCCCTACACCGAGGCCGAGGCGGAGGCCATGATCCGCCGCAGCCATCAGGAGGCTATGGAGGGGACGGCCTGCCGCTTCGCGCTGGAGCGCCCGCAGGACTTCACGCTCATCGGCTATATGGATATTGAGGTGAACCTGACCCACCAGCGCGGCGAACTGGCCTACTGGATCGGCCAACCGTTCTGGCATCAGGGCTATGCTGCCGAGGCCGCCCGCCGGGTGGTGCAGTTCGGCTTTGAGGAGCTAAAGCTCAACCGCGTTTACGCCTACTGTCTGGAACACAACAGCGCCGCAGCGCGTGTGCTGGAAAAGGCCGGGCTGGTCAGGGAAGGGGTGTTCCGGCAGGGGGCTTATCATCACGGCAGTTATGAAGACGTGGCCTTTTACGGCCTGCTGCGTACGGGCTACGGTGATTGACAAAGCGTAATGCTTCACGTTATGATGAGGGTGGAAGCTTTTGTGAGTGAAAGGAGCGCCCATGCAGGAATCGCCCGAAAACTCTATAGCTTTACCATCAGGAGCCTGCTTCAGGCAGGACAAATTCTCTGAGTGAGAATTTCAACAGCCTTATAGAGCGAAACATAAAAAGAACGCGCTGGAACACACCAGCGCGCTTCGTTTTTAAAGATCAAGCTGTTCCGGGATGTGCTGTGTAAGCTGCGCGTGTTCCTGTGGGGTCATGCCCATCTGGCTGGCGTACCAGCGCCGCGCCCGCTCCGGGTTCAGTTCGTTATAGCAGGCGATGAGCGTGTCCACCACGATGCCATCCACATCGCGCAGCGTGTAAATGCGGCTGGGCGCTTCCGGGTCGCGCGTGAGCAGTTTCACCATTTCGTCAATCGTGGTCTCCACAGCCAGTTCACGCAGGTAGTTGCTGATGGCCTCGTCATCGTCCGCCTCGGCCATAAACTCGACCACGTTGTCCACCGCCTGTTGCAGCGCGGGCAGGATGTGCTGGAGGATTTCGTTCTGCGCTTTCAGGGTCAGCAGTAACCGTTTAGTGTTCGGGTCGGCGGATTCAGACATAATTTTTAAACTCCACTAGAACCTGCGTCTGGCATCAATGACACCAGTTTACATGGTTCGGCATTAGTTCGAACTACAGGCTATCCAAAAGACAGATGCGCCCGGCTCTGTTGACGTTTTGTGTTTGACTGGTGTTTTCTCGGACGCGATATATCGCGTCCCTACATGCCGTCGGTTGTAAAACAACACCCAAAATCAGATGCCAACACAACCTAATATATTACTTGTTCCATTATATAGGTTTTATCACTCAAAAGTGTAAAAATTTACGCTGGCTGCTCATATCAGTTTATAAACGTTTGATATAATATTCACAACGTCTATTGCTTGTATGCATCATACACCAGAGAGCCTATCTATGGACAAAGCACAGCTTCTTGCGATCTTCACCCGCGATCAAAGGCAGGAAACGACCTTTCCTGAGATGCGCCGGGAAGTCACCCCAACGGTGATACGCCATATTGAGAACGCCAGCGACGGGGAAGGCATGATCGTCTACAGCCAGTTAACCGAGGCCAACGCCGACGCAGTGATCGAGGAGCAGATCAAGTATTACGAGGGCATCGGGCAGGACTTTGAATGGAAGCTTTATGATTACGACACGCCCGCCGACCTGAAGGACAGGCTGGCGGCGCGCGGGTTCAGCATCGAGGAAGTCGAAGCCATTATGGTGCTTGATCTGGACGACGCGCCAGCGCTGTTGTGGCAGCCCATCCAGCACGACATCCAGCGCATTACCGCGCCAGAGAAGATCGCCGAGATCATTGCGATAGAGCAGGAAGTATGGAACGAGGACTTCACCGGGCTGGGGCGTTTTCTCAGCGGGGCGCTCCGCAGCTATCCCGACCAGATGAGCATCTATGTGGCGTATGTAGACGGGCAGCCCGCCAGCGCGGCGTGGGTCTATTTCCCGCAGGACAGCCAGTTCGCCAGCCTGTGGGGCGGGTCAACCATCAGCCGTTACCGGAAGCAGGGGCTGTACACCGCGCTGCTGGCGGTGCGCGCGCAGGAAGCCAGAGCGCGGGGGGTGCGGTATCTGGTGGTGGATGCCAGCGACATGAGCGCGCCCATTCTGGAAAAATACGGCTTCCAGATCATCGCCCACTCTTACCCGTGCAGGTGGGAAGTCAAATCCTGAAGCGGCCTAGAGGAAGAAGTCGCGCAGCGCGTCGCGCACATCATCCACGATGGTTTCCCACGGAACATCCGGGTCGCGGGTGATGAACAGGCTGTGCGCGGTGATACGCAGCGCGGTGATGCCCGCCACGCCGTTAAACAACATCTGGGCGATGGGAGAACCCTCATCGCCCTCTTCATAGCTGCCATACACTTCTTCGTCCGCCGTCGTCAGCGTTTGATTGGTAACGACTTCCAGCAGGTCTGGGCTGCCGGTGGAGCGGGTTTCAACCGTCACGTACTCAGACATGCTCAAGCGTTCTAATACTATCACCGACACGAATCTCGCCGTCCTGCACCACGCGGGCGATCACGCCCATGCGCCCGGCGGCCTCGCTCCGCAGCTTGCCTTGCAGCGCCTCGAAGCGGTCACAGCCACGACGGTGTTCCACCACTTCAACCACCGCGTCTTCGCCAAACTGAATCCGGTCGCCCGGCTCCAGCACGTTGACATCCAGCCCTTTGACGATGATCTGCTCACCCATCTGGCCGGGTTCAACCTGAAAGCCCTCGCCGCCCAGTTCCATCAGCGTTTCGTAGGACATGATGTTCAACTGGCGCTTGGGGTGTTTGCCTTTACGGTCGCCTTCAATGCCATGTCCTTCGACCAGCCGCGCGCTTTCCAGCGGCACGCGCGTGTAACGGTCGAGCGGCTTGGTGGGCAGTTTTTCCGGCTTATAAACGATGCTGTATATTTCGCTCATTGGCGATGCCTCCAATATAGACCTTTTTTCATTATAGCCGCCGCCAGTACCGCGCATACATCCGCAGCAGACCAAAACTCATGAAAATGTTTCTGCATCCCGGCGCAGGCGCTTGACCTTGTTCACATAGGCCACCGCCCGCTGTTCCAGCGCTTCGGGGTAGGTGTAGCCGAGCAGATCGCCCACCTCGACCGCCGCGCGGCGAAACAGCGCGATAGACCTGAACAGCGCTTCCCAGTTGGCTTCCGGTGCTGCCCCGGTGTAGGTACTTTCCAGTTCCGCCCACAGGTCAGGCCGTAACCACTGCTTTAGCCGCCGCCCATGCGGGCCGGGCTTGACCGACCACCCGTGGTCAATCTCCGCGTGCCATTCCAGCACCGGCAGCAGGCGTTCCTGCTTCATGATGTGGTCGAGGATGAACTTCGCGGCCATCATGTCGTCACGCCACAAATACTTGGCGACATACGCCGTTTCCAGAAAGAACCCCTCCACCATCTCCTGATAATCGGCCTCGGTAGGCGGTGTCGGGATAAAGGCTTTATACGTCGGCGCTTGCAGGCCAGCCGTCAGCCCGTCTTTATCCAGCAGCACCAGATACCCGGCATCAAACTCATCCGGCAGTTGCGGCTCGGCCACGATCTCCCGTAAGCGTTCCACCGGCCATAGGGTGAAATCAATCTTGAAGCTGCTGTCATACTGGACGACATAGCCCGAAGTTTCCAGCCCATGATGCAGCACAATCGGGTCGCGGTAGATGGCTAACACCGGGCCGAAATCTTCCAGCCAGGCCCGACTCTCGAAAAACGGGCGGATGTCGGTCAGCGCCAGAATCACGTCGTAGTCGGAGAATACATCCACCTGTGCGCCGGGGACAGCGCGCGAACTGGTCAGCAGCATGGCACGCACCAATTCCTGCCCGCTGCCCCATGCTGCGAAGTGCTCAAAAGCCTGCTGTTGCGTGAAGTTGTCCATAGGAACGGCTCTACGTCGGCCATGCCCCTTGAAAGAGTTGGTCATAGGCAAGCACCCACGGTGGGCGCAGGAAGCCGAGCGCCCGAACATCCTCAAACCAAAACCCGAAAGGCGAACGACGCGCATACGTCCCGCCACCCATCACCTTACACAATCTCCCCATGCACGATTCCGCGAGTTCGGCGATAGCTGTTTTGGCAAGAAGGGTATCACGCCGCGCGGCTAAGCCTTTTTGCTCGACAGCACGCAGCACGCCGTCGTAGGCTTGCTGAATAAGCCAGCCTTCTAACTCAGCCCGCGAAAATTCCACCTGCTCATAAGCTCTCAACGAGGTATGCCGCTTGTTCAGGGACTGGCGAGCCGTGTCAAGGGCAATCTCGACAATCCCGACAATGGCGGCGGTAAAACAACAGGCACTCAATAAAAAGACTGGCGCGCCGAGTTTAAGAATGTTTCCCGGCCATGCACAACGTACCGCCGGGAAATCATCAAACTGCATGGCATGGCTCTGAGTGGCAGTCATACCATGACCATCCCATGGAGCGATCAATCTGGCACCGGCTGAACCATCCCAGTCTATACCCCGCATATCCATGAAGAACAGGTCTGCCTCGCTTTCGCTTGCTGGCACAGCGGCTGTAATCATAAAGGAAGTTACACCGGAGCCGCTTCCAAAATGTTTTGGTCCGGTTATCCGGTATACACCTGCCGAGGCATCCGGGCGAGCCGTCGCTTTAGTTTGAGAGATGTCGCCGTTACTACCGGGTTCCGAGATGATTGTCCCCCACCAAAGACCATCGTAGGCGCTTTGAGAACACTGGTTACGCTGTTCCTCCCAGGCCGTCTGGGCAGAGGGTGTAACCTGGGGCGTTGCCAGCCAGACAGCGAGTACCGATGGGTGCATTGAGCAAACCAGCGCAACCGACGAATCACCCTGTGCCAGGATACGCACAAGTTCGGAGATAGGGCGGGTTGAGGCGGACAGGCTTTCCCACATGCCGCCCTGTTCGGCAAGCACCCCTGTCAGGTGGAAGCCCGCCTCTCTCAGGAGGTCAAAGTCAGCCCTAACAAGTTCTCGTCGTAATTGTCGCGCGTTTCGATCCTGAGCAAATTGGGTGGATACAGCCTGCACGTTTTCCGTAATGTCAGAAATATTCATAG
>CAZJSU010000108.1:0-14430 GCA_964548765.1 uncultured Anaerolineaceae bacterium
AGGCGCTGCTGTTCGGCGGCGATCCGCGCGATGGTCGGCTGGACATGCTACTTCCTCGACCGGGATAACATCACGCTGGAAATGGTGCAGCTACCCGAAAACTTCCAACCAGACGACCTGCGGTAGCTTCGCGGGGGCGAGTGATGCACCCGCCCCACAGCGCACAGTAACTACTACCCGCTGATGACTTCCTGCCCGCCCATGTACGGCACCAACACCTCCGGCACTTTCACCGTGCCGTCTGCCTGCTGGTAATTTTCCATAATGGCGATCATCACGCGCGGGGTCGCCAGCCCGCTGCCGTTCAGTGTATGGACAAACTGCGGGCGCTTCTGCCCCTCAGCGCGGTAGCGGATGTTCGCCCGCCGTGCCTGAAAGGCCTCGGTATTGCTGCACGAGCTGACCTCCAGCCATTCCTCACAGCCAGGCGACCAGATTTCAATGTCGTACTTTTTGGTCGCGCTGAAGCCCAGATCGCCCGTGACGATCTCCAGACGGCGGAAAGGCAGCCTGAGCGCGCGGCAGATGTCGCTGGCGGCTTCGGTCAGCGCTTCCAGTTCGGCATAGCTGGTTTCCGGTGTGGTGAATTTGTACATCTCCACCTTCTCGAACTGATGCACGCGCTTGATGCCGCGCACATCGCGCCCGGCGCTCATCTTCTCGCGGCGGAAGCACGGCGTATGCGCCACGTAATTCAGCGGAAGCTGGCTTTCATCAAGGATTTCGTCCCGGTGCAGGTTGGTGACGGCGACCTCGGCTGTCGGCAGCAGGTAAAGGTCAGCGTCAGGGTCGAAGTACACATTCTCGCGGAACTTGGGGAACTGCGCCGCGCCGACCATCATTTCCTCATGCACCATGTACGGCACATAAAGCTCCCTGAAGCCTTTATCCCGCGCCCTATCGAGGAAGAAGCTCACCAGCGCGCGCTGCAAACGCGCCCCGCCGCCCTTCAGAAAGTAGCTGCGCGTCCCGGCCAGCTTCACCCCGCGCTCGAAGTCAATGATGTCCAGCGCCGGGCCGATCTCCCAGTGCGGCTTTGGCTGGAAGTCGAATTCGTAAAGCTCACCTTCCACCGGCCAGGCGATGTTGTGTTCTTCGCTGTCAAAGACCGGTACGCTCTCGTGCGGCATGTTCGGCAGCCACAGCATGTTCTCGCGCAGCTTCGCGTCCACCTCGTTCACCTGCGCGTTGAAGCTGCTGACCTGCTCGCTGACGCTCCCTAACGCCTCGCTCAGTACGTTCAGCGCCCCTTCGAGATCACCGTTAGCGGCGGGGGCTTCGGCGCTGCCACTCAACAGCGCGTCGGCGCGATCATAATCGCTTGCCCGAAGCGCCTCAGCGGCATGGTGGGCGCGGGCGGCCTTCACCTCTGGCGCGAGCTTCTTATCACCGCGCAGGTAGCCCATACTCTTGTTGAGCTTGTTACGCGCGGCTTGCAGCGCTTCGGCCTCGGCAAGCAGGCTGCGGCGCTGCTGGTCAAGTTCCAGAATAGCATCCACCCGCGCCAGCGCGCCGGGGTCGTTCAGTTTGGTAATCTGTTCCTTCACCCATTCGGGCTTTTCGCGGATTAAAGCGATGTCGAGCATGATCGTTTCTTACTCCTGTTCAGGTCTGCGCGGCTGGGTGTCATCGTCCAGACGCGGGATTCGCGGCGGCAGCGGGCGTGTCAGGTCGTCATACAGGCGCACCGCTGCCAGCGCCAGCCCAAGAATGATGACAACCACGATTAACAGGTCAAAAAATTCTGGTGTCAGAAAGTCCATGATCGGTCCCTGCAAAATAAAAACGCCTTCCCGTTCAACCAGGCAAGGCGTTTAGAAATTCCCGGTGAGCAGGCGCGGCAAATTACGTCTCAGAAGATGAAGACTCAGACTTAGACTCAGAAGCGGCTTCCTGCCACATCGGCAGTTTAATGCTGAAGGTGCTGCCCACACCCTCTTCGCTCTTGAACCACAGTCCACCATTCATTGCCTCTACCTCGTGCTTGCACAGATACAAACTGAGGCCATGCCCGAATTCGGCGATAATCTGCGGCTGGCGGGCGCGCTGGAAAGGCTGGAAGACTTTATCCGCCTCCTTCTGGCGCACGCCATAGCCCTCGTCCACCACATCAATCTGCACATGCTGATTTTGGGCAAACGCGACGATCTTCACGGGCGAAGCCTTCATGCTGTACATAATAGCATTGCGTACTATGTCACGCAAGAGAGTGGTCAGGTGCGCGGGCGAGGCCGCGATCTGTAAGCCAGAGGGGATGTCTGTCTCCAGACGACCACGAAAATCCTGCGCTTCGGATTCGGGGTCAATCAGCTTCACCTCGTCCAGTTCTTCAATGAAGTCTTCCATAAAATCATCAAGCGTTATCTTACGCATTTGCTCGCGCGCGGCGGGATGCAGCAGCCCCAGCCGCAGCGCCTCCAGCCGTTCCAGCAAGTCCGTCAGGCGGGCGGTACGGTACATATGGGTGGCAATCAGGCGGTTAAAGCCGGAGATACGCTTGTTAAGCTGGTCAACCGTGCTGTCCGGGTCAAGCCGTTTGATGCTCTGGTTAATCAGGTTGATATGCCCATCGGTCGCTTCCACCGCTTCCTTAACTTCTGCGCGGAAGCGGCTCAGCACGTCGCGCACCACCGACCAGTCCGGCGCGTCCACCGTCACCATCGTATAAACATCACCATTTTTGCCGTGAATCGTCGCCGCCCAGCAGGGGATGTATTCACCAGTGCGGTAAGTGTGGAAGCGCACCGGACGCGCTGAGTCGAGCGATTTTTTGCGCGCGGCATCAATCGTTTCATCGGGGTCATGCAGGCCGCTGTTGAAAAACACCGCTGCCGCCGTCCAGCCCTCGGCGCGAATCAGCTTCAGGTCAGTCCCCAGAATGTTCCGCGCCGCCAGATTATCCAGCACCAGACGGCCATTCTTATCAAAGACCAGCACACCCTGCCCCAGGCCATCCAATACAGCCTGTGTATCTATCTGCTTATCAAAATCCACTTCGCCCGGCTCCCGTGTTGCGGGTTAAAATCAATTCTAATTCTAATCACTTTTTCGATTCATGCGAATGTAAGCGGTTCTAAAGCATAAGGACGGGTGATTAACCCGCCCTTATCATTAGATCGCGGTTTATCTAACCTATGGTTAGCTGATTTCCTTAATGGTGAACACCAGTTCGCCATCGGGCGCTTTGACAGTGACGTTCTCGCCCACCTTCGCGCCCATCAGCGCTTTACCGAGCGGGCTTTCGTGCGAGATTTTACCCTCGCTGGGCTGTGCTTCTGCCGAGCCAACCAGATAGTACACTTCTTTGTCTTTCGTGCCTTTTTCGACCACTGTTACCTTAGAGCCGACAACGACACGGTCCTTTTTACCTGTGGTTTCCTCAATCACCTGCGCGGTGCTTAGAATCGTTTCCAGCCGCAGAATCTCCCCTTCGACAAACGCCTGCTCGTTTTTTGCGTCCTCGTATTCCGCGTTTTCGCTCAGATCACCACCCTCTTCCAGCGCCTGGCGCAGGCGTTCAGCCACTTCTGCGCGGCGAACCTCCACCAGATACCGCAGGCGCTTATCGAGGTTCTGATAGCCTTCAGCAGTCAGGTATTGGGGTTGGTCTACCATCACAATGAACTCCTTAATAAAAAATGCGCCGCATCAACAACGGCACAAAGTACAAAAACACAGCTTGCGCTGTGCCTTGGGTTAGTCATATCATCTCGTTAAGAACGAGTTAGGGTGAATCTAGCATAGAATATGTTTTTTGTAAAGTTAAAAGGCAAAACTGTAACCGTCTGGCTACCGGGTTATCCGGCGGCGGGCAGGCTAAAGCTAAAGGTGCTGCCAAGTCCCGCTTCGCCAGAGAAAATCAACTCGCCGTGCTGAAGCGCCAGCACCTGCCGAGCCAGATACAGGCGCAGCCCCGTGCCGTGCTGCTGGCGCACCATACGATGTGCGCCGCGCCAGAACGGCCTGCCAATATTCGCCACATCATCAGGCGACAGGCCGATGCCGCTGTCTGCCACGCTGAACAGCACATGCGCCCCCAGGCTATCCACCGCCAGCCGGATGTAGCCGCCGCTTGCGGTATAGCGCACCGCGTTATCCAGCAGCGCGTTGAGGATGCTCAGACATTGATCGTAATCGCCGTAGGCCACCGGGATGGACTGCGGCATCTGCACCGTTAGCTCCTGATCGTGGGCGCTGGCCTCATAAACCGCCCGGTTAAAAGCGGCCTGTAATAACTCGCTGGTGATAAAGTCGCCGCAGTTCAGTGTAAAGCGTCCGCTGTGCAGATCAATCATCTGCTGCACGGCTTCCAGCAGCATGAAAGCACGCTGCGTATTCTCGTGAATTGAATTCACCCAACGCAGATGGTCAGCGGTGATCTCGCCACGCAACCCGGCCAGCATGAGGTCTGCCCGGCCATGAATGGCAACCAGCGGCGCGCGCAGCGCTTCGTTCAGCCCTTCCAGCAGCAGCAGGACGACCTGCTGCGCGGAACGGCGCAGCGTATTGCCTATGCGAAATGTCAGCGGCGAGGTGCTGTCTGGGGCCGTTGTCTGGTGGAGAGCGTCATTTTCCTGCGCCAATCGCTGGACAAGCGCGACCGCTGCGCCCAACCGGACAGCCGTTGCGGGCGGCGCGGCCTTACGCAGTCGCTCAAGCAGTTCTATCGCCTGCTGCGTTGTCAGCGCAGGGACAGCCATCATCCCATCCCCGGCAGCACAATCGTGAACGTCGTCCCGGCTCCTGGCGCGCTCTCCACGCTGATGCTGCCGCCGAGCAGGTCGACAATGCCGTAAGCGATGGGCAGGCCGAGGCCGCTGCCTTTATACTGGCGCACATGATCGTTATCAGCACGGAAGTAAAGCTCGCCCAGCCGGGCTGTCTCCTCCGGTGTCATGCCGATGCCGTCATCAGCGATTTTGATAATGAGGTTATTGCCTTCGCTGGCCGCGCTCAGGCTGACCGTGCCGCCCTCGTGGGTGTAGCGCAGCGCGTTTTCGACCAGCTTGTTCAGCGCTTTCGCCAGCACCTCGCCGTCCGTGTTCAGGACTGGCAGGCCCTGCGGGATGTCGAAGGTTAGCTGGCGCTTCATGTCCTGCGCCACAGGCGACATATCCTTCTCAATACGCATGGCGATGTTTTTAAACATATCCATCTTGGGCGAGAGCTTCAGCGTACCGCCGCGCACTTTGCTTACGTCGCTGACATCGCTCAACAGCGTTTGCATCCGCTTGGCGTTGGCGCGGATGATCTGTAAAAACTGCTGCTGCATCTCGCTCAGTTCGCCCATCGAGGGGGTGTTGAGCATGTCACCATAACCGAGGATACTGGTCATCGGCACGCGCAGTTCGTGGATCGCCACAGACATAAACTCCGCCTGTTCGCGCCGGTAATCCTGCGCCTCGCCCGCCGCGTCTGTCGGGGCATCTGCCCCGGCGTTCCCGGCCTGCTCCTGTTCCGCCTGCGCCAGTGCGTCGGCAATCGCTTCTACCTGACCGGGCAAACGTACTGGAATCACCCGTCCGGTTCGCGCAGCCTCCAGCAGTTCATCCACCAGCGCCCGTGCCTGTTTTAATGCGTCATTTGCCATCAGTCTGTCCTGCGTACTGCTGCTCTAAAACCCAGAAACGCTCTGCTGGCCGCCCTTCGCCCTTGAGCAACATACTATGGCGCGTCGCGGCTTCCATGTCTTCCAGGCTGCTCCACCATGTACTGATCTGTGAACTGTAACAGGCAATGCCCGCTATCTTCGCCTGCACGCTGCTTTCATCCAGCAGCAGCAGTTCCGGCTTCAGCGGCATCCCCTGATAAAAGGCCAGCGCCCGGTCAATTTCCATTGTAGCATTGATGTAAGGATATTCTTCGTAGAACTTCAACCTGGCGCGGTTAGGCTTTGCTAACGTCATGCCCCAGTCGCGCACCAGTTGATGATCCACATGATGCCCCACCCCCAGCGGCACGTAGATCACGTCGGCACGCGGCAGCGTGATCGCCCGCAGCGCGGTCATGGCCGGGTCCTGCGGGCTGACCTCCCCGAACAGTGATTCTTCCGTTGGATAGAGCGCCAGCGTTTCACCGTCGCGTTCGATCGTGCGATACACACAGTCCCCGATGGGCAGGTGAATGGCCTGCGCGCCCAGGCTGCGCGCGGCGTTCATGTCCTCGCGGCGGCGTGCCACAGCGGGATTATAACCTGCCTGCCAGCGCTGGTGCAGGTCGCGCACGATGGGCGTGTCTGGTGGCTGTGGCGGCGGGTCGCCCGCCATAATCGTAAGGATTGTCACCGCCTGCCCCTGCTGTGTAAGCTGGTGAATCGTGGCTCCACAGCTTAAGACAGCATCATCCAGATGAGGCGAGAGAAACAGGTGCATCGGCCCGTTAGTCCTTAGCAATGGCGACGCTGAAGGTAAACGTGCTGCCCTTGCCGATCTGGCTCTGGATGTCAATGCGGCTGCCCATCTGCTCCACCAGCGCGCGGGTAATGGCAAAGCCCAGGCCAGTCCCCGGCTGTGACCGGGTGTAATCATCTTCGGCACGCCAGAACTTGGTGCCGAGCATGGCTACCGCTTCTGGCGTAAGGCCGATGCCGGTATCGGTCACGCTGAACTGGATGCGATCGCCAGCGCGGCGCGCCTCCAGCGTGATGGTGCCGTTATCCGGCGTGTATTTATAAGCGTTGCTCACCAGATTGGTCAGCACTTGCAGCAGGCGGTAATAATCCACCCACATCTGCGGCAGGCCGGGTTCAATCTTCGCCACAAAGTGATGACCACGCGCGTTGATCTGCGGCAGGGTGTTGTCCTTCACGGCCTGTACAATATCCTCAACAGTGACCCGTATTTCATCCATGCGGAAGTGGCCGCTTTCGATGCGGCTGATGTCCGACAGGTCAGAAACCAGCATTTCCATACGCTTGACGGTATTACGGATGTTGTTCAGGAATTCGACCTGTCGTTCCTGCAAGGTGTCCTTCTCCATCAGCGTCAGGTCGGCATACCCCGCGATGCTGGTCATCGGCGTTTTCAGGTCATGCGCGACAATCCCGACAAACTCGCTCTTGGCGCGGTCTGCCGCCTGCACCGCCGCATACAGCCGGGCGTTTTCGATGGCAACCGCCCCACGTGACACCACGCGCTCGGCGATGTCCTGCTGCGCGGGCGTAAAATCGCGCCCGTTGTCCCGTTTGAGGACGGCCACGCCTGCCACGCGCTGGTTGACCACCACTGGCACAAACAGGGTGCGGCGTTTTTCGCTCCTGTGCGTTTTGCCGCTGGCGACAACTTCCATAATTTCGGGGTACATCCGTTCCAGCGACATGGGCAGCGTGTCGTCCACCGCCAGCCCGTAATGATGCACCGCGCGCACGCTCGGCGGGTCGCCGCTGATCCAGCCGAGATAGCCCACCGCCGCGTCCGACAGCCGCCCTGCCCATTCCAGCGTATACTGCATCGCCCTGTCCATATCCAGCGTTTCGTTCAGCAGCAGGTCTACGCGGCGCAGTTGGCGCAGTTCGTCCACGCGCATCGTCAGTTCCTGATCGGTCGCGCTAAAGAGCATGGCGTTATCGAGCGCGACAGCCGCCTGCCCAACAAAAGCATCAAACGCCGCCAGATCGTCCTCGCTGAACAGCCCGGCTACAATCTTGTTATCCACATAAGCCACGCCGATCACGTTGCCACGCGCCCGCAGCGGGGTCGCCATAATGCTGCGTAACGCCTGCGCGACGATGCTGGCCTGCCCGGCGAAGCGCGGGTCTTCGGCAGCATTGGTCGTAACGATGGCCTTGCCGCTGTCCAGCACCTGATTGGTGATGGTACGGCTGAACTTGAACTGTTCGCTGCCCAGCGTCTGCTGGTCGAGGCCGCGCGCAACACGCACCTGCAAGCCGCCGTCATCATCGCGCAGCATCAAAAAGCCGCGCTCTGCCTCGGTCAGCTTGATGATCGCGTCCATTACCTGATTAAGCACCGTCTGCAAGTCCAGCGATGACCCCAGCAGGCGGCTGACGTTATAGAGCGCCTCAAAGCGTCCTTCCTTTTTGCGGCGCTTCTGGTCTTCGTCCACCTGCTCGAGCAGCTCGCCCAGCTTGTCCAACTGACGGCTGAGAAACGTGCCGTCAATCTGCCCGGCCTGAAGCTGGCTGCGCAGCAGATTCACATTCTGGCGCAGGCTGGCGAGGTCGCGCTCGGAAACACCTTTGGGGGTAGCAAGATCGGAGTTAGCAGAAGTAGTCATCTTGGCTTTATAACTCTTTGATAATAATCACACAATTCGGTCAGTGGGCAGCGTTCACACAAGGGACGGCGCGCGCGGCAAATCTCGCGCCCGTGCTGAATCAGGTTGATGTGAAAGGCGTAATAATCGGACGGAGGGACAAGCGCTTCCATCACCGGGTGCGCTTTGTCGGCGCTGATGCCCGCTGGCAGGAAGCCGATACGCTGGCTGACACGATGGACATGGGTATCCACCGGGAACGCCGGGCGGTTAAAGCCGAAGCATAAGACGATGGCGGCAGTCTTGGGGCCGATCCCGTGAAGCGAGGTGAGCCACGCTTTGGCCTCATCAATCGGCAGGTCGTTGAGAAAATCAATGCTGAATTCACCGCGCTCGTCCAGAATGCGGCGTAGAATGGCCTGAATGCGCGGCGCTTTCTGGTTCGCCAGCCCGGCGGGGCGGATGGTGTCAATCAGTTCATCCAGCGGCGCATCCATCACCGCCTGCCAGTCCGGGTAACGCGCTTTCAGCGCATCAAACCCCCGGTCACGGTTGGTGTCGCTGGTGTTCTGGCTCAGGATGCAGCTTATCAGTTCATCCATGGCCGGCCACCCCTTGCGCCATACCGGTGTGCCATAAAGTTCACGCAGCGCAGCGGCGACGGGCGGGTACTTTGCCTGCCGCTGCGCGAAGTCTTCAATAGGGTCGTTAACAGCCTGAGTCTTCATAACTTCCATTGTAAGGGCATGTAGAACACAGAGCAAGCGGTCAACATAAAGTTATTGGCCCCTGCCGCGCAGCAGCACCGCCAGCACAAAACGCGGCAGGCGGGTCATGCGCCCGATGCGCGATGGCTGGAGGTAGAGGCGATACAGCCACTCCAAGCCCAAACGGCGCATCCACAGCGGCGCGCGCGGCACCACGCCAGCGATAAAATCAAACGCGCCACCCACGCCCATCGCCAGCTTGACCTGCAGGCGTGGCAGGTTACGCGCGATCCATTTGTCCTGCTCTGGCGCGCCGTAGGCCACGAACAGCAAGTCCGCGCCGCTGACGTTCACGCGCTCGATGATCGCGTCTTCTTCGTGCGGGGCCGGGCTTCCGGCATACGTCCCGGCGATCTGCAAGCCGGGGTAGCGCCCGCGCAGCACGTCCGCCGCCTTCTCCGCCACACCCGGCGCTGCCCCCAGCAGATACAGCCGCCAGCCTGCCCGTGCCGCACGTTCAGCGATCAACGGCAGGCCGTCCGACCCAGTGACCCGCTCCGGCAGCCGCCTGCCCAGCCAGCGCGCCGCCCACAGCAGCCCGATGCCATCAGGGATACACAGGTCCGCACGGTTGAGGATGTTGAAGAAGTTCGCGTCCCGCTGCGCGATCATCACGAATTCCGGGTTCACCGTGCAAACATGGCGGCACCTGTTCCCCCCTCTCGGCAAGCGGGGTGAGGTCATCCAGCCCGCAATCAACACCAGCCACTCGTCATAAGTCACGCCATCTACAGGCACGCCGAGGATGCGTAAGCGATCATGCCTGTGTTCGCGTGGCGCGGGCGGCATCAGCGCGACAGGTTCACCGTTTAACAGCGCCTTCGCCGCCGCGACAACCTGCCCTGGCGTGACCATCCGCATACAGGTGCGCGCGGCACAGCCATCGCGCAGGCCGACACGATGCCCGACGTAACTGCACGGGCTGCACTCCGGCGCGCTGCGTAACACAACGGAGTGACTCGCGGGTGTCCATGGGCCGTAAGCCGCCGCGTTGCTGGGGCCGAAGATGGCGAGAACCGGGGTTCCGGTCGCCGCCGCGATATGCGTTACGCCGCTGTCGGTGCCGATGTATAAATCGGCCTGCGCGATCACGCCTGCCAGTTCCGCCAGCGTGGTCTGCTGACTCAGGTCGCGCGGTTCGTGCCGCATCAAGCCTTTCACGGCCTGCGCGTCGTCGTCCTTCCCACCCACCAGTATGATCTGCGCGCCGCAGTCCTCATGCAGCGCGTCGGCCACCCGCGCGAAGCTGGCCGTGTCCCAGCGCCGGGCGAGGCTGTAGCCACCGCTGCCCGCGTGGATCACAACCACAGGCTTATCGTCAGAGGGCATTTGCAGCCCGCCGGTCTTCAGGCTGACTTGCGCCGGGCGCGGCGTAGAATCGGCACCGAGCAGAGCGACCAGATCAAGCCAATACTGCGCCTGATGCTCCGCGCCGAAGCCACCATCCGGCACGCGCTCGGTCAGAAACCAGCCGTTGCCGTTTTCCAGCCCGATACGCCGTTTTGCCCGTGTCGCCAGCGCGATCAGCGCGAACTTGAGCGTCCCCGCCCGCAGCGTGAAGTGATGGCAGTAGACCACTGTGTCATAGTGGCCGATGCTGAACAGGCGGCGCAGATTGGCCGGGCGCAGAAACGCCTTCGAGTTGTTGAACTGCTGGCGCTCAATGGTAATCACTTCGTCCACCAGCCCCAACCCGGCGACCACCGGGGCGCTGTGCGCGGTGGTCAGCAGCGACAGGTGCGCGTCAGGCCGCGCGGTACGCAGCGCATCCAGCGCGGGCGTGGTCAGCACCAGATCGCCAATGTCGCCAAGCTGGACAAGCAGAATGCGCTCAGGCATCGGGCGCGCCTGCCATTTCCAGCGCCGCCAGCGCCTGCGCCGCCGCGCTGTCCCATGTGAACTTTTTCACCTGCTCCGCGCCTCTTTCACGCAGCGTCTGGCGCAGCGCCGAGTCGTCTGTAACGCGCCCCAGCGCCGCCGCAATCGCGTCAACCTCCAGCGGGTCAACCAGCAGCGCCGCCTCCCCGGCCAGTTCCGGGAGGCTGGACGTATTGCTGGCGATCACAGGCGCAGCGCAGTGCATCGCCTCCAGCACCGGAAAGCCGAAGCCCTCGTACAGCGACGGAAAGACCAGCGCCAGCGCCCCGGCATAGAGCGCGCCTTTATCGGCCTCATCCACGTATCCCGGCAGATGCACCCGTTCCACGCCTGCCGTCCACGCCGCGTCATAGAGCCAGCCTTTGCCCCCGGCCAGCACCAGCGCGGCAGAATCCGCCGGGTGCGCGGCCTGCCATCGCGCGTAAGCCTGCACCAGACGGGCGATGTTCTTGCGCGGCTGAAGCGTGCCGATGAACAGGAAATAACGCTCTGGCAAGTTGTACTTACGCCGCACCGCTGCCACGTCGCCCGTAGGCAGCGCGTCTACGCCGGGATACACCACGCGGATTTTCCCCGGCGGTGTATCGTAAAATTTCGTCAGGTCGTCTGCCGTCGCCTGACTGTCAGCCAGCACAACGGTGGCGCGGGCGACGCTGTAGCGCGTCGTCCAGTCCAGATACAGGCGGTCTTTGGTGGGGTGTGCCTGTGGAAAATACCTGAAGCCGAGGTCATGAACTGTCACCACCGCCCGCCCCGGAAAGGCCAGCGGCAGCGTATGGGCGGGGACAAACGTCACATCTGGCCTGTCACGCCACAGTTCGGCGGCGAAGCGCACATGAGTCCACGCGCGGCGCAGCGGAATCACGCGGCAGTTTACCAGCGGCGCGGCGGGGAACAGGTCGGCAGGCGGCGTGTCTCGAAAGTACAGCGTGAGTTGATGGCGGGTGTTCTCTTGAACGAGGGCGTGGATAAGCTGCCGCGCGTAATGCTCTGTCCCGGTCATGCGCGCCGCCGTTGTCCGGCTGGCATCAATGGCGATATGCACAGGGGGTCAGTCTCGCTGTCGCCGCCGGAAAAGCGCGGGCAGCACCAGTATGACAAGTGCCGCGACCAGCACCACAGGCCACAACGCCGCCAGCGTGGACGAGATTTCCAGCGGCAGCAGCCCGCTGGTGAGGGTGTAGCCGATCACGCCAGCCGTGACCAGCGCCAGACCGGGAAAGACCAGCCGCCCGCCTGCTGCTTTTGTCAGCAGCCCGGTCAGCAGCAAGGCCGCGCCCGCCGCCACGATGACCAGCGGCCAGCCTGTCACCAGCAGCCCGCCCGCCAGCAGCAGCGCCAACGTCCCGCCCACGCCGATCAGCAGTAAGCCGAAAAACAGCGCGCCGCCTGCCCAACGCCCGGAAGCCAGCCAGCGGCTTAGCAAAGTTATCCCCAGCACAGCGCTCACGGCCAGCAGCAGTAAAGGCGCGGAGGGCATCTGCTGCGTGGTCGTCAGCGTAAAGGTCAGCCACGCGCCCAGCGCGATCAACGCCAGCGCCGGAATGACAGAATCGGCACGTCCGCGCTGGATGGTTGAAAGCGGCGGCATCGCAAAGAACAGTTCCGGGTGCTGCATCCGCGCCTCGCGCTGGCGCTGCGCCTCGGCTTCAGCCGCCTCTCTGGCGAGGCGTGCCTGTTCCCGCGCTTCTTCCGCCGCCAGCATGTCATCCAGCGAAGACACCGCCGCCAACGCCGCCTCAATATCGAGCGCGTCGGTAAAGGGTGGCGCTGGCGTATCTTCGCGCTGCGGCTCGTCGTCAATCGCTGGCGCAGCCTCGCTCAATACCTCATCCGCTTCAGCAACATCTGGCGAAGCGGCGGCTTCGTCCACAGCTTCCAGACGCGGCGCAAAGCGCCAGTCATCAGCAGCGGCAGGTTCTTCTCCGGGGCTGGGCATAAGTTCTTCGTTTTCGTCCATAGTGGGTTATTGTCGCCCGATTCAGGCGCAGACGCAAGTTCCGTTTTTGCGGGTTTAGCCTTGTCACAGGCCGCCGCCGCCGCTATAATACCCTTAATGGCGACGTGGCCAAGTGGTAAGGCAAAGCTCTGCAAAAGCTTTATTCACCGGTTCGAATCCGGTCGTCGCCTCTCTCACGGGTATCCTCTGATACCCGTTTTTGTTTCACTGGCTCAGGATTCAGCGATGGCAGCGCATCATCCACAACGCCCCGGCAGCACCCGCCCAACCGAGAAAGAAGCGCTGGCCGCCGCCGACACACCGCCAGCCCACGCCCCGCTGCCCAGCTATACCCTCTCGACTGTCTGCCCTGCCTGCGACAGCCCCACTTACCGGCTGGCCTGTAAAGTGCGCTGCCCACGCTGCGGCTTTATGTGGGATTGCAGCGAACTTTAGGGCGGCGCTCGTGTCCGTACAGGCTTTAGGTAAATGTTAGTTAGGCATTCTAAACTTGCGAATGCTGGGTCACATTAACGAGAGGGTTAAGACGTGAATGTATCAATCATCTCCACGCTTCTGAGAGCGCTGCTCAAATGGTGGTGGCTGATCGTGATCGCCGTCGTCGTCAGCGTCGGCGTGGGTTATTTCGTGCGTACCGACCAGCCGGATATTTACGCAGCGACCTCGACAGTGCTGGTTGGGCAGGATGTGAGAAGGGTGCAAGGCACTTCCATCCGTTCCAATGCCGATCTGTTAACGGCATACTCGGTCTTTGTGCGCCGTAGTTCGATTCTCCAGCCAGTGATTGACGATCTGAACCTGGGGATTGATGTCAACACCCTGAATGACATCATGCATATCATGCCCAATATCGAGGCCTCGCTGCTGGAAATCACGGTTCAGGATACCGATGCCGAGCGCGCGGCGCTGATCGCCAACCGCATCGCGCAGGAAATGATGAACCAGAGCGCCATCGGCGGCGGGGGCGAGGTGGGCGACCCGGAGTTCATCAACCGCCAGCTTCGCAACCTACAGACCCAGATTGACGAGCTTCAGGCCGAGCATGATGAACTGCTGGCGGCTGTCCCAACCCTGAATTCCGCCTTCGAGCTGAACCAGAACACGGAAGAACGGGAGACGATCAACAACACCCTGCAAACGCTGCAAACACTCTACGCGCAGTATTTAAACTCCACCACCGAAGTCCAGCGGCAGGTGCAGTTGTTCGAGCTTGCCGTCCCCAATTATTTCCCCATAGCGACCAACAACTTTCTTGACCTGCTCATCGCGGGCGCGGCGGGCGGTATGTTAGCGGTTGTAACCATCGTGCTGATCGTGTTCTTTGACGACCGCTTCCAATGGTCAGAAGGCGACGATGACGAGGTTCATGGCGTGCGCGTGCTGGGGCCATTGGGCATCGTTGCCAGCAGCAAGCTGCCTTTTTATGCCGACACCGCGCCGGAGTCCATCGAAGCCGAGGCGCTGCGGCAGGTGCGTTCCAAGATTATCCTGAATGCAAAAAATGCCATGCCGCCGCGCGTGATCACGTTTGTCAGCCACGACTCCGGCGACGGCAAAACCCTGACGACCTCCAACATGGCGCTGACGTTCGCGCGCTCTGGCGAGCGCACG
>CAZJSU010000109.1:0-5515 GCA_964548765.1 uncultured Anaerolineaceae bacterium
GAACTTCAGGGCGTGTCGAAACAGTTTGGCGGCTTGCAGGCGCTGAATCATGTGGATATGACCGTGCCAGAAAACCGCATTGTCGGGCTGATCGGCCCCAACGGCGCGGGCAAAACCACGCTGATTAACAACATCAGCGGCCTCGACCACCCCACCAGCGGCACCATCCGCTTTGGCGGGAAAGACGTGACGCGGGCTACGCCGCACCGCATCGCCCGGCTGGGCATCGCCCGCACGTACCAGAATATCCGCCTGTTTGGGGAGATGACCGTGCTGGAAAACCTGCTCATCGGCCAGCACGGGCGCAGCAATACCTCGCTGGCGGAGGCGATGATCTTCGCGCCGCGTCATCTGCGGCAGGAACGGCACATGCGGGCGCGGGCGGCGGAACTGCTGACGCGCTTCGACCTGACCGCGCTGGCGAATGTGCGCGCGGGCAACCTGCCCTATGGCGACCAGCGGCGGCTGGAGATGGCGCGGGCGCTGGCGACCCAGCCCGCGCTGGTGCTGCTGGACGAGCCGACCGCCGGGATGAACCCGATTGAGACGCAGCAGCTTGGCGAACAGATTATCCGCCTGCGCGAGGAAGGGCTGACGGTGCTGGTGATTGAGCATGACATGGCGCTGATTCATCAGGTGTGCGACGAGATTTATGTGCTGAACTTCGGCCAGATCATCGCGCATGGCACGCCGGACGCGATCAAGAACAACCCGCTGGTGATTGAAGCCTATCTGGGGAAGGACGACGATGGCGCTGCTTGAAGTTCACGATCTACATGCCAGCTACGGCGCGATCAAGGCGCTGCGCGGGGTGTCGTTCAGGCTGGAACAGGGGCAGGTGGTCAGCCTGATCGGCGCGAATGGCGCGGGCAAGACGACCACCCTGCACACGATGATCGGGCTGATGCGCCCGCGACAGGGGCAGATTTTCTTCGATGGCGCGACGATCGGCGGCTGCCGCCCCGACCAGGTGGCCGGGATGGGAATCGCGCTGGTGCCGGAAGGCCGCCAGATCATCGCCACCATGACCGTGCTGGAAAACCTGATGCTGGGCGCGTTCCGGCGGCGCGACCGTGAGCAGATCGAGGCCGACATGGAGGACATCTTCCGCCGCTTCCCGCGCCTCGATGAACGCCGCCAGCAGAAGGCGGGTTCGTTAAGCGGCGGCGAACAGCAGATGCTGGCCGTTGGCCGGGCGATGATGTCGCGCCCGCGTTTGCTGATGCTGGACGAGCCAAGCATGGGGCTTGCGCCGCTGCTGGTGAACGAGGTCTTTACGCTGATCGCCGACATCAAAGCGCAGGGCATCCCCATTCTGCTGGTGGAGCAGAACGCGCGCAAGGCGCTGCAGATCGCCGATTATGCTTACGTGCTGGAACGCGGGCGCATCATTCAGGAAGGCCCGGCGGCGGAACTCCAGGACGATGCGCAGATCATCGCGGCGTATCTGGGTTAAAAACAGGTGTCATCCCCTGTTAATGTATGTCCGGCATTCCCATGTTAAGATGTTATGCGAAAACGCTTTTTGAAGTCACATCCTCGGGCAGGTCCTTAGCATAAGCAGCCACAGGCACAAAAGGTCAACGGGTTATGGCGCTGGTCGAAATACGCAATCTGGATATGTATTATGGCGATGTGGTGGCGGTGGAAAACATCAACCTCGCCATCCGCGATGGCGAATTTCTGGTGCTGGTGGGGCCGTCTGGCTCTGGCAAGTCGTCGCTGCTGCGGCTGATCGCCGGGCTGGAACAGGCGCAGCATGGCGAGATTCGCATCGGCGAGCGCGTCGTCAACCAGCTTCCGCCCAACGCGCGCAACATCTCCATGGTGTTCCAGAGCTACGCCCTTTACCCGCACATGACCGTCCAGCAGAACATCGCCTTCCCGCTGAAAAGCGCGCGCGTCAACCGGGGCGTGATTCAGGAGAAGGTGGAGCGCACGGCGCGGATGTTCAACATTGAGCGCCTGCTCCAGCGCAAACCGTCGCAGCTTTCCGGCGGTGAACGCCAGCGGGTGGCGCTGGCGCGGGCGGTCGTGCGCGAGCCGGACGTATTCCTGCTGGACGAGCCGCTGTCGAACCTCGACGTGAAGCTGCGGGCGCTGGCGCGTAACGAGCTGCGCCAGTTCCAGCGGCGGCTGGGGGTGACGACGATTTACGTCACGCATGACCAGTCGGAAGCGATGACGATGGGCGACCGGGTAGCCGTGATGTCGCAGGGGCGCATCCTGCAAGTGGGTACGGCGCAGGAGCTTTATCACAAGCCCGCCGACACCTTTGTGGCGACGTTTCTCGGTTCGCCGCCCATGAACCTGATCGAGAAGGATAGCTGCATCCTCGGCTTTCATGCCGAGCATTTCCTGCCGCTGGCGGCGATAGATGACCCGGACGTGCTGCTGATCCCCTTCACCATCAACCGCGTAGAGTATTTAGGGTCGGAGTCGCGCGTTTATGGGCAGGTGGACAGCCTGAAAGAGCGCGTCGAGGCGGTTTCGTCCATCCCCAGCAGCCTGCATGTGACGCTGGAGCCGGGCATCACTTACGATTTCATCGTCGCCCGCCAGCACCTCACCTACTTTAACAGGCACACCCAGCTACGCATGAAGGCCACCCCTTTCAACCACGAGGGGCTGCATGTGGTTTAGGCCATCGAGAGCGAGCGGTTGACGTTGACCATCACGGTACAACAGGCCAGAGACGCGGCGCGTCAGTGGGTCATGCAGGAGGCCAGCCGCACCCCCGGCTTTGACGGCGCTTTCCTGCACGGTTCGCTGAACTGGCTGGCCGCCGATGCGCTGCTGCCTGCGACTTCTGACGTGGATGTGATGGTCGTCACCGCCAGCAGTCCGCCGCAGGACAGGCTCGGTAAGTTCATCTACCGGGACGTGCTGCTGGAAGCCTCGCACCTTCCCCGCGAACGGCTTCAATCGCCAGCGCAGGTGCTGAGCGATTATCATCTGGCGGGCAGCTTCAGAGCGCCGGACATCATCGCAGACCCGACCGGCCACCTGACGCGGCTGGGCGCGGTGGTATCGCGCGGCTTTGCCCGGCGCGAATGGGTACGCAGGCGCTGCGCGGATGTCCGCGACAAGGCACAACGCGACCTGCGCTCTGTCAGCCGTGACCGCCTGCCCCCCGATCAGGCGCTGGCGTGGCTGTTTGGGGCGGGCAAGGCGGCACATGTCCTGCTGGTGGCCGGGTTGCAGAACCCCACCGTGCGGCGCAGGTATGTGGCAGTGCGTGAACTGCTGCGCGACACTGGGCATCCAGACTTTTACGAGCGCCTGCTGGCGATGGTTGGCTGCGCGGGGATCAACCGGGAGCAGGCCGAGCAGCATCTGGCAGCGCTGACCGATGTGTTCGACGCGACCAGCACGCTGATAAAGTCCCCGCTGCCCTTCGCGGCTGACCTGAGCGCGGCGGCGCGCCCGATAGCCATTGACGGCAGCCGTGACCTTATCGCGGCGGGCGATCACCGTGAAGCGATGTTCTGGATCGCGGTCACTTTTTCCCGCTGTATGGTGGCACTCCATCACGACGCGCCCGCACAGCAGGACAGGTTTACCCCCGCGTACCAGCGCCTGCTTGCTGATCTGGGAGTCGCCACGCCGGACGCGCTTCAGGCGCGGGTTTGCCGCGCCGAAGGGCTGCTGCCGCAGGTGTGGGATGTGGCCGAAGCCATCCTGACTGCGAACCCGGCGGTCGAAGATTAGCGTTAGTCCTTCGCCTTCACCGGGCGGGCGACGCTGGCCGTGATCTTCTGGTTGCGAATGGTCGTCCGCTTGAGCGCGCGCAGAATGTGCTGCGCCTGATTGCTCGGCACATCCACCAGCGTAAAGCCATCGTACAACTCAATCGCGCCGATGGAGCGCCCCGGAATATCGGCCTCGTTGGCGATTGCGCCGACAATATCGCCGGGGCGCACGCCGTCGTCGCGGCCAACGCTGATGTAAAGCCGGGTCATACCGCGCTCCGCGCCGATTGCGCCGCGCTCACGCCGCCGTTTCTGGCGCGGCCTGCCCTCGTCGCGCGAGGTGTCGTCATCGTCCTGCGCCAGCGTGTCCGCCATTTCGTCCGGCGGGGTGCCTAGCAGCAGTTTGAAGGCGGCGGCGGCGAGGTCGGTCGGGCTGTACTCCTCGCCGAGGTCTTCGGCCATAGCGAGATACGGCTGGAGTTCGCCAGCGGCGATGGTTTCGCGCAGGGTTTCCTTAAAGCTCTCGCGCCGCCGCCCGACCACATCGGCGATGGTGGGCAGGCGCATTCGCTGGATGGCCGCGCCGGTCACGCGCTGGATCACCTGCCACAACCGCCGTTCGCGCGGTGTCACCAGCGTAATGGCACAGCCCGCGCGTCCGGCGCGCCCGGTGCGTCCGATGCGGTGGACGTAGATTTCCGGGTCGAGCGGGATGTCGTAGTTGATGACGTGCGAAACATGGTCAATGTCCAGCCCACGCGCGGCCACATCTGTAGCGATGAGCAGCTCCACCTGCTCGGTACGAAAGCGCCCCATCACCCGGTCGCGCTGTGCCTGGCTGAGGTCGCCGTGCAGCGTTTCCGCCGGGTAAGCGCGCGCGGTCAGCCGTTCGCCCAGCGCGTCCACTTCGCGCTTGGTGCGGCAGAAGATGATGGCCGAGGATGGCCGCTCGTAATCGAGAATACGCGCCAGCACCTCGAACTTGTCGCGCTTGCCGACTTCGTAATAAGTCTGGCGAATTTGCGGCACCGTCATCTGTTCGCTCTCGACCGTGACGCGCTGTGGGTCGCGCATGGAGCGCCGCGCCAGATCAACAATCGCGCGGGGCATGGTGGCGGAGAACAGCGCGGTCTGGCGCTCTTTCGGCACATCGTGCAGGACGGCCTCGATGTCCTCCTGAAAGCCCATGTCGAGCATCTCGTCGGCTTCGTCCAGAATGACGGTGCGTACCTGCCCCAGCTTTAGCGTGCCGCGCCGGATGTGGTCATGCAGCCGCCCCGGTGTGCCGACGACCACCTGCACGCCGCGCTCCAGTGCGCGAAGCTGGCGCTCGATGGGCTGGCCGCCGTAGACGGGCAGCACGGAAATGCGATGATATTTGCTGTACGAATGGAACGCCTCGGCCACTTGCATCGCCAGTTCGCGCGTGGGGGTCAGCACCAGCGCCTGTGGCGAACGCAGGCTGGCATCAAGGTTTTCGATAATTGGCAGGGCAAAAGCGGCGGTCTTGCCCGTGCCTGTCTGCGCCTGCGCGATGACATCGTTCCCCGCCAGCATGAGGCGGACGGTGCCGGACTGAACGGGCGTTGGCTCTTCATAGCCAAGCTCGCTAATTGCCCGCAGCGTTTTTTCGCTCAGGCCGAGTTCTGCAAAGGTGGAAACCATGATTTTTCTTTCCTCGATGGATGATCTTATACAAGCATAACGTGATTCCCAGCAGCCATCGAATACGTGCTGTCCACCTATTGTGCCAGTTCTCGCGCGGGCTGTGCAGCGCTATGCAGCCTATTTTGGGGGCAAAACTCATCGAAAGCTTATGCCGC
>CAZJSU010000109.1:5615-9318 GCA_964548765.1 uncultured Anaerolineaceae bacterium
GTGCAGCGCTATGCAGCCTATTTTGGGGGCAAAACTCATCGAAAGCTTATGCCGCACCGGGTTGTGTTGACGGCGGACGGCATGTATGAGGGCGCGCAACGGCGCGTTCGTCTGCCATACGCATTCAGGTGTAGGGGCGGGTTTGAAACCCGCCCGTGCAACCTCGCCCCTCCCTGCCTGCGGGCGGGTCACAGCCTCTAGGGAATATCCACCCAGAACTCGGCGGGGACGCTCCACGCGCTCCAGTTACCGTTGGCGCGGCGGGCGCGGATACGCCAGTGATAGCGACCCTCGGCCAGCGGGGACGTGACAAATGACTGCGACTCAGCGCTCAGGGTGTTGTCGTTCACCAGCGGGCTGCTGAAGTCGGCATGGTCGTCAATCTGGATGTGATAGGCTGTCGCCCATGTGACCTGCCCCCAGCGCAGGGTGACGGTGCTGGTAGCGTAACGGTTCAGCCCTGGCGCGGCATCGGGGTTCGAGAACAGATCAAACGCGAACTCGTCACTCCACGCGCTCCAGTTTCCGGCGGCATCCTGCGCGCGCACCTGCCACGTGTAGCTGCCGTCAACGATCGGCGTAGGCAGCGTGAAGCTGCTGCCGAGCGAGTAGTAGTCTGCGGGCGTGTTCCTTGTCAGGCGCAGATGGTAGAGCGTAGCACCGTCCACCGCCGACCAGCTAAACGTGAGTGGCTGATCGCTGACTTCGCTGCTATCGTCGGGCGTGATGAGTGCTGGCGCTGCTGGCGGCACCGTATCAATCGTCAGGGTGAATACCTCGCTCCACGCGCCGTAAACCTCGCCATGAACCCCCCGCACGCGCCAGTAGTAAGTGCCATCGTCCACGCTGGCGATGGTCTGTTCCGGGACAAAGGGCGAAAACTCCCGCGCGATGGTGTTGAAGGCGCTGTCAGCCGCCAGTTGGAACTCGTAGTGCGTGGCATCGGCCACCGCTGTCCAGCTAAAGGTTGGGCTGTTGTTACTGGTGGCGGCGTTGTTCACGGGCGCGATCAGGGCTGGCGCTTCAGCCAGTGTTGTACAGGCCGACAGCGCGCGCGTGTGATACGGCTCGTAATCCACATATTCGCCGACCAGATCACCCCGGTCAGGCGTTGGCGAGCCGTAGGTCAGCGTTGGCCCGCGCGAACTGCCCCACCAGTTATTGCGGGCGTTGACAAGCGGCGGCGAGCTGCGATAGTTGTAGACGCTGACCTGTGAGTTGCCGACGATGCAGTTTTCAGCAACATATGGGATGACAGAAGGACTATTAGCGTACAGGAAGCTGCCATAATCGGCGATGTTTTCGATCACTACCGAGCGCGTCACGTGCAGCCCGCTGGTGCTGTAGACCACGCCGCCGCCGTAGGCCGAGTTGCCTGTGAACAGGCCATAGTGCATAGCGACCTGACCACCAAGACTAAACACCGCGCCGCCAAAGTCGTAGGCGATATTGCGGTACAGGTTGACAGCCGAGGTAAAGAGCGACCCACCAGAGCGCACGTAAACCGCGCCGCCGCTGCGCCCGGTGCCGCGCCCGTCGTTGAAGCTGAGAGGCGCACGCCCGTTTTCCAGCGTGAGATCGTACAGGCTTAGCGAGCCGCCTGTCTGCACATAGAAGAAGCGGTATTCGCCTGTTCCGGTGCGGCGCAGTGTGGCACCCTGCCCTGCGATACGAACCTGACTCGTAATCGCGGGCAGAGCATTCGCCCCGTTGCTGTCATAAGTGAACGTCCCACTGTCGAAGTCATAAACCCCATTCGGCGCGAGGCAAATAGCGTTATTCCCTCCCGGACTGGCTGTGATGAACGTGTTGATCGCGTTAATTAACCCGGTGGTGTCGCCATCAGCCACACTGAGATAACACGCTGGAATAGGCGTGGGCGACGGGGTGTACATCTGGACAGGCGTGGGCGTAGGGGTGAGGCCGATCGGTGTAGGCGTAGGCTCTACCCCCACCACAGGCGCGCCCCGGAAGCCGGACACGACAGGCGCGGTCTGGTTGAGCGTGGCGACGTTATTAGCGTTGCTGTTCCCTAGTGGCCGCCCGCCAAAGGTGCGGGTGTTATCGGAAAAGTAGTTGATGCTGATGCACGGCGTAGCGACCGGGCAGTAGTTGGTGTAGGACATGATCGTGCGGAACGCGCCATCAGGACTCCAGTAGCCGTAGGAGTCGGCATGGAGGCCAGTGTTACCAGCGCGGCCTTCGTAATTATGCGCCGCGCCCATGTTATGGCCGATCTCGTGCGCCAGCGTGCGCCCACCGGGCAGGCAGTCGGCGATCACGACGTTAAACGCCCATGCCCCGAAATTATTGTGCGGCTGCCCCGCACCACTCATCTGATAGCCAACGCCGCAGTATACCGCGTTGTTATTCGTCAGCAGCGTCACCACGTCGGCGTTGTGAGTGTTACGCAGGGTGTGGACGTTATCCATGTGGCCGTCGTTGGGGTTTTGCAGGTGGTACAGGTCTTCGCCTTCGCCATCGAGATAGACCTCTTCATCCTCAATGATGAACCAGTCACCGGTGTTCTCGTCGTAGTTGACCTCGCCCGTATACACAAGGCGCTGGCGCGCGTTCACGCCGCTGTTGATATACGCCTGATTAACGGCGGCGACCGCCAGTTGAATCGCGTTCTGGGTGGCGCTGGCACCGCCGAAGATACCGCGCGCGTTGGCGGTATAGACCACCATCAGGTCAATCTGGGTGAAGCTGCTGGCGCTGGCTTCGGGCGGCGGCGGGCTGTCCTCCACTGCGGGCAGGCCAATGTCTGGCACGAACGGGTTGACATGGCGCTCGTCAAACACGCGCTCGTCAAGCTGGTTGATGGCATGAACGCCGCCCGCATAGGCGATGTAGTACAGTTCGCCGTGCGTGCGTACCTGCCCGGCCATCTGCCCATCGCCGACGACGAGGATCACCTCGCTGCCTTCTGGCTGCCCGTCCACGTATCCGCGCCAGACAAAGCCGTTGGCGGTCAGTTCATGCGCTTCCACCGAGTCGAATATCGCGGTCAGCGTCACGTCGTCGAACAGGTTGAGCGTGAGCGGCGCTTCGACGGCGGACTGTGGGCTGACCTGTGCCGCGCCCGTCTGCGAGATGGCGCTGAAGTTGATGTCGGTATAGCGGCTGCGGATCACGCCGAGGCGCGTGTCCATCGCCAGCGCGCCCTGCGCGTCGGTTTCCGCAAAGAGCGCGTTCGTGCCAGCAGGCGGCGCGGTCGGCTCCGGCGTTGAAGCGTCGTCCGGCATGGGGGTATCTGTCGGGCGGGTGATGGGCAGGCCGCCCACGCTGACGATGCCGCCATTGACGTTCAGGCTGCCCCCCAGCCCACGCTCCAGCGCGGCCACGCCCGCCACGTAAGGCGCGGCAAACGACGTGCCGCTCATCAGGCGATAACCGCCATCGGTGTCCGTCGCCAGAATGTCGCGCCCCGGCCCCCACAAGTCAATGCCCGCGCCGTAATTGCTGAAGCTGCTGCGCTGCAAATTGCGGTCTACCGCGCCGACAGCGATCACGCTGTCATAGGCCGCCGGGTAGAGGACGTTGGGCGAGCCGTTGTTCCCGGCGGCGGCGATGACCATCACGCCGTGCTGGTCGGCATAATCCACCGCTGCCCGCAGCACCGCCGCCTCGCTGCTGCCGCCCAGTGACAGGTTGATGATGTCCGCGCCGTGATCTACCGCGTAGGTGATGGCGGCGGCGG
>CAZJSU010000109.1:9418-14316 GCA_964548765.1 uncultured Anaerolineaceae bacterium
GACAGGTTGATGATGTCCGCGCCGTGATCTACCGCGTAGGTGATGGCGGCGGCGGTGCTGGCATAGGTGCCGATGCCCGCGCTGTTGAGGACGCGCAGCGGCATCACACGGATGTTAGGCGCTGCCCCGGCCATGCCGAGGTCGTCATTGATGCTGGCCGCCAGAATGCCCGCGATGGCGCAGCCGTGACCGAATTCGTCCTGCGGCGTGTCGTCGTTTTCAACGAAGTCGTACCCCGCCAGCACACGGCCATCAAGCTCCGGGTGCTGGCAGATGCCGCTGTCAATTACCGCGACCGTGACGGCGGGCGTGTCGGCAGGCAGACGCGGCCATGCCTCCGCCGCGCCGATCAACGGCAGCGCCCACTGCTCGGTAAAGCGCGGGTCGTTGGGCGCGCTGGTCATGCTGTCGTCCTGCGCGGTCACGTAATAGTTCGGCTCGCTGGCGGCCACCAGCGGCGACGATGGCAGCGGCGCTTCGGCGGGCAGGTTGACGATGACCGTGTTCAGCGCGGCCATTTCCTGATGAACCGTGCCGCCGAGGCTGTTCAGGTAGGCCGCGCGGGCTTCGGCGCTGGCCTGCGGGTCGAAGCTGATGACCACCTGCGCCGGAACAGCGCCCTGCGGCACGGTAACGCGCTTGGGTTCGCTCTGTGGGCGCAGTTCGCTTTCAGGGATGGTGGGAACAGTGGTCGGCGGCAGGTTGACGGGCAGCGCCACGCCTGCGGTGGTGGATAGCTCGTCCGGCAGCGCGGCCTGTGTGGGCAGCACCGCGTCCCCGGCTGCGGGCGTGAAGATCATCAGTGCCGCCCCGCCGATAATCAGGCCGAGTGAGAGCGTTAAAATAATAGCAGAAATCAGGCGTGTTTTATCCATGCCGCCGTTCTATCCCCTATGGAACTCGGTTTCGTGTCGGAAAATATGATCCTGTAGGGGCGGCTGTGAAAGCCGCCCGGCGGGAAGGTCTGTGACCCTCCCCTACAGAAAGCTTTGTGGGTGGTTTAGTCTAGGACGAGGAAGATGCCGACCGTAGACCAGTTGCCCCATGTGCCGGGGCCGCTGCTGGCACGGATGCGCCAGTAGTACACCCCGTCGGCCAGCGGCTCGGCCACCTGATGGCTGGTGGTATTGTCGGCGATGCCATCCTCGTCATAAACAATCGTGTTAAAGCCCTCGTCCAGCGCGACCTGAAGCTGGTAGCCCTCCGCCCAACTGATCGGTGTCCAGGTGAAGGTCGGCTGGCTGGTGTCGTAACGGTTCAGCACTGGCACCGCGTTATTGGGCGAGGCGACGATCAGGCTGAAGGGAGCGCTCCATACCGAGACGTTGCCCGCGCGGTCGGTGGCGCGCACCTGCCAGTAGTAAGTGGCGGGCAGCAGCGCTGTGGTCAGCCGGTAGTTGGACTTGCGCCCTGCGTTTACAATCGGCGCGCCATCCGGCGGATTGTCCGTCCCCCAGCGGATTTCGTAGGTCTGCGAATCAGCCGACCCCTTGCGCCACTTGAAGACAATCGGGCTTTTGCTGGTGCTGCTGCCATCGCGCGGCGTTTTCAGCGTGGGCGGGGCAGGCGCGGTGGTATCCAGCGTGAACTGGAACTTGCGGCTCCACTTGCCCGGCGCGCCGAGGTGGTTCAGCGTCCGCACGCGCCAGTAGTAGCGACCATCGCTTGGCAGCGGGGTCATCGCTTCGAAGCTGGTGAGGTTGGTGTTAATGGACATAATCACCGTCTTGAAGTTGCCCTTGTTGCTCACTTGCACTTCGTAGGCGACGGCCTCGCCGCCGGGATCAGTGACCGCTGACCAACTCAGGGTGGGGGTGCTGTCGTTAGTGAACGCCTTGTTCGCCGGGGTGTTGGGTGTCGGCGGGTTCAGCGGCTTGGGCGTGACCGTCAGCCGGAAGGCCTGCGATGATTCGACCCAGCCGCTGCCGTACTCCACATCCACGCGCCAGAACAGGTTGCCGATGGGCAGCGGCGCGTTGGCGGGCGGGCGGTAACGGACGGTGCGGTTGTTGGGAGTGGTCATGTCCACCAGCGGGCTGCTGAAATCGCTGTTGTCGTCAATCAGCAGGCGGTAGCGCAGCGCCTCGCGCGTCTTCGTCCAGCCGAAGGTGATACGGCGGTTAGTGGTGAAGGTGTTGTCCTTCGGCGTGCGCTGCAGGTTGACCATGAAGCTGTAGACCGTGCTTTCGCCGCTCCACTCGCCAGCGTTGTTGCCCGCCTGCACCCGCCAGTAGTAGACACCGGGCAGCAGGTCTTCCGGCAGCGCCAGCGACGGGCGGTTGGTCTGGTGGTCGGTCAGCAGCGGGGCGCTAAAGGCCTCATCAGTCGCCAGATCAACGCGATAACGGCGCGCGCCGGGGGATTTCTTCCACGTCAGCTTGGGCCGTGTGTTGGTGATGATGGTCTCGTTCTTCGGAGCCTTGAGCTGCGGCGGGTTGGGCGGGTCAAGCGCGATGGCGGGCTGCGCGGGCGTGGCTTCCACCGTCGGCTCGGTGGTCGGGGCTTCCGTCGGTGCTTCGGTGACGATGACCTCCGGCGCGTCGAGACGGTTGACCATCAGGTCATCCAGCGCCACCAGCCCGGCCTCCTGCGCGAAGCTGAGTGTGCCGCTGCTGACGGGCAGGCCGGCATCGGTGTAGCTGAACTGCACCGCGCGTTCCACCGCTACGGTGACGCTCTGCCCCAGCGCCTGAATGTTCAACTGCCGCCAGCCGTCAGCGCTGGCGACGGGTTCACCCTGTGCCACCACTGCCCCATTCACCAGCAGGCTGGCCTGCCCGCTGGCTTCCAGCCGCAGGCTCACGCTGCCGCGCAGATTGACGCTGACGCTGCTGCCTTCGGCCAGGCGCACCCGCGCCGCCAGCAGCAGATGCGGCCAGTCCACGCTCGTGATCGCGGCGGTCGCTCCGGGCTGGCCGGACATCAGCACGACGTTGCCGCTGTCATCGGCCAGCGACCAGCCCGCCAGTTCCCAGCCGAGCGTGTCACCGTCCGCGAAGTCGTCCACGAACAGGCCATCCGGCAGCGGGGTCGGCGGCGTAGTCGGTTCTGCCGTGACCTCGACGGTCGGCTCGGTGGTGACTTCCACCGTTGGCTCGGCGGTCGGTTCGGTCGTCGCCTCAGCGGTGGGTTCGCTGGTCAGCTCCTGCGTGGCCTCGACGGTTGGCTCAATCGTCGGCTCCGCTGTGACCTCGGCGGTCGGTTCTTCGGTGGCTTCCTGCGCCACCACGTTCAGCATGTTCAGTGCCAGCAGCAGCCCGACGATCATCACCATCGTCAGCGGCCAGCGTGTAAGGCTTTTCATCATAATTTACCACTCCCCCGGTTAAGGGACCTTCCTCTACTTTATTATAGCTGTTTTACGTTGGCAGGACTGATGTTTCTTATGAAATTCATGAAGAATTGGCATCTGTAACGACTCCTGACCCAACGCCGACCCAGCAGCGCCCCTGATTGTAAACCACGCGCGGCGTTTGATAAGCATTACTTTAGTGTGGCGGCCTAAAGCTCGCATTTCATGACGGCACCTCGTATTATCAGAATCGTTTACCGATGTTGACTCTTAAAAGATACGCCGACAGCACGTATTACGCATCCCTGAGGTGAAACCATGACAAAAAACCGTCGCGAGCAAGGGGGCCTGCCCATATGGCTGGCCGGATTAGGGGCTGTCGCCGGGGTGGTCGGCGGGTGGATCGCCTACAGCAGCCGCGCCATTCCGCATGAGGTCTTTCTGCCGGAAGCTGTCAACGCGCCGCGCAACCGCTTTCTCGGCACGCGCAGCAGCCGCTTCATGAGTTATTATGCCGACACTTCGGCGCAGGGTCGCCCGCTGGTGCTGATCCACAGCATCAACGCGGCGGCATCGGCTTATGAGATGCGCCCGTTGTTCGAGCAGTATCAGGGCAAGCGCCCGGTCTACGCGCTGGAACTGCCCGGCTTCGGCTTTTCAGAGCGCAGTGACCGCCGTTACTCGCCACAGATTTACAGCGACGCGATCATTGACTTCCTGACCGATGTGGTGCAGGAAGCGGCGGACGTGGTCGCGCTGTCGCTCAGCAGCGAGTTCGCCGCGCGGGCGGCGCTGGCCGAGCCGCTGCTGTTTCACTCGCTGGCGATGATCTCCCCCAGCGGCTTTACCACCCGCGAAGAAAAGCCGAGCAGCCAGCAGGCCAGCGACTCCCAGACCAGCAGCCTTGTCTACAGCGTGCTGGCGAACCCGCTGTGGAGCCAGGCGTTTTATGACCTGCTGGCAACCCGCGTCAGCATTCGTTACTACCTGCAAAAGAGCTTCGAGGGCAAGGTGGACGACGGGCTGCTCTACTACGACTACGCCACCAGTCACCAGCCGGGCGCGCGGTATGCGCCGCTGTATTTCGTCAGCGGGCAGTTATTTACGCCAGACATCCGCGAGGCGGTGTACCAGCGGCTTACGCTGCCGGTGCTGGTGCTGTATGACCGCGACCCGTTTGTCAGCTTCGACACGCTGCCGTCGCTGGTGGTGCAGCATTCCAACTGGCAGGCGACGCGCATCACGCCCACGCGCGGGCTGCCACAGTTCGAGCAGTTGGAAAAGACCACCGAAGCGCTGGATACGTTCTGGGGGAAGATCGAGGATTGAGCGCCAACGCCAGCCAACAGGCTATAATCCCCGGTTGTTTGGCTATGCATCATGAGGAACGGATTATGGCTCGCTTTACCCTCAGCGCGTTTGGCGACGAGATCGCCGACGATCTGGAAACCCAACTGCAAACCCTGAACGAACTGCGCGTGACGCATCTGGAACTGCGCGCCGCGTGGGGGATCAACGTCCTGCGCCTGAGCGACGAGCAGGTGGCGCAGGTGAAGGCGCTGTGTCATCAGGCGGGCGTGACGATAAGCTGCCTCGGCAGCCCGGT
>CAZJSU010000110.1:0-5067 GCA_964548765.1 uncultured Anaerolineaceae bacterium
TTGCCTTAATGCCCCATGAGAAACGCGCCTTCAGGCAATCCATTAGGCCAAAAATGCGTATATTGTGATGTATTGTGCCTGCGGCATGGTCGGCAGACTTCGCCCCGGCAAGGGTTGTTGAGAAACACGCGCTCTAATTACAACGAGGAAGTATGTCTATGCGTCGAGTTATTCTTGGTCTGGTAGCATTACTGGTGATCGTAGCGGCGGGTGTGGGGATTTACGTCTACGCCAGCGGCGGCAGCGGCGAACCCAGCGCCGAAATCTCATCGGAGGAACTGGTCGCCGGCAGCGATGCTCAGACCGTATTCCGCATTAACCCCGAAGAATCCGTCGTGCGCTTCATCCTGAGCGAGGAACTGCGCGGCCAGCCCACAACCGTCGTCGGCCAGACCAATCAGGTCATCGGCGATATTGTGGTGGACTTCGCCAACCCCACAGATACCACTATCGGGCTGGTACGGGTGAATGTGCGCACGATGGAAACCGATAACGGCTTCCGCAATCGGGCGATTCGCGGGCAGATTTTACAGTCCTCGCGCGACGAATTTGAGTTTGCCGAGTTCGCGCCCACCGCGCTGGTGGGCCTGCCCGAAACAGTCGTCACCGGGCAGCCGTTCAGCTTTCAGATTGTGGGCGACCTGAAGGTGCGCGACATCACGCAGGAAGTCACCTTCGACGCGACCGTGACCCCGGTTTCCGAAACACAGTTGACAGGCAGCGCGGCGGCGGTGGTGCAGCGTGCGGATTATAACCTGATCATCCCCAGCGTGCCGGGCGTTGCCAACGTCTCTGAAGAGGTGCGGCTGGAACTGGATTTTGTCGCCAACGCGGTCGAAGCGTAAGCGTCCCCCACCGTGTGAACCCGTATGCAGGGGCAGAATGGTTCGCCCCTGCATATTTTTGTCCCGTCCCATACCATGTATAATCAACAGTAACGACGTTGCACTCAGGTGGGGTGGCGGTTTTGATGACGGACGAGCTGATTGGTAAGGTGGTAGACGGGTACGAGATTCAGGGCATCATCGGCCAGGGGGGGATGGCAACCGTCTATCGCGCCCAGCAGGTTTCGATGAAGCGTGTGGTGGCGATGAAGGTGCTGCCGCAGCAGTTCGTCACCGACGACACCTACATGCAGCGCTTTAACCGCGAAGTGGAGATCGTCTCCAAGCTGGAACACCGCAACATCGTTCCGGTTTACGATTACGGCCAGTACAACGGCCAGCCGTACATCGTTATGCGCTATATGTCCGGCGGCTCGGTAGATGATATGCTGGCCGACGGCCCGCTGGATGTCGAGCAGTCGCTGAATGTCATCCAGCAGATCGCCCCCGCGCTGGATTACGCCCACAGCAAGGACATCCTGCACCGCGACCTGAAGCCGAGCAATATCCTGCTCGACGATGACGGCGGCGCATACCTGACCGATTTCGGCATCGCGCGCATCCTCGGCCAGCAGCCCGGCTCGACCATTACCACGCAGGGTGTGGTTGGCACACCCAGTTACATGAGTCCCGAACAGGCGCAGGGGCATGAACTCGATGGCCGCAGCGATGTTTACGCGCTCGGCGTGACGCTGTTCGAGATGACCACAGGCCGCCGCCCGTTTATCAGCGACACGCCCTACAGCATCGCGGTCATGCAGGTGACGACCCCGCCGCCTTCGCCGCGTGCCTACAACCCCTCGATCCCGATTCCGGTTGAGCAGGTCATCCTGAAGGCGCTTAAAAAGCGCGCCGACGAGCGCTACGCCAGCGCCTTTATTATGGCCGAGGCGCTCAAGCGCGCGCTTGAGCCGCCCGCCGCCAGCATTCACGATACCCAGCCGGGGGTGCCGCGCCCGACGCGCCCAGTGACCATCCAGCAGCCCCCGCCGCAGGTTGTCGCCCCGCAGGCTGTGCCACCCCCACCGCATTACAGCAGTCCACCGCAAAGCAGCCGCCCGATGACCGCCGCCGAAGCACCCAGAGCGCCGCGACGCATCCCGCCGGTACGCAGGCCGCGTAAAGCGCCGGGCAGCCTGTGGATGAGCGCGGCGGTGGGCGGGTTGATCGGCTGTGGCCTGCTGACGATCATCGTCATTCTGGCCGCGCTGCTCATCAGCAGCGTACAGGCGGTTTCTGGGGCAAATGTGACCGTATCCCCTACGGTCGAGGTCGCCCCGGACAGGACGGAGAACATGGGCATCCTGTCCACGCCGCCGCCACAGCTTGACCCGGCCAGCGAGGCCGCCCGCAGTCGCCTGCTCGGCACGCCACAGCCCGAACCGATTGCCAGCGTCACGCCGAGCATGGTGCCGGTGGGCGTGCGCGAACCCTGAGTCTTATCACGCACGCGCTGCTGCGCGTCTCTACTTTGGACTCTTCGTGTCCTGGCGGTTCAAGTATAATAAACCGCTATGACCAACATCAAACACACACTCACCAGCTTATCCCTGCTCGTTATGCTGCTGCTCATCGGCTGTGAGCCGCTCGCGCCCGCGCCGACAGCGGCAGTCATCGTCATCACGCCGCCGCCCAGCGCGACGTTCACGCCCTCGCCCACAGCCACGCCGACCGTCACCAACACCCCGCGCCCGACGGTGGACGCAACCGCGACCGCCACCCCTTTCCCCTGCGAGGCCGAAGGCGGCGAGATGCTGGCCTTTGACGACTTCCGCAGCACGGTCGCGGGCGAACTGCTGCGCTACCGCGTTTATGTGCCGCCGTGTTATCTGGAGACGCAGAAGCGTTACCCCTACGTGATTCTGCTGCACGGGCAGGGTGCGAATGAAACGCAGTGGGGCGACATTGACGCGCCGGAAACGCTCGATCAGGGGATTCGGCTGGGGGCGCTCTCGCCGATGATTCTGGTCATGCCCTACACAGGCTCTATCGGCAACCGCAACCCGTTTCCGCCGTCAGAAACTTACGAGATGGTTGTGCTTGAGGAATTGATTCCGGCGGTGGAGCGCGACTTCTGCACCATCAACAACCGCGATCATCGGGCGATTGGCGGCATCTCGCGCGGCGGCTTCTGGGCGTTCAGCATCGGCCTGCGCCATCCCGACCTGTTCGGCGCGGTTGGCGGTCACAGCGCCGTCTTTGACGAAAACAACGCGCCCCCGGCCAGCAATCCGCTTGATCTGGCGCAGAATGTCTCATTTCTGGAAGAAGTCAGCCCGCGAATGTATCTTGATAACGCCGCCAGCGACCCCGCCGGACGCGGGCTGGAGCTGTTTTCCAGCCGCCTCAGCGGGCGCGGTATCCCGCACACCTACATCATTCACCCGCTGGGCGACCACAGCGAGGATTACTGGGCGCTGCATGTCTCGGATTATCTGACGTTTTACGGGCGCGACTGGCCGCGTACTATTGCCGCCCTGCCGGACTGTGCCGCGCCAAGTCCGTGATGTCCTATTCGTCTTCCTCATCGCCGCGCTGGCGGCGCTGGCGCGCGGTTTCGCCCATGCCGGGGAACCATTCGTCCGGGAACGCGCCCGCCGCGCGGGTGATGACCAACCCGCCGAGGTCGCGAGCGATGATCTCTAACAGCTTCGGCTCGATCCATGTGGCCGAGTCCACCTGCACCGCCACCGCGCCCGCGTCCAGATAATCACGTGCGTCCTGCGGCGAATGAATACCACCCGCGCCGATGACTGGCACGTCTACCTGATCGGCCAACTGGCCGACCACGCGCAGCGCCATCGGCTTCACCAGCGGGCCGTAAATGCGCCCGCTGAGCAAGCGCCCGCTGTACGGGTCGCGGGCTGTCCCGCGCGGCGGGGCGGCGATGACCAGCGCGCCCGCGCCCTCGTCCGCCACAGGCTGCGCCAGCGTGTAAGCCTCGTTCAGCGGCAGCCGCACCAGCACCGGCTTTTCGGTGCGCCGTACCGCCGCCCGCACGAAGTCCACGCTTTCATCAACGCTGGTGTCGTCGTTCAGCCCAAGCTCTATCGCGTCTATCGCGTGTTCGGCATCAATCCGCGCGGCGCAGCTTGCCACGTCGCCGGGCGTGGTGGCGACCACATGCAGGATGATCGGCAGCGGCAGCTTATCAAGCGCGGTGCGGTACTTCGCCAGCGTCTTGCTGATGCCCAGATTGGGCAGCCCGGTATGCACCAGCACCCCCGCGTCCAGCGGGATAACGCGCGTTCCGGTAGCCGGGTGCCAGGGTTTGTATGTCACCGGGTTGGTGACGATCGCGCCCAGTTTTTCGAGGTTGACCATGTCGCGATAGACATCGCCAAAGCCGAATGTCCCGGCGGCGGGCATCACCGGGCAGTCCAGAATGAGCGAGTTCTTGCCGGGGCGGGTGATTTCGACAGCCATTTACAGCACCACCTGTGTTAAGTCGAGCGCCGGGCCATCCATACACGTCAGCGCGGTTCCCTGCTTCAGGCGCACCATGCACGCGCCACACGCGCCCGCGCCGCAGGGCTGCACCGGGTTATACACGCCGAACAGATAGTTTTTGGGGATTTCCGCCCGCGAGGACTGGATGGATTCCCACACTCTGGCGAAGCGCAGGCTTTCGTCATCCGGGCGCACCACCGCGAAAATCTGGTCTACCAGCCCGATGGTCATCACGCGGCTCGGCCAGTTGAGGTCGGCATCGCCATGCGCCACCTCGACCTCGGCGGGCAGGTGGCGCGTGTCGTAGGTGATCGCGCTGCCCGCCAGCACCAGTGTCACGCTGGCCTGGCTGGCGATCAGCATCGGGATCATCGAGAGCAGCGCTGTCGGCGGCGTGTCGAAGGCCAGCAGCAGGACATGGCGCACCCGCGCGCGAAAGCGAAACGGCGCGCCCACCGGCCCCAGCACCGACACCTCGCTGCCCGGTTCGTAGCGTGCGTCGCCGGGGCGTTCGATCACCAGCGTGTTTGGGCGAAAGCCTACCGGCCACCACTGTTCGCGCAGGTAGGGGTGCCAGCCTGTGTTGAGGCGCACCAGCAGCGACTGCCCCGGCAGCGTGCCAGCCAGCGGCGGCTTGACAGTCAGTTCAACGTGCTGCACTTTGGCGTTCACGCGCCGGATGCGCTCGATAATAGCGACGGATTCCTGCATATTGTGTGCTGTCCTCGGTTCG
>CAZJSU010000110.1:5167-14269 GCA_964548765.1 uncultured Anaerolineaceae bacterium
GATGCGCTCGATAATAGCGACGGATTCCTGCATATTGTGTGCTGTCCTCGGTTCGCCTCTGCCCTTAAATGATTAGGTGTTTTTGCCAGCCGACGGCGGACGGCATTTCTACAGCGGCCATGCCTCCCCTCTCCATTCATGCATGGCTGAGGGGATTGCGGGAGGGTCACAGACCTTCCCCTACAATACGGCGGTTCCGTAAGAGAAAACACCACTCCAACACAAAACCTCAACAGAATCTAGTGTAGCACAGGACGGCCAAAAGAGAGCGCGTCAACCGCGCGCTGCCGTTAACGATCTATTGGTTTACGGGTTGGCTGTGGTTTATTCACCTGTTCCCACCTGTTTATCAGGAAACCGGCTAATCCTGCCCGCGCCCCACGCTTGCCCTACGCTTTAAGCATACCCTAACCGCCCTCTATGCGTCAGGTAACAAACATAGACGCAAGGCAGGGTTCGTCATACAATGAAAACAGGAATTAGCCGTTAGAGTGTGCTTGTGAATGCACATGACACGGTGTTTTCTGCTAAACATCACCGTCACTAACAGCTCACCGCTATTTGGAGATTTACCGGAATGTCTGACGAGAAAATGATCCCGGAGCCGCCGCGCGACGACGACAGCACCGAGGAAGTGGAACTGGACTTGCCAGCGCCGGGCATTATGAAGCCCGTGACGCTCGATGATGCCGACAGTGTTCAGGAAGACGAAACGGACGGTGTGCCGTTCCTTCAGGGGAAAGACCTGCTGGAAGACAGCTCCCGTGTTGACAGGAAATGGCAGCGCAGCAGCCTGCCGACCATGCCTATCCCGCGCGAACCGGGCGAGGAGGATTACCAGAAGACGCTGCCCGGCAGCGGCGGGCTGGACCCGAACCCGGACTTAGAAGCCGGCCAGACCATGCGCCACGACTACGGCGCGCAGGACACGATGGTCAACATGCGCCCGGTCAACACGCAGCAGAACGCGCGTTACCAACCGCCCGCGCAGCCCGTCCCGCCGCCCCCTTCGGCCATGAACACCATGCCCGGCGCGGCGGTGCGCCCCGGCCTGCCCCCGCGCCAGTCTGCCGCCGGGGGGCGCAGGCGTATTCTGGGCTGCTCTCCCACTTGTCTCATGGTCTTTGCCGGGCTGCTGGCGACCTTCTGCGGCGGGCTGACCCTGCTCACGGTGGTCATCAGCGGTGTGCTGGGGTCGCGCATTCAGGGGCAGCTTGCCCAGCGGGTCGCGGCGGTGGACGATTACCAGAACTTCGAAAGCACCTTCTTCTACGACCGCAACGGCACACAGCTTTACGAAGCCTTTAGCGAAGGCCGCCGCATCAACGTGAGCCTGTCGGAAATCCCGCAAGACCTGATTGACGCGACGCTGGCGACTGAGGACGACAACTTTTACAGCAACCCCGGCATTGATGTCCCGGCGACCACGCGCGCCTTTTTGCAGTATGTCGGGCTGGCGGAGGGCGACACAGGCGGCAGCACCATCACCCAGCAGCTTGCCCGTAACCTGTTCTTCGACCCGCAGTACCGGGCAGAGCGCAGCGTAACGCGCAAGCTGGAGGAGATCGGGCTGGCGCTGGTGCTGACCCAGCAAAAGAGCAAGGACGAGATTCTCGAACTGTACCTGAACGAGATTTTCTACGGCAACCTGGCTTACGGCGCGCAGGCCGCCTCGCAGACCTTCTTCGACAAGGATGTGCAGCAGCTAACACTGGGCGAGGCCGCGCTGCTGGCGGGCTTGCCACAGGCCCCCGCCGACCTCGACCCGCTGAACCCCGACCCCAGCGTTCAGGCGGCTGTGGAGCAGCGCTGGCGTACCGTGCTGGATCGTATGGTGACAGAGGGATTTATTACGGATGCCGAGCGCAACGACGCGCTGCGCGCCGGGCTGACGTTTAACCAGCCGGAAGCGCCGTTCCGCGCGCCGCACTTTGTGGTCTATGCCCGCCGTGAACTGGAAGAACGCCTGACCGCGATGGGCTATGCGCCGGAAGACATCGCCAGCGGTGGCTTTCAGGTCTACACCACGCTCGACCTGCGTGTTAATGAACTATCGGAGCAGGCCGTGCGTAACCAGATCGCGCGGTTGACCGCCAATAACGTCAGCAACGGCGCGGTGGTGGTCACCAAGCCGCTCACGGGCGAGATTCTGGCGATGGTCGGCAGTGCCGACTACAACAACGAGGCGATTGATGGCCGGGTGAATGTGGCGACCGCGCCGCGCCAGCCCGGCAGCACGGTCAAACCGCTGACCTACGCTTCGGCCATCGAACTCGGCATGTCGCCCGGCGACGTGCTGTGGGATACGCCGCTGAACGTGTCTGGCCCCGGCGTGCCGCCCAACTGGCCGAAGAACTACGATGACCGCTATCACGGCCCGATGCGGATGCGCGACGCGCTTGCCAACAGCTACAACATCCCGGCGGTGGCGACGCTGCGGCGCATCGGCGTGGAGAACCTGCTGGAAATCGCGCAGCGCTTCGGCATTCGCAGCCTCGGCAACGATGCCAGCCGCTACGGGCTGTCGCTCACGCTCGGCGGCGGCGAAGTGACGCTGCTGGAACTGACGCGCGCCTTCTCGGTATTCGCCAATCAGGGATCGCTGGTGCCAACCACGTCGCTGCTGTGCATCCTCACCAGCGATAACCAGATCATCTATGAGTATGAAGGTGGCTGCCCGCGTGGGACACCCACCAATCGCACGGTCAGCGAAGGCGGTTATGGGCGGCAGGTGCTTGACCCGCGCATCGCCTTCGTCATCAGCGACATCCTTGCCGATAACACCGCGCGCAGCCCGGCGATGGGCAGCAACAGCCCGCTGCGTACCGACTTTGGCGCGTCGGTAAAAACCGGCACGACGGATAACGTCAAGGACAACTGGACAGTTGGCTACACGCGCAATGTAGCGGTCGGCGTGTGGGTGGGCAACAGCAACGGCGACCCGATGGTGAACTCGTCCGGCCTCACCGGCGCAGCGCCCATCTGGAACGAGGTCATCACGCGCATTTACGCCGATCAGGCGCTGCTTGCCAGCTTTGCCAGCGACGGCCAACTGCTGCCCGACCACAGCAACCCGCCACAGGGCGTATCGGCACACCAGTTATGCGCGCTTAGCACGATGACCGACCCGGTGACAGAATGCCGTTCGCGCTTTAACGAGTGGCTGCTGGACAGCCCGGCGGCCATCCCGACCGCCGAGGGCGAGTTGCAGTACCCGCCCGCGCCGCCCCAGCAGGTGCCGCCGCCTGTCAGCGCCGGGCCGAACCCGGTCGAGGTTGAGCCGGGGGTGTACCGTGTGCTGGCGCAGCGCATCCCGGCAGAACTGGCGACCCAGATTCAGTTCACCGTGCCGCCCGGCCAGCCCCAGCCGCCCGCGCCGCTTTACTGTCAGGTGCCTGTCGAGCTTGAACCTACCGCTCGCGGCGCAGGCGCGCAGGATCAGTTGTTCATTGTGCCGCCCAATGACCCACAGGAAGCGGTCGCGGCGGAGCAGTTCGCGCGGCAGGCCAGCCTCGCCTTCCTGCCCACCATCGCCTGTTCGCCGGAACTGCTGGCGGGCGGCACGGTCTACGGCCCCAACGTGGTGACGGCGGTGATTAGCTCGCCCGCGCCCGGCGAGGTGCTGAGCGGCGAAACACCGATCATCGGCACCGTGCAGTTCTCGCCCGATCAGGCGCAGTTCTACAAGATCGAGATCATCGGCGGGCAGTTCGGCGGCTGGACGACCATCGGCAGCACGCACAGCGAAAATGTGGTCAACGGCCAGTTGGAAAGCCTGTACGTGCCGGGCTTAGAGCCGGGCAGCTACCGTATCCGTCTGGCGCTGGTGGACTGGACAGGTGGCTTCCTGCAAGCGCCCTACGAAGTGCCGTTCACGGTGCAGTAGGTTACAGGCATCAGCTTTCAGTCAACAGGCGCAGAGGTGGGCTTCAACACCCACCTCTGTGATTCCCCGCAAAACCGCTTGACTCTCACGTTACGTGATGGTTTATGCTGCTTACGGATTTCAGGAGACTCGCTCATGTATACCGTGAAACAGCTTTCAGACCTGGCCGGGGTCAGCGTTCGCACCCTGCATTACTATGATGAGATCGAACTGCTGAAGCCGTCGCAGGTGGGCGCGAATGGCTATCGTTACTATGACGACCATACGCTGCTGCGGCTTCAGCAAATCCTCTTTTACCGGGAGATCGGGCTGGAACTGATGCAGATCAAGGACGTTCTGGACAGCCCGGACTTTGACCTGCTGGCCGCGCTGCGCTCTCACAGGTCGGTGCTGGCAGAGAAGATCACCCGGCTGCAAAATCTGGTACAAACCGTAGACAGCACCCTAAAACATCTGGCAGGAGAAATGAACATGAGCAAGAAAAAACTGTTCGAGGCTTTTGACGACGAGACTCAGAAGCAGTATGAGCGCGAAGCCCGCTTGCAGTATGGGCCGGACAGGGTGAACGAATCCATCAGGCGCTGGAATAGTTACAGCGAAGCCCAGCGCGAGGCAATCGGCGACGAAGGCAACCAGATTTACAGTGATCTGGTGGACGCGCTGGAAGCAGGGATTCCCCCGCAAAGCCCTGAGCTGACCGCGATTCTGGATCGCTGGCAGCAGCACATCCGGTACTTCTACGAACCAACACTGGACATCCTGCGCGGGCTGGGCTATGGCTACAACTCGCATCCAGACTTCATCGCCAACTTCAAAAAGCTGCATCCCGACCTGCCCCAGTACCTACAGGACGCGATCACGCAGTACGTAGACGACCTGGAGACTGCCGAGATCGAGCGGATGCTGGCCGAAGATGAAGCCGCACGCAGGCTGGGTTAGGCCGCCAGGCTTATGAGCGGGTTCACCAGCCCGCTCTCATCAATACTTTTGCTGTGCCGAAGGGCTGTTCAGCGGAATCCCCCGTTGTTTTTAAGTTGCCATTGAATTTGTTATAATCCGGTTGTGTCCTGTGTTTCATGACCATTCGCGTACTGAACCACAAACCTCCCGTATTTCCTGTAGCCTGCCAAGGGGGAATCATGCCGCGTTCCACACGCTCTTTAATCGCTATCATCCTCTGGATTACCGCCGGGTTTATCGTTGTAAATAACCTTATTGACAGCAGACCGCTGAGTGACTGGCTGCTGCCGCTGATTCTGCTGCTGGTCGGGCTGGGGCTGTGGTTTATGCCAGACCGCGCCGCCGCCGAGGCCGAGACCGAAGCCGCCGAGGCGGAATACAGCTTTACCGAAAAGCGCATGGACGCGCTGGCCGCCAGCGCCAGTCATGGCGATCCAAGCCTGCAGGACCCGGTGGAAAACATGAGCGTCATGCCGTCCACGCTGGAAGAAACAGGCGAGGTCTCTGGGCCGCCGGGGTCGCCCGCCCGCCAGATTGATGTTGAGCCAGAGCCTGTCCCCGCCTCGTCGCAGCCCGCGCCCACGCCCGCGCCAGCCGCACAGCCAGTCGCGCAGGCCAGCGAACCCGTTGCGACAGCCAGCACGCCCCCTGATACCCCGCCTGTCGAGCCAGAACCCGCGCTGGAGCAGGAAGACCGCGCTAACGCCGCCGAGCCGATGACCGAAGATCGCTCCGACTCGATTGCCGCCGCTGCCGACCCAAGCGAGGAAGAAGAAGCGGCTGGTGTGGAGAACATCAACGAAGAAGAGTCTACGCTGGAAGAATCTGGCGAACTCTCCGGCCCGCCCGGTGAAGCCGCCGGGCGCGAGGAAGTCATCGAGGAAGACGAAGCACCTGCTTCCAGCGTATCTACCGTCGGCGGCGACGAAGCGCCTGCTTCGCGGGTATCTACCGTCGGTGGCGCGGAAGCCCCGCCGCCAGCGGTGGTCGAGGAACTGGACACGCCAGATGTGCGTACCGATGTGGGGCTGGAGGAGGATGTCGAGGAAAAGCGGCAGGAAGTGCAGCACATCAACACCGACGCGCCCCCTCCGCCGGGAACTGACGAGCCAATCACCCCTACTGAAACGGTGCCGGATGATCTGAAAGTGGTCGAAGGCATCGGCCCGCGTATGGAGGCCGCGCTGGTAGCAGCAGGCATAGACAACTACGCCAAACTCGCGCAGGCCAGCGAGGAGGAAATCCGCGCTGCCATCCGTGCTGCCGGGATGCGCTTCGCGCCCAGCGTCCCCACATGGGCGCAGCAGGCCGCCTTCGCCGCTCGTGGCGACTGGGCAGGCTTGAAGGCCTATCAGGAAACGCTGCGCGCTGGCAGGGCGGGCGGGCGTTCCGGTTAGTCAGAGTTGTTTAGGATTCAGTAATGTTGGCGATGTTACGCTCACAATAAGGACATCGCCAACAACCTAAGGTCAGGATTTTGTAACGTTCCTTAACCTGATCTGCGTTGGTTTTTGGTTGTGTCCCGGTTATGATCTGTATTCGGCCTGTGCCAACGCGCTAAAGAGAGTCTTTTGTGCAGCTTTTAGGAAAAAATTTTTCTGGTGAGGAACGCGGAAGCACCGTTGAAAATGGCGGCGGAATGAATGATAGCGAAGGCAGCGCATTTAAGGCTCTGCGTAAATCCCCGTCCCTGGATGGTGTTATTAATCGCATTGCGTGGTCGCCAGTCAAAAATGAACTGGCGTTTACCTCTTTTGATCATAGCGTCCAGGTCTGGGATTTAACGGCCAAAGGCACCCGCCCGCGCGTCCTGCAGGGGCATCGTGACTGGGTAAGCTGCGTCACGTGGTCGCGCGATGGCCGGATGCTGGCTTCCAGTTCTGGCGACAGCACCGTGCGCCTGTGGGAGGCCGCCTCGCGCCAGCCGATGGGGATGCTCATCGGCCACAGCCGCACCGTTTTCGGCCTCGACTGGTCGTCCTCGCGCAACCTGATCGCCACCGCCTCCGGCGATGGCAGCGTCGGCATCTGGAACCCAGAGAGCCGCGACCTGATCGGCCTGCTGCGCGGGCATTCCAACGCGGTCTACAGCGTGGCGTGGGCCCCGAAGGGGCGCAACGTGGCCTCCGGCTCGGAAGACCACACCATCCGCATCTGGGACGCGGCTTCCGGGCAGGTCAAGCGCATTCTGGAAGGGCATCATGGGGCGATCTACGCGCTGGCATGGTCGCCGGACGGGACGATGCTGGCCTCGGCCTCAGAAGATTACACGGTACGCATCTGGGGGCGGCGCTCCGCTGTGCTGGAAGGCCACACCGGGGTGATTACCGATGTGTCCTTTTCGGCGGATGGCCGCTTCCTCGCCTCGAAGGCGCTGGATGGCAAGGTACGCATCTGGCGCTGCGACACGTGGGAAAATGTAGAAATCATCCCGGAGCCGTCGGCGCGTTACTGGACAGCGGGCTTAGCCTTCCACCCAAAGTCGAACTTTCTGGCGACGCTGGATGAAGAAGATCGCAGTGTGCGCGTGTGGCGTTTCGACCCGGCACAGCTAGACAGCGCCTCATCCTTGCAGCAGACCGTGCGCTACACCAACGCCAAAGTGGTGCTGCTGGGTGACAGCGGCGTGGGCAAAACCACGCTGGCGCATGTTTTGCGTGGCAAATCTTATGAGGAGTTGCGAAACGAGCCGCAGATTGATTCCACACATGCCCGGCAGGTGCTGCCGTTCCACCGCGAGGAGTTTGTCACCAGCGAGGGTGTGAGCGAAACGCGCGAAATTCTGCTGTGGGACATGGCCGGGCAGCCTCGCTATCGCCTCATCCACCAGCTTCACCTGAACGAGGTGGCGCTGGCGTTAATGGTCTTTAGCGTCGTGAGCGACAACGATCCATTCACGGGCGTGCGCTACTGGGATCGCGCGCTGCGGCAGGCGCAGCGCCTGCGCGCCCAGCGTCTTGGCAATGGAAAAAGCCCGACGCTCAAGTCTTTCTTAGTCGTTGCCCGCATTGATGCAGGCGGACTAGGTTACAGCAGGGCGCATATTGAGGATTTACAGCGCAAGCTGAAGTTCCAGAGTTACTTTGAAACCAGCGCCCATGATGGCTATAACATTCAGGAACTGGCCGCAGCCATTCGCGCTTCGATTGACTGGGACGCGCTGCCCAAAGTCAGCTCCACCCGTCTGTTCCAGCGCATCAAGAATTTTCTGAATGATATGCGTGCCGCTGGCCGCCTGCTGCACACCGTAGACCAGCTTTACGACACCTTCCTGCGGACCTACGAGCCAAGCCCGGATGAGGACGACCTGCGCGGCCAGTTCGAGACCTGTATCGGATTGGTAGAATCACAGGGGTTCATCAAGCGTTTCAGCTTCGGTGGTTGGGTGCTGCTGCAACCAGAACGGCTGGATGCTTATGCTTCGTCCATGATTACTGCGGCTAAAGATGAGTCTGGAATTGGGGTGATGTTAGAGGACGATGCGCTCAATGTGCGTTTCCGCATGTCGAAAAAAGAGCGCATTGAGGACGGTGAGCAGGAGAAAAAGCTGCTGGTTGCCACCGTTGAAGATTTGATTTTGCATGAGATTGTGGTGTTGGATAAAGATGACAACGGTGAGAAACAGCTCATCTTCCCTTCACAGTCAGCCCGTATTTATCCTTACGACATCCCCAGCCCCGACAACAATACGGCAATCTGGAAATTCGAGGGAGCGATCCCCACGATTTATACTATGCTCCTGGTGCGCCTGTGGAATACCGGGCGCTTCAGGCATAAAGACCTGTATGAGAATGTCGCAATCTACACCACCGAAGAAGGCGCGCGCTTTCGTATCTTCCTGCATCAGAAGAAAAACGGTATTGCCGAACTGATGCTGTTCAATGACCCGCAGGCCAGCAGTGAGATGCGCGTCTTCATGGAAGAATACATCCACGCACAGCTTTTGCGCCTCACTGAGCAGGGCAAAATTCTTCGCCGGCGGGTCGTTGCCTGTCCTAACTGCGGCGAACCGGTAGAAGACAAGATCGTTCGAGAGCGCCTGAAGCGTGGGATGAAGATACTCTGCATTTTCTGCGAGCATAAATTCACGCTGGCAGAAGTTGAAAGCACAACGCCAACGTCACCATCGCTGGTACGGCAGGCCATCGTCAACCGTTATGACCGCGAGGCCGAGACGCAGGTTCGCAAGCAGCGTGATGCAGTCGTGATGCAGGGCAAGCGGCTGAGCGGCGAGTATGACGTGTTCATCTCTTACA
>CAZJSU010000111.1:0-9329 GCA_964548765.1 uncultured Anaerolineaceae bacterium
CCGAAGTGGTTTATTATGGGGGGCAGAATTCGTAACCGGGATAAACGAAACGTATGCAGCCGCGTGTTTTTATCAGCTACAGCCGCGCCGACGAAGCCTTTGCCCGGCGATTAGCCACTTCGCTGGCCGAAACAGGCATGGATGTCTGGATTGATCTGGAGGACATCGCCGCTGGCACCAAGTGGAGCAGGGCGATCCAGCAGGGGCTGGACAGCGCCGAGGTGATGATCGTCATCATCTCGCCGGAATCCATGGCCTCGAACAACGTCGAGGATGAATGGCAGTATTTCCTCGACCATAAAAAGCCGGTAGTGCCGCTGCTGCTGCGCCCGGCCAAGATTCACTTTCAGTTGAACCGCATCCAGTATGTGGACTTTCACCAGCAGAATTACTACCACGCGCTCAACCAGCTTTATGCCGAGTTCCAGCGCCGGGGCGTGAAGCTGGAAAACATGCCCAACGTCGCGCAGCGCCCGCCCATCTCGCACAGCGCGCCACAACCTACCGGCTCACAATCACCCACGCTGGTGCCGCCCTCGCGCACGCCTTCCGGCCAGCAGCCATCGGTTGCGGCGCGTCCCGCCGCGCCCGCGCCGCGCGGGTCTGGCACACGTACCTTTATCATCGGCGGAGTCATCGCCGCTGTCGTGCTGGTCATAATTGGCGGCGCGGTGGTGTATGGTGTGCTGAACGCCCGCCAGCCGTTGGAGGAGGGGGCAACGCAGGTCGGCGTGGCGACGGAAACCATCGTCGCCGCGCTCGATAGTGACCGTGATGGGCTGTCGGACGTGGAGGAGCGCGAACTACGCACAGACCCCAATAACTCTGACACCGACGGCGATCACATCCCCGACGGCCACGAAGTCCATAACCTGAGAACAGACCCGCGTAACCCGGATACCGACGGCGACGGCCTGCGCGATGGCGATGACCCCGACCCGCTAACCGCTAATCGCCCCACAACCGCGCCCACCACGCCGCCCCCGCCCGCCACGCATACCCCGCCGCCGACACGCCCCACGCGCCCCGGCCTTCCCGGTAATCCGATCACGCGCAACAGCGACTGGCAGCCTGTATACGCCGGGGGCGCGCTGGAAGGCATGGTCCTCGTCCCCGCCGGGACGTTCCTCATGGGCGGTTCACAGGCCGAGCGTCAGGCCGGGCTGGCGATTTGCCCTGCCGGACTTGCGAATACCTGCGACGGGCTGATTCAGGACGAAGCGCCGCAGACCACCATCACCTTTGAGCGCCCGTTCTGGATAGACATTCACGAACATCAAGAGCCGGGGACGAACCTGCCGCAGGCCAACCTCACATGGCACGAAGCGCAAACCGTGTGCCAGGCCAGCGGCAAGCGCCTGCCCACCGAGGCCGAATGGGAATACGCCGCGCGCGGGCCGGACGGGCTGCTGTTCCCGTGGGGCAACGACTACGACCCCGCCCGCCTCAACGTGTGCGATAGCCACTGTGGCGAGAACTGGCGCATCGCTGACCACAACGACGGCTACCCGGAGCGCGCGCCTGTTGATGCGTTCCCCAACGGCGCGTCATGGGTTGGCGCGCTCAACATGGCGGGCAACCTGTGGGAGTGGACGAGCAGCATCTACCGCGATTATCACTACGACCCCAACGACGGGCGCGAGAACCTGAGCAGCCTGAACAGCCCGCGCACCCTGCGCGGCGGCTCGTGGAACTGGATCGGCACCGACGCGCGCACCATCGCCCGCGACGACCCGGTGCGCGAGCGTTCCCCCTGGTATGGCTTCCGCTGCGCGCGCGACTGGCAGCCAGAGGACGGCAGCTATATTCGCTGACAAAAGCCATATTTGTGCATTTATTATAAAGGGCGGTCTGGCTGGCCGCCTTTCATAACTCGTTCCGTACCGAATCTAAAGCCTTTTCCTACCTTTGGCGGATAACCCTGATAATAATTGGCATATAATAAAGTCAGGGGCAATATTTTACCTAATCACCACTTTCGCACTCGTTCATCGCCTCGCAAATTTATGGGCAGGTTTGGAAATGATGTCTTCTCTGATTGGCCGCAAACTGGGCAAATACGAAATTATTGAGCTGTTGGGGCAGGGCGGCATGGCGACCGTCTATAAAGCCTACCAGCCAGACTTTGATCGCTTTGTCGCCGTGAAGGTGCTGCCACCGCACCCCGGCCAGGATCACCAGTTCATCGAGCGCTTCCGGCTGGAGGCGCGCACGATTGCCCAGTTGCAGCACCCGCACATCCTGCCCGTGCATGACTACGGCAACGACGGCAGCATCCTCTATCTGGTGATGGCCTTTGTCGAGGGCGGCTCGCTCAAGGAGCGCATTGACGCTGGCCCCATGCCGCTCAACGAGGTCGAGGTGCTGCTGCGACAGGTCGCCTCAGCGCTGGATTACGCCCACCGTCGCGGCGTGGTGCATCGGGACATCAAGCCGGATAACGTGCTGCTGGATGCAGAAGGCCACGCCCTGCTTGGCGATTTTGGCATCGCCAAGATCGTCGAGGGCGAAACCGGCCTGACCACCACTGGCGGCATTGTCGGCACACCCGCCTACATGGCCCCGGAGCAGGGGCAGGGTTTGCCCATCACGCCGAAGGCCGATATTTACTCGCTCGGCGTGATCGTCTACGAAATGCTCACAGGCAGGCAGCCCTTCGCCGCCGACACGCCCATGCAGGTCGTGCTGAAGCACATCACCGAGCCAGTGCCGAGTATCACGCAGGTGGCCGAGGATGTTCCGGCAGGGCTGGAAAACGTCATGCGCCGCGTGCTGGCGAAAAACCCGGAAGACCGTTACGACAATGCGATGGAGTTCGCGCAGGAATTTCTGCGTATGGTGCATCAGGGGACGACAGCTATCAAGCTCAAGCCCTTAGCCCCTGCCGACAGCACCCAAAGGTCTAACCCTACGCCTGCGTCCTCTGCGGCCTATACCCCCGCGCCCGCGCTGACCCCGCCGCCTTCGTCCGAGCTTGTCCCAACAGCGTCACAATCACAGCCGATGCAGGTGGTACAGCCCACCCCCCAGCGCAGCGCCAACACCGCGCTGATCCTCGGCGGGCTGGCGATCATCGCGCTGCTGATCGTCGCTGTCGTGTTCCTGCTGGTCAGTAACGACAATAACACCCCGCCTGCCGCGCCTGTCAACACCGCTGTGCCGACGGAAGTTGCGGCGGTCATTCCCTCGGTTGCGCCGCCCGCGACAACCGCGCAGGAAGTCGTCGCGCCTGCCGTCACGCCCGTACCGCTGACCAATCGTGGCCGGGCGAGCTACAGCTCAACGCGCGGCCTGGGCGATACCGTCAACGTACAGGTGCAGAACCTCACCGCGCCGCCCGGCGGGCAGGTTTACGCCCTCTGGCTGCGGAACACAGAGGACGACTCCGTGCTGCCCATCGGCGAATTGCAGCTAGACGCGGGCGGCGGCGGCATCCACAGCTACACCGACCCGCAGGGACAGATGCTGCCCGCGCTGTATAACGCGCTGCTCATCTCGCAGGAAACCGAAATCGGCGATACACCGAGCGCTGTCGTCTACGAGGGGCGGCTGCCGGAGGCGGTTCCGGCAGCGCTGCGCGAAATCTTCATTCAGGCGCAGCAGGTCGTCGAGTCGCGCATCCCCAAGGAGAGCCTGTTCGACGGCGCGCAGACCGTCGCCCAGACCGCGCTGACTCACACCAGCCTCGACCATTCGCCGCATACCGTTTTCTGGCTGCACAACCGTACCGAGCATACGCTGAACGTCCTCAACAGCACGCAGATAGACTATGACCGCAACGAAGTGGCCGAAAACCCCGGCTTCGATGTCGGGCTGGACGCGCTGCTGGATGCGATCGCCGAGCAGCTTGATGCTGTCACCAGCGCCGCGCAGGGCGACCCCGCCCTCCAGCAGCACACGCAGCGCATGAACTTCTGCCTTGCCAACGTGCGTAACTGGAAGGAAGAACTGGCCGATAAAGAAGTGGCCTGGACAGAGCGCACCGACCTGTCCGACGACGACGTGCCGGCCATTCAGGAAGAAATCGCCGAAGCCACCGCTCTGATCGAGCAGATCATCAACGGCGTGGACTTCAACGGCAATGGGCGCATCGAGAACTTCCCCGGCGAATGTGGCTTACAGCAAATCCCGGAGATCGGCATCCTCATGGGCAGCATTGAAATCCACGATGCCGGGGATGCTTAAGCGCAGCGCCTAACCGCGCAGCGTGTCCTCAACCAGCCGTTCGATGTTGCTTTGCGGGTGCGCGCCCACCAGCCGCCCGGTGGGCAGGCCGTCCTTGAAGATAATCAGCGTCGGAATACTGCGCGTCTGGTAGGTGCTGGCCGTCATCGGGTTATCGTCCACGTTCAGCTTGCCCACCTTAATGCGCCCGGCGTACTTCTGCGCCACCTTTTCCACGATAGGCGCGACCATATGACACGGCCCGCACCAGGGGGCCCAAAAATCCACCAGCACCGGCACGCTGCTTTTCAGCACGTCGTCGGCAAAGGTGTCGTCGCTCACGGTGAACGGCGCTGCGCCGTTGGCCGCGCGGGCTTCGCTTTCGGCGGCGGTTTCCGTCGGCATCGGCCCCTGCCCAAGCAGGAAACTCACGTGATCTTCAATATCCGCCGGGCGCACACGTCCCGCGCGTGATTCGACGCGCCCCTCGTCCAGCGTCAGCAGGGCGGGCAGCGCCGGGCGTTGGTACTGGCCGTAAGTCTGCGGGTTCTGCGTGGCATCCACCCGCGCGACCAGAATCTCGCCTGCGTTCTCTTTGGCCGCGCGCGTCAGCGCCTCGTCCAGCGTTTTGTCGGCCTTGTCGTACAGGTAAAGCACGACTGGCAGCTTTTGCGAAAGCACCTTGTTAAGGTTGTTGTCGTCGGTGTTAATTGGGCTATCGAATACAGCCATCAGCTTTCCTCCATAATACGGGATATTACACCCCTGCGTATTGCCTGTACACCAGTAGACGCGCCCAGCGCCGCACTTCCTACGCCCGACGAACATTTATTTCGGCCAGTCTTACCGCGCTTTAATTTAGTTCCCTGAGAGGTCTGTTGTATAATCTGGCTAGACTTGATTGTACAAAAGACCCAAACAGAGGCTTGATAATGAGCGAGAGACGACCGTTTAAGCGGTGGACACCGGAAGAACACGAGACATGGCGCTTGCTCTACGCGCGCCAGTGGCCGCAGGTGCAGCAGTACGCGCATTCATGGTTCTTCGAGGGGATGGACAGGTTGAACATCACTGCCGATGGCATCCCCGACTTTGACAAAATCAACACCCTGCTAAAGGAACTGGTGGGCTGGGAGCTGGTCAGCACGCCTGTCCAGTATTCCGGCGGGCAGGACTGGTTCGAGGCGCTGGCGCGGAAGGAGTTCCTGATTACCGAATACATCCGCGAACGCGACTCGCTCGATTACACGCCGCTGCCCGACATCTGGCACGATGCCTTCGGCCACCTGCCGTTTATGGCCGTCCCACGTTACGCCGATTATATTCACCGTTTCGCGCTGACCGCCGTGCAGTTCCCGGTGGAGAAGCGCAAGGCGTTGGGCAGCCTGTGGTGGTACTCCATCGAATTTGGCTTCCTCAAGGAGGACGACCAGACCAAAGCCTTTGGTGCGGGGCTGATGTCCGGCTATACCGAACTCAGGCGCGCTTACGATGGCGCAACCCCCATCATCCCCTACAGCCTTGATGCCATCGCCCAGATCGCGCCCAGCCCGCACGAGTTCCATCAGAAGATGTTCGTGTTCGACTCGTTCGGCCAGCTTGAGCAGGCGGTGCAGGAATGGCTGGTACTGGCACAGACGCTAGAGGAAGCCTAGCGTTTGTTAGGTGCTTTTGAAGTCCCTCGCCCCGGCGACCAAAGGGAGTCCCTGTGGGATGGGAGAGGGACGCTTCGCAGGGCTGAGGGGGAGAAACTAGCCTCGTGAGCTGCTCAAAGTTCATCACACGCTCTAGCGCCGGTCACTGGCTATTCGGTCGCCACCTAAAACAAACCGCGCCAGACGGAACCTCGTCTGGCGCAGGACGTTTAATCAGATGGTATCCGGTTTGTGATGTGCGGGCGAATTCATTTTCGTACGGGCGCAGCACGCTGCGCCCGTACAGATATGATCGTTTTGTAAGTGAACCAACAGCACCGTCTGCCGGGTTAACCCTTCAGGCTCCCCGCCGTCAGCCCTTCGACCAGATAGCGCTGGGCGAATATGTACAGCGCGGCCACCGGGATCGCCGTCAGCAGAGATGCTGCCATCAATTGGCCCCATGGCAGAATGTCGCCGACCACTAGCGATTGCAGCCCAACGGGCAGCGTGCGCAGTGATTCGCTGGTGATGAACACAAACGCGAACAGGAATTCGTTCCAGGCGGTTGTAAACGCGAACAGTGTCACCGAGAGCAGCGCGGGCGCGGCCAGCGGCAGCGTAATGCGCCAGAAGGTGCGCAGGCGGCTCGCCCCGTCGATCATAGCCGCTTCCTCAAGCTCAACCGGGATAGACCGGAAATACCCGACCATCACCCATGTCGCAAACGGCAGCAGGAACGTCGGATACGTGACGATCAGCGCCCCATAAGTATTAATCAACCCCAGGTCGGTGAGCGTCTGGTACAGCGGTATGAACAGCATCGTCCCTGGCAGCAGATACGTAATGAGAAGGAAGCTCGTAAGCAGCCCTGCGCCTAAAAACTTCAGCCGTGCCAGCGCGTAGGCCGCCAGCGCCGATAGCACCACCGAAATGCCCGTGCTGGCAACCGCTACGATGATGGTATTGCGGAACCATGTCAGGAACGGCGTACCTTGGATCAGCGTCGTGTACTGTTCCAACGTCCAGGGATCAGGCCAGAAGATCGAATGCCGCTCAAAAATCTGCGGTGTGGTCTTAAACGAAGTGGTCAGCACCCAGTAGAACGGGAACAGCACAAAAATCAGGATCGGCAGCAGCAGCAGGATGCGCATGACCAGGCTCATCCGGTCGCGTTTGCTGCGCCGCAACAGCGGTTGGTCGCCGGACTTGCGCAGGGCGCTGGAAATCAGCCCCCAAACTTTGATGATAATCTGGAACGGCAGCAGCGCTATGTCCAGAATGATCCCGACGACCGCTCCAACGATGTTCGTTATCTGATCGCCCAGGGACGGTTTTTCGCTGGTGGTCGCGCGGCGGTCATCGGCGCGCATGTACCGTGCCAGCAGCCAGATCAGCACAACCATTAATGGGGCGACGCTCAGGGCGATGGCAACGCCCGGCCCGTATTGCAGCGAACGAACCGCACGTTCCCACGCCAGAATTGAGTAGACACGGGTCGCGCCGCCCGGCCCGCCGCCGGTCATCAGAAAGATAAGGCCGAATGAGTTAAACGTCGAAATGAACGACAGCAGCAGTGTCACGATAATGACGTATCGCAAGCCTGGAAGCGTAATGTGGCGAAAGCGCTCAACGACATTTGCCCCATCCACCTCGGCGGCTTCCAGCAGTTCGGTGTCAATCGACTTCAGCCCGGCCAGCAGCAGCATCGTATAGAAGGGAATGCCCTTCCACACGTTGACCGCAATCACACTGGGCATAGCAAGCTGCGGATCGGACAGCCAGCCAAGCGGTTGGCTGATCAGCCCCATGCTTTGAAGAATGGGGTTCAGGCCGCCGAAGATCGGGTCATAAATGCTTTTCCACGCCAGCGCCGTCACGATCTCCGGCACAATCCAGGGCAAAAGCATTAAACCTGTCAGGAAACCCCTGAAGGGCAGGCGGCTGTTGAGCAGCAGGGCGATGATCATCCCGGTGACGAACTTGACCGACAGCGAGAGAATGGTAAAGCGGATCGTATTTTGCATCGACAGCAGGTAATCGCTGTTCGTCAGCAGTCGCTCATAATTTCTGAAGCCTACGTGGACGGTTTCGCCCGTGAGATAGTTGAGCGACGTGGTGCTGAGCAGGATAGCATTGATGAACGGGTACAGGATCAACCCGATCATGATCGCCATCATCGGCAGCACAAACGGCCAGGCGACCTTCCAGTCCCGGCCCAGAATTGCCTCAAAGCGTCTGGTGCGTCTGGAGGTAGAAGAATCAATGACTGCGGCACTGAGCCGGGCTTGATTGTCCATAAATTAGTCTCTCTCGCTGGTAATGAACTTTTTAAAAACGATATTCTGTTCTGCGTGTATGGTTACGGATTGACAGGGAAGGGCTTTTGCAAGCCCTTCCCTGTCATAGTTTTTTGCTGAAAGCTGTACCAGCAGCCTAGGGCTGGATGATACCGCCTTCTTCAAAGATGTCCACGATCTGCTGGTGCGCTTCCTTCACCGCTTCCTCTGGAGTCATGCGGCCAGAGAAGACATTCGCCATCATCTGTTCGGGGACAGAAGCGGCGCGAATCGCGTCGATAGCCGCATTCGGCTGTGCAGGCCAGGACGAGCCAATGAATGGATCTTCGACGCTGACCTGTTCCTTGATAATTGCGAAATTGGGGTCGGCGGCGAGCAGATCATCCGTCCACAGGTTCTCATACGCGGGCATGAACAGGCCGCCAGCAACTGATGACATCGGCGTGAAGTTATCCGGGTCCAGCAGGTGCAGCGCCAGTTCTTTAGCCAGGTCCACGTTCTTCGCGCCTTTGAAGATGGTCAGCCATCCGCCAATGGCCCCACCGCGCTGCGAGATATTGGCCGGGCCAAGTGGTGCCAGCAGCAGCACTGTATTGGGAAAGACCGGGTTTTCATCACGCTTGGCCTGGGCGTACACGCTGAACGCGTTATGCGTGTAGCCGACAGTGCCGGCGAGATACGTTTCATTATTGCTAATGTCCGTCCAGCTCAGAACACCAGGCGGCAGCATTGGCTGATACTTCTCGTCCATGTACGTTTCGGTCAGCCACTCAACCGCCGCCAATGTCTCCGGCGAGTCGAACTGCACGATCATACCTGTTTCGTCCGTGTAATGGCCGCCAAACGCGTTGATTACGCTCATCAGAAAGCCGTGACCATCACCGCTCTGGTTCGGCGTGAGTCCCCAGCCCCAGAACGAGTTCTCCGGGTCAGACATCGCCAGCGCGGCATCGCGGCGCTGATCATACGTCTCAAGGTCAGCCCCGGTTAAGCCGAGTTCCGCCAGCTTGTCACCGCGCACGAAGAAGCCGGTCGTGTTGGAGATAAACGGAATGGCCTTCCACACGCCGTCAAACTGGGCAACTTCTGGCGCGTTTGTACCTGGCATGATGTTGCCGTAGCGCGAAACAGCTTCCTCCACCACATCGGTCACGTCTTCGAGCAGGTCAAGCAGGTGCATCTGCGCGATGCTGATGTTGCTGGTGTAGGCGAGGTCGGGCGGATTCCCGGC
>CAZJSU010000111.1:9429-11030 GCA_964548765.1 uncultured Anaerolineaceae bacterium
GGACTCTTTCGATAAAATATTATAGCCACAAAAGACTTATTTACCAAAATCAATGCTGCGCATATCATTATAATCCTGTGTCGCTATCCAGGGACAAAGCACCATTTCGCCGGACGTGTCCGGGTGCGGCTGGCCGTCCTCCTGTGGCAGGCCGTTATAACCGCGCAGGTAGCCATACGCGCCGTCAATCTGGTCACGCGCGGCGGGCGAGAGTTCTACGTCGCCGATAGCGATAGCGTGGATGTGAATCGGCGAGCCGGGATACAGTTCATCCGGTTCGCGCAGCCACGCGGCGAACCCTGCCACGCGCAGCGCCCGCAGCATCAGCGGGATATCGTCATACAGCACGCGAAAATCCGCCGCGCTGCGTACCGATAAATCCAGCGCGCCGCCGCCGTCATGCGTACCAAAGCTGGCCGCGACATACCCGCCCGTGTAGCTCCCCTGCGTGATCGCCCGGCGAAAATCCACCTCAGTGCCGCCCATCGCCTGATACAGCTCGTGCGCGTGGTCGAGCATCGCCAGTGTGCGCGCGTTCAGCACCGCCGCGCCCAGCGTCACCTGCGTGTAATCCTCTGGCGGCTCCAGACAGCCCGCCAGCATATCACCGCCCACGTCCAGCACAGGCAGCGGCTGTAACCAGTAGGTGCGCGTGGCCGGGTCGCCCTCCGCTGTCCAGCCTGTCACGCCTTGATAAACAACCTGCCACCACACGTACCCCTCGGCACAGCGCGGCCCATCCAGCACGCTAAACAGCCCTCCGGCGGGAATCTGGCCGAGGCGTGTGGCGCTCACGGTTGGCGCGCGGCGCACATTATTGGGCAGCCCGCCGTCAACCACCCCGGCGCGGATGCCCGCGCTCAAGCGCGACGGCAGGGAGCAGGGCTGCGGCGTTGGCGTGGCCTGCGCTCGGAGCGTTGGCATGGCAAGTAGGATGAACAGCAAGACGAAAGTTCTGTGAAGCATCGGACTTTTCCTGTACCGCCGCTGGTTAAAACCATGCGGCTAACTAAAAACTGGAAGCCCACTGAAGGGGCTGTTTTGAGATCATCTCTACTCTAACTTATATCTGTCACCGATGCCCAACGCCCTCCTCACGCTTCCTAATGTTTACGCCGGATAACCATCCTTTCCTTTTATAATAACTTTGCGCCTTTGCTTCTTTGCGTACTTTGCGTTGAGTCTTTTTAAGGATACCCAATGTCCGTGCTTTCCAATGAAAACCCCGTCCTCCGCGCCGAACTCAAGCACCAGCGGCACGTTATCAACACCAGCCGTGCCGGGCGTGTGTGGATTTTGGTGGCGCTGGCGCTGCTTGCCCCGGCGTTTATCGTATCGCTGGCGCATATCATCGAAGCCCTAACCGGGCTTGACCTCATCGGCCCGGCGATTCCGGGGCAGGCAACAGTTGGCAATTTGTCCTTCGGGTTACTGGTCACGATGAATCTCGCGCTGTATCTGGTGGTCACGCTCATCACGATGGGGCTGGCCGCCAGCAGCATCCACCGCGAGCAGGAAGGTCGCACATGGGAAAGCCTGCTGCTGACCACGCTCGACCCCCGCGCGATCATCTACGGCAAATGGTGGGCGACCCTGCGCGC
>CAZJSU010000111.1:11130-14181 GCA_964548765.1 uncultured Anaerolineaceae bacterium
CATTTGAAAAAATTACACAGGATGCAGGGATGAAGATTCTGATTATCGGCGGCACACAGTTTATCGGGCGGTCACAGGTCGAGGCCGCGCTGGCGCAAGGCCACGAGGTCACGCTGTTCAACCGAGGGCAGACCAACCCCGACCTGTTCCCGCAGGTCGAGAAGCTGCGCGGCAACCGCGATGGCGATCTGGACGCGCTCAAAGGTCGCGCGTGGGATGTCGTGATTGACAACTGCGGCTACGTGCCGCGCGTGGTGCGCCAGTCTGCCGATCTGCTGAAGGACGCGGTTGGGCGCTATGTGTTCATCTCCACCGTCTCGGTCTACAGCGAGCAGGACAGGGCGGGCATTGACGAAAACGGCAAGCTGGAAACCGTCGAGGACCAGACAACCGAGGACGCGGGCGCGGCCTACGGCGCGTTAAAGGCGCTGTGCGAGCGTGTGGTCGAGGAAGTGTACGGCGACCGGGCGCTCATCATCCGTCCCGGCCTGATCGTCGGCCCGCACGACCCCACCAACCGCTTCACCTACTGGCCCGCCCGCATCGCTGATGAGGCGCGTAACGGCGGCGAAGTCCTCGCCCCCGGCAAACCCGGTGCTGGCGTACAGATTATTGACGCGCGTGATCTGGGCGAATGGGCGCTGCGTATGGCCGAGCAGGGCGGCAGCGGCATCTACAACGCCACCGGCCCGGACTACCACCTGACGATGGGCGAGGTGCTGGAAACCTGCAGGCAGGTGACAGGCAGCGCTGTCCGCCTGACATGGGTGGACGAGGCGTTCCTGCTGGAGCATCAGGTCGCGCCCTTTATGGAAATGCCGCTGTGGGTGCCGGAGGAGGCCATCGCCTTCAGCACGTTCGACGTGAGCAAGGCCGTGCGCGCCGGGCTGACCTTCCGCCCGCTGGCCGAGACCGTCCGCGACACGCTCGAATGGGAGCAGAACCGCCCGCGCCAGCCAGACGAAAAGCCGCGCGGCGGCATGAGCGCCGAGCGCGAAGCCGACCTGCTGGCAGCCTGGCACGCCTCGTAAGGGCGCAGCGGTGCTGCGCCCACACCTGCACCCCCTCACTACCCCCCGCCGCGCGGATCGGGGAAGGCATTCCCGAACGAACCGGGGATGCGCGTAGGCGCGGGCGGCGGTGGCACGTCGTAATCAATCGGCAGCGCCTCGATCACCACCTGCGTGTTGAGCGCGATCAGCGCCACCCAGCCCACGCTGTCCCCATGCTGGATTTTCACCCAAGGGCTGTACGGGCTGCGTGCCAGCAGCGTCACCTCTGCGCCATCCGGCAGCGTGAACGCCTGTGGAAAGCTCACATCCGGCGCGTTACGCACGTTGATGCCCGCCGGAGCCTGTACACGCCCCAGCGTGCCGTTCACCCCGTAGCGCTGCGGCGGCTGTGGGGTCGCCACGTACACATTCCGAATTTCGCCCACGTTGCGAACCAGCAGGTCAGCATACATCCAGCCCGTTTCGCCCGTGTCCAACCGCACATGATACCAGTCGCCCGCCGGGTTCGCCCCCAGCACACTCAGCACCTCGCCGCGCTCCAACTGCCCCAGCAGCGCGCCCTGCGTCGAAGGCTCTGCCCGCACGTTGACCAGCCCGGCAGTCGTCACGTAACCGGGCTGCGGCAGCAGCAGCGGGCGATCCAGCAGCGCGACAGGCAGGTTCTGCACCAGACGGTTATCCATAAAATCGGGGATGGAAGGCGCGCCCGCCGGGCTGAAGTAATCGCCCGCGTTGTGTGGCACAGACACCTGCTCGCCCAGCAGGATTTCGCGTTCCTGCCCACGCGCCAGAATGCGCGCGCTGCCAGAAAGCCCCAGAAACAGCGTCTCGCTGCCGCGCGTCTGCACCATCAGCGTGCCGTTCAGCGCAACCGATGCCCCGTTGATGACCACGTTGGTGCTTTGGCCGACCGTCGTTTGCATGACGAAGGCGTTTTGTGGCGCGTTGGGGCAGGCGGACTGGTCGCTGCCTGTCACCACCACCATAGACTGCCAGGGCGGAAAGTCCGGTGGGGTCACGTCCATCACCGCGACATACCCCACCAGCAGCGCGGTCATTGCAATCGGCTCGCCCAGCCGCAGCCATGCCACGCCCGTGCTGTTGTTCTCGATGCTGAACGGCGAGGTTTGCAGCATGTCTACCTGCTGCGCCTCGACCAGCGCGCCCACCGCCGACAGCGCGCTGCTCACCGCCCCCGACGGCTCCACCAGCGGCGGTCTGCCCCCGTTGCAGATATACCCCGCAGGCTTGGCGAGGCAGGCATCGCTGGCCGTCGTCCATACCGCTTCCAGCACCGGCGCGCACATCGCGTCGCTGACCTCGGTGCCGGTCGTTTCCTGCGCGGCGGTCATGGGCAGCAGCGCCGCGGTGGTCAATAGAAACAAACAGAGTATTGCTAATAAAATGTATGGTCGCACGTGTTCTCCCGGTAAAGCGCTTCAGGCCTGCGGGGGCGATAAGCGTACTGTCCCCGCGCGCTTGCGTAAGCTGCTGAAATTGTAGCAGAGATTAATGCAGGCGCGAACCGGCATGTGGTACACTGGCTCAATTGCAAGTGCGTAGGAAGGCAGTTATTCCGTGGTCATCTCTGGCGATCCGCCCGTCCGCCTGTTTCTGGCGTTCCAGCAGAATTTCCCCGATGCTACACTGGAATGGATGGCACAAGCGCCGGGGCGTGAGATGTGGGCAGCGGCGGCGGTACACCCCGGCGACGAGATCACGCTGGCGCTGGCCGATGATGAGCTGCGCGCGACTTTCAGCTTCCGCAGCGCCCGCTTTAAGCAAACGGTGCTACAACGCCCGCTGCCGCTGTGGGCGCGCTATCCCGCCGGGGTGATCGTTGCCCTGCGCGAGGCCGGGTTGGAAAGCGACGGGCTGCGCGTAGTGCTGGCGGGCGATGAACCGCCGGGCCCGCGCCACGATCACGCGATGGGCATGGCGCTGGCGGCGCTGTGGCATGACCTGTGCGGCCAGCCCTACACCGCCGAAAGCCTGCTGGAAATCGTGGAGCAGGTGCGCCGCACCTACGTCGAAACCT
>CAZJSU010000112.1:0-4955 GCA_964548765.1 uncultured Anaerolineaceae bacterium
ACTTCCTGATAGCTCAACATGCGGAACAGTTCGCCAAAGCCGGGGAGCGTCTTTTCCAGATAACGGCTGATGATGTCAAAGGTGGTGTCGCGCGGGCTGATGCCTGTGCCGCCGTTGAACAGCACGATCTGCACCTGTGGCATGGCGCATAGTTCTTCCAGCACCGCCGCGACCTGATCGGGTTCGTCTTTGATGAGGCGGTAAGCCGCGACATGATGCCCCAGTTCGGCCATGCGCGCCTCAATGTACTGTTTGTTGCCGTCCGTTTCCGGGGTGCGGGTGTCGCTGACGGTGACGATGGCGATGGTGATTGCGCCCTGCCCGGCACGCTGGCGGTGTTCCTGTGCGCCCATTGTTAACGCCTCGTGCCTTCATCTATCAGGCGATCTTCGCGCCGGGCGGCCAGCAGGTCTTCAAGGTCGACGATTTCGTCCTCGTCCAGCTTCTCGATCAGGCGACGGGTGCGGCTGCCACGTTTGCGCCTGACGGTCTGTTCCTGCTCATGCGTGGGGGCGTGATCTGCGACACGGCCACCCCAGATAAAGCCTGTGCTGGCCGCTGCCGCGAGGCCCAGAATCAGCGTCATCCAGATAGTGCTGCCGTCGTTGTTGATGCTGTTCATCACGAGGATCACAGTGAGGGCGGCCCAAATGCCCAGGGTCGTGATGACTTTACCGAGTTCGCTCATGGTAATCCCCCTTAGCGTTCACTATCTATCAGGCGGTCTTCGCGCCGCGCGGCCAGCAGGTCTTCAAGGTCGGCGATTTCGTCCTCGTCCAGCTTCTCGATCAGGCGACGGGTGCGATCATCACGTTTGTGCTTGTCCGCCTGCGCCTGTTCGTCATACGCTCTGTTCATGGTTTTGCCAGCCATGTCCCAGATAGCGATGGTGCTGATCGTCGCCGCCGCGCCGAGAATGAAGGTCAGCGGCACAATCTCGCCAGGAGGCGCGGCAAAGATCAGAATCGCCGCCAGCGCGATCCAGATCAGCCCGGTGGCCTGTAACCGGATGTCGTTCATAACGGTTTCTCCTTAACGCCGCCGCGACCACACAGCCGGATACTTCGCCCGGTCTGTCTGACTTGGCTGCTGCTGATTAATACGCACAGGTCTGCGAGAAGTTGCGGGCAATTTGCTCATAACACCAGTTCGGCCAGTGCGCGCAGCGTGGGCAGGTCGTACACGGTCGCGTTGAGCAGCGTGACCGGGCTGCTTCGCCACAGCGCCAGCCGCTCCTGAATGCGCGCCTTTGGCCCGCACAGCGTCACCTCGTCTACAAGCTCATTCGGCACTTTCGCCACCGCGTCGAACTGCCTGCCGCTGAGGTACAGGTCCTGAATCTCGTTGGCCGCGTCCTCGTACCCGTAACGGCAGGCGAGGTCATAGTAGAAGTTCTTCTCGCGCGCGCCCATGCCGCCGATATACAGCGCCAGCACGGGCTTGAACTGGTTCCAGCAGGCTTCCAGATCATCATCCATCGCCACCGAGACCGTCGGCGCGATGTCGAAGTTCTCCAGCGTTTTGCCCGCCGCCGCCAGCCCGGCCTCGACATGCGGGCGAAAGGTGCTGTCGTAGCGCTGGGGCGAGAAGAAGATCGGCAGCCAGCCGTCGCCGATTTCCGCCGCCAGCGCGACGTTTTTCGGGCCAATCGCCGCCAGATAGATCGGCAAGTCTGCGCGGCCATGCAGGATGCTTTTGAGGGGCTTGCCCAGCCCGGTCGCCTTTTCGCCCTGATAGGGAATCTGGTAGTGTTCGCCCTCGTGCTGCAACGCGCCCTTGCGGGCGAAGATTTGCCGGACGATGCTCACGTATTCGCGGGTGCGGCCTAAAGGTTTGCCGTAAGGCTGCCCGTGCCAGCCCTCGATCACCTGCGGGCCAGACAGCCCCAGCCCCAGCAGGAAGCGCCCGCCGGAAAGTTGGTCGAGCGTCATAGCGGTCATGGCGGTCATGGCCGGGGTGCGGGCGGCCATCTGTAAGATGGCGGTGCCGAGTTTGATGCGCTGCGTCTGCGCGCCCAGCCACGCCAGCGGCGTGATCGCGTCTGACCCCCACGCCTCCGAAGTCCACACCGCGTCATAACCGAGGCGGTCTGCCTCCTGCACCAGTTCCAGCGGCAGCGCCATCTTCTTGCCGGAATAACCAAGCATCAACCCTAAACGCATGATGTTGTCTCCCCAAAAGGTATGGGCAGGTCGGCGACTTGCCCTGGGCGAAGCAGCGCTTCGCCCCTACATCGTCATCCATATTTTCCAGATTCACCAAGAATATACCACTTCTGACGACACGCATCATGCTTCACCGTCAGGGAAGCGGCGGATTTGCGTCTGGCATGAACGCCGATGATCGCGTATGGTGAGAGGCGATGATGACTTATTTACAGCGCCCCCGTGTGCGACGTGTTTACGCGCTGGCCTACAGCGCCTTTATGACCCTCGTGCTGGTACAACCGAGCGCGCGGCCTGTGGTCGGCCCACCCGCGCCGCCCGGCCCGCCCACGCTGGAGCGCGAAATCCTGCTCACGACCGGGCATATCATCGCGTTCGCGGTGCTGACGGCGTTATGGACGTGGACATTCGCGCCGCGTGTGCCGCTGCGCCGGTCGCTGCTGCTGGCTGTGGTCATTGGCCTGTCATTAGGGCTGGTGACGGAATTGGTGCAGAACGCTGTACCGGGGCGCGGCGCATCGGTGCTGGACATCACGGCCAACTCACTGGCGACGCTTGGCACGGCGTGGTTCATTCATGTACGCAAAGCGGCGCAGCAAGGTGAAAAGGGGTAACGGATAGGAAGCCACCCGTTACCCATCAGGCGCTTACCTTGAAAAGCCGTTCTGCCGCGTGACCTGCGCGTACCAGCGGGCGCTGTCCTTCAGGGTGCGCTGCTGCGTCTCGAAGTCCACATGGATGATGCCGAAGCGTTTATCGTAGCCAAACGCCCACTCGAAGTTGTCCAGCATAGACCACACGAAATAGCCTCTCAGCGGCACATCTTCCTCGATGGCGCGGTGCGCGCTGACGAAATGCTCTTGCAGGTAATTCTTGCGGCCTGTGTCTGCAATGCGGCCATCCTCGCCCAGTTCGTCCTTATAGGCCGCGCCGTTCTCGGCGACATACAGATCACCCGGCGCATATTCTTCGTGTACCTTCATCAGCAGACGGTACAGGCTGTCCGGGTGGACTTCCCAATCCATCTCGGTATACTCCCCTTCCGGGCGCACCGAGGTGACTTGCAGCGGCCCGCCGTTGGCCTCGTCATGGGCGACGACCCCGCGCGTGTAATAGTTGATGCCGAGGAAGTCGGTGGGCGCGCTGATTTCCTTCAGGTCGCCATCTTCCAGACCGGGGACTTCGCCGCCGTAAAGCGCCACCATATCCGCCGGGTACTCACCACGATACACCGGGTCAAGATACCAGCGATTCTGGAAGCCCTCCACGCGGGCGGCGGCGGCCTTGTCTGCGTCGCTGTCCGTTGCCGGGTCTGCCCATGTCAGGTTCAGGACGATGCCGACCTGTGTACGCGCGTCGCCGTTGGCGCGGATGGCGGGAACAGCACGGCCATGCGAGAGCAGCAGGTGATGGGCAGCGCGCAGCGATGCCGGGAAGTCCTGTATGCCCGGTGCATGATGCCCTATGCCGTATCCCAGAAAGGCGGCGCACCAGGGTTCGTTGTGCGTCATCCAGTGCTGCACCCTGTCGCCGAGGCAGCGCGAGACGACATTGGCATAATCAGCGAAGGCATCCACCACAAAGCGCGACGGCCAGCCGCCCGCATCCTGCAAGGGCTGTGGTAAATCCCAGTGATAGAGCGTGGCGTATGGCTGAATGCCCTTCGCCAGCAGGGCATCTACAAGGCGGTCATAAAAATCCAGCCCGGCCTGATTGACCTCGCCTGTCCCCTGTGGCATGATGCGCGGCCACGCGATGGAGAAGCGGTACATCTGCACGCCGAGTTCGGCCATCAGTTCAATGTCGTCGAGGTAACGGTGATAGTGGTCACAGGCGATGTCGCCATTATCGCCGTTCGCCACTTTGCCGGGGGTGCGGCAGAAGGTGTCCCAGATGGAAGTTCCGCGTCCGTCTTCAAAGGCTGCGCCCTCGATCTGGTACGAGGAAGTCGCTACGCCCCACTTAAAATCATTTGGAAATGACAGCCAGTTGTCCATAAGTTTTCCTGAAATAGCACAAATGAGTTTAAGCGGAGTAGTTTATAACGAGGCAGGGGAAAAAGACAGCGTTAAACCCGCCTCCGGCTAGCTCGTGTGCCAGCCAGCCGCCCGCGCGTTACGCGCTTCCCACTCGCGGCGCAGCAGGCCGTAGATCAGCATATCGTAGCGCTGGCCGTCGCGGTGCAGGTATTCGCGGTACGCGCCCTCGCGGCGGAAGCCGAGCCGCTCGTACAGCGCGATCGCCCGTGTGTTATAGGCGAAGACCGTCAGGTGAATGCCGTGCAGGTTTAGCTCATGAAAGGCGAATTGCAACATCAGCACCATCGCCTCGTGACCGTAACCCTGCCCCCAGTATTCGCGGCTGCCGATGGCGATGCCCACGCCCGCGCTGCCGTGTGTCCACTGGATGCCGTCCAGCTCTATCCAGCCGATCAGTTCGGCTGTGGCGGTTGTTCGCACGCCGAACAGAAAGTTATTGCGCGCCTTCTGGCCGTTTTCCATCCAGCGCATGATTTCGTCTGTCCCGCGCGGCTGGGCGGGGGAGGCATCGAGCATCCGCAGGAACTCGGTATCCTGCTCCCAGCCCGCGATGATGTGTGCGTCCTCACGGTTGAGCGCGGTCAACTGTACGCGCTCCCCGCGCAGTAAGCTGGCGTGGTTCATGTGGCAGCCTGTCTCTTGCACCACAGGACACAGAGAATTTGTGTTCCTGGTGTCTTCGTGGTTTTATTAGGTGCTGTTGATGTTTGTGTTTCGGTGGTCTTGCCTGTCGCGGACGCGATGTATCGCG
>CAZJSU010000112.1:5055-14101 GCA_964548765.1 uncultured Anaerolineaceae bacterium
ACATGCCGTCCGAGCCACCAAAAGGTCAAACGTCAACACAACCAATTGACTGTGCCTGAAAGTATAATGCGCTTACTATGCCGAAATCAAAATCCCGCCGCCAAAACCCACCCCCTGCCGATACGCCGCGCTTTCTGTGCGAGGCTGAGGTGGTCACTGGCCTGAAGCCCTACGCCGAGGACGAACTGCGCCGCCGCTTTGGGGCTGTGGCACAGGTGAGGCGCAAGGACAAACGCGAAGAAGTCCCCTTTGGATACAGCGGCGACCTGCGCGCGCTGCTGGAACTGCGCCAGAGTACGGCGGTCTACCTGCTTGAGCATTTCCCCATCCCGCGCCCGCTGGCGCTGCTCGGCCACCAGCACTTTACCACGCTCATACGCCAGATCAACACGGTACGCAGCCTGCACCCGGCGGGGGCGTTCAGGACATTTCGCATCAGCGCGGCGGGCGGGCAGTCGTCGGTTTTCCAGCGCCTGCGGGACGAAATCGCCAAAGCGACCGGGATGACTTACCACGACGATGAGGCCGACTTACTGCTGCGCGTGCGTAAGGCGGATGTTCACGCCGACGGTTGGGAGGTGCTGGCGCGGCTTTCGCCGAGGCCGCTGTCGGCGCGGGCGTGGCGTGTGTGCGACATGGAAGGCGCGCTGAACGCCACCATCGCCAGCGCGATGGTCGAGATGACCCAACCGCGCCCGGATGACCGCGTGTTCAACCCGATGTGCGGCAGCGGGACGCTGCTGGTGGAGCGTCTGCTGCACAGCCCTGCGCAGGCCGTCGGCGGCTGTGATACGGACCTGATCGCGCTGCGCTGCGCCACCGCCAACCTGACCGCCAGCGGCCATGCCAGGGACGCGGATGTGTTCGAGATGGACGCGGCCAAACTGCAACTGCCCGATGCGTGTCTGGATGTGGTGATGGCTGACCTGCCCTGGGGGCAGTTGGTCGGTTCGCACGAGGCGAACCGGGCGCTGTACCCGCTGGTGCTGGCGGAGGCGGCGCGGGTGGCGGTGGCTGGCGCGCGGGCGGTCTTCATTACGCACGAAATCCGGTTGATAGAGCAGGTGCTGCGTGAACTGTCTCACCTGTGGCAGGTACAGCACAGCCTGCGCGTGTTTCAGGGTGGCCTGCACCCGCGTATTTATCTGCTGGAGCGCCTGTGATTGCCGGAAATGATGTAGAGCATCCCCCGCAGCGAAAGGTCCGGTCTTTTAGTTCCAGTTTTTGCAGGCGTCCGCAGTCAGAACATTTGCCTGTCGTGCGTTCCCACTGGTCAATGAACACCAGCAGCTTGCTGCGTTTGATGGCAACCCACTGAAGGATGCCGAGGAACTGGCGAAAGTAACGCTTCTGCAAGGCCGTGACGTGATTCCAGCCCACTACGCAAAATTCATCATTTGTACGCGGACGGCATGTATGAGGGCGCAGCACGCTGCGCCCCTACAGGCACCGCATGTTTTATAGGGACACGCAACGGCGCGTCCAGCACAGGTTGCATATGGGCGCGATGTATCGCGCTTGTGACCGGGGTTAGCGCCCGCTGGCCTTCGCGCGGGCGAGGTTGTCCTCCAGCAGGCCGGTCGTCAGCGACTCGACGTAAATGCACATCGGCCAGGCAATCGCCACGTCGGCGACGGTGATCTCGTCGTCGGTCATGGGGACACCACTGTTGCGGACGATGGCGATAGGCGTGGCTTCATCGCGCTCGCCCATCACCATCTGCGCGCATACGCAGATCGTATCGGCCATGCCGCGCTGCGTCACCTGCATGGGGTTGCCGAAAAGGTCTTCCTTGCCGCGCTCGTCCTGCACAGGCTTAAAGCCCGCCGTCGCCAGCGCCACGCCCGAAGTCCCCAAGCGCCCCGGCATCAGCCAGCTATCGGTCAGGATCACGCCGACAGTCACGCCCAGCCGCGCCTGTATCTCGCGCCGGATGTTCGCGGCAAGCTGGTAAGGATGCGCCGGGAACAGCACGACGTAGCCGTTGGGGATGTTCGAGCGATCCAGCCCGGCATTGGGCGAGAGGATGCCATCCTTCACCGTCAGCAGGAAGCCCTCGATGCCGCCGAAGATGTGGTCGGCCTCCTGCATGACAAGCTGCACCATCGCCGGGTTCATGTGGTAACGGTGGGCGATCTCCTCCGCCTCCAGCGTGGGGACGACATCGGCCAGCGCGATAATGCGCCCCTCGCTGATGGCGGCGTACTTGCTGGAGACGGCCAGCACGTCGCTGTCCTGCAAGGTTTCGCCGCTGGCGGTAATGGCCTGCACCAGCGTGTCGTACAGATCAAAGGCGGCCTGCTGCACCGGCGCTTCCACAGGCATCACGATAAGCGGTTTACGAGGCATGGTCGGCTGCTTTCTGTGTTATGTTCTCTGCGATAAAGAGGGAAAATCCTGTCAGCCTGCGCGGGCTAAGCCAGCCCGGCACAGGGGTATTAGCGTTGCTGGCCGTTCTGGTCGTCGCGGCGCTTCCGGTATTCTTCCAGCGCGGCCTGCACATCTGCCCGCGTCAGAATGACCGAATCGTCATCCTCGTCGTGCAGGTCTTTGGGAACGGGCTTGTTCTGCTCTCTTAACAGGTCTACCAGCGCATGGCTGAAGCTGCGTACACTGGCTTCTTCGCCAAAGGCTTCTTTGACCTCGGCCAGATGCTCGACCATCCACAGGTAAAGGTCGCCCTCGGTGCGGTTAGGGAAGTACCGCAGCACCTCATACTTGCGGATAAGCGTCACCGCCGGGCGATAGACGTTATCGTACCAGTTGGCGGCGGCCTGCTCCAGCGTGCAGGATGCGCCGTTTTCCATTTCCAACCCCTTCTGGTGCAGGTAAATATGCCCCATCAGGTCAACATAGCGCGATGGCTCGCTGAGGGTGATGGGCTGGTGATGTGGGCGGGTGTGCGGCAGGCGCGTTTCATCGAGGAAGGCGGCATAAGCCGTCGCCGCGTCCAGCGCTTCCGACGACATGCCCGGCTCAAGGTCTACGCTTGTCGGCAGTTCGGTCACGTGCGCTTCAATCGTCTTATGGCCCATCTGCCGCGCCACCGAGACGCGGTGATTACCGTCGCGCACGAAATACACATCGTCAATCTTGTACAGCTCGACAGGCGGCAGCCCCTGCATACTGGTAGTGTAGGCATACACCCGGCTCCAGCGTTCCTGCATCTTGCCGCGCTTGGGCAGGAAGTTGCTGGTGAAGTCGCGGTAGCGGCCTACGCTGCCGACAATGCGGTTGACTGGCACATCCTGCAAGCCTTTGTAGCTTTCTTCCCGCAGCCGCAGCCGCGTCTTGATGTCGTCGAAGCTCAGCAGTTCGGCGGGCTTGCCGCGCAGCAGGCCAATGATCTCCTGCCAGAACGCTTTGTTTCTGGCACTCTGGAAGGCGTGCAGACCCTGCATATACGAGACTTTATAGAATGAATCGTCAGACATAGTATCCCTCCTGAAATAGGGATTTCTGATCAGCTATCTCCATCGTGCAACAGAAATGGCCGTAAATCTATAGCCAACTTGCCTGAGAAAAGAATTGCACGCTTTACGTAAATTTTACAGCAAGTTCATGCATTGTCAGGATAACGGAAGGTTAAGCGCGGGAAAAGGTTAAGCGCAGGACAAGATGCCCCAGCCGCAGTTCATCACCATCGCGCAGCAGGCGCGGCTCGTTAGGGACGATGCGCTGCCCGTTAATGAAGGTGCCATTAGGGCTTTCCATGTCCTGTAACTGAAGTTTGTTCTCGCGCAGGGTGATGAGCGCGTGGCGGCGGGAAACGCCCTTTTCCGCCGCGCCATAAGGCTCAAGGTCAATCTGGGGGGCTTCGCCTGTCTCCGGGTCGGTACGGCCAAGTACCAGTTCGTGCAGGCTGTCGAAGGCGTAATTGATCTGCGTTCCAGACTCGCGTTCCGTCAATGTCAGATAGGTGTTGGCATCGAACCGAACCGCGCCCCACATCGGGCGGCCTTCCTCGAAGTCGGTATCCTCCAGCGCGCGTGTGGAGACACGCTCCACCATATCCAGCGGTTCGCCGCAGTAGGCACAGATTTTAGCATTGTCCTCGTTACTGCGTCCGCAGTTGGGGCAGGTAATCATGAAAGCCGAAACTCCGATCCAGATAAGTTAAGCATATTACAGACTGTTTTATTAAGCAACAGTATTTTATATAGTCGTCGTTAGAAAAAATTTACGTTTTTTTTCCGTGCAGAAGTATCGTATAATGAGGAGAGATGTCAGGACAAGGTGTATTGTATAAGTCGTTCTCAAATCACCGATAGTCGGGCATTCCGGGAATGTCAACAGGCTCAGGAGGGTTGTGTACAGGCAACTTCTCCCTGAGCTTTGTGACGTTACTCTATCACTTTTCTTATTTGACCGTAGGTGAGTCAGACACTATGATTAAGAGGGCTGACTTATAGTTACCGTGGAGATACAGGCGTGAATAACAGACCTCCGCCCGAAAACAACAATTCCCCGTTCTCGAACAAAAACGCACAGCGGCTCTGGATTATCATGGGCGTGGTCGTGCTGCTTCTGTTCGTCCTTACCTTTGGTAACCCTGGAAGCTTCCAGAGCAATGATCGCATTCCCATGAACGAACTGGCGCGCGACCTTCAGCGCGGCCTTGTGCAGGAGATCACTGTACGCGGCGGGCAGGATGTGGTTATTCAATACCGCGACAGAACACAGTCGGTCTATTACAAGGAACGCGAGACCGACCTGTTTAACAGCCTGCGAACCTTTGGGGTGACGGACGACCAGATCAAGGCCGTCACTTTCTCGGAACAGCCGGGCGATAATACCAGCGGCATCCTTTTCCAGCTTCTGATTGCGATTGTGCCAACGCTGGTCATCATCTGGCTGCTGTGGCGCATGATGCGCTCGGTACGCACCGGGCAGGATCAGGCGATGAGCTTTGGGCGCAGCCGGGCGCGTGTAACGCGCGATATGGAACGCCCACAGGTGACGTTCTCTGACGTGGCCGGGGCGGAAGAAGCCAAAGAGGAACTGGCGGAGATCGTCGAGTTCCTGAAAGAGCCGGAGAAGTTTATCCGGCTGGGGGCGCGTATTCCGAAGGGCGTGCTGATGGTTGGCCCGCCCGGCACCGGTAAAACGCTGATGGCGCGCGCCGTTGCTGGCGAGGCGGGGGTGCCGTTCTTCAGCATCTCCGGCTCGGAATTTGTCGAGATGTTTGTCGGCGTGGGCGCGAGCCGCGTGCGCGACCTGTTCGAGCGCGCGAAGGCAGAGTCCCCCTCGATCATCTTCGTGGACGAAATTGACGCGGTAGGGCGGCATCGTGGCGCGGGGCTGGGCGGCGGTCATGACGAGCGCGAGCAGACGCTGAACCAGATTCTTGTCGAGATGGACGGCTTCGAGACAGGCACGAACGTGATTGTCATCGCGGCGACCAACCGCCCGGACATCCTCGACCCGGCGCTGCTGCGCCCGGGGCGCTTTGACCGCAAGGTGACGATGGATAACCCGGACGTGGCCGGACGGCTGGACATCCTCAAGGTTCATGCCAAGGGCAAGCCGCTGTCTGCCGACGCAGACCTGCAGGCGATTGCGAAAATCACCCCCGGCTTCTCTGGCGCAGACCTTGAGAACCTCATCAACGAGGCGGCCATCCTGACCGCGCGGCGCAACAAGAAGACGATCGGCATGAGCGAGCTTCAGGAAAGCATGGAGCGCGTGATCATGGGGCCAGAGCGCAAGACGCGCGTGATCTCCGACAAGGAGAAGCGCAAGATCGCCTATCACGAGGCGGGTCACGCGGTGGTGGCGCACCTGCTGGAACACACGCACCCCATCCACAAGATCACGATTGTGCCGCGTGGACGCGCGGGCGGTTATGTCCTCTCCCTACCGGAAGAAGACAGTTCGCTCGTCTCGCGTGAGCAGATCGAAGACCGGATTGCAATGGGGCTGGCCGGGCGCGCGGCGGAGGAAATCGTCTTTAACCAGTTTACGACTGGCGCAAGCGACGACCTGCAAAAAGCCACCAGCCTCGCCCGCAGCATGGTGACGCAGTTCGGCATGAGCGACCTGCTTGGGCCGCGCACCTTTGGCGGCGGCTCCAGCTCGGTGTTTCTTGGGCGCGAGATCGGCGAACAGCGCGACTACAGCGAACATGCCGCCGAGCAGATTGACCAGGAAGTCAAGCGCATCGTCAGCACCGCTTACGACCGCGCGAAAGTGACCCTGACGGACAACCGCGCAAAGCTGGACGCGCTGGCGCAAATCCTGATTGATCAGGAAACGCTGGAGCGCGCGGCTTTCGAGGAAGTGATGAATGGTAATGCGCTGCCCGGTCTGACCCCCGGCACCGCCCCGGCGCTGGGCGACTAGGCAGCATCATCATGGCCTGCTGCCGGGTGTCACCCTGCCCGGCAGCAGACTCTCTCCTGTTGATTTACCGCTTCTTTACGACGTATCTCCCCCAGCCAATGGTATAACAGATATATAACCCGCACCTCACGGGAGCAAGGTGATGCCCTGGCAGTCTAACCTTTATGCTGTGCCGCTGCTGGTGGGCGCGGCATTACTGATTATCTTCGCACTGGTGGCGTGGCGGCGCGACTCCACGCTGGCGGTCACGCTGTTCTTTGTGTACGCGCTGTTCTGCGCCGGGCTGATGATCGCCTACGCGCTGGAACTGCTGACCGTCGAGTTACAGGTCATCCTGTTCTGGAAGAAAATCCAGCATATCTTCATCAGCACGCCCGTGATCTGGCTGCTGTTCGTCATGATTTACGGCGGTCATCAGGGCTGGCTCACGCCGCGTCGTTTGATGGTGCTGTTCTTCCTGCCCGTGTGCCAGATGGTCGCGGCGTGGACGAACGAGTATCACAACCTGTACTGGACGAGCGCCGCTGTTGTACGCACCACAGGCGGGCTGGTCGCCTTCCAGCCGGTTTATGGCGTGCTGTTTTACGTCACCACCAGCTACCTGTACGCGGTGACGGTGCTGGCGCTGCTGCTGATGGTGGCGACGATCCTGCGCGCGCCCTCGGCCTACCGGGGGCAGATCGGGCTGCTGCTGGTGGGGGTCAGCCTGCCCGTTTTAAGCAACCTGCCAACGCTGCTGGGCCTGACGAACGCGCTGCACTTCGATTTTACGCCTTTCGGCTTTGCGCTGGCGTGTGTCCCTGTCGGGCTTAACCTTTATCGCCAGAACCTGTTCGATGTCGTCCCGGCGGCTTATGGCAAGGTGGTCGGCAGCATGAGCGACGGGGTGATTGTGCTGAATGCCGAGAACACGATCATTGCTGCCAACCCGGCGGCGCTGGCGCTCACAGGCAGGACCGCCACACAGGTGATCGGCCAGCCCGCGCAGGACGTGTTCGAGGGGGCGGCGGAACTGCTGGAACGTTACCGCGATATTACCGAGTCGTGGGAGGAACTGGCCTTTGATGAGGCGGGCGCGCGGCGCTATTTCGATATACGGCTTTCCGGGATTTACAACCGCAGCGGCAAGCTGACCGGGCGGGTGGTGGTGCTGCGCGATGTTACCGAGCGCAAGCAGGCCGAGGAGACCATTCGCCAGTACGCGCAGGAACTGGAAGCACGCAACGGCGAGCTGAACGCCTTCGGCCACACGGTCGCGCATGACCTGCGCGCGCCGCTGGGGGTCATGCTGGGCTATGTGACGGTGATGCAGCAGGATAATACGCTGTCGCCTGCGGTACACAAATATCTGGGCAGTATGGAAAAAGCCGCCATGCGAATGGACAACATGATTACCGGCCTGCTGCTGCTCTCGCGGGTGCGTAATATCAGCGACGTTGTTGAAGCGGTGGACATGACGCAGGCGGCGCACGGCGCGCTGGAACGCTTCCAGCAGCAGGTGACAGAGCGCGGCATCCATGTGGAGATCATGCCGGATATGCCCCGGGCGCTGGGGCATGAGGTCTGGGTGGAGGAAATCTTCGCCAACCTGATCGGCAACGCGGTGAAGTACATCGGGCAGAACAACCCCACGCCGCGCATCTGTGTGCGCGGGGCGCGGCAGGGCAAGGCCGTGCGTTACGAAGTGGTGGATAACGGGCTGGGCATCAGCGAGGACAACCAGCAGAAGCTGTTCGAGATGTTCTCGCGCTTTCACCATAACGAGGCGGCGGGGGCTGGCCTGGGGCTTTCGATCCTGCTGCGTATCGTCACGCGCCTGAAGGGCGAGGCCGGTGTGGAGAGCATCCCCGGCAGCGGCAGCACCTTCTGGTTCACGCTGCCCGCTGTGGAATAAGCGGACGGTTTCCACACAAAACGCCATCAAAATCTATACATCACCCTCTGGCGACATTTTCTATAATGATGGATAGATCGTGTACGCATTTCAGTGGGAAGGCGTTAACGCTTATCATGATGACGCGCTTTCGTGAACCTGTAAACGGCTTTACCCATCTGGCGGGCGTGGTGCTGGGATGTGCCGGGCTGGTGTGGTTGGTACTGGTCACGCGTGACGAGCCAGCCAAGCTGATCTCAGTGCTGATTTACGGCATCTGCGTGATTCTGCTCTACAGCGCCAGCACGATGTTTCATCTGGTCAAAGGCTCTGAGCGCACGGTGCTGCTGCTGCGCCGCCTCGACCATGCCGCCATCTACCTGATGATCGCGGGGACGTATACGCCGATCGTCTATAACACGCTGGATGGTACGTGGCGCTGGAGCGTGCTGCTGCTGGTGTGGCTGCTGGCGGCGGTGGGCATCGTCTACAAGCTGATGTTCCTGAAGGGACAGGGCAGCCATTTTTCGACCCTGCTGTACATCGGCATGGGCTGGGTGGGGATTATCACGCTGCCGGAAGCGCTGCGCCTGCTGCATCCCGGCGCGCTGCTGCTCATTCTGGCCGGGGGCGTGACTTATTCAATCGGGGCGCTGGTTTTCGCGCTGCAAAGGCCGAACCTGCACCGTTGGTTCGGCCATCATGAACTGTGGCATCTGTTCGTGCTGGGCGGCAGCGCGCTGCACTTCGCGGCCATTGTGCTATACGTGGTGTAGGGCTTGTCCGTCGTTGACCTTATGATTTTTAAGGATCACAGGAGTTCAAATAAAT
>CAZJSU010000113.1:0-13932 GCA_964548765.1 uncultured Anaerolineaceae bacterium
CAGTTCATGCAGTTCATCCCGATTGTCGAGCGCGCCAACGACACCGGCTTTCAGGAAGGGAGCGCTGTCACCGAGCGTTCAGTCACCGCCGAGCAGTACGGTCGCTTTCTGATCGAGATGTTCGATGAATGGGTGCTGCACGATGTCGGGCGCGTCTTCGTGCAGATTTTCGACGTGGCCTTAGCCGCGTGGACAGGCAACCGCCCCGGCCTGTGCATCTTTGAGGAAACCTGTGGCACGGCTCTGGCGCTGGAACACAACGGCGACGTGTATTCGTGCGATCACTTTGTCGAACCCGCGCATAAACTCGGCAACCTGCAATTTATCCCACTGACGGAACTGGTCGGCTCGGCACAGCAGCAGCGCTTCGGGCAGGCCAAGCGGGACACGCTGCCGCGTTACTGCCATGAGTGCGAGGTGCGCTTTGTCTGCAACGGCGGCTGCCCCAAAGACCGCTTTATCGAAACGCCCGACGGTGAGCCGGGGCTGAATTACCTGTGCGCGGGGTATCGCGCCTTCTTCAATCATGTGAACCGCCCGATGCAGATGATGGCGGCGGAACTGGCGCAAAGACGCGCCCCGGCCAATGTCATGTTCACGCTGGCACGCGAAAAGCTGGAACTGGAAAGGCAGTTCGCGCAGGTTGGCCGCAACGATCCCTGCCCGTGTGGCAGCGGCCTCAAGTTCAAGAAGTGTCACGGGCGGAAACAAAAAATGTAGGGGCGCAGCACGCTGCGCCCACAACACAAGGCAAAACCAACCTCGTTATGGCGCGGACGCGGCGAAGGTCAGCACGCGCGTGCCGTTCTCGTAGAAGATTTGCAGCGTACCATCCGCCACCTCAAACCCGCTCACGCTTTCCAGCGCGGTCAGTAGGTCGCTTTCCTGCGTCATGATGACATCAGAGCAGGCCATGCGGGTTGCCACCAGCGCGCCCAGCGTCAGCGTATCGTTGTCATAGGTGAAGGGGCCGCCAAAGCTGTTGCAGCCTGTATTGCCCGTCACGCCTTCCGCGCCGAAGCTGATGGTCGCCGGGGCTTCTGGCACGGCGGGCGTGGGCGCGGCAGGATCGCCATAACTCACTAGCGTCCATGTCACCCCGCCGAGGCCGCCAAACGAGGGGTCAGCCACCACTGGCGGGGTGCTTTCCGGCTGTGTGGTCGTCTCTGGCGCAGCGCCCGGGGCCTCGCCTGTCACACTCCCGAAGCTGAACGACTCCAGCACCGCGTCCAGCGTATTCAGCGAGGGCGTAAAGCGGTCAGGCGTGGCGCTGTTGAGCGTGGCCGTGCTGTCGCGCAGGTACTGCGTATAGCCTGTTTCAAGCGCGCTGTAATCGAAGTCGTCGGGAATTTGCGCCGGGAACAGGTCGGTGGACACGGCGAACTGCGCCGAGACAGCATACTGGCCGTCATCGGTCACGCCCTGGAAGGTGTAGAGGAAGTCGCCGCCGGTGAAGGGCGAGACATCCTGACGGAATACCGTAAGGTAGCTGATGCCTTTGATCGCACCCAGGTTGACATAACGCGCCTGCCCACGAATCACCTGCGACGCGCCCATGCCATACAGGAAGGGCAGCGACTGCGCGTTCGCCAGATCGTCCGGCACGTTGGTATAAGCGCTCAGTTCTGGCTGGTTGGAAACAAGGCTCTGCAGGTTCGCCAGTTCTGGCTGGAGCAGCGGGTAAGCGGCAAGGTCAGCCGTGCGGTAAACGCGGATGATGATCGGGCCGAATTCGGGAAACGCCGGGTCGGCCAGTTCATCGTAGATCGTGAAATAGGTGTGTGGGGCAATCGGCCCGCCGGGCTGTTCCAGTTCGGGCGCGTCGCCGGGGTACTGCACCACCGTCAGCCGTGAACCCAGCGCCGGATCGTAACTGAAGCTGAAGTTATTGAACGACACGGTATTCGTCGTGCCGTCCTGCGCCTGCGCCGGGACGACCAGCGCCAGCATGGTAAGCAATACGAGCAACCACAGAGATTTTCGCATTTTTCGCTCCTTTACGCTTAGAGTCTGTTGAATTATAACGGGGAAAATAACGTTTTTGCCGGACTCACAGCAGTTATTAACAATGCGCGATTCGCTGTGCGCCGCGCTTCAGGATAGGACTTTTACGCTACTTTCTGGCGTTTTCTTTTCATCTATCCGGCACGGCACGTGTTATAATTTAAACAAACACACGCCCGGCTCAGGATATAAACACGGTAAAGGTTATGCAGGCAGAATCCAACACCCCTAATGCTGATTTCGCGCAGTTAATGCGGCATGGTCGCGCGGCTTTGGAGCGAGGGGATCGCAAGCTGGCGCATAATCTATGGCGCGAGGCAGCCCTGCTTGATCCGTATAACGAAGATGTGTGGGTCGCGCTGCTGGAAGTGCTGGAAACGAAGGCAGACCAGCGGGTTTGTCTGGAAAACATCCTGTCTATCAACCCGGCGAACCTGCTGGCGCGGCGGATGCTGCGCGCCTACACCAGCGGCGACCAGCGCCAGATCGAACGGCGCGCCAAACAGATGCGCCGTGAAACAATGCTCAAGCGCCAGCGTCACAGCATTCTGCGGCGGGCGCTGCTGCTAGGCATCCTGCTCGGCATCACCGGTATAATCTTCGCGGTCGTCATCAGCATTCTGGTGTACGGCGTTTGAGCCGTTGGTTTCCACCAGCGCGGTTTGCAGTTCTGCCGACAGCCGGGTGAGGTTGGCGGACACGGTTTCCACCATGCGCGTGCTGGTCAGGCTTTGCTGGTTGATGCGCTCAATGCGTTCCATGCTGATGGCGATCTGCTCCAGATCATCCATCTGCTGGCGGATGACCTCGTAAATCGCCCGTACCGACTTGTACGACTCGCTCACGCTCTCCGACAGATGCCCCATGACCTCGTTCACCTGCTCCGTCACCGCCGTGCCGCTGTCCACCCCCTGCATCCCCACCTGCGTGGCCTCGACCGCGTTTTTCATCGCACCCTGAATTTCGCCGAGGATGGCGCGTACCTGCCGCGCCGCGCCGGTGGACTGCTGCGAGAGCGAGCGCACTTCGTCCGCCACCACCGCGAAACCGCGCCCGTGAATGCCCGCCCGCGCTGCTTCAATGGAGGCGTTCAGCGCCAGCAGGTTAGATTGGGTGGCGATCTCGCTGACCGACATGATGATCTCGTCAATGCGCTGCGTAAGCTGGCTGAGTTTGATGATCGTTTCGGCGATGGCCGAAACCTGCGCGCGGATGTCGCCCATCTCCTGAATGGCTTTCTGGATGGCGTTACGGCCTTTTTCGGAGAATTCCGCCGTGTTCCCGGCCATCAGCGTGACCGAACGCGCCTGCTCACGAATCTGTTCAGACAGCGCCAGAAAGCTGTCCAGCAGTTCGTTGGTTCTGTGGACGGCTTCGGACTGCTCTGCCGCGCCGCCGGACTGCTGCAAGGTGACGGTATTAATCGCCTCAATCGCGCGGACAAGGCCATCAGCGGTGACGCGAAGCTGCATCGTCAGATAACGCGCGTCGGCCTGTGTCGCTGGCTGGTCGCGCTGTGGTGGGCTGGCGGATGCGCCAGCCTGTACGGGCAGCAGGAAGATCGCCGCCGCCTGCCCGAACACCAGCAGCCCCGCGCCCAGTATAAAATGCTCAGCGGTCATCGGCGTTAAATCGCCCCAGTGAACCGCTACCGCCGCGCCTGCCGCCGCCACATGCCCCACAGCAAGCAGCATCGCCCGTGTTGCCGAAGTGTGCGCCGCCAGCGCCATTAGCAGCAGCGCCAGCCCCACCAGCGCCATCCACCACGCCGGGTAAATGGTGAAGAACAGCAGCCCGAAGCCAGTCATGGTCGAAAGCAGGATTTGAATCACGCCTTCCCACCGGGGCGCTGCCGCGCGCAGCCCCAGCCAGACCGCCCCCACGCCCACCACGCTGTAGGCCAGCGCCAGCAGCAGCTTGAGCGACGCGGGCGCGGCCAGGTAGGCGACGAAGAACAGAACGCCCGCGCCCAACGCGACGATGCCCGCGCGCAGGGCATACGGATACTGCCGGAGGGTTTTAAAGGTTAAAGGCCGATCATTCATCATCAATTCCATGCAGCGCCAGCAAGCGCAAAAATCGCAGCGGTTCTTTTATTTAACTATAGTGCTGATATTGTATCTGCAAAAGGCGTGATGTTCGTCAATTTACGCTGGCCGCCTCCACAGGCTATACTGAAGATGAAATGTACCGCTTAGGGGAGGTGTCATGTACAGGACCATACTTGTCCCACTGGACGGTTCGGCGCGGGCGGAGACGATTCTGCCGCATGTCGAGGAAATCGCGCGGATGCAGGACGCGGAACTGGTGCTGCTGCGCGTGATAGACCCGATCATGACAGTGACCGGGGTGGAGGGCGTGCCTTACAGCGTCACGCAGGACTTCATCAGGGAAGAAACCGACGAAGCGCAGCGTTATCTTGAGGACACCGCCAGCCTGTTACAGAAGAAGCGCGTGCGTGTCACCACTCGCATCCGCTATGGCGAGATTGTCAAAACCATCAGCGAGACGGCAGAGGCCGAAAAGGCCGACCTGATCGCCCTTGCCAGTCATGGCCGCACTGGGCTGTCGCGCCTGTTTTACGGCAGTGTCGCGGCGGGCGTGCTGAACCGTGCCGATCGTCCGCTGCTGCTGGTACGCGCGCATCACGAAATTTAAGCGCGTCGTAAACGTAAGCGAAAACAGGGAACGCTTGCGTTCCCTGTTGTGCTTTCTGTGATGTATGACAGCGATTGCAAATTACTTGCTGTTTTTGCCCACGTAGTCAATCGCGTCAGCAAGTACGCCTTTGTGCGCGTCGAAGTTGTCGGTGATAAGCACCCAGTCTTTCCAGACACGACCCTTCTGCGGCTCGTAAGCCTGGATTCCCTTCTGGCCGATCAGTTCTTTGGCTTTCTTTTCACCGACTTTGGCGATGATGCCTTCGGTCTTTACGCTAACTGCCATGGTGTCCCCGGCTTTGTAAACAGGGAAGCCAAACATCTTGTCAGCTTTAGCGTTTTTCACGCCCTTCATGGCATCGTTAAGGAACTGCTCGTGCTTCGCATTAAACTCAGGCATACAGACAATCTCCATAGAGAAAATTTGTTCATATATCATACATGGAAATTATGCCTAATGTCAATCGTGCAGAACGCCTATCCCACTGAGGTACTACTGGCCTATTTTCGGGCGATTTCGGGGCAATTATGCTACTATCTGGCGGTGGGGTGGCGTTTTCACCGGCCCACAGCGGCAGACTTACCGGCCTTCTACCACAAGTGACGCTTTCACATGGACAATAATCTGGGCAACCTTCTGTTGATCGCTTTTGCGCTGCTGTGCGTGCTGCCTGTGGTTCTGGTGCTGGTCGCCGGGGTGGTCATTTACCGCATGGGGCGGCAGCGCCTTGAAGGCTTTGTCGAGCCGGATATTGAGAAGATGCAGGCGCGCTACGAAACGCTGCGCGCGCAAAATCCGGCGGCCAGCCGCGAAACGCTGGTGAACCGCATCATCCACCAGCAGGCGCTGAAATGCGGCCTCATCGGCGCGGTGACGGGCATCGGCGGGTTCTACACGCTGCCGATCGCGCTGCCGGTAGACCTTGTGCTGTCGCTGCGGATTCAGGCCGCGCTGGTCAGCTTCATCGCGCACGCATACGGCGCGAGCGATAACGCGCGTGAGGAAACGCTGCGTAATTACATCATCATGACCGGCAGCAGCGAAGCCACCCAGACGACCACCCGCGTTTTTACGCGCTTTCTGCTGCGCGTTATTGGCAAGTCCTTCTCCAAGCTGATTCCGTTTCTCAGCGCGCTGATCAGCTTCGGGGTCAATTACGCGCTGGTGCAGGTGATGGCGCGGGTCGCGGTGCGCTGGTACAGCCGTGCCGAGACTCTGCCGCCGCCGTCACAGCCCGCGCTGCGTTAGACTTCTCTAACCCACGCGCCCTCTGAATCGACACCCACGCTACTCGGCGTTACACTGTAATAAACCTGACAAACCAAAAACACGGGGATGGCCGTCTCTGGTCGCTCTGTAAGAGGGCATTTCTATGGAGGATAACGCGGCGGCGGTGAAAGAGTCGCGCCGGATATTACGTCGCATCCAGGAGCATCTTTACCGGGCGCACGAAAATCTGGGGGCAAAGCGCGAGACGGTGGGCATGGTGGACGTGTTCCATCACCCGGAGAGTACCCTCGCCAGCCTCAATTACATCACGCCCCGCCGCAGCACGGCATGGGTGTCGTCGGACATGGTGCAGGATGGGCTGGACTACCTGCGAAAGCTGGGGCGGGTGCCGCGTATCCACTATATCGAGGGGCTGCTGCCGCCGCTGTTCGCCCGCACCCTGCGCGACCTGAACCTCGTGCCAGAGTGGGAGCTGCCGCTGATGGTTTACCCGAAGGCGGGCTTCAACGGCGAAACGCCGCCCACGCCATCGCTGACCGACATGCCGGATGAGATTGTCGTCGAGCCAGTAAACGACCAGCGCGGCATCGAGCTATGGTGGTATGTCTGGCGCAACGCCTATTACGACGTGATGACGTTGGGCGTGGAGCCGCTGTTTGTCGGGCGCGACATGGCCGCGCTGAAGCAGGGGCATCAGGTGGATATTCTGATGTACCGCGCGGGGTTTCCGGTAGGCGTGGCGCGGGTGAGTATGCAGGAGGACACCGGGCATCTGCTGGCGCTGGCGCTGATGAAGGAAGCCCGCACGCCGGAACTGGTACGCCTGCTGCATATGGCAGCGCTGAAGGCAGCGCTGGAGCGCGGCTGCGCGCTGGTTTACGCGCCGGGCGAAAGCGAGAGCGACCGCCGCCTGTGCCGCACACTTGGCTTTCTTGATTTTGGCAGCGTGGTCTGTTACCGCGCGAAATCCGATGAAGGGGACGATCATGACCGCGACGGGAACGTCATGGGGCAGCCTGTACTTGCCCTTCGTTGAAAGTGAAGCGATCAGCACCGCGCTGCGCGAGCTGCTGCCGCAGGCAGGTTACGAGCTGTACGACCCTTTCGGCCTGCTGCCGGGCAAGGCGTACACGCGCACCGTGCGCCTGTTTGTCGCGCCCGCGCAGGGCGGCTGGGTGCGGGTGATCGGGCTGGCGGACGCGGAACTATGCGCGGCGCTGTCGCGGCTGGCACTGTGTCTGGCGCTGGAACTGGACGGCGCGGAAGCCGTGATCGCGGCCTATGCCGATGGCGCGCAGGCCGACCCGGAAAGCGCGCTGCTGCCTCATCTGCGCCCCGGCTTGGGCGCGGCAGACCTTGAGCGAGCGCTCAATAACCCGACCATCGGCCTGCTGGAGCAGGAAACGCCGGGCGGGGTGTTCGGCCACCTGCCGGAAGATGTCCGCGTGATGAGCGATCAGGTAGACATGGGCAAGGCGCAGAGCATGTTCGAGCGGCTCAGCGGCGGGCTGGTGGGCAAGGTCGGCCAGCGCACAGGCACCGATGCCGACACGATGAGTGAGGCCGCGCGCGGGCTGCTGGGGGGGAACGCGCCAGACTGGAACAGCACAGGTGGCAGGCGTATTCGCGCGTTGATGGCCTGCCTGACAGTCCCCGAAAACTGGCGCGAGCCGGACTTTATCACGCTGCGCGATGCCTACCCGCTGCACAAACGCCTTCAGCGCAACCCGAACGCCCGCCAGTATCCGGGGGATGCCGAGACGCTGGCACGAGTGCCGGACGCGCTGGCCTATACCCCCATATACGGAGGACAGTAAGCGCATGGCCGAAGGGGATCGCTCACGCTGGGATGGCATTTACCGCCAGCGCAACCACCTGCCTTATCCTGACCCGGACCCGCTGCTGTTCGAGTACACGCCGCCGCTCACCACGTCTTATGAAAAGCGCGCGCTCGATCTGGCGGGCGGGCTGGGGCAGAACGGCCTGTGGCTGGCGCAGCAGGGTTACGTGGTGGACATCATGGACATCAGCCGTATGGCGCTGCTGCGTGGCCGCGCAGAGATGATCGCCCGCAGCCTGCGGAATCTCAACTTCCTTCAGGTTGATCTGGATAACGCGGAACTGAAAGCCAGCGCCTACGATCTGGTATGTGTCTTTCGCTACCTCAAGCGCGACCTGTTCACGCAGATTCGTGCGGCGGTGCGCCCCGGCGGGCGCGTGATTTACGAAACGTTTAACACGCGCTATCTGGAAGTCGTGCCGGACTTTAACCCGGCTTACCTGCTGGAAGCGGGCGAACTGGCCGGTTACTTTGCCGACTGGAAGCTGCTGCATCACTCCGAGATTCGCCATACTTCACGGCTGGTCGCCCGCAAGCCAAAGTAAACCTGGTGGCGCACAGCACGTCTAAACCCGTGAAAAATCACACGCACAGCAAAGGATTTTCGGTTGACCATTCCAACGGTTCTTTCGATTCAGGTTGGCCTGCCCGCCGCGCACGGCGCGGACAGCATCTCCGCCAAAGCATGGGAGTCAGGCATCTTCAAGCATCCGGTAGAGGGGCGCGTCTGGCTGGACACGCTAAACCTGCGCGGCGACGGCCAGCATGACCTGAAGAATCACGGCGGGGTCAACCGGGCGGCGCTTGCTTATGGCGCGGCGCATTACCCGGTATGGCGCGACGAACTGCACAGGCCAGACTTCCCTTATGGCGGGTTTGGCGAGAACTTCACCGTGTCCGACCTGACCGAGGGAAGCGTCTTTCTGGGCGATGTGTACGCGGTGGGCGAGGCGCGTGTGCAGGTGACTCAGCCGCGCTGGCCGTGCTGGAAGCTGGCGCGTCGCTGGAACATCAAAGACCTGCCCGCGCGGGTGGAGCGTAAGGGTTGGGGCGGTTGGTATCAGCGCGTGTTGCAGCCGGGTTATGTGCAGACGGGGGACACTTACGAATTGCTGGAGCGCCCGTACCCGCAGTACAGCGTGGCGCTGCTCAATGACCTGATGGCCGGGCGTGTAGACGACGGCTCGCTGCTGTCGGCGCTGGCACAGGTCGAGGTGCTGTCGCCAGAATGGCGCAAGGTCTTCGCCGGGCGGGTGCAGGACTAGGGTTTGTCGAGGCCAACTTCGATAAAATCGCCGATTTTAACTTGCTCTAGTGTCTTTATAACTTCTGGCATTAGCGCCTGTAAATCGTTTAAACGATTACTCACAGCACATAGCACGATGATGGCTATAGGTAAGTCATCGAGTCGCTGCTGATAGCTCAGGTTTTGATCCGAGGTCACGAACACCTCGAATACCCCTGTCATCAACTTTAGCAGTTCGCCATTTTTCTTACCCGCCCATCCCATTTCTGGAACGGTTTTGATCTCATGTGCTGCAAATTCATGTTTCAATTTTTTCGGCAGACATTCATCAAGCAGGATTTTCATCCGCAGCACTCACAACAAAGTCCTGTAAAAGTTGAAGTACCTGCTCTCTCGTAACAGTTGGGAAATCATCCAGAAATTCCTCAATGGTATCCCCACCAGCAAGATAATCAATTAAAGTCTGTACAGGGACTCGTGTGCCTGTGAAAACTAATGTGCCTCCCATAACATCCGGGGACTTTTGGACGACCTTCTCCGGCATGAGTAACACTCCTTCGCATTTGTTCACATTATAGCACACGCTCGGAAGCAGGCCGTCTGTTGATGAAGGATGGCGAAATTGATACCAATCAACACTGCTCTATAGTAAAAATTTCAGAATAGAGGGTATAATTAAAATTACCCAATAAAAACACCCGCAAGGTGCAACGTGATTGGCTGGCACAGCGTTTCTCAACATGAATACTGTCGGTGCATTACCGGCGCGCTCCACAGGCTAATTCTGCCTGCGCCCCACTTCCGCAACCCCAATTTCATCCTGCATATCACCAATCAGTTCTGACCTTCGCTATACTCATCCTTTGACCGGCCTCCCGGCGCGCCATGAATGCGCGTTCCGGTGGGTTCGTCACAGGTTTTTCTTGTGTTCAGGAGACGTTTCAATGACGGACTTTATCTTTAAGCAACTGATTGACGGCGAGTGGGTGGATGCTTCCAACGGTGGAACATGGGATTTGGTCAATCCGGCGACAGAAGAAGTGCTGATGCAGATGCCCTTTGGCAACGGGGCAGATGCCGAGGCGGCGATTGACGCAGCCGCGCGCGCCTTTTCCGACTGGGCCGGGCGCACCCCGTACCAGCGGGCAGCGGTGCTGATGGCAGCGGCGGGGTGGATCAGCCAGCGGTTGGATGATCTGGCCGTGATCTCCACAGAGGAATGTGGCAAGCCTGTCGCGCAGTCGAAGGCCGAGTGGCAGACCGCCGCCGCGCTGTTCGAGTGGTACGCCGAGGAATGCAAGCGCAATTACGGGCGCACCATCCCCTCGCGCAAGCCTGACCGCCGTATCATGGTCATTCATCAACCGATTGGCGTGGTCGGCACGATTACCGCGTGGAACTTCCCGATCTACAACGCCACCCGCGCGTGGGCGGCAGCGCTGGCGGCGGGCTGCACCGTCGTCGGGCGGCCATCAGAGTACACGCCGCGCTCGATGATGCTGGTCGCGCAGGCGCTCCACGAATCCGGCATTCCCAACGGCGTGATTAACGTCATCAACGGCGATGCCGACCCGATGGGCAAGGCGATGCTGGCCGACAAGCGCCTGCGTAAACTGCACTTCACGGGCAGCACGCGCGTGGGCAAACTGCTGATGGATGGCGCTTCGCAAACCGTGACGCACCTCTCGCTGGAACTGGGCGGCAACGCCCCGGTGCTGGTTTTCCCGGATGTGGATGTCGAGAAAACCGTCAAGGATGCGCTGACGTTCAAGTACCGCAACGCCGGGCAGGTGTGCATCGCGCCGCAGCGCGTCTTCGTCCACAGCCGCATCGCCGAAGAATTTATTGACCGCGCCGCGCAAATCTCAAAGACATTCAAACTGGGGAACGGGCTGGAACAGGGCGTGGACATTGGCCCGATGATTAACGCCCGCCAGCGCGAACGGCTGGAAAACATGATGGCGACCGCGCAGCAGGAAGGCGCGCAGGTTGTGGCAGGCGGCCAGCGCCCGCCAGAGTTCGAGCGTGGTTACTTCTACGAGCCGACTGTGGTGGCCGGGCTTCAGCCCGACGCAAGCCTGTGGCATGAGGAAATCTTCGGGCCGGTGCTGCCTGTCACGCCCTTTGATGATACCGATGAAGTGCTGGCGCAGGCCAACAACACCGATTACGGGCTGGCGGCCTACGTCATGACCAACGACATGAACACCGCCATCAGGATGTATGAAGGGCTGGAATTTGGCATGGTCGCGGTCAATGACTGGCTGCCCTCCACGCCGGAAGCGCCCTTTGGCGGCGTGAAGCAGAGCGGTCTGGATCGTGAGTGCGGCGCGGAAGGGCTGGAGTCTTACCTCGAACCCAAGACCGTCTTTATCGGCGACGTGCGCTGATTTAGAAACCCAGCAATTCGTAGGGGCGGGTGGTACAGACCCGCCCACATCAACACAAAGGTTTACCGCCTGGGCGTGAAACTCGCGCAGGATAAACAAACTTCTGTCCGTTATATAAGGCATTGATCCATGAACAGAAAAGATGACCCTCACAGTGTTAAATTCCGTATTACCACCGTAAAGCCCCGCCACGTCGAAGCGCTGGAAGCCATGCAGCGGCTGGTGTTTCCAACGCTCACCGATGAAGAATTATTCACTGCCGCGAAATACCTTAATCATATTCGGCTGTTCGCCGCCGGGCAGTTTGTGGCGCTGGTCGAAGCCGACGGGCAGGAGCAGGTTGTTGGCGTAGCCAGTGCTTTCCGCACCGACTTTGATTTTGAGAACTACCATCACACCTTTCTGGAAGCAGCAGCCGGCGGCTGGCTGAGCAAACATAACCCCGAAGGTGAGTGGCTTTACGGCGTGGACATGAGCGTCCATCCTGATTATCGGCGGCGGGGAGTCGCCCGCGCGCTCTACCGGGCGCGGGCAGGGCTGGCGCAGCGGCTGAACCTGCGCGGCGAGATCGCGGGCGGGATGCTGCCCGGTTATGGTCATCATCGCCACCAGATGAGCGTTGAAGATTATGTGACGCGCGTGGTCGCCGGGCGGCTGAAAGACCCGACGCTGACGGTGCAGCTTCGCAACGGCTTCACGGTGCGCGGGCTGCTTTACGACCACCTGACCGACCCGCGCTCGAATAACTGCGCCGCGCTCATCGTGCGCGAGAACCCGGCTTACGAGGCGGTCGCCGCCGGCGCGTAAATGCCAGCAGATATTCGCGTGGTCAACACCCGTCCACACCATGCCGCCGCGCTGGAAGCGGTGCAGCGGCGTGTCTTTGCTCACCTGCCAGAGTACGCGCAGTATTCCGCCGCGATGTACCTGCGGCATCTGGAAGTGTTCCCGGAAGGGCAGTTTTGCGCGCTGCTGGTGGAAAACAGCGAACAGGTGGTCATTGGCGCGACGACGACCTTTCGCATGGCGGACTTCGACCACATTCGCCAGCCGTTCAGCGAGGGGGTGTCGTGGCTGGCCCTGCACGAGCCGCAGGGCGAATGGCTCTACGGCGCAGACCTCAGCGTACACCCCGACTACCAGCGGCGCGGCGCGGGCAGCGCCCTGTATGCCGCGCGGGCGGCGCTGGTACGGCGGCTGAACCTGCGCGGTGAGGTGGCCGCTGGCCTGCTCTCCGGCTATTATCACTGCCGCGACAGCATGAGTATTGACGACTACGCGGCAAGCGTGGCGGCGGGGGAACTGCGCGACCCGACGGTTACGATGCAGCTTCGTAACGGCTTTGTGCTGCGCGAGGTGTTATACGATTACGTCGAGAACGTGGAATCGGCCAACTGCGCCGCGCTCATCGTGCGCGAGAACCCGGCGTATCAGCCGGGCTTAACCTGACGAGGCTGCCGGGAAGAAATCGCCGATAATTTGCAGGTTTTCAAGGCTGGAAAGATATTCCAGTTCGTCCAGCAGCCGGTGGCCGTCCTGCAGCGTCCCGGTGAAGTGATAATGGTGGAAAGCCGGGTAACTGTGGCACAGCGCCTGTGTCTCTGCGTTCGCGCCGACAATGACCACATGCTGCGTTTTAGGATGCTCGGCCAGCAGCCGCAGCGACGACAGATGGCTGAGGAACTCGCCCGCTGAAATCCCGGCTGCCTGCTGGTCAATCAGCAGATGCACCGGGCGCTGGTGCTGGTCGAGCAGCGCTGCCACGCGGGAAATCGCCTTTTTCACATCCTGGCCTGCGCCGTTTCGGCTGTACGTCAGGCGTAGTCTGCCCAGATTATCGTCACCCCATGCTACGGCGACATTCATATGCTTAATGCTCCATCAGCAATGTATCTCATGATCCTGTATATTTATCATGTATCAAAATCTTTACTTTGAACGTCAAGAATTGCGTAATTTTGTGAATTTCTCCTGAACGTCTGATCGTCCGCTCATGCGGCGTGGTTACAATGCAATCGGTGAACGAATTTGCGGGGGTGTATCATGGCGAATCGAGATCGCGCGGCCATGCTCAACAACGCGCCGCTGGCCGACCTGCTGGTGGTGCTGCTGCGCCAGTATAAGCGCCTGCTGGCGGCGCGTGGCGTTGACCTGACGGAAGCGGATATTCAGGCCATCGTCGGGCGGATGGTGGCACGTGCCGCGCCGGACGCGCGCGAACAGGCGATTCACGCCACGCTGGTCGAAATGGTGGAGGAAAGTCTGGCCGTCCTCGCCCGCTGGAACCTGTCCTTTGCCGAGTCGCTGCAAACGACGATGACGGATATGCCGGGCTGGGAAAGCACCAGCGAGTTTCTGGAACTGGCGAACGAGAAGGCCAACGCCGAACTGCGGATCGCCTCGGCCTCGGTGCTGGTGGCGGCGCTTGATGACCTGCGCTATGCCGACCACCTGCGGGCAATAGTCGCGCATGACCCGGACGAGATGGAAGCGGTAGCGGCGCGGCGGGTGCTGGCTTTAGCACAGGATGCCGGGCGTAAAGGTGAGGTATAATTGAGCAG
>CAZJSU010000114.1:0-13879 GCA_964548765.1 uncultured Anaerolineaceae bacterium
CCCGCCAGGAATCAAAACATCCGGCGATGATGCCGGATGTTTTAAGTGGTGGGCAATATAGGACTCGAACCTATAACCTTTCCCACGTCAAAGGAACGCTCTGCCAGTTGAGCTAATTGCCCGATTGCACTCTAGTATAACGGATTCGCCACGCTTTGCAAGAGGCAGTCACCATCGAAAACCGCCTGCCATCTGCCGCCGCCTGTTCATCCTTTCTTTAGAATTGTCTGGTATAGTCGTGCTAATGAACGCTTATATACCCGCCTCGCCCAGCGCGATGAGCGCCCACAGGTGACCAGAATGTCCAGACGTGTTTTTATAATCAGTATCCTCTGCCTGCTCGGCATGATAAGCCTCGCGCTGGCGCAGGATACAGGAGGCAGCGATATGGCTGAAGAACAGGTAATTATCGGTGATCCGCGTGTCCCCGCGCCAGAATTTCCCGAAGGGCTGGACTGGGTGAACGTCGCCGCCCCCCTCAGCATCGAGGCGCTGCGCGGCAAGGTCGTTGTGCTGGACTTCTGGACATACGGCTGCATCAACTGCATCCACATGATCCCGGTGCTGGAACAGTTGGAGGCCAAATACCCCGATGAACTGGTCGTCATAGGCGTGCATTCGGCCAAGTTCGAGAACGAAGGTCAGACCGATAACCTGCGCCAGATCGTGCAGCGCTATGACCTGCATCATCCGGTCGTGAACGACAACAACTTCACCGTCTGGCAGACATGGGGCGTGCGCGCGTGGCCGTCCTTCGGCTTCATTGACCCGCTGGGTAATGTGGTCGTGGTGCAGGGGCGCGATGGTCAGCCTGCCGCCACCCTCGCAGGTGAACTGCCGTTCGACCTGTTTGATCGGGTGGTCGGCGGTATGGTTCGCTACTTCGACGAAACCGGCGAGATCAACCGCGAACCGCTTGATCTGTCGCTGGAGGCCGACACGCAGCCCAATACGCCGCTGGCCTTCCCCGGCAAGGTGCTGGCCGATGCCACAGGCAACCGCCTGTTCATTACCGACACCAACCATCACCGCATCGTCATCGCCGACCTGAACACCTATGAAGTGCTGGACGTGATCGGCGGCGGGCGCGGCTTTGCCGATGGCGACTTCGGCGCGGCGCGCTTCAACAAGCCGCAGGGCGTGGCGCTGGATGGCAGCACGCTCTATGTCGCGGACACCAATAACCATGCCATCCGCGCGGTAGACCTGACCGCGCGCACCGTCAGCACGCTTGCCGGAACAGGCACACAGATGCGCCAGCGCGGCATGGGCGGCCCCGCGCTGGAAACCGCGCTTGCCAGCCCCTGGGCGGTGGAGAAGGGCGAGGACGATGTGCTGTATATCGCTATGGCCGGGCCACATCAATTATGGTCGTTAGACCTCAGCACGCAGATGATCGCGCCGCTGGTCGGCAGCGGCATCGAAGGGCTGGCCGATGGCACGTTCCAGAGCGCGGAACTGGCCCAGCCAAGCGGGTTGTTCTATCGTGATGGCCGCCTGTACTTTGCCGACAGCGAGTCGAGCAGCATCCGTGTCGCTGATGTGAAGATCCATCAGGTCGAAACGCTGGCTGGCCCGCTGGAAAACAACCTGTTCGAATTTGGTGATGTGGACGGCGTGGTGGGCGAGTCGCGCTTGCAGCACGCGCTGGGGGTAACGGGCGGCGAGGATGGGCTGCTCTACGTGGCCGACACCTACAACAGCCGGATCAAGCAGCTTGACCCACAGTCCCGCACGATCACCACGCTTTACGGCCTCGGCGGGATGGGCGGCTATCGGGATGGCGGCGCGGACGTGGCGCAGTTCGACGAACCCGGCGGGCTGGATTACGCTAACGGCAAGCTGTACGTGGCTGATACCAACAATCACGTTATCCGCGTGATTGATCTGGCGGGGGATACGGTCAGCACGGTCACGTTCCCCAACGTTGAGGAGCTGGTGCAGGACGAGCAGCCGGTCGTTATCGGCGGTAACAGCGCGCTGGGCGAAACGCTCACGCTGCCAGAGCAGACCGTCGCGGTGGGCGCTGGCACGATCGAACTGAACGTCACGCTGCCCGAAGGCTATAAGCTCAACAACCTCGCGCCGTTCACGGCGGAATGGATCAGCAGCGGCGAGGCGGTCATTATTGACGAGGCCGAGCATCTTGTGCGCCTGGTCGAGCCGGAACTGCCGATCACCGTCCCGGTGCAGTTGATCGAAGGGCAGGACCTGCTGCACGGCGAACTCACCATCTACTACTGCGAGGCGGTGAACGAAACACTGTGCTTCATTGATAAGGTCAGCGTGGATGTACCAGTGCAGGTCATGCCCGATGGCGGTACGTCGGTCATCAGCGTTGACCGCACCGTCGTGCCGCCGGAACTACCGGGATAAGGGGCTTCTTATGACGCAGGGCGCAGCACGCTGCGCCCCTACACTCAACCTATCTGGTTCTCCCCCCCTGTCACCCCATTCAAGCGGCGGCGAGAACAGGTACAATCGTCAGTAAGCCTACCCTTTACGAAGGCGGAATGATGATGAACACCCTTGCCGAAAGTGACCTGCGCCAGAAAGCGCTCGACGTGTATCACCTGCTGCTCGCCACGTATGGCGAACAGCCGCTTGTGCCACGCCGCGAACCGATGCACGAACTGATCTCGACCATGCTCTCGCACCGCACGACAGACGCGAACGAGCGCAAAGCCTATGATCGCATGTGGGAGCGCTTCGGCTCGTGGGAGGCCATCCGCGACGCGCCGCTGGATGAACTGATCGCCGCCATCAGCCCGGCGACCTTCCCGGAGGCCAAAGCGCCTAATATCAAGGCGACGCTGGCACGTATTATTGAGGAACGCGGCGAGGCCAGTATTGACTTCCTGCGCGACCTGCCCGTAAACGAGGCTGTCGCGTGGCTGGAATCGCTGCCCGGTGTGGGCATCAAGACCGCCACGCTGGTGATGCTGTTCTGCTTCGCGCGGCCCGTGCTGCCCGTAGACACGCACGTGCATCGCATCAGCCTGCGGCTCGGCCTCATCCCGCCCAAAACCAGCGCCAACGTCGCCCACCGCCTGCTGCTCGACCTGCTGCCGAATGACCCGTATCTGCTCTTTAACTTCCACAAGGACATGCTCAAGCACGGGCGGACGCTCTGCACCTTTAACAACCCGAAATGCGCCCCCTGTCCGTTTAAGCCGCTGTGCCTGTATTACCAAAGCCTGAAGGCGGCGGAAGAATCGTAACCGCATCAGCGAAGTTGCTGGCGAATTTATTTTGTAGGGGCAAGTCGGTGATTTGCCTATGGGCGCAGCGGTGCTGCGCCCCTACGGGAATGACATACAGTTTCAGCACCATAAGCCCCTTTTCTAAACGCGGGATTGCTGCTATAGTGATGACTCTTGACCCCTTATGAACCGCAATCGCCGGGAATAGAAAGCTGCCTCACATCATGCACAAGAACATCCGCCTGCTGGCATGGTTCAATTTTATGCTGGATTTCCGGCTGTATGGGCCAATCGCCATCCTGTACTTTGCCGACGTTTCCGGCTCGTTCGCGCTTGGGATGAGCGTGTTCTCGACCGCGATGCTCGCCAGCGCGCTGTTTGAAGTGCCGACAGGCGTGTTCTCCGACATGATCGGACGCAAGCGCACGGTCGTGGTGGGGGCAGCCGCCAGCGTCCTCTCCATCGTGTTTTACGCCATCGGTGGCGTGTACCCGGTGCTGCTGGTGGGGGCGGTGTTCGAGGGGCTGGCGCGCTCGTTCTTCAGCGGCAACAACGACGCGCTGCTGTACGACACACTGGCCGAAACTGACCAGCAGGCGCAGTATCAGGAATACTTAGGCAAGACTTCCTCCATGTACCAACTGGCGCTGGCGATCGCGGCGGTGATCGGCGGGGTGATCGCTTATTTCTCGTTCTCCGCCACCATGTGGCTCTCGGTCATTCCACAGGTGATCGGCCTGCTCATCAGCACGCAGTTTGTGAACCCGGCGGCACACACGCACGAAAGCACCAACGTGTACGCCCACCTGCGCGAGGCGTTCCGCAATATCCTGCGTAACCGCCGCCTGCGCGCGCTCAGCGCGGGGTCTATTCTGGGCTTCGCGGTGGGCGAATCCGTCTGGTTATTCCGGTCGGCGTTTATCGAGACTTTGTGGCCGGTGTGGGCGCTGGGCATCTCGCAGTTGATCGGCAACGCGACGGCGGCGGTCAGCTTTTACTTCAGCGGGCGGCTCATCCGGCGCTTCGGCGAGTTTCGCCTGCTGGCGACAGGCATCACCAGCAGCCGCATCGTCCATGTATTGTCGATGCTCGTGCCGAGTGTGCTGTCTCCGGTGCTGATGTCCGTCATGTCCATCTTCTTTGGCGTAAACACGGTGGGCATCAACGGCCTGATGCAGCGTGAGTTCACCCCCAGGCAGCGCGCCACTATGGGATCGCTCAACTCGTTTGGCGGCAATCTGGCCTTCGCAGTCTGCTCATTCGCGCTTGGCCTGCTGGCCGATACAATCGGGGTGGTTCAGGCGCTGGTACTGGGCGAGATTATCCTCATGGCCCCGCTGTGGTTCTACTGGAAAGCCTTCCGCGAGAAGGGGCGCGAAGCACTGGGCGAGGTCATCCCCGCCGACACCTCCCCAATCGCGTAAAATTTCCCGCCTGGGCTTCGTAACCCATGATACAATCCAGTGGTTTTGCAGATGGAGACAGGCCACTCGATGCTGAAACATTTACGGCGGTTCGTGTCCGCCGCCTCGATACTCTACCTGCTGGCGATTTTGGACTATCTGGTGCTGCGCGGCCTGTTTGGAGATCGCTTCTGGTGGCTGTCGCTGGTCAATACCTTCGCCTACGGGCTGTTTCTGCCGCTCATCATCCTGCTGCCGCTGGCGCTGCTGACGCGGGGGCAGCGGGCGACGCTCACGCTGCTGCCCGTGATGTTGGTCGGCGCGTTGTGGTTCACGCCCTATTATCTGCCTAAGCACCTGCACGCCCCCGGCGGAACGACACTGAAGGTGCTGACAGCGAACGTATGGGGCAACAATCACGACCTGCGCACGATCGAGGCGTGGATTGCCGAGTCCGGCGCGGATATTGTGCTGATGCAGGAAATCTCGCCCGCCTATGCCGGGGAAAACCTGCCGGACCTGCTCGATCTTTACCCCTATCAGGCCAATCAGGCGGATAACACCCGCTGGGGCAGCAATACCACCCTCTCGCGCTACCCTGTCCAGAGCATTGATGTGGTTGATCTGGGCATCCCCGACCAACCCACGCCTGTGCGGATGGTGGTGGATGTGGCAGGCCAACCTGTCGCTGTGTACAACGTGCATCTGGCGTGGCCTGTGGGGCCAGCCCGTTTGGCGCTGCCCGTAGACAACTTTTACCTGAATGCCGCGTTCGGCTTTAACGATAGGGTGCGCAACCAGCAGATCGAAGCGCTGCTGCGGCAGCTAGAGGCCGAGCCTCACCCCTTCATCGTGGGCGGCGACTTTAACATGAGCGACCATACCGCGACCTACCAACGGGTCGCTGTGCAGATGCACGACTCGTTCCGCGAAGCAGGCACAGGGTTGGGCAAAACATGGCCGGTCAGCACTGCGCGGGGTATGGCCTCCGTTATCCCGCCGCTGCTGCGTCTGGATTACCTCTGGCACAGCGACCACTTTCACACTCGCGAGGCGCAGGTTGGCCCGTTTATCGGTTCCGATCATCTGCCAGTGCTGGCCGTGCTGGAACTAAGCGCCAGACAGTGACCGGGGCAGCGCGCGCTACTCATCCGCTGCCGCGTCTCCACAGCCCACGCGCAGCACAACCAGCTTGTCCGTGCCGGATTCCGCGCCCCATACCTCGCCCGGCCTGCCCAAAATCTGACGGACAGCGGCGTTCGGCGAGGGCAATTCGTACACCGTGAACGTCTCGGTGACTGGCTGGAAGCGCACCAGCGCGTTCGCGCCAAAGTCGCTCAGCCACACATTGTCACAGTCGTCCACATAGACCGCGTAGGCTTTGGGCTGGTCGCCGGGCAGCTTCCACTCCTGCCATTCGCCCGTCGCGGGATCATACACGGCTACCTGTCCAGCATCCCACTCGCTGACCCAGATGCGATCCTTCGAGTCTGCCCACACACGGCGCGCGCCCTGTCGCGCGGTGGGCGGCTCAAGCATTTCGGCCTCGCCTGTCACTATGTCCACGCGCGCGATATGGCTGCCCGCCAGCGAGGCGTAATAAATATCCCCCATCACTGTCCCGGTAATGCCATACGGCCCGCGCGGCGCGTTGAAAACGTCCATCTCGCCTGTGGTGGGGTCTAAACGTCCATAAAGCCCGCTTTGCCCGGTAAACCACAAAATGCCTGCGCTGTCAAAGGCGGCGGTGTTCAGGTTGGCGTAAAACGAGCGATCTGGCAGCGGGAACACCTCGACCGCTTCGGTTTCCGGGTCTACGCGCACAATGGCGTTCAGGCCGCCGTCCGTGATCCACGCCGCGCCATCCGGCCCGACAATCACGCCGTGCGGGGCAGAGCCGCTGCCAAGCGGAATCTCGTGAATATCGCCCGTCGCCGGGTCGAGCCGCCCCAGCCTGCCCGTACGCTGCGCGGTGTACCAGACGGTGCCATCCGGCGCGGGCGCGACATCGTGCGGGTGCGTGCCCGGCGGAACCGCATACTCCTGAATCAGTGGCAGCGCCTCAGCGCTAACTCCAGGGGTGGTTGTCACTTCCTGCGCGGTCAGCGCTGTGCTGATGGGCAGCAGGGCTGCCCCCGCAACAAGGAGCAGCAGCGCCTTTAACGAAACGTTAACTCCCGGTCGGCTCATGACAACCTCCTTATCTCAATCTGCGATGGTGTTCTCTATACTTTGCGTGATCCCATAACGTTCAGCCCTCAACCGTCGGCATCACCTCTGCCCATACCGCCTCGCTGTCGTTCAGCGTCAGCACATCGTCATAGCCGTACTTACGCAGCAGGCTGGCCGCCACCTGTGAGCGATAACCGCTGCTGCACTGCGTCACAATCGTGCGCTCGCGCGGGATGTCTGCCAAGCGCTGCGGGATGTAGCCGAGCGGGACGTGCAGCGCGCCCTCGATATGTCCGTCGTCATACTCGCTCTGCCCGCGCACGTCCAGCACCACCAGCCCGTTGTCGGCTGCCCGCGCCGCCAGTTCGCGCGCGTTGATCTGCTTCAGGCTGTCGGTTTTGCCCTGCGTCACGACTTCCGGCAGGAAATAGCCCGGCACATCGTCCACGCCGATAGCCCGCAGCGCGGTCAGCACCTCGGCCAGCGCGCCCTCGTCCGGCACGATCACGTACAGCGGCCTGTCATAATCCACCAGCCAGCCGATATAGGTGTTAAACTTCCTGCTGCTGATCGGGATGCTGACCGTCCCCGGCACGTGCGCCCCGGCAAACGCCTGCTGGTCGCGCAGGTCAATCACCAGCGCGTCCTCGGCCAGCGCCTGTTCCAGCGCCGCCCGCCCCAGCCTTTGCGGCGGCGTGAGGTCGCGCAGCAGCGCCGCGCCTGCCTTGTTGACGCGCTTCATCTGGCCGAAGTAGCGCGGCACCTCCGGCTGGCCTTCCAGCAGCCATGTGACAAACGCGGCTTCATCGTCGTACTGAAACGCCGGGTTAAACAGCTTTTCGTACCCCAGCGTGGAGGAGGGCAGCGCCCCCAGCGCCTTGCCACAGGCGCTCCCCGCGCCATGCCCCGGCCAGATTTGCAGATAGTCGGGCAGGGCTTTCAACTTTTGCAGGCTGTGGAACAACTGGCGCGCGCCGACCTCCTTCGACCCCACCACGCCAGCGGCGGTTTCCAGCAGGTCTGGCCTGCCGACATCACCGACAAAGACGAAATCGCCTGTAAAAAGGCCGACTGGCTGGTCGGTGCGGACGGTATCGGTGACGATGAATGTCAGGTGTTCGGGGGTGTGGCCGGGGGTGTGCATGGCCTCGACCCGCACGTTGCCCACGCGCCACTGGTCGCCATCATGCAGCGGCTCACCCGTGAAACCGTACTGCCAGTCTGCCCCGCCCATCGCGCTTAAATACATGCGCGCGCCCGTATGGGCGGCCAGTTCACGGATGCCGCTCACAAAGTCGGCATGGATATGGGTTTCGGTGACATGGGTAATGGTCAGCGCTTCGTCGTGCGCCGCCTGCAGATAGGGCGTGATGTCCCGCGCGGGGTCAATTACCAGCGCTTCGCCGCTGCTGGCACAGCCCACCAGATAAGAGGCCTGCGCCAGATGTGAATCGTAGAAATATTTTAACAGCATTGCTTTTCTCCTGGAATGTGGTCAGTGTACCAGCCGGGCAGCAAAAATGCTGCTCAACTGCTGACAGGCTCAACAGCCTATCATCAGTTTAAACCAGGATTTGCAATGCAGCGATGTAGATATGAATCAGTCCACGACAGGCGCGAGGGGCGCGCCCACCAGGCGACAGGCCAACTGGCGCGCGTCCTCTACCGAGGTCAGCCCGCGCTGGTCATCATTGTGCGAGAAAACATACAGCGACACCCGCCCCTTGCGCGTGGTAAAGTGCAGGTGCTGGTGCAGGCACAGGCCGCGCTTACGCAGGGCTTCGTGCTGGTGGCTGAGTTTGTCCGGCATCGTCTCAAAAATCTGGCGTTTCCCCTTCAGAAGCACAATATTAAAATTCCGCACGTCACTTCCCAACGCTGTTGTCATACGCCGCCCTTCCCATTGAATGCTTATACATTACAATCATACGCGATTTATTCCCCAATAAATGGGCCAGTAGGCGGGTTTTCTGAGGGGAGAATGAGCTAAACTTTAGTTTACCCTCATACGGGCCTTATGCGCGCCGTTCCAATACGGCGGCCACGCCGAAGTGATCCGAGGGATAGAGCCGCTCGTCCTCCGGGTGCGGCTGGTTGGCGAAAACCTCTGCTTCCACTACCCGATAAACTGCCGGGTCATAAAAAATATAATCAATGCACAGGCGGCGCGGATTGGTGTAGAAGTCCGGCGTGAGTTTGGTGGGGCAGGTGTAAGGATGTTCGTGATGCAGGTCATAATAGGCCGAAGCCAGCCGCTCACGCGCGTGAGCAATCGTCTCGCTCTCCGGCTGCGCGTTCATGTCACCCGTGAGCAGCCAGCCGCCCGGCGCGCGCTGGTACATCCACGCGATCAGCGCCTGCATCTGTGGCAGGCGGATGCTTTCATCCTCTAGCGGGCGGTGATGCAGGTGCGTGTTGGCGATATGCACCGTCTGCCCATCTGCCTGCACCGCGACCCGCTGTGCGACACGGTGGCCTTGCGGCAGTTCCAGCCGTTCATGCTCCAGCACAGGCAGGCGCGACAGGATGCCCACGCCTTCGGCAGACTCTCTCTCGCCCCATTTCGGCTCCACATAAACGCTGTAAGGCTGCGCTGGCGTGCGGGCGTTGAGCGCGTCGGCGATCATGTGTGCCTGCTGGATGGGAAACCAGACTTCCTGCAAGCCGATCACGTCGGCCTGCTGCTCGTGCAGCGCGTCCACCACCAGCGGATAACGTTCCTCCCAGCGGTCAGCGTCATGGCGTAAGTTGAAGGTGGCGATTTTCACGATTAAACGTCCCTTGAGGTGCGTGCCAGCCAGTCGCCGGCGGGGTTAACTTTTCATATTATCCCTTATACACGCAGCCCGTGCGATAACCTGAGCAATTCCTTAACAAAGCACCGCAAACGGTAATCTGTGCCAGTAGTGTTTTGTCACGGCGTATAATGGTACAGTTAAGGCTAATCCCGGATGAACTCAACACACTCGGAGAAGTAGCCATGCCTGCAAACGACACTCTGCTCTATATCGGCACCTACACGCGCCAGCTCCCCCACGCGGCGGGCGGCGCGGAGGGCATCTACGCCTATCGCCTGAACGCCGACAGCGGCGAACTGGCGCACGTCGGCACGACGGGTGACATCACCAACCCGGCCTATCTGGCGCTCGCCCCCGGCGGCGCGGCGCTCTACGCGGTCAGCGAGATCGAGGAATACGGCGACGAGCGCGTCGGGCTGGTGAACGCCTTCCGCCGTGACCCGGCCAGCGGCGCGCTGACCTTCCTCAATCACCAGTCGTCGCACGGGCGCGGTCCGTGCCACCTCAGCGTAGACCCCTCTGGCAAGTGGCTGCTGGTCGCCAATTACAGTTCCGGCAGCATCGCTGTCTACCCGCTTCAGCCCGATGGCAGCATCGGCGATGCCAGCGCCACCGTGCAGCATTCCGGCTCCAGCGTCAACCCGGCGCGGCAGGAAGCCCCGCACGCGCACTGTATCTTCACCGACCCGGCAGGCCAGTACGCGCTGGTGGCCGATTTAGGTATGGACAAGCTGCTGGTTTACCAACTGGCGGACGGCCAGTTGAGCTACGCCGGGCGCGCCGACGCGAAGCCGGGAGCCGGGCCGCGTCATATCGCGTGGCATCCCTCCGGGCGCTATGTTTTCCTCATCAACGAGCTTGACTGCACGCTGACCGCCTACGCATGGGAGGATGGGGCGCTGCGCGAAACGCATACCCTCAGCACCCTGCCGGACGACTTCACGGGCGAAAGCACCTGCGCGGCGGTCAAGGTCTCGCCTGATGGCCGCTTCGTCTATGGCTCGAATCGGGGTCATGACAGCCTTGCTGTGTTCGCCTTCGATGCCGATTCCGGCAGGCTGACCGCCGCCGGACATACGCACACGCAGGGGCGCACACCGCGCGACTTCGCGCTCGACCCGTCCGGGCGCTGGCTGCTGGCGGCCAATCAGGACACTAACACGCTGGTCGCGTTCGCGGTGGATGCCGCGACAGGCGCGCTCACGCCCACCGGGCAGGTGGTCGAGGTGCCGTGTCCGGTCTGTGTGCTGTTCGTGCCATAATTGCGTTTGCGGCAGGTGCAGGGGCGATCCGCTGGGTCGCCCTCAATGCACCTCATGACTCGCGCCAGCGGTACAGCCTGTAAGCCACGCCGTCTGTCCACACTTCTTCCAGCCAGCGCTCCCGCGCAGCAGGGAACATCTCGTTAAACGGGATGTATGGGGCGTAAGCCTCCGGGGTTAGCGCGAAGTCCAGCCCGGTTTCCCACACCAGCAGGTAATCATCACCGCCTGCCTGCCAGCCCGCCATGACAGCCTCCGGCGTTTGCCCCTGCGCCAGCAGGTGCGCCCAGAAGTCCGTCAGCACGTCGCCGTCGCAGGTGATCGCCGCCGGGCAGTAATAAGCGCGCGGCTCCCACAGGAAACGCACCCGGCTGCCTGCAGGCAGTGTTGCAAGCTGGCGCATGGCGTTGATGTGCGCGCCAAGCTGGCTGTCCAGATACCGGTCGCGCCCGGCCAACGCCGCGAAATAAGCGACCTGCCCGGCGCGCAGGGTCGTCTGCACGCTCTCGATCAGCATCAGCGCCAGCGTAAACGCCACGATGCCGCGCACGATGAAGTTCAGGTCAAACGGCTTGCGCGGCCAGCGGGAGAGCGCGTAAAAGCCCAGCCCGCCCGCCACAGCCGCCACCGCCATGAATACCGCCCCGGTCTGGCGCGGCCCCATGCCGATGTTCGACACCGCTGCCAGCGCCATCCATTGCAGCAGCAGCGCCCCCAGCAGCACCAGCACAAGGCGCGTAAACGGGCGCGTCTGCTCCGGCGGCAGCCAGCGCCAGCCCACCAGCGCCAGCAGCGGCGCGGTCAGCAGCCAGGGGCCGAGCGTGAAGCCGTAGCCGAGTGCTTTTTCCACGCCGAAGATCGTTGCCGCGACAGGCAGCACGACAAGCTGCCAGGGCGAGTCGCCGCGCAGCAGCCCGCTGCTGGTCTGGCTGAAGTGGACGCTGCGCGCCATATCCCAGTTGAGGCCGCCGAACACGAACGGATAAACCGGGTTGTGGTACAGCAGCCAGCCCTTGACCAGCCAGGGCAGGAAGATCACCAGCGCGGCCACCCCCACCAGCAGCAGGTGACGCGCGAACTGGCGCGGCGCGGCATACAGCAGGTACGCGGCCACCGCCAGCGCCATCATGCCCGCCGGGTACTTGACCCCCACCAGCAGGCCGAGGCACACGCCCACCACCAGCAGCCAGCGCGTCTGTTGTGTCTCGCGCCACTGGTTGAGCGCGACCAGCGCCAGCAGCGCGTAGGCCATCACCGCCAGATCAACATACGGCCAGCCGAACAGCAGCCACAGACTGGTACTGCTCAGCAGCAGCGCTGCGCTGACCCATGCGCTGGCGCGGTCAGCATAGCGGCGCACCAGCCCACACGCGGCCAGCAGCATCAGCAGCCCGAAGGCGAAATGCAGCAGCCCCGCAGCGGTATCGCGCCCGAACAGGCCGATCACCAGCGTGAACAGCGTTTCTACGCCCTGCTGAAAGCCGAGGTAGTGATTTTGTGGCGCGGCGTTGATCGCGCCCTGCGCCAGATAGACCTTTGGCGCGACGAGGTGGTACATCAGCCCGTCCCATGCGGTCGGCGGGGCGAGCGCGTGAAGCAGCGCCAGCACCAGCAGCACCACGACAAACAGCGCGAGGCATTTCTCCCATGCGGTGTCTGCGTGCAGCCCGCCTGCCAGCGCCCGCGCATCGCGCAGCCATCCGAGCGGGTTCGCCAGCAGCGCCGCCGCCAGCAGCAGCCACAACGCTGGCGGCTGAAGCAGGCCGAGCAGCCCGATCACCAGCACCGCCAGACTGAGCAGCCCCAGCCCGATGCCCGCTTCCAGCGCGACACGCTCCGCGCCAGGCAGCGCCGCGCCCTCCACAAGCCGCGCCAGCACCCGCCGCCCCACGCCGCCCGCCGTGACGATGACAAGCGCGACTGTCAGCACATCCAGCGCCGCGCCGCCCCAGACTTGCAGCAGCCCCAGCCCAAGCGGCTTATGCACCCAGTAATAACCGACCAGCAGCGCCAGCACCCCGGCCAGCACCAGCACAGATCGCCAGCTTCCGCCTTTTTGATTAATCGAAGTCATGTGTTCTTCATTGAATAGAAAGTCTCAATCTATTATACTGGTCACAATGACGGCCAACCCTTAACCTCCAGCTATGTATTTGATTGACGGCCACAACCTGATTGGTTACACCCCCGATATTTCACTGGATGACCCGAACGACGAAGCGCTGCTGGTGCAAAAGCTGAACGGCTTTGCGGCGCGCACCAAAAAGCGTATGGTCGTGGTGTTCGATTACGGCCTGCCCGGTGGCTCGTCGCGCATGTCCACTTATGCGGTGCAGGTGGTCTTTGCCAGCCAGCGCACCACTGCTGACCGCGTGATGATCGCCCGTATCGGCAAGATCAAAGACCCGCTCAACTGGACGATTGTGACTTCTGACCGGGAAGTGCGGGCGATTGCGCGTGGGCGCAACATGACCGTGCTGACCTCGGCGGAGTTTGCCGCCATGCTGGAATCGCCCCCCGCGCCAGAAGTGGACGAGGGCGAGGCAGCGCATGTCAACGTCACGCCGGAGGAGGTGGACGAGTGGCTGAAGGTCTTCGGTGAAGTCGAAACGCCGAAGGGCAAACCGCGCCCGCCGAAGAAGCGCTCGAAATAGGGCGCTGCGAATCGCCTGAAAAACAGGCGAGAAACAGGTGCAGCCCTGCCGCCGCTGGCTTGGGGCAGGGTAAAACTCCCGGTTTACGCCGGATGAGGATAGTGCTATACTTTAGGGGGTAATATGGCGGCAAAGTACGACCACTTACGCGCCAAAGCGATCTCGCTGCGTACTGAAAAACACATGACGCTGGACGAGATTGTAGAGTGCCTAAGCCTGCCCAAGACGACGGTGTACTACTGGATTAAAGACCTTCCGATACCACCTAGACCGCGTCAGCAGCATTGGGGGCAGCGCCGGGGTACAGAGGCCATGCAGGCCAAATACGCGGCTAAGCGTGAAGCAGCTTACCAACAGGGTTGTGAAGAAGCGCCTGAATTACTTAAA
>CAZJSU010000115.1:0-13873 GCA_964548765.1 uncultured Anaerolineaceae bacterium
GCTGCATCACCGCCGCGTAAACCGCCTCCAACTGCTGCGCGACCGCGTCCCACGTGAACCGCGTCTGCACCAGTTGGCGGGCTGCCGCGCCCATCGTCGCCCGGCGTGGCGCATCGGTCAGCAGCGCCCGCAGCGCCTCGGCCAGCGGCGCGGCCTCCGGCGACACAATCACCCCCGCGTTCGCCTCGGCCACCTCCGGCAGATGACACTCCGGCGAGATCAACACCGGCAGCCCCGCGCTCATCGCCTCCAGCACCACCATCGGCAGCCCTTCGCCGACGGCGGGCAGCGCCAGCACGTCCGCCGCCGCGAACGCCGCCAGCCGTGTCGCGCCATCCAGAAATCCGGTCATCACCATGCGCTCATCCAGCGCTGGCACAAGCGCCGCGTTCATGCCCTCGTCTGGCCCGGCGATCACCAGCCGCGCCCCCGGCACATCGGCCTGCCTGAACGCCTCCACCAGCACCCGCACCCCCTTGCGCGGGTGCAGCCGCCCCATGAACAGACACACAGGCCCGTCGCCCAGCGCGTAACGCTGGCGAAACGCCTCGCGCCCCGGCAGGTGCCTGTACTCATCCGGGTCTACGCCGTTGGGAATGACGCTGAAACGGGTGTGCTTGCAGCCAAACGAAGTCCACAGCGCCCGCGCCTCATCGGCCTCGCGTTGTGTCAGGCCAACCACATGCGCGAACCGCCCGGCCACCGCCGGACTCAGCACGTAATCCCACGCGGCCTTAAAGGTGCCGCGTCCGGTATCCCGCGCCAGCGTCCCATGCGGCGAAAGCACCAGCGGCTTGCCCTGTGCCGCCGCCACTGGTGTAACCAGCAGATTTTCCACTGTGCGGAATTCGTGACAGTGGATCACCTCGTACTCTGGCAGCAGCTCCCGCGCCGTCCCCTGCATCGTGTCCGGCGTGGAGAGGTTCAGCCTGCCGCGCAGCCGCCGCGAGCGGTTGGAAACCCGCACCACCCTGACCCCGGCGATCACCTCATCCAGCGCGCCCCTATAGCGCTGCTGCTGGTTGAGCGCGTCAGTCGTCAGCACCGCCACCTCATGCCCGCGCCGCGCCAGCGCCCGCGTCATCCCCTCCACCGAGCGCACCACGCCGCCAAAGGCATAGGCTGGCGTATAATATGGAGTCACATGCAGGATACGCATCACCGCCTCCTTATCCCCGCACGCCCACCAATTCCCTGCCACAATCCACAAAAACTATAACACAGCCGCCGCCCATACAGCGACAGGCCGCCGCGCCTTCCCCAAACATCATTTCCCAGCGCTAACTGTGCTATACTGGATAGAACAAAAAATCGTTTAGTTCATCAGGATAGGGAGGCTGCACGATATGCCTTTTATTGAAGCACCAACGACGTTTTATCTGGGACGCAGCTTTGATCCCCGAACGCATCGCCTGACCGATGAAGTCGTCTACTACGACTCGCGCGACCTCACCACCCATGCCGTCGTCGTCGGCATGACGGGCAGCGGCAAAACAGGCCTGTGCATCAGCCTGCTTGAGGAGGCTATTCTCGATAATATCCCCTCCATCATCATTGACCCCAAAGGCGACATCACCAACCTGCTGCTGACCTTCCCGGAACTGCGCCCGACCGATTTCGCGCCCTGGGTCAACGTGGACGAGGCGCGCCGCGCGGGCATGGACGTGCAGACCTTCGCGGCAGATGTGGCGCACCGCTGGCGCGACGGCCTGCAAAGCTGGGGCATCGTGCCAGATCGCCTGCGCTGGCTGAAGCTGGCGGCCAAATACAGCATTTACACGCCGGGGTCAGACGCGGGCCTGCCCATCAGCATCCTCGCCTCGCTGCGCGCGCCGCGCGGCGGCTGGGCTGGTAACGAGGAAGAAAACCGCGAGCGCATCAGCGGCACCGTCACCGCGCTGCTGGCGCTGGTGGGCAAGAATGTCGAGCCGCTGAAGGACAAGGAACACGTCCTCATCGCCAATATCTTCGAGTACGCCTGGCGACAGGGCATTGACCTCACGCTGGAGGACATCATCCTTCAGGTGCAGAAGCCCCCGTTCGACAAGCTCGGCGTGTTCGCCGTCAACGACTACATGAGCGAGAGAGAGCGTGTCAAACTGGCGATGGAGCTGAACAGCATCGTCGCCGCGCCCTCGTTCCAGTCATGGATTCACGGTGAACCGCTGGATATTCAAAGCCTGCTCTACCAGCCCAATGGCCGCGCCAAAGTCTCGATCTTCTACATCGCCCACCTCAGCGAGCCAGAGCGCCAGTTCATCATCACCCTGCTGGCCGAGAACCTGCTCGGCTGGATGCGTACCCTCAGCGGCACGACCAGCCTGCGCGCGCTGTTCTACGTGGACGAGATGTTCGGCTACTTCCCGCCATACCCCAAGAACCCGCCCACCAAAGAGCCGATCCTGCGCCTGCTCAAGCAGGCACGCGCCTTCGGCCTCGGCCTCATTCTGGCAACGCAGAACCCCGGCGACCTCGACTACAAAGGGCTGACCAACGCCGGGACGTGGTTCATCGGGCGCTTGCAGACCGATAACGACAAGAAGCGCGTGATGTCCGGGCTGGAAACCCTGAACACCGCCGACAGCAGCCTCAACCTGAGCGAGGTGGACAGCCTCATCAGCCAGTTGGAGCCGCGCGTCTTTCTCATGCACAACGTCCATGACCGGGGCGGCCCCACGCTGGTACACACCCGCTGGGCGATGAGCTACCTCAGCGGCCCGCTCACCCGCCAGCAGGTCGGCGTGCTGATGGCCGACCAGCGCCAGCAGTTGATCGCGCAGTTAGCCGCGCAGCCCGCCCAAAGCGACAACACCTACCAGCGCCAGCAGATCGCCGCGCAGCAGGCAGCAGCCGGTTTCGGCCCGCCGCCGCCCCCGGCTTCGCTGCCCATGGACCTGCCCATGCCCGGCAGCCAGCCGCCCGCCACCCTGCCCGGCTTCAACACCCAGAACGCGCCGCCCAGCTTCCCCCCCGGTTACAACAACCCCGCGCCCGCGACCGGGAACTTTAACACCGTCAACAGCGACTCGCAGCGTCTGGCGGTTGTCAGCAGCGCGCCCAGCGGCTTCACCAGCAGCCATCCGGCGGTGCCTTCTGCCGTGATGGAGTATTTTCTGCCCGCGCGCATGAACAGCCAGCAGGCGATTGCCGAGTGGCAGCGGCGCACCAACTTCAGCGCGCAGGCGGTCAACGGCGCAACACTGGCTTACCGCCCGGTGCTGCTGGCACAGGCTGCGGTGCGCTATCAGGATCGCAAGGCCAACATCTTCACCGCGCGTTACTACGCCTACCGCATCCCGGACATCGCGCGTACCGGGCTGGTGCATTGGGAGGATTACCTGGCCGACCCGCTCGACCCCAAGACCCTGCTCAAGGACACCGAGGGCGCGGCCATCTATGCCGACCTCGCCCCCGGCCTGTCGGACGCGAAACGCATGTCCGCGCTGCAAAAGGAAATGGTGGACATGCTCTACAACACAGCGCGGCTGCGCCTGCTGCATAACCCCATCCTCAAGCTGTACTCCAACCCGGACGCAGCCGAGAGCGAGTTCTACGCGCAGGCCGCGCAGATCGCCCGCGAACAGCGCGACGCGGAAATTGACAAGGTGACGACGCAGTTCGAGAAGCAGATAGACACGCTGGACGACCGCATGACCCGCAAGGAGCGCGAACTCCACGCCGAGCGTAAGGAACTGGCAGACCGCCGCCGCGAGCAGGCCTTCACCACTGGCGAGGCCTTCCTCAGCCTGCTGCGTGGGCGCACCACCTACACCCTCTCGCGCACCAGCCGCGCCCGCCGTTACACCCGCCAGACCGAGGAAGACCTGGTGGAAAGCGAGCAGGTACTGCGTGACCTGAGCGAGGAAATGGACGGGCTGGAACAGCGCTTCGAGCAGGAACTGGCCGCTGTCAACGACAAGTGGGCGAAGATCGCCAACGATATTCAGGAATATCTGGTCACGCCCTACAAGAAGGACATTCAGGTAGAACTGTTCGGCGTGGGCTGGCTGCCACACTGGTACACCAACATCAACAATCAGGCGCTGCTGCTGCCCGCCTATTAATGCTTGCTTACCGGGCGCAGCACACCATACCCGTAGGGGCGCAGCGTGCTGCGCCCTCACACATACCCCATACCCCACACCCATTTTGTGCAAATTGCCCGCATCTTTTGGCGGTTTCGCCTAAACAGTTTAGGCTTTTGCAATCCGCGCCCATCCCTGACCAGCAGAGGCCAGCTTATGTCCGCCAAAATCGTCACCATCGAGCGCCACATTTTAGACCAGCAGCAGCACTACCCGCACGCGACCGGCGCGTTTACCGGCCTGCTCTACGATATCGCGCTGGCCGCCAAACTGATCGCCCGCGAAACCACCCGCGCCGGGCTGGCCGACATTCTGGGGACAGCCGACAGCAGCAACATCTACGGCGAACACCAGCAAAAGCTGGACGTGTACGCCAACGATGTCATCTTCAGGATGAACGACCACACAGGCCGCCTGTGCGCGATGGCCTCTGAAGAAAGCGACGACCTCATCCCCATCCCCGACCATCACCCATCCGGCAAATACGTGCTGCTCTATGACCCGCTGGACGGCTCATCCAACATTGATGTCAACGTCTCCATCGGCACTATTTTCGCCATCCACCGCAAGGTTTCCAGCGGGGAACACGGCTGCCTTCAGGACGCGCTCCAGCCCGCCAGCAAACTCGTCGGGGCGGGCTACGTCATTTACGGCAGCAGCACCATGATGGTCTACAGCACCGGGCAGGGCGTACACGGCTTTACGCTCGACCCCGGCGTGGGCGAGTTCCTGCTCAGCCATGAGAACATCACCCTGCCCGCCACGCCGAAGTATTACAGCGTCAATCAGGGCTACGAGAAATACTGGCCGCAGGGCGTGCGCGCCTATGTCAAGTGGCTGCAAGGCCTGTACGGCGAAGGCCACCCGCCGCTGGCGCATCGTTACATCGGCTCGATGGTGTCCGACTTCCACCGCAACCTGCTGCGCGGCGGTGTGTTCCTCTACCCCGGCGACCTGCAGGACCCTGCCGCGCCCTATGGCAAAATGCGCCTGATGTTCGAGGCGCAGGCGCTGGCCTTCCTCATTAATCAGGCGGGCGGCTATGCCTCGGACGGCATCGGCAGCATCCTCGATATTCAGCCCATGTCGCTGCACCAGCGCGTGCCGCTGTTTATCGGCAATCGTGACCTGGTGGAGCGCGCCGAAACCTTCATCCGCGAACACGATCACGACTGGGTAAAGGCCTATCTGCCCTTCCGCCGGGGCGAAACGTCATCCGTCCCGGCCACCTGACGGCTGCCCTACGCCTGTGCCTGCCGCTGTTGACAGCGACTCCCTACCGTGCTTATAATGCCCCCGCGAGTAGGCAGGCATTTCAGCTTGTCAGTAAAAAGTGCTGGGTTCACCCCTCATCGCTGCTTTCGCTGACAGGCTAGGACGCTGACTTGCCGATAGGCTGATTGGCTTTTGGAGTGAACGCATGGGGCGACTCAGGCTCTGGTTGTTGTTATTAACAGGTCTGCTGCTGTGGACGATGAGCGCGGCGGTCAGCGCGCAGGATGAACGACTGACCAACCCCGGCCTCGAAGAGGGCAGCATGGGGCCATATACCACCCGGCGCGGTGGCGAATTCCCCATTTACCTGCCCAACGGCTGGAACGTGTGGCTGGCCTCGCCCACGGGCGAATTTTTCAACCGGGGCGACCGCACCACCATTAACCCGCACCCCGGCCCTGGCCCCAGCCCGCAGGAAGGCTCGCGCGCCCTCAATATTGACTGCGGCTATGTGACCTGTACGGTTGCCATCTACCAGCAGGTGAGTGTCGAGCCGGATCAGAACATTCAGGCCAGCGCCTTTGCCCAGGTCAAAGCCTGTAACCTGCCCGAAAACGGCGATACCTGCGGCTCAGCCGTCGAATCTGGCGCGCAGACCCGTATCGGCATTGACCCCAACGGCGGCACCGACCCCAACGACAGCGATATTGTCTGGTCAAACTGGGCAGAGCCGCATGACCGCTGGGATCAGATGACCGTGAGCGCCACGACCACCGGCACCACCGCCACCCTGTTTCTCTATTCACGGCAGGGGTCAACCGCTGACCTGAACAAGACCTATTGGGATAGAACCAGTCTGACCGGGGGCGGCAGCGGTGGCGCGGCACAGGGAACCCCCGCCGCCACGCCCGTGCCGACAGCGCCGCCGTCGGTGGCGTTTGTCAGCCCGCAGGAGCAGCGCCCCGATGGCTCGATTGTCCACGTCGTCGGCGCGGGCGATACCATTGACAGCATCGCCGTTGCCTACCGCGTGACGCGCCAGCACATCCTCGACCTCAACCAGATCAGCGACCCGCGCATTATCTCCATCGGGCAGGAAATCCTCATCCGCGAGCCGCTGCCCAGCGAAGGCGAAACGCTGACTGAGGAAATTGAGGACGACACGCCCCGCGCAGAGGCCACCGAAGAAGCAGCGCCAGAAACCACCGAGGAAACTACCGAAGACGCGGCAGAAGCGCCTGCGGTAGAGACGGCGGAAGACCCCGCCGCCGAATCAACCGAGGCCGCCGAGCCTGTCGAGGAAGCGCCCCCCGCCGCGCCGACATCAACGCCAGCGCCCGCGCCAGTCGTGTCTGTGGCCGATGGCGGCGTAGTGCCAGCGCGTGACCCGTCCGTGATGGGCGCGTCGGTCTGCGTGGCGCTGTTTAACGACCTCAACCAGAATCGCATCCAGGACGTGGGCGAAGACCTGCTGGCAGGCGGCAGCATCAACCTGAACAACGCGGGCGAAACCGTGCAAACGCGCGAGACGGACGGTGTTTCCGAGCCGTTCTGCTTTGAAGAACTGGCGGCGGGCGATTACACAGTCGCGGCCAGCGCCCCCGCTGGTTATGGCCTCACCTCGCCCGACCAACTGCGCCTGCAGGCGCTGGCCGGGGTCAAGCTGGACGTGGCCTTTGGCGCGGCAGAGGGTGTCCAGCCGCTCGCGCCGCCCCCGGCAGAAGCAGGTGATCTTGCCAGCGAGACCGTCCCGGAGCAGGTCGCCGCCGCCTCGCCGCTGGATGGCCTGCTGGCGAACAGCGGGTTGATCGTCTTCGGGCTGGCGGCGCTGGTGCTGGTAGGCGGTATCGGCGTGTCGCTGCTGCTGCGCCGCCGATGAGTGCATGGTGAGTCATGTGCCGTTAGCTTTTAGTAAAATTGTGGGTCATGCGTTTTGACTCAGCACTCATTACTCAGCACTCAGCACTTTTACTTTGAAGTGCCTAAGGGGAGAATGAACATGAGACAAGTGCGACTGCTGATTGTGCTGGCGTTTCTGGCGACCAGCCTGTACAGCGCACAGGCACAGGGCGAGGGCGGCGGGCAGTTCTGCCTGCGCGCCTTTGAAGACCGCAACGCGAACGGCACGCTGGACGGCGGCGAGCCTTTCCTCACGCGCGATGTCAGCGCCAACCTGCTCAACGCCGAAAATGTGGTCATCGCCAGCGCCCTGCTGGACAGTTCACCAACCGCCGCGCAGGGCGTGATCTGCTTCCAGTTCCTCCCCGACGGCCAGTACACGATGGAAATCACCAGCGTCGGCTTCACGCCGACCACCCCCAGCAGCATTACCGCCTCCATCACCGCTGGTACGCTGCCCACCGTAGTCGAGTACGGCGCGCAGCGCATCACCGACGCGCCTGCTGCCGGGTCTGCCACCGCGCAGGACGAGGCGCTCGACCAGGACACGCTTCAGCGGCTGGTGCTTTCAGGGTTGGGGGCGCTGGTCGTGCTGGCAGGGATGACCGTGCTTGGCGTACTCATTTATCTGGCAGTCTTCCGCCCCCGCCGCCCGGCACGGCCTTATTATGTCGAGCCGCGCAGAACGCCGACCGGTGGTGTGCCGCCTGTGATACTGGATGACGACGACATCCCACCCTTGCCAGAACGCACCCCAACACCCGGCTCTGTCCCCCTTGTAGACCTGCTGGACGAAGAACCGCCCGCCAGCGATGACACCAGCGAGATCAGGCCAGTGTAAAACATCAGGGCATGACGGATCATGCCCTTTAAACACATTATGGGACTAGCGCGACCGCCTCAACCTCGATCAACGCGCCGATGGGCAGCCGCGCCACTTCGACAGTCGTGCGGGCGGGTGGGTTCTGATAGAAGAACGTGGCGTATACCTCGTTCATCGCCGCGAAATCGTCCATGTTTTTCAGGTAAACATTCACCTTCACCGCGTTATCGAGGTTCGTTCCGGCGCTTTCCAGCACCGACTTGACGTTTTGCAGCGCCTGCCGCGCCTGTGCCTCGATGCCGCCTTCGGCCAGTTGGCCTGTCGCCGGGTCCAGCCCTACCTGCCCGGCGGTAAACACAAATCCGTTAGCGACAATCGCATGAGAATAGGGGCCGCCCGCCGCCGGGGCAGCAGGCGCGGAAATCACTCTTCTGTTGTTCATCAGATTTTGCTCCAATGCAAGTAACGTTACACAGCCATTATACCTTGTTGGCAAACTTTTCTAGGGGATGTTGTCTTTTGACCTTTTAGCGGGCGTTGTTGCCAGCGGACGGCATTTATGCCGCCCCCTAACAGTTTCATAGGGACGCACAACGGCGCGTCCAAAATACCTTTTTCTACCCACCCACCAGCGCCCGCAGGAAGAACCACAGGTTCGCCGGGCGCTCCGCCAGCCGCCGCATAAAATAGGGATACCACGCCGCGCCAAACGGCACATACACCCGCATTTTTTCGCCCTGCGCGGCGATCTCTGCCTGCTTCGCGCTGCGAATGCCGTAGAGCATCTGGAATTCATAACGCGCGGGCGAAACCCCATGCTGGCGGATAGACCGCTGCGCCGCCTGAATCATGTTCTCATCGTGCGTGGCGATGCACAGGTAAGCGTCAGTCGTCGCTTGCAGGTACGCATCAGCCAACCGGATGAAGTTCGCGTCTACATCCGCTTTAGCGGGGAAGGCCACTTCTGGCGGTTCAAGATACGCCCCTTTGCACAGGCGGATATGCGCGCCCTCGGCGGCCAACTGGCGCATGTCCTCCGCGCTGCGGTAAAGATACGCCTGAATCACCGTGCCGACATTATCGAAGCCGTATTCGTCGCGCATCGTGCGGTAAATCCGCAGCGTGGTGTCGGTGTAGGCGCTGCTTTCCATGTCAATCGTGACGGGGAGCTTGTGGTTTTGGGCGGTGGTGAGGATGTGACGCAGGTTGGTCTGGCACAGGGCTTCGCTGATGTCCAGCCCAAGATGAGTCAGCTTGAGGGAGATGCCCGCCTGTAGCTGGCGAGCGTGGATTGCTTCCAGCAGCGCGCGATAGGTCGCCACTACGTCCTGCGTGTCCTCCGCGCTGGCGACGCTCTCGCCCAGATAATCCAGCGTGACCAGTAAACCCTGTTCGTTTAACTGGCGCGTGACCCGGAGCGCGTCCGCCATCGTCTCCCCGGCCACAAAGCGCAGCGCCACCCGCCGCGCCAGTCCGAAGTGGGTGACGACGTTTTTCGCCCAGCCAGCGGTGGAAAGATAAAGCAGCAGCCGACGCAGCATAGACACTCCTCAGCATGAATGCGCTGCTGCAATTTTACCGCTTACTGGAGGTTTTGCTCGCTGATGGTACTCTGGCAGGACTGGCAGTTCCATAGATAGACCACCGGGTTAATGCCCGCTACCTCAGCCACACGCTTCGGCCAGCGCTGCACGCCGGAGTAACTGAACTGTGTCTGCTGGCCGCAGCTTGGGCAGCGTGCCTTGCGCTCCGGGGGAATCAGGGTGCCGGTGTCGGTGTGGTGAGCGTTTGAAGCGTACACGAAAACCTCCATGAGTGCTGTCTCAACATAACTATATGCCTGATGACGAGCATTTTCTCACGAATGTCGCAAATCGTATGGATTTCATGACAATTCCGTAGGGCAGCCGTAGGATTTGCTGACAAATCCTTTTGTTCCCTTCCAGCCTACTTCAGTGGGCTTGATATTTTATCAGCCAGATGGCTCATCGTCCCCGAAGGGGGTTAGCCTCTGGCGACCAGCGTGTACACCCACAAGTTATAACTAGCAATCAAGGTAACACGTATCTTTCACTCCCTCGGCACGGCGATCGCCAGCGCTTCGGCAAGGCTGCGCGCCTCCACCAGCTTGATGCTCGGCGGCACGTCCTCGACCTTGCGCCGCATCCTGGGCATCAGCACCCGCTTGAAACCCAGCTTGGCCGCTTCGTTCAGCCGCATCGAAAGCTGGCTCACGTTACGCAGTTCACCGCTCAGGCCGACCTCGCCCACAATCGCTAAATCCGCCGGCACGGGCTTGTCGTAATAACTCGATGCCATCGCCACCGCCATCGCCAGATCAGACGCGGGTTCGTCCACCTTCAGCCCGCCGACGACGTTTACGAAAATGTCCTGCTCGTGCAGCTTCAGGCCAACACGCTTACTCAGCACCGCGCTGATGAGCAGCAGGCGGTTGAAGTCCACGCCGTTAGGGGTGCGGCGCGGGTTGCCGAAAGAGGTCGGGCTGGTGAGCGCCTGAAGCTCGACCAGCAGCGGGCGCGTTCCCTCCATCGTGATAGCGATGGCCGACCCCGGCGCGTTCACCACGCGCTCCGCCAGAAACGCCTCAGACGGGTTCGGCACTTCGACCATGCCGCCCTGCTGCATCTCAAATACGCCGACTTCGCTGGTTGCCCCGAAGCGGTTCTTCACACTCCGCAGCAGGCGAAACGCCTGAAACTGGTCGCCTTCCAGATACAGCACCGTGTCCACGATATGCTCCAGCACGCGCGGCCCGGCGATGCTGCCCTCCTTGGTCACGTGGCCGATGAGAAAAACACAGACTCCGCTGGATTTAGCCAGCCCCTGCAAGCGGCTGGCGCACTCGCGTACCTGCGTCACGCTGCCCGGCGACGATTCGCTCTCGTCGGTGTACGTGGTCTGAATCGAGTCAATCACCAGAATGGTCGGGTTCAACTGGTGGACGTGTTCCAGAATGCTGCTCAGGTTGGTTTCGGTCAGCAGGTACAGGTCTTCCGCCTCCAGCCCAAGCCGGTCTGCGCGCATCTTGATCTGCCGTGTGCTTTCCTCGCCGCTGACGTAGAGGACGGTGCCGAGTTCCTGCGCCAGCATCGCGCACACCTGCGACATGAGCGTGGTCTTGCCCGCGCCCGGCTCCCCGCCCAGCAGGATGATGCTGCCCGGCACGATACCGCCGCCCAGCACGCGGCTGAATTCCTCGATCGGCACGAACAGGCGATCGCCCACATCGCTGCTGACCTCGCCCAGCCGCTGCGGCGTGGTACGTGGCAGCGCCATCGTCACACCACCGCGCGCCGCGCCCCCGCGTGAGACTTCCTCGACCTCTTCGGTCATCGTATTGAACTCGCCGCAGGAAGGGCAGCGCCCCATATAGCGCGGGGACTGTCGCCCGCAGTTCTGGCAGACGTATTTCGTGCGTGTTTTCGCCATCGTCATCCGACTCACTAAACTGAACAATTGTGCTATTCAGCAGATTATAGCAGAAAGCTGGCTACGGGCGAATATGCGGCTCGACCAGCGCCGCCATTCGCAGGTCGTCGCCGGGGTCTTCGCCGCCGCTGACATACCAACTGGCGCTCAGGCAGGTATACACAAACGTAAAGGTCAGGATACGCGCCGGATCAACGCCCATCTTCTCGCCCAGAAGCCCGGCTGTGCGTAATATCCGCGCTTCGTCTTTCACCAGACCGGGCATATCCAGCGGGTTACACAGGACGTTAGCCGCGTCATACGTTTTTTCGCCCACCAGCCCTTTCGGGTCAAAGGCCAGCCAGCCGCGCCCTTCACGCCAGCGCACATTCTCGTGGTGCATGTCGCCATGCAGCACACACACATCACGCGGATCGTCCAGCAGCGCCTCGGCGACGGTCGCCGCACGCACGTAAACCGAGTGACCCCCTGCGCGGCGGTCTGCGTCGGCCTTCCTGAACAGCTCCCGAAACCAGCGTTTCAGCGGATACAGCCCATCGGGAAATGTTTTGGGCGCGGCATGTAGCTGGTTAAGCACATCGCCGATAATCGCGGTCGCCTGCGCGTCACCGCCGCCTTTGACCATGCCGACGAGGTTCTCGCCATCGGCATATTCCAGCAGGTGCGCGTTTTCATCAGCACGCAGCAAGCGCACAGCGCCATGCCCGTTATAGTGGCGCAGCGCGACAGCCCCGGCGCGTTCTTCCGCGCCCACCTCGGTCAGCAGCTTCAGGACGACGAGCGTTCCCTCATGCGTCACCGTGTAGACATGGCTGGTCGCGGTCTGCGCCAGCGGCTGCGGGTCGGTCAGCTTCCACGCTTGCAGGTAGTGATTGAGCTTATCAGACACCATCTATCAACCCTCACAGATATACGCGACCACCTCATCTAACGTCTGCATAAAATGCTGCGACGTGTCAAAGTAGCGCAACTGGTGGATGGCACATTCAGCCCTCAGGTAACCGCTGAATTTGATCTCGCGGGTGATAATCTCCAGCAGTTCCGCGTCAGAACGCTCACTCGACCAATCGTTGGGATAACCCGCGTGTGCGCGAATATTACGCAGCTTTTGCGCGGGCGAGATGGTGGTATAGCCCAAAAAACATGCCTTGACCTGTGTTGGATGTTGGCGCTGTAAGGCCGCGACGTGCTTCGGCAGTAATTGGCCTTCGATAACGTAATCCACGCGATCCACAAGCAGGCTGGCGCACATCTCGCGTATCAGCGGCCAGAGCCGTTCCCCGACGATAAGCGCGCCAGCCTCCGGGTCAATCTCGTATTCCGGCACACCACGCACCAGCCCCATCTCCAAAACATCCAGGTTCAGATAGGGCATCTGCTGCTCAACGAGCAGACGACGAACCAGAATGCCCTTGCCGGTGCGTGCCGCGCCGCCAATAAACAGGAGCATCGGCCTGCTTCTGCTGCTTTTTGCCATGTAAGTATTCCTCGCTGCGGATGTTGAAAGTTTATAACAGGTCTGTAGGGTCAGCCAGCAAAAGGTGATCCGTGCTACAATGGCTTTCAACACTGGAGGCCAACCCCATTTATGAATACTGACAACTCCATGAAAATTACACGCTGCCCATCATGCGGCGGTTACGCCTGGCTGGAGGACGACGACGGGAACGCGGTAGACTGCGACTGGTGCGGCGGCGTAGGCTACGTCTACCGCGACGAAAACAGCATAGACCACCGCATCCCGGAAGCGGACTATGGGCAGGTCGCTGACGTGCTGGAAAAGCTGGAAACCGAGCGCCTGCGCGAGATGGGTTACAGCGGCACTGCCAAGAAGCCGTGGGAGCAGGCCGTGCGCCGGGGCGATGACGAGTCCTGAGCGCTATTCCAGCATCGTCGCCCGCGATGGCACCCGCACCGCCACCACTTCAGCCCGCACCGTCTCCACCTCGCCCGCGTAGACCGTGCAGCTAATCACCGCCTTGCGCCCGCCCAGTTCCCTGACGCGCGCCCGCAGCACCAGCGTGACCTCCATCGGCGTAGGCTTTAGATAACTGACGTTCAGGTTGGCCGTGACGCAGGTAATCTCTGGCTCGCTGCCCGGCGCGCGGCCTTCCGCCGCGTACATCGCCGCAATCGCCGTGCCGATGCTGTGGCAGTCTATAAGGCTTGCCAGCAGCCCGCCATACACCACGCCCGGAAAGGCGGTGTGATACGGCTGCGGCGTGAAATGGCTCACCCCTTCCTCGCCATCCCAATAAGACTGAATGTGCAGGCCGTGCGCGTTATTGCGCCCACAGCCATAACAGATGGCGATCTCGTCCGCGTAAGAGTCCTGAATCGGTTGTTCGCTCATATACATCCTCGTTCATGCTGCTCTCCCGCCTAATCCTACCGCAGCAGC
>CAZJSU010000116.1:0-13138 GCA_964548765.1 uncultured Anaerolineaceae bacterium
CCCGCCGTTTTCTCCTGAAGCATGTCTTTGGCGTTCTCGATGTAGTCCAGCGATTGGTGACGGAAGTAGGTGTTATACAGCTCGGCGTAATGCCCGCCCTGCTCCATCAGCGCCTCGTGATTGCCCTCCTCGATGATTCCGCCCTCGCGCAGTACAATGATGCGATCAGCGCTGCGAACGGTGCTGAGGCGGTGCGCGATGAGGATAGACGTGGAGCGCGACAGAATGAGGTCGAGCGCTTCCTGAATCTGCGTCTCGGTGAACGGGTCAATGCTGGCCGTCGCCTCGTCCAGAATGAAGATGGCCGGCTTTTGCAGCAGCACACGCAGCAGGCTCACTAACTGGCGCTGGCCCATGCTCAGGCGCGCGCCGCGTTCGCCAACGTCGCTGTACAGCCCGTCCGGCAGCGTCTCCAGCCACTCGCCCTGGCCGATGCTGTAGGCGATCTCCTCAACCTCTGCGTCGGTCGCGTCCGGCTTGCTGTAGCGGATGTTCTCGATAATCGTGCCGCTGAACAGGAACGGCGCTTGCGGCACGATGCCGAGGCGGCTGCGATACGAAGTCAGGTCAAACGAGCGGATGTCCTGCCCGTCAATCAGAATCTGCCCACCCTGAAATTCGTAGAAGCGCGTAATCAGCTTGGCGATGGTGCTTTTGCCCGCGCCCGTATGGCCGACAAAAGCCACACTCTCGCCCGGCTGAATTTCCAGATTGAAGTTCTTCAGCACGATCTCGTCATCCTTATAACCAAAGGTGACGTTATCAAAAACGATATGCCCGCGAAGCTGCCCGGCGGGGTTCTCTTCGTTCTGCTGGATGGTGTTTTCGGCATCAATCAGCGCGAAGATACGCTCGGTCGCGCTCAGCCCCTGCTGGAACTGGCTCCAGAAGGCCGCGAGGTTGGTGAACGGGAACCAGAAGCGATCCACGCCCTGCACGAACAGGAACCACGCCGCGAGGCTGATCGTCCCCTCAAACGCCTGCACCGCGCCCACATACACGATAATACAGGTCGCAATACCGGAGAGGATGTTCATCACCGGGAAGATGAGCGCCAGCACGAAGCCGCGCCGCAGGTTGATGTTGTACGACTGCGTGTTGACGTTGACGAACTCATCGTAAATCATCGCTTCCTTACGGAAGTTCTTCGCCACGCCGATGCCGGTCACGCTTTCCTGAATCATGTCGTTGACATTCGCCATCGCCCGCGCGCCCTGCCGCGTGACGTAGCGGGCGATGCGCCGGAAGCCCAGCCCGGCCAGCACCACCATCGGCGTGGTCGCCAGCAGCACCACCGTCAGCAGAAGCGACTGGTTAATCATCACCGCCAGGATGATGAACACCTGAATAAGCTGGCTGATGACATCGCTGCTGACCAGAATCACATCGCCGAATTCCTGCGTGTCGCTGGTAATACGGCTGACGATCTTGCCGGATTTATTCTCATCGTAAAACGCCAGGTCACGGTCAACCGCCGCCTTGAAAGCGTCCTTACGCATCTGCGCGACGACGTTGCCCAGCACGCGGCTGAGGTAACGGCGGCGCACCCAGTTCATGCCATATTCCAGAAACGCCGCGATCACCAGCACAATGACGATCCAGCGCAGCGTATCTTCGCCTTCTGGCTCGGCCAGCGCGCTCACCACCGACGCGATCAGCACCGGGCGCAGCGCCGCCACCACCGCCAGCACCAGAAAAGCGATAATCACGCTGATCGCCTGCAGGCGGTAGCGCGCGAAGTAATTCAGAATACGTTTAAACAGATAGCGGTCATCATACTGGCGGTCGTACTTATCGCCTTCCAGACCGCGCATTAAAGCCACGCCCATAAAACTTTCCTCTAGTCTGTGCTAGCCAGCGTATCAGCGGCCAGTGTGTTTTTGCGCGGCGAGGTTGACTCGTACCGCGCGAAGATACGACGGTAAGACTCAGATGTGTTCAGCAGGTCTTCGTGCGTCCCCTGCGCCACGACGCGCCCTTTACGCAGCACGACGATATGATCTGCCCAGCGAATCTGTGACAGGCGGTGCGTAATGAGAATCGTCGTGCGCCCCTTCGAGGCCGTCCAGATCGCCTGCTGGATCATGTCTTCGGTCGCGCTGTCAATCGCGCTGGTGCTGTCGTCCAGAATGAGAATCGGCGGGTCGGTGCGGAAGGCGCGCGCAATGGCGAGCCGCTGGCGCTGGCCGCCGCTGAGCGTCACGCCGCGCTGGCCGATCACCGTGTCATAGCCCTCGTTAAAGGACAGGATGAAGTCATGCGCCTGCGCTTTGTGCGCCGCGTCCTCGACTTCTTCCTGTGAGGACTCCTGATTGCCAAACTTGATGTTCTCGGCAACCGTGCGGCTGAACAGGAAAATATCCTGCTCGATAATGCTGATCTGTGAACGCAGCGACTCCATGTTCCAGTCGCGCACGTCTACCCCATCCACCAGCACACGGCCAGCCGTCGTGTCGTAAATACGGTTGATGAGCTTGGTAATGGTCGTCTTGCCCGCCCCGGTCTGCCCGACAATCGCCACCGTCTGGCCGGGCTGGATGGTGAAGGTGACATCGTGCAGAATTTCCTTGTCCGGCGTATAACCGAAGCTGACATTCTCGAAGCGCACTTCGCCCTTGATCGGCGCGCTGTAACCTTCTTCGTTCTGGCTGAGGTCGGTTTCGGTGTTGATGATCTTCAGGATGCGCCCGGCACTGGCATAACCCAGCGCGATACGCGGCAGCGAGAACAACGTGGTAAACACCGGGAAGCCGAACAGGTACATCAACGACATGAAGGTGACAACGTTGCCGGTGTTAATCAGCCCCTGCTGATAGAGCGAAATCGAGTGCAGCAGCGCGGCCACCACCGCCAGCGGGAAGGTCAGATTTGCCAGATAACGCGCTTCCAGTTCGCCCTGCTGGATGAAGCGGTCACGCACCTCGTCGGCCAGTTCGTTAAAACGCCCGACCTCGGCATCTTCCTGCGCCGCGCCCTTCACCACCTGCAGGCCGTCCAGCGACTCCGCCAACCGCGCGTTCATCTGGCCGAAGCTGGCGCGCACTTCCTGCGCGATGGGGTGCAACCGCCGGACGAAATAATACTGAATCATCCAGTGAATGCAGACGAACACCAGCGGCACTAAAATCAGGTCGGGGTAGACAAACGGCGCGGCGATTACGGGCATCACCAGAAACATGCTGGAGCCGACCAGCAGGTTCACGCCGGGGGTCATCATCAGGTTCATCTCGCGCACGTCATTAGTCACGCGCGCCATAATTTCGCCCACCGGCAGCATATCGTGAAACGACATGCTTTTGCCGAGCAGGCTGGCGTAGAGTTCGTCGCGCACGTCGCGCTCGATGCGCTGCGCGTAAATCTCCGAACTGATATTCCGCATAAACTGTACAACCGCCCGCACCGCCTGCGATACGACGATCAGCAGCGACAGCGTGCCTGCCGCGCTCAGGTCGCCGCTGTCAATGATGGCGTTAAACGCCCCACCGATCAGGCCGGGGACCACCGCCGCCAGCGCCGCGTTACCAAACGCACCAAGCACCAGCATAAAAGCGAAAATCGGGTGGCGGCTAACGTGCGAGAGGATAAAACGCAGCGGGCTTGTGTGGTTCGTATTATAGGAAGGACGGGCGACAAATTCTGAAACCATACAGCCGTTCCAACTTCATCCAAACAGATACCATACTCATAGTACCCGATTTCAACCAGCCCAAATAACACCAATTCATGCATTGCTCATATGTTGTTAAGAACGGTATTTCAATGTTAAGAATTTCACGGCGCTTCGAGGAGTTGAACGAGATAGCACCAGTCGCTGGTGCAGTCGCCGTAAACCTGCCGCAGCGGATGTGTCGCCTCGATACGCTCAAAGTTCTCGCGCACCTGCGGGTTAAACCAGTCGTCGGTGACGAACCACACCCGCTTGTGTTCCAGCGCTTCTTCAACCGTCAGCACCCGGTTACGGCGCAGGCCGCCTCGCAGGTAATGACGCATCTGCCACTGCACAAAGCGCGTATCGGCATTGCTCTGGTCGAAGAAGATCACGTCGCCCGGCTGCGCCGCCGCCGTCAGCCGCTGGTACAGGTCGCGGTACGGGGTGCGGTTGGGGAACTGCCCCGGCACGGCCAGCAGGTTGAGCGCGATAAACGCCGCCAGCACCAGCCAGCGCAGCCTGCCGATGGGCAGCACGGCCAGCGCCGCGCCCACCAGCACGCACAGACCAACCACCATGTAAACCACATAGCGCGGGGTATAAATGGCCGCTGCTGTGTTCAGCAGGAACGAGAGCGCGGGCGCGCCCACCGCCCACACCAGCGCCAGCCAGAAGTTCGCCCGCCGCCACAGGAAAAACGCCCCGGCCAGCAGGATAACCGCGTACAGCGGCGCGAAGCCGTTCGTAGCCATCTGCGCCAGATCAATCACGGCTTGCAGCGAGGTCGGCACGGTGGTCGTGCCAGCGCCGACGATGCCGCGCTGGTTGCCGCCGAGCAGTTCCACCCGGCGCAGGTTGGCGACCTGATTAAACGCGGAAGGCAGCCAGGGCAGCCATAACAGCAGCGCCACGCCCGCCGCCACAACGCCCTGCCCGGTCAAGCGCAGCAGCCGGTCGCGGGCAGGTTGTGGACGCGCCCCCGCAGCGGGCAGCAGCCACCACGCGACCAGCAGATAGAGCGCCTGCGCCGTAATCAGCACGATCAGGAAGTAATGCACATAAAGCATGGCCGCCACGCTCACGCCGTAATACACTGCCGCGCGCCACGTCCGCCGCGCCAGCCAGCGCTGGAACAGCCACATCGAAGCCGCCGCCAGCAGCATAATCAGCGCGTAGGGGCGCATCTCCAGCGCGTAATACAGGAAGAAAGCGTTCACCCCCAGCGCCGCCAGCGCGAACCAGCCGTAACGCGCCGCGCCGAACCACCTGCGCCCCAGTTGGTACACCAGCGACAGGGTGATAAAACTCAGCAGCACGGAGTAAAAGCGGGCGACGAACTCGCTGTCGCCAAACAGGTGACGCATGACGTAAAACGAGGAAAACCACAGCGGCGGGTGGGTATCCTGCGCGCCCAGATACCACCACAGAAACGGCAGATCACGCCGCGTGAAGAAATAGGCCAACTGCTCGTCCGGGTGCATGTGCATCAGGCGGATGCCCAGCACCAGCACAATGCCCACCCCATACACCAGCACCAGCGCCAGCAGCCAGTCGCGCGTCCGTCCGTATTTCAAGTGGCTTCCTCATTGATGCCGTTACCAAATAAAACGGCGTTTATCCTAGCAGCAGACAGGGCAATTTTGTACCACCTTTCTACGGCGGTCTTAAAATCAACCTGCCCTTATCCGTCATTTTGCGGTAGATTAGGCGCGTTCATGGTTTCGTCTGCCTGTAACATGGGCCGGGTTCGCCAGAGGGGATATTATTTTGCTGTCAATCGTGATACCCATTCACAATGAGGAACTGCTGCTGGAGGCGCTGGTGACAGGCATCCGGGCAGGGCTGGGCGACTTTGGCGAGTCCTACGAGATCATTCTGTGCGAGAACGGCAGCGCCGATAACACCCTCGCGTTGGCGCGGCAGTTGGCCGCCGATGATGATCGGCTGGTCGTGTTAACCAGCCAGCAGGCCAGCTACGGCGCGGCCATCCGGCGCGGCATCCTGCACAGCCGGGGGGAGCGTATCGTCGTCTTTAACGCTGACCTGTGGGACATGAAATTCCTGCACGAAGCCTGCCAGCGCCTGCGCCAGTACGACATCGTGGTAGCGTCCAAGCGCCATCCCGACTCGCACGACCAGCGCCCGTTTAACCGCCGCCTGATTACGTGGGGCTTTAACATGGTGCTGCACCTGCTGTTCGGCTTCACCGGGACGGACACACACGGCATGAAGGCTTTCCGGCGGACGACGATTGTGCCAGTGGTGCGCCGCTGCCTGACAGATCGCGAAATCTTCGATACCGAGGTCATCCTGCGCGCGCAGCAGGTCGGGCTGACGATGACCGAACTGCCTACCATCGTGGAAGAAACCCGCCCGTCGCGCTACAGCACGTTTGCCCGCGTGCCGCGCACGCTAAAAGACCTGTGGGTTCTCTACAAGGACCTGCACTTTACCTCGCACCCGCAGTTGGACGAAATTACCGAATGAAGCCCAAAGTTTTTGTCACCCGCGCCATGCCCGCCGCCGGCTTAGACCGCCTCCGCGAAGCCTGCGATGTTGACCTGTGGGAAGGCGAGATGCCCCCGCCCTACGAAACGCTGCTGGAACGGGTGCGCGGGGTGGATGGCATTCTGTGTATGCTGACCGACCGCCTGGACGCGGGCGTGATGGATGCCGCCGGGGCGCAGTTGAAGGTCATCAGCCAGATGGCTGTCGGCTACGACAACATTGACGTGCCTGCCGCAGCGGAACGCGGGATCGCGGTGGGCAATACACCGGGCGTGCTGACCGAGGCCACCGCCGACCTGACGCTGGCGCTGCTGCTGGCGGCGGCGCGGCGCATTGTCGAGGGCGTGAATTACATTCACGAGGGCAAATGGCGCACGTGGGAGCCAATGGGGCTGCTGGGCGCAGACCTGACCGGGGCGACACTCGGCATCATCGGGCTGGGGCGCATCGGCGCAGCAGTCGCCCGCCGTGCCGCCGGGTTCGATATGGACATCATCGCCTATGGCCCGCGCCTGACGCGCGAAGAAGCCGACAAAGCAGGCGTGAAGAAGGTCACGCTGGAAACGCTGCTGGCGACTTCTGACTTTGTCTCGCTGCACTGCCCGCTGACCGAGGAAACGCGCGGCCTCATCAACGCCGAGACATTGGCGAAGATGAAGGACAGCGCCATCCTCATCAACACCGCGCGCGGGCCAATTGTGAATCAGCAGGCGCTGTACGAAGCGCTGAAAAACGGCGTGATCGCCGCCGCCGCGCTGGACGTGACCGACCCGGAGCCGATCCCGATGGACGACCCGCTGCTCACGCTGCCCAACGCGCTGATCGTGCCGCACATCGGCAGCGCCAGCATCCACACCCGTAACCGTATGGCGCAGATGACCGCCGATAATCTGCTGGCCGGGCTGGAAGGCAAGCCTCTGCCGAACGCGGTTGAAGTCTCCGGTTAAGCGAAGAACGGTTGCAGGTCGCGCGCTTCCTCAATCAGCGCTTCCTGCTCGTCCTGTGGCATGGGCGCGAAGTCCTCCGCCGCTTGCAGCACCATCGGCAGCAGGCGCACATCCCCCGCCGACGGGATGCCTGTCACCCCCGGCTGCGACAGCGCGAACCGCACCCCCAGGTTGATCTTTTCCTGTACGCTGTACGGCTCGTACCACGTGTCATGGCTGCGCGGGCGGTCTGCCCATGCTTCTTTGGCGACGGACTTGATAATCATCACGCCCACGTCGCGCTGGACACAGGTTTGCAGCAGCGCCTCGGCCTCGCGGCGGTAATCGGCGTTGGCGTAAGCGCCGGGGAAGATCGGAAACATGACGGTATCGAAGTCGAAGCGTTCCAGCGCCTCGCGGAAGACCTTCGGCGCGTCCCAGCCATGCCCGGTGATGCCCAGCCATCTGGTCAGCCCCTGTTCGCGCGCTTCGACCAGCACTTCCAGCGCGCCGCCCTTGCCTGTCGCCTTGTCCAGTTCTTCCATGCTGGTCACAGCATGAAGCTGGTGCAGGTCGAGCTTATCGGTATGCAGCAGCCGCAGCGAGGTTTCCAGCGCGCGCCACGCTTCGTCGCGCCCGCGCTGCTCGGTCTTGCAGCCGAGGAAGAACTTGTCACGGTGCTGCGCCAGCCATGGCCCCATCAATGTTTCGGCCTTGCCATAAGTAGGCGCGACATCAATGTGATTGATCCCCCCCGCCAGCGCCATATCCAGCGCGGCGTTGGCTTCTTCCTGCGTGCGGTTGCCCAACGCAGCCCCGCCGTAGATCACTACGGTACTCATATGCCCGGTACGGCCTAAACGACGCTTTTCCATGTCTGCCTCCGCTAAAAACCTGATCGCAAAGACGCTAAGACGCAGGGACGCAAAGCCTTGCTCTCGCTGATCTCAGCGCCTCGGCGGTTTCAACACTATGGTACTGCGTCTTGCGGGCTTGTGCTATAATGCGCCGCTGTTTTGACTGGGAAACACGCACGTTGATGCAGACCTTATTCGCCTGGCTGTTGACAGGCTTTCTCTACATCGCCGCCTATCCCTGGGCGGCGTGGCTGGTGGCGCGCAGTCCCCGGCGGGACAGCGCATGGCTGCCACTGCTGGTCGCGCTGGCGGTCAGCGCCGGGGGGCTGTCGCTGGTCATGTTCTGGCAGTCCATGTTCGCCATCCCTTTCAGCACGGCGGGCATCACGCTGACTTATGCCGCGCTCATGCTGTCGGGCGTGCTGCTGTGGCGAAAATCTCTCCTCCCCTCTCCATTGATGGGGAGGGGTTGGGAGTGGGGTTGGCATCACTTCGCGCTGTTGCTGCTGCTGGTCATCAGCGCGGCGATCTTGTTTAACGCGCTGTACTGGCCGTTCTCGCGGGCGGACGCGGTGGGCATTTACCACCACTACGGCCAGCAGATGGCCGAAACGCGGGCAATCGTCCCCCTGCCCGGCGCGGATACGCTGTACGAAGCCTATCCGATACTCATGCCGCTGCAATACACCTATGCTTATCTCGCGTCCGGCTGGATCAACGAATATCTGGCACGGCTGACCCCCACCCTGCTCAGCCTCGGCTGCCTGCCTGCGGTCTATGCGCTCGGCAGGATGCTGCACAGCGCGGCGGCGGGCTGGCTGGGCGCGCTGATGCTGGCGCTCACACCTGCGTTCGGCACGTGGGCATCGTCCGGCTATGTGGATTTGCCGATGGCCTTCTTCTACACGCTGGCGGCAGCCTTCGCCTGGCGCATGTGGGCGGACGGTCACTGGAGCGACGCGCTGCTGGCCGGGGGCATGGTGGGGCTGGCGGCGTGGACGAAAAACGCCGGGCTGATCGGCGTAGGGCTGCTGGTGCTGTGGCTGCTGTGGGCGCTGTTCCAGCGGCGCATCGGCTGGCGACAGGCCGCGCTGGCGCTGGCCGCCTGTGCGTTCATCGCCGCGCCCTGGTACGCCCGCAACCTGTTACAGGCCGACCTGCTGCTGCCCGACACCGCCTGGACAGACGACGCGCAGCACACGCCCGAAACGCTGCTGATCTTCATCACCCGCCCCAACATCTACGGCGTGACCGGGCTGCTGGTCCTTGCCAGCGTCGTTTTCAGCGCTGGTTACGCGGTGCGGCGCTGGCGAGAGGCCGCTGCCGACCTGCTGCTGCTCCTGTGGACGGTGCCGTTCTTCGGCGCGTGGTGGCTGTTCGCCAATTATGACCCGCGCTTCGTGCTACTGTTCTGGCCGCTGCTGTGCGTGCTGGCCGGGAAATGGACTCTCGCGCTGTGGCAGCGTGTCCCGCAAACCACGCGGCGGCGGCTGGCGCTGCCCCTGGCGCTGGCCGCGCTGGTGCTGGCGCTGCTGGCGGTATGGGAAAGTGTGGAGTACAAGGACAATATCCTGCGCGACCCATTGATGGATGACGCGACAAAACATGAGGTCGTTTTCAGTGAACGCTAAGCCATTACGCGCCGACAGACGGCTGCTCTATGCTGGCGCGGTAATCGTCTCACTGGTGCTGGCGCTGCTGCACCCGCTGTACGGCACGAAAGCCGCGCTGGTGCTGACCGTGCTGGCACAGGTCTATCTGCCCGGCCTGCTGCTGGCGCGCGCGCTGGGCAAACTGGCCGAGCCGCACCCGCTGCTGCGCTTCGGCTGGGTGCTGACCTGCGGCCTCGGCCTCACCATCTGTCTGGGCGCGGCGGCGCGCTTCCTGCAAGTGCCTGTCCCGCTTTATGTGCTGCTGCTCCACGCGCTGCTGCTCGTGCTGGCGCTGCTGCCTGTGAACCCACCACCGCCCGCCGACCGGTGGCGGCTGTCCCGGCATGATGTGCCGCTGTACGCGCTGCTGGCGCTGTGCTGCATCATCGTCCTGTTCGTCAGCGTCGAGCGCAGCCGCCTGCGCTTCAACGGTTATGAAGACCAGTCGGTGTTCATCTCGCTGGCGGACTGGCTGGCGAACGACCCCGACGACCCCAGCCTGATTGACCGCCGTGCCGGGGTGTCGCCCGCGCACGAGGACAAGCGCTGGTACACCGATGGCTGGACGTACACCCACGCCGCGTGGGTGTGGACGAGCGGCGTGCCTGCCGCCGAACTGATCTGGTACGACCTGATCCCGCTGTTCGCGTGGGCGGTGCCGCTGGCGGTGTTCGCGCTGGCCTATGCGCTGACACGGCGCGACTCGGCGGCGGTGTGGAGCGCGGCGGCGCTCACGCTGGCCGGGCTGCTCACGCTCGACGGGCTGGTCTATAACCCGACGACGATCGCCTTCGGCCAGTTCGCCGTGTTCCAGTTGAACACCCTGCGCGCCTTCTCCACCACGCTCATGCTGCCGCTGGCGCTGCTGGCGGCGTTGGGCTACCTGCGCGCGCCCCACAAGCGCGACCTGCTCATCGTCTTTCTGGCCGGGTTCGCCATCGCCACCATGCACCCGCGCCAGATCGCCATCTTCCAGATCAGCGTGGCGGCGACCACCGCCTTATGGTGGCTGGCACAGCCCACGCGCAAGCGCCTGCTGCACGCGCTGCTGCTGGCGGCGGTGCTGGCGAGTCTGCTGCTGCTGCCCTTCATCCAGCGCCTCAACCGCCCGACCGCCTTTCGCAACACCGCCCGCGTCAGCGAGGCGGCGCTGGCCGAGCCAGACGAGGCGGACGAGGAAGCCGCCGAAGCGCCCGGCAGCCTGCTTGCCCTGCCGCGCCTGCCGCTGATAGGCCGCACGTACATCATGAACCTGCAGGCCGTTTTCTACCATCCGCTGATCGTACTGGCGGTCATCATCGGCCTGCTGGCCGGGCGTTACTGGCGGTGTAGCCTGGCCGCGCAGTACCTGTTCGCCGCCACGCTGGCGACGCTGGCGATCCTGTTCGTGCCGGGCATCACCGAAACCGTCGCGCGGCTGATCTCGCTCCCGCTGCTCTCCGGCATGATCTTCACGCTGCCGCTGCCGCTGGCGCTCGGCCTCGGCTTCGACGCAGGACTGCGCTGGCTGGCGGGGCGGTTCACAGCGGGCGGGTTTGAAACCCGCCCCTACACACAGGTGATCGAGGTGGTGTTGGCGGCATTGGTTATGCTGGCGCTGCTGGTCGAGCCGTTCCCCATACCAGCCAGCGCCCGCGACCAGCTACGCGCCGCCAACATGGTGCAGGTCGTGCGCGATATTCAACCCTTCGATACCGCGCTGCTGGACGAACTGCGGCGGGTGCTGCCCGCTGATCAGCGCGCGGTGCTGATGACCCCCAACCACGTCGCCAATTACATCATCGAGAGCGTCCCGCGCACGCTGATTATGGGCGGGCGGGCCAGTTCCAACACCGCCTATCGCCATAACGCCCGCTTCTTTAACCAGCATCCCCGCCGCCGCACGTTCCCGTGGCTGGACAGCGCCGACCTTGAAGCCATCACCGAGTACGGCGTGACCCATCTGGTCATGCAGGCCAGCGACAGCCGCCTGCCGCAAATCCTGATGCAGCCAGAGCGCTTCCCACAGGTGGGCGCGGCGGCGGGCTTCCTGATCTTCACCGTGCAGCCGGGCATCACGCCGGACGCATACGACGCGCGTTTCGCCGCCATGAATACGCTGTACGCCCCGCTCGATCATCCGCGCTGGCAGCCGGGGCGCTTCAACCTGCCGCTGCCCGCCGACCCCGTCCCCTGGAGCGACATCGCCGCGCAGTGGGAAGCCGAGCCGGACAGCGACGACCGCGCGCTGTACGGGCTGGCCTTCACCTATACGATGATGGGCGAGGACGAGCAGGCGCTGCCCTTGTGGGAAACGCTGCGCCAGCGCTACCCACAGGCCGCGCTGTTTAACGACGCGGTGGCGCACACCCGGCGGCTGCTGCACCCATCGCCAGACGCGCTCACGCCGCTGCTTGAGGCGCTGACCAGCGAGAGCGCCCCGGCGCGTGTGCTGGCCGCCAGTTCCCTGCTGACCGAGCCGTTTTTCTACCTGCTGGACGAAACCACGCTCGACCAGATCATCGCCGTGACCGAGGCCGAGCCGCTGCTGTGGCACCAACTGGCCGAGTTCGACCAGCACCAGACACTACGCGAGCGCGTCGCCCTGCTGATGAGCGCTGGCCGTGATGACGTGGCGCGGCGCTGGCTGGGCAGGCTGCCACAGGTCGAGGTCAGCCCGCACGATATCGTGCTGAAAGCGTCCATCCTGCTGGTACAGGGCGACCTGCCCGCCGCGCTGGAGGCGCTGAAGCCCGCGACCGACGCGGACTGGTTCGCGCCCAACGCCGTGATTCATCCCGACCGCTGGCAGGACAACACCGCCGCGCAACTGTACCGCCTGCTGCAAGCGGAGACAGACGACGGCGACATCGTTTCGCCGCTGGCGCTGCTCAACAGCCCCTCGCCCTATGTCACGCAGCCGCAAATCACGCAGGCAGGCGATCAGCTTACCGTGACCGCCGCCTTCGCCAACCCCTACCCCGCCGCCTACCCGGTCACGACATGGCGCGTTCAGGTTACAACGCCCGATGCCAGCGAGCGCTACGCCAGCGTGGATGTCCCGGCGCGCTTCACCGAACCCGTCCTCACCCGCGCCAGCATCACGCTCGACCTACCGCTCGGCCTGCCGGCGCTTACGCCCGTGCTGGTGTTCATCCAGCCGCTGCACAGCGAAACGGTGGTCTACCCCGGCCTGATCGAAAGCGTGGTGCTGAATCCGCCCGCCCCAGCCACCATCCCGCCAGAAGCAGCCGACGCGGGTTATCGCTTCGACGAACACATCACCCTTGAGGCGTATCACATGACGCTGGATGAGGACGCGCTGACGCTCACGCTGTACTGGCAAGCCGACCAGCGCCCGGCGGCGGATTATCAGGTGTTCGTGCATGTGCTGGATGCAGGCGGCACGCCCGTGCTTCAGCGCGACGTGACTCCGCTGGATGACCGCTACCCGACCAGCCAGTGGCGCGTTGACACGCTGATCGCCGACACACACGTGCTGCCGCTGACCGCGCCGCTGCCCGAAGGCTACCAGGTGCGCGTTGGCCTGTACCGCCTGCCAGAAGC
>CAZJSU010000117.1:0-5574 GCA_964548765.1 uncultured Anaerolineaceae bacterium
GAGGTCGTCTTACGATCCAGCACCGCCTTGCCTTCTTCCAACCGTTGAATATCCAGCAGGCTCTCGACCATGCGCGAAAGCTGGCGCGCGCTGCGAATCCCCACTTCAATCAGGTTATTGGTGCCGTTGATCGAGTGGTTCGTCAGCATCCGCCCCAGCATGGACAGGCTGCTGTAAATGGCTTGCAGCGGGCCGCGCAGGTCATGATAGACCATCGCGGACAGGTCTGCCCGCAGTTGTTCCAGCTCAAGCTGCGCGCTCACGTCCTGCTCCACCCATTCGATCACGTCCTGATCGTCGAAGCTCAGGCGGCGCGCCCGCACCAGCACCGGAATCTCGTCTCCACCGGCTGTCCACGCGGTCGTGCGAAACTCGATCTCTTTGCCGGTCTGGAGCGAGGTGAAGCGGCTGGTGCCAAGCGGCCCCGTCCCCATGCGATGCACCAGCGTGATGTGCTGCTGCTTCATGTCCTCGTAGTTGTAGCCCAGAAACGTACACGCCTGACGGTTGGCATCCATGACGTTCCCATGCACATCCGTGAGGATGATCGGCACAATCGAATCGGTGAAAAGCCACTGGTAGCGGGTTTTATCTGCATAGGTGCTGCTGAACTGGCGCGCGTTGCTGATGGCCGCCGACGACATATTAGCGATGGCCTCCAGCATATCCACGATGGCGCGGTTGAAGTAATCCACGTCGGTGTGCAGGAAGATCATCACGCCCAGCAGCTTGCCATTTTTCTCCAGCGGCAGGCCGATAGCCGACCCGGTACGCGGGATCAGCGGGGTGGGCGGGAACTGTGTCCAGCGGGGGTCGGTACGCAGGTCGCGCAGCACAATCGTGCGCTGGCCGTAAAGCACAAACCCGATCAGGCCACGCGAGATCAGCAAATTCCAGAGTTCGCGCTCCTGCTTACCGTCCTCCTTCACCCCCAGAATAAAGGCTTCCTCGATGGCATCAATGGCGTTAAAGGTGACGACACAGCCATGCCGCGCGGCAATGGTTTCGCCTGTCATCGCCAGCACGGTTTGCAACATCGCCTGCACATTCATATCCTGGTCATGTAGGGCGCGCGCGATCCGATACAGCGATTCAAGGCGTTTGCTCTCACTCAGGCTCATACTAACGTTTCCCCTACGCTGCTTAAACCAGGCACATGCTTAATTGTACACAAATTCAGACAATGTTACCTAAATTCTTCTGAAAAACATCGGGATTTGAGAAGGGGTACTTTAGTCCGTATGAAGAACGTGAGTGACGAAGGTCATGATCTCATCCCCACAAGCCAGTTTCGAGCAGCATACATCATACACGTTTTGTGTTTGGCTGGTCTTTCCTGTCACGGGCGCGCCGTTGCACGTTAACCTCTAGCGGTTATACGCCAGATTCACCACGGTATGCAGCAGCACATTGGCCCCGCGCACCACATCGTCCCAGTGCGAGTATTCGTCCGGGTTGTGGCTGGTGCCGTTCACCGACGGGATAAACAGCATCCCGCTCGGCGTGAAGCTGCTCATCACCTGCGCGTTGTGGCTGGCATAGCTGGGGAGCCGCATGTGCGACGTGCCTACCTCGTCGCAGGCGCGTTCAATCGCGCTAATCACCTGTTCGCTCATGACCGCCGCCGGGATATGCCCGGTGCAGTGTTGTTCTGTGGTGACGCGGGTGGCCGCCGCGCATTCTTCCGCAAGCGCAAACAAGGCGCTTTCCATGTTCTGGAGAAGCGCCTCGTTTACGTGTCGTACTTCTACGGTGAGAACGGCCATACTGGGAATAGTCGTCAGCGTCCCCGGCCCCAGTTCCAGCCTGCCACAGTTCAGCACGCCTTCGGGGAACTGTGTCCGCGCCATTTCGTGCGCCCGGGTGACGAACAGGCACGCGCCCTGAAGCGCATCGCGCCGTTCAGACATGCTGGCCGTGCCAGCGTGTCCCGCCTGCCCGTGAAAGATCATGCGGTAAGCCTTGCGCCCGACGATGCTGCTGACCACGCCGACGTTCATCCCGGCTTTTTCCAGCCTGCCGCCCTGCTCGATATGCAGTTCGATGTAGCCCGCCAGCTTGTTGGGGTCGCGCTCAGCGCGGTGGATATGCTCCGGGTTGATGCCCGCGCGGGTGAGCGCGGCGCGGAAAGCGCTCATCTTGCCGTTGCCGCTTTTCATAAAGTCTGGCCCCAGCCGCCCGGTCAGGCTCATGCTGCCGAACATCGGCTGCCACGCGCCCTCGTCGTCAGTGAAGTCTATCAGTTCCAGATGCACGGGCAGCTTTAACCCGGCCTCCTTAATCACGCGCAGGCATTCCAGCCCTGCCACAATCCCCAGCGCGCCATCATAGCGCCCGGCGTTGACAACCGTGTCGAGGTGCGAGCCGATGAGCAGCGTCCGCGCCAGCGGGTCGGCACAGCGCAGCAGGCCGCTCAGGTTGCCCGCGTCGTCATCAGCAACGAAAAAGCCCGCTTCTTCTACCCGGTCAGCAAACCAGGCGCGGGCTTCTAAATCTTCACGGGAAAGGGCAGGCCGGCAGATACTGTGGTCTGGGCGCTGGCCGATGCGTGAAATTTCTTCAAAGTCGGCCTGCAAACGGTGGCTGTCAATCTTGAGTTGAGGCATGAGTGTGGGCTGCAATTTGCAAGTCCGTCGCTTTCATTCAGGATTTGCGATTCAATTATAGTACGGTGTTCTGTAAAGTCTATTACAAATTCGCGCGGATAAGTCCATTTGCTGCACCCCCAAATGTTTTGGGGAATTTTTATAAGGTTTATCGTCTATAATGAAGTTAACGATAAAAGCATTTTAGTGGTTTACGGAGGTCAAGGTGCATGGTTGACCCAAATGTGATCTATCTGGCGCTGGTCTTTGGCCTGTGGCTGGGTGTCACCGGAGCCTATGTCCCCGGCACGGTGGTCATCGAAGGGCTGGCGCTGGTCGTGCTGGGGGGCGTAGCGCTGGCGTTGTTCAACATGCCGACCAACTGGCTGGCGGTGCTGCTGCTGGTCGTGGGCATCAGCGGCTTTATCATCGTCCCCTTCCTCAAGCGTGAATACGCGCGTTTTGCGCTGGTCGGGCTGGTTTTACAGGGGCTTGGCGGCTGGATGCTGTTTCATGGGATGCAGGTGTCACCGTTGATTATCGCCCTTACGCTGGCGCTGCCGCTGGTCTATCACCAGTTCGTACTGCTGCCGCTGCTGGATAAATCGCGCGCGCAGCCGGTGATGGACGAGGACGCGCTGCTGATCGGCGCGCGTGGGCGCGTCGTGCGGGCGCTTGACCCGACCGGCACGGTGCAGGCGCGCGGCGAACTGTGGACGGCGACCAGCTACGACGGCAAGGCCATCCCCACCGGGCGCGAGGTGATTATCGTCGAGCGCGACGGTTTGCAGGTCTATGTCGAGGGCGTGAAGCCCAAGCGCGCCGAAGTGGATGCTGAAGTCAACGGTTATGAAGAAGCGGAAGAAGCGCTTTAAGTTTAGCCTTAAGTTTAAAGGAGAACACACACGCGATGTCTAATCAAATGCCTACTGAAATTCTGGTGATTGTCGTCGCAGCGATCGTCATTTACGTGCTGCTGCGGACATTTCGCATCACCAAAGAGTATGAGCGCCTGGTCGTGCTGTTTTTGGGGCGCTACGCCGGGACACGCGGCCCCGGTATCGTCTTTGTCCTGCCGCTGCTGGAAACCGCCATCAAGGTAGACATCCGCGAGAAGTTTCTGGACATCCCCTCGCAGACCGCCATCACGCAGGACAACGCGCCCATCGCCATTGACTTTCTGGTGTATTACCGCGTGGTCGAGCCGAGGCTGGCGGTGATCGCGGTCGAGGATGTCGTCAGCGCTTCGACCAGCATCGCCACTACCACTCTGCGCGCGGTCATCGGTGACATCACGCTGGACGATGTGCTGTCCAAGCGCGAGCAGATCAACGACACGCTGCGCGTCAAGCTGGACGAAGTGACCGAGCGCTGGGGGCTGAAAGTCACCAGCGTGGAAATCCGCGAGATCGAGCCGCCGCGCGACGTGCAGGATGCCATGAACCGCCAGATGACCGCCGAGCGTGAGCGCCGCGCGGCTGTCACCCGTGCCAGTGGTGAGCGCGAGGCCGCCATTACCGTCGCCGAGGGTGAAAAGCAGTCGGCCATCCTCCGCGCCGAAGGCATGAAGCAGTCGGCCATCCTTCAGGCCGAAGGCGAGCGGCAGGCGTTGCTGCTGCGGGCGCAGGGCTTCGCCGCGTCGCTGGATGCCATCGACTCGCAGGCGCGTGAGGCGGGCAGCAACACCATGCTGCTGCAATACCTCGATACGCTGCGCGAGGTGGGCGCAAGCCCCTCGACCAAGTTCGTGCTGCCTATGGAGCTGACGTCACTGGCGCATCAGGTTCTCAACAGCATGAGCGGCGGTGACAGCGCAGCGCGGAACGGAAACGGGCAGACTCCGCAGCGCGTCATCCGCGAGGACACCCCTGCCTCTTAACCTCTAATGGGCGATCCGCCGGGTCGCCCATCGCTATTGTGCCGCCTCCAACCCATGTTTGCACGTGGAGGGTTTGCCGCGCCGCGCGTATAATCAGGGCGCGACAGTGAACAGGCACATCCCCCCATGACCACACGCCCCCTACGCACCAGCGACCTCGCCAGAGCGCTCGGTGTCCATGTGAACACCATCCGCCTTTACGAAGCACAGGGTTTCCTCTCGCCCGTCCCGCGCGGGAAAAACGGCTACCGCCAGTACACCGAACTGCATCTTGAGCAGGCGCGGCTGGTGCTGATGACGCTGCGCTGGCCGTACATCGGCGACAGGCCGCTGCTGCTGGAACTGGTCAAAAGCGTGGCCAGCGGTGATCTGGGTCACGCGATGGAACTGGCCTACAGGCATCTGGCGCATGTCCGTATGGAGCGCACCTCTGCCGAGGCGGCGGTCGAGTTTTTAGAGCGCTGGGCCGCCGGGTATCTGATAGATGTCCCGCGACAGCAGGTCCACATCGGGCAGGCCGCGCAGCACCTCAACGTCACTGTAGACATGCTGCGTAACTGGGAGCGCAGCGGCTTAATCACCGTCCCGCGCGACCCGGCCAACGGCTACCGCCTGTACGGAACGGCGGAGTTTGGCCGCCTGCGCGTGATCCGCACGCTGGTACAGTCTGGCTACAGCCTGATGGCTGTGCTGCAAATGCTGCGCCAGTTCGACAGCGGCAGCACCGATAACCTGCGCGACGCGCTGGAACTGCCGCCAGAGGCCAGCGCTAACGAAAGCATAGAAGTTATCGCCGACCGCTGGCTGTCCAGCCTGCTGGAACTGGAAGCACAGGCGCAGGCCATCATCCGGCATCTCGGCCACATGATCGAACTGGTACACGCGCGTTAGCGGTGCTGTTGGTGAACTCACAAAACGATCATACCCGTAGGGGCAAGCCGGTGACTTGCCCTGGAGCGTGTGATGAACTTTGAGCAGCTCGTGAGGCTGCTTTTCTCCCCCTCGCCCCGCCAGCGGGGCGAGGGGGACGGGGGGTGAGGGGTTTAGGGCGCGTCTGCGCGGACACCATGTATGAGGGCGCAGCACGCTGCGCCCCTACGAAAATGAATT
>CAZJSU010000117.1:5674-12887 GCA_964548765.1 uncultured Anaerolineaceae bacterium
GCGGCTTTTGCCTCGTCCACGTGCCAGCGGTCGGCGATTATCACCGCGCCTTCGCCGATGGCCTGCGCGCGCATTACGGCAGGATTCCTACGGCGGATAACCCGCGCATCACCCGCCTGCGTAAAGGCCAGACGCGCTTTCACATCTACGACCCGGCGGGCAACATTCTGCTCTTTGTCAACGCCGATGAACCGGACATAGATTACGATGCCTACAACAACAGCAGCCTGTCGCCGCTGATGCAGGCGCTGGAAAACGTCGCCTTCACACGCGATGTGTACACCGATGATAAAGCCGCCGCCCGCTATCTGGATCGGAAGCTGAAGCAGCACGCCGCCGCCCCGCCCAGCGAGCGGGCGCTGGCGCTGGCAGCACGGGCAGAACTGGCGGTCGCGCTGGGGGATACCGAGGGAGCGCAGGCGGCGCGGGCAGAACTGGCGCGGCTTACGTTGACCGCCGAGGAACGCGAGCGTTATCGTGACGACCTCGCCGCCGCCGACGTGCTGGAGCGCTGGATCACCACGCCGCCCGATGCGGTGTAGCGCCGTGCGACTGGTGGAAGTCATGGCCTGAAAAACGAACAAAAAAGAGGAGGCGTGGCCGCCTCCTCTGTCATAGCCCATCTGTTCACCAACATCATCCATTTTTGGAATTGATGGAGTGTTTGGCCCGAAGTCAGCTATGCTGCCCTTTATCTTAGCACACATTTCACCAATTTGTCCGCACCAATTTCCCGGCGTTTTTGCAGCCAATTACGCAAGCGTGCTTGTGGTATAGCGTGTCACGGCCTGCCGCAGCAGGGTGATGATCTCCGCCCGCAGTTCCGGCGGATCGAGGACTTCCACCAGCGGCCCGGCGCTCATGAGGTAACTGTACGCCTCCTCCACGACCTCGAACGTGATCTCCGCCTCTACCCAGCCGTCCGCGTCCGGCTCGCCAACCGCCTCCACTTTGGCATAACGCCAGATCACCTGCGCCCACTTCAGCGCTTCCGGCGCGATGCGTACCCGTGTCGGGTAGCGCGGCAGGTTCGCCACGAAGTCCGCGACCGACTGCGCCCAGTACGCCGCCAGATCAAACCCCGGCGGGCGCTGCACGGGCTGGTCGGTGCAGGTGACGTTCTGGATGCGCGAGACGCGGTAGCTGCGGATGTCACCGTCCGCCTGCGCCACCAGATACCATACGCTGCCCTTCGCCACCAGCCCAAGCGGGCTGACCTGCCGCTCCACGCCCGGCGCGTCGCCGCGCTGGTACACCAGCCGCACCTGCCGCTCCTGCCACACCGCCTGTTGCAGCACGGGCAGGCAGGGGGCGCTCTCGCTGTGCCGCTGCCAGCCCGCCGTGTCAATGTAAATGCGCTGGCGGATGAACTCGGCATCGCGGCGGTAGATCGTCGGCAGCGCGGCCAGCAGCTTAATCAATGCCGCTTCCGCCGCCTGTCGCAGCCCCAGATCGGCCAGCAGCTTCTCCGGGTTCGCCAGAAATAACGCCTGTATCTCCGGCGGGTTTAGCCCGGTCAGGTTGGTTTCATAATCCGCCGCCAGAAACCAGCCCCCGCCCGCACCGCGTTCCGCCGCCACAGGCACGCCCGCCACGCTGAGCGCTTCCATATCGCGGTGAATGGTGCGCTCAGAGACTTCGAGCCGCGCGGCCAGCTCCCGTGCGGTCAGCCGTTCGTGTGTTTGCAGCAGCAGCAGAATGGAGAGGAGGCGATCTGCGCGCATGATTTCCCCTACAGCAAGGAGCGCCGAGCGGTGAATCTTTTACTCGGCACTCAGCACTCAAATATGACAACAGATGTCATGAACGTCAGTATACAATGATTCTGCCGCACATCAACAGGAGACACATAGCATGACAGACACGAAAGTCACCGTACCCGATGCCAGCCTGCCCGTCGTCGTCGAGGGTTACGGCTTTCCTGAAAGCCGGGAAAAACTGCTGACGTGGGATTTTGTGTCAGAGCGTATGGCAAAGGCGCGTAATTACTGGATTTGTTCGGTCTCGCCAGACGGCCAGCCGCATGTCGTGCCGGTATGGGGCGTGTGGGTGGATGACACGCTGCACTTCGGCGGCGCGCCGTACACGCGCTGGGCGCGCAATTTAGAGGCCAACCCGACCGTCACCGTGCATCTGGAAGATGGCACCGAGGTGGTCATCCTCGAAGGCCGCGTCACCCGCATCACCGAGGCCGACGACCCGCGCCTGACGGCGATTGACGATGCCTACGAGGTCAAATACGACATGCGTCACGGGCCGCCCATCTGGATTTTGCACCCGCGCAAGGTGCTGGCGTGGAAGACGATGGACACCGTGACGCGCTGGCTGTTCGAGGCATAGCGTTCGCCGATTATGCGGTTTCCGCTGTGCGCCCCAACAGCGCCCAGACATAGCCCCGCCCCGGCGCGAACAGAAACGCCAGCGTGAACAGCGCGGTCATGTTCAGCACCATGGCCGCGCTTGGCGCGATCCGCAGATGCCACGCCGCGTACATGCCGACCACGCCGCAGACCACGCCGATGATGGCCGACAGCGCCATCAGGCGCGGCAGGCGCTCGGTGAAAAAGCGGGCGGTCGCCGCCGGGGTGACGAGCATGGCCGCTACCAGCACCACCCCCACCGCCTGCACGCCGATCACAATCGTGCAGGCGATCAGCACCAGCAGCGCCAGCCGCAGCGCCTCGGCGGGCAGGCGCAGCGTTTGCGCCAGCACCCGGTCAAAGGCGATCACCAGAAATTCCTTGTACAGCAGCACCACCGCCAGCAGCACCACCACGCCGATCAGCGCGATCAGTTCCAGATCGGCGTTGGTCACGGCCAGAATGTCGCCTACCAGCAGATGGCTCAGGTCTGCCGCGTAATTCTGCGAGGTCGAGATGATGGCGATGCCGAGCGCCAGCATCCCGGTGAAGATCACACCGATGGCGGTATCCTGCGACAGCCTGCCGCCGCGTGTCAGAAAGCCGATGCCCAGCGCCGACAGCACCCCGGCGATCAGCCCGCCCAACAGCACCTCGCCCGCCGCGCCGCCCGCCCGCAGGAAGGCAATCGCCACGCCGGGCAGGACGCTGTGCGCCAGCGCGTCGCCCATAAAGGCCATGCCCAGCGTGACCACATACGCGCCTACCACGCCGCTCACCAGCGCGATCATGATGACCGCCAGCAGCGCCCGCTGCATGAACGGCAGGGCGATGGGGTCGAGCAGTAGTTGTTGAATGTCCATGAGTTCCCGCCTGAATGAAACAGCGTCTCAATATTAATCCCGCCAACAGCCGCAGACAAGGTGGGAAAACAGGCGCAAGCGGGTAAAATCGTGCCGTTTTGTGGCGCGATACAGGAGGGCGGCATGGATTATCGCACATTGGGGCGCACAGGCTTGCGGGTTTCGGCGATGGGATTGGGCGCGGGCGGCCCCAGCCGCCTCGGCCAGCGCCAGAATATCCCGGAGAGCGAGTCCATCGCCATCCTGCGACAGGCGTTCGACGCGGGCGTGAACTTCATTGACACCGCCGAAGCCTACGGCACAGAGGAAATTGTCGGCAGGGCGCTGCGCGACATCCCGCGCGAACAGGTCGTCATCTCCACCAAAGTCAGCACATGGGACGGGATTACCCCCGCCGAAGTCCAGTCGAAGCTGGAAGCCAGCCTCAAGCGGCTCGGCACCGAGCGTGTAGACATCTACCACCTGCACGGGGTCATCGCCGACGATTACGACTATCTGCTGAACGAGATCGTCCCGGTGTTACAGGCGCAGCAGGCGCGCGGCAAAATCGGTCATCTGGGCATTACCGAGCGCTTCGGCACCGACACGCGCCACGCCATGCTGGAGCGCGCGGTAGAGGATCATGTGTGGGATGTGATGATGGTGGGCTTTAACATCCTCAACCAGTCCGCGCGGGAGCGGGTTTTCGCCCGGACGATTGCTCACGACATCGGCGTGCTGGTCATGTTCGCGGTGCGTAAGGCGCTCAGCAGCCCGGAGCGCCTGCGCGAGGTGCTGCGCGAGCTGGCCGAACAGGGCGCGGTTGACCCGGCGCTGGCACAGCAGGACAACCCGCTCGACTTCGTGCTGGATGGCGGCGCGGTCAGCCTGACCGACGCGGCCTATCGTTTCTGCCTGTACGAGCCGGGGACGCACGTTATCCTCTCCGGCACGGGCAACCCCGACCACCTGCGCGAAAATCTGGAGTCGTTCCAGCGCCCACCGCTCTCGCCCGAAGTCACCGCGCGCCTGCGCGAGATGTTCGCCGGGGTGGACAGCGTTTCGGCGCATTAGCGCCTAACGCGCCTGCCCCTGCGCCTGCTCCCAGCCCTCGTCGTCCTCCACGACGATTTCGCCGTCTGTGGCGAGCGCCAGACGGCTGCGTTTGCGCTTGTGCTGTTGAGCGGCGCTGCTGTAAAGCGCCTCGATCTGCCGGTCGCCCGCTTCCTGAAAGTAGAAGCGTACCGCGCGGGCGGCGAAGATGCCGCCCCACACCACCAGAATCAGGAAGATGTCGCCGGTGTTGGGCAGCGTTACGAAGCTGCGCCAGAATGTCGGGTCCAGCATGAAGATGATGCTGCACACCGCGAAGCAGATGAACAGCGTGGCATGGAGCGCAAACCCGGCGCGCCGCCGTGTACGCGCCTCAATGCGCCGGATGAGCAGATCGTAATCGGTCGTCATGGCATATTACCCCCTTTGGCGTGCCGTCATGTCGTCATCTTCAGTGATGTCGAGCAGTTCGCCATCCTCCGACAGCATCAGCCGCTCTGTTCTGCGCTTGGGTTTTTCCTTCGCGGCGGCCAGCGCTTCCAGCCCCAGACGCTGAATCTCGTGCTGGAATTCGCGGGCGGTCACGCGCTCGCGCAGCGACTTATCCATCGCGCCCATCGCTGTCGCGGTGGCGATGCCGTGCAGCAGCACCCCCGTCCCCCAGCCCACACTGAGCATAATGAGTATCGCCAGCAGCGTGTCCGGAACGGTAAACTGCGGGCCGCTGACCAGCGGGATAAAGAGCCACGCCATGAGGATAAAGATATACACGAGCAGATTAGCCACAAACAGGCCGAGATATATCCGCTTGCGCTCTTTGGTCAGCGCCTGCTCCACCCGTTCGTTGATCGCCTCGGTATCTATCGGGTCATTCAGCATCGTTGGGTTTGCCTTTTCTCTCGTTTACGCCATTATAACCGCATTACCGCTTGTGCTTTTCCTCGGTAAACCATTCATCCTCGGCCACTTCCAGCAGTTCGCCATCTTCGGTAAGCGCCAATCGGTTATGTTTCCGCTTGGGTTTGGCGTAACCTGCCGAGCCTGTCGCCAGTAACTGCCGCATCAGCTCGAACTCCACTTTACGATCACGGAACTCGTACAGGATGACCGTCAGCAGATGCAGCGCCAGCAGCGTCGTCCACAGCAGCCAGCCCACCCCAGTCAGCCGTACCAGCGGTATCTCGTATATCCATTCCGGCAGCAGGCGGTGCGCGATCAGAAAGGTGACGAAAATATACAGCGCCAGGTTCGCCAGCCACGCCACCCGGCGGCGGTAGCGGTGTTCCACCCGCTGCATCATATCGTGATAAACTTCTTCGTTAAACATCACTACCCCCTTCACGCTTGCGCTTCTGTTCAAGCGGCCATTCATCCTCGGCCACTTCCAGCAGTTCGCCATCTTCCGCCAGCATCAGCCGCTCATGTTTGCGCTTTTCCTTGCGCGGCACATCCCCATACAGGCGCTCTGTCTCGCGCTCCACCGCGCGCTGGATCGCCCGTTCACGCGCTGCCACCGTCCGCGCGGACGAGGTGAACACGCTCATGCTGTGCGCCGTTAGCCCGATGCCCCACAGCAGCAAGACGATCAGCGGAAAGGGGAAGCCGGTGCCGCGCGTGGCCTGCGCCCACACGATCAGCAGCGCCAGGTTAACCATCAGGTAAACGGTCATGTGGATGTAAAAGCCTTTGCGCTCCTCCAGCGCCTCGTGTGCCGCTTTGTGCAGGCGGCGGTAATCGCCCTCGCTGGCGACCTCGCGCCAGTCTGCCCCGTAGATCGCCTCCATCTGGTGGAACACCGCGCGATCTGCCTTTGCCAGCCGGGCGGGCAGGTGAGCGAAGACTTCCAGCGCATGAGCCGCCAGCCCCGCGCCCCATGCCAGCGACACGATGCTGGGCCACATCCACATGCCTGCCGCATAGCCCGTGATAAACCACAGCCCCCACAGCCCGGCGTTGATCGCCAGATACACCGCGCCGTGAATCCACAGGCCGCGACGTTCCTCAAAGTATTTCTCCACCCGTTTGCGGATGGTCTGTTCATCTACCGGATCAATGGATGACTTCATAATGCACCGTATCCCTTACCGCTGCCGGAATCAAAAATCCCGCTTTTCAGCTTCTCTACTGTGCTATACGTCAGGAAGATGGGGAAGGTTGCGAGGAAAAACACGGGGCATGGCGAGTCATGCCCCTGCAAAACAATGTGCTGTGGTTTAAATCGTTACACCCGTGTGACGTAGCTGCCGTCCTCGGTCTTGACGCGGATCGTGTCGCCCTCGTTGACGAACATCGGCACTTTCACTTCCAGCCCGGTCTCGACAGTGACGCGCTTGGTCGGGTTGTTGGCCGTGTCGCCCGCCACCGCTACCTCGGACTCGGTAACGAGATAATCCACAGTCAGCGGCAGTTCGTAGTCAATGATCTCGCCGTCATAGCTCATCAGCTTGATCTTCAGGTTCGGCTTCAGGTAGGCCGCGTCCTCGCCGAAAATCTCGCGGTTGATCTGCGGCTGTTCGTAGGTTTCGGTGTCCATAAACGTCAGGAACGTGCCATCGTCGTACAGGTACTCTACCTCGCGCGCTTCCACGCGGATGTCCTGCACCCGGTTGCCAGAGTTATAGGTCTTCTCAAAGGTCGAGCCGGTACGCATATTCCGCACCTGCACGCGGATGGTCGCGCCGCCGCGCCCGGTCTTGTTGTGGGTGTAGTTCAGCACCTTAAAAATTTCGTTGTCTTCGGTATAGGTCGCGCCTTTACGCAACTGGTTGACTTCAACAGCCATTGATTGGGTATCCCTGAAACTAGTGGAGGTTATCACGCCGAGTATAACAGAAAATCCCTGCCCTGCGTATGGGTTTATTCACTCACCGCCTGCACACATCACAATGTAAAGGTTGTTATAATAGAGGGGTATTCGCAAGACAGGGGATGCCCATGCCGCACGTATTCATCAGCCAC
>CAZJSU010000118.1:0-2919 GCA_964548765.1 uncultured Anaerolineaceae bacterium
ACACGCCCAACTTCGAGGGCATTCTGTACTCGATCACGTGGGAAGGCTGCGACTCATCCACGCTGGTGCATCTCGCCCCACAGCCGTAACACGCCCCGCACGACACCTCTAATCTAGGCCGGGCGATCATCCCCGGCCTTTGTTCTGCGCGAATACATTTAGGCAAAATTCACAAAACGTTATGGGTTGCCCCCTTTAAGGCATCCTCTATGCTAGAGATAGTGTTTCATTTACCATTTTAGGGAAAGTCTTCATGTTTGTTAAATTCAGCTTCATTGCGAAACTCATCACAGCGGCCATCATCATCGGCGGGCTGACGTTCACCCAGTCATCAGCGTCTGCTCAGTCACTACCACTACCGCCCGGCTTTACGGGAGGCAATTGCCCGATGTCAGAGTCAGGGACCACCAGCGATCCTATTATGTTCTACGTGCTGGAGGTGCCGGCAGGCAGCACCTTGACGGTTGTGCTGAACACGACTTCTGGCAACGGGACAGGGATAGTGGCGTTTTCATCCGACGCAACCCTGCTGATACTAAGCGAAGCCTATAAATCGCCTCACGCAGCGTCCTACACCGCCACGAAGGACACCCTGGTGCTGCTGCTGCTAGGATGGGAAGTTTCGGGGCTGCCGGAGAACACTTATAACGTCACTATCTCCGGCTGCGGCGAAGGTGGCGAAGCGATGGCCGGGCCGCCCGCCACCAACCTGCTCGATGGCCGCCTCAACAACAGCCAGCTTAAGGACGTGGCCGCCCCCGTCGCCGTCTACTGCGCCGATGGCAACATTGACATCTACAAGATCAATGCTGAAACTGGCGACGGCACGCGCGTCATCAGCGTCCCGCAGGTCGAAGGGCTGCCGGAAAGCGGCACCAATACCGAACTGGCCTCGGCCGAGGGGGTATCGCTCTACTGGCTGTCCGACGGCCCGTACCAGATCAACACGCCCAACTTCGAGGGCATTCTGTACTCGATCACGTGGGAAGGCTGCGACTCATCCACGCTGGTGCATCTCGCCCCACAGCCGTAACCCCAAACACCACAGGGTGAACGCAAGGCCGGAGCTTAGCCTCCGGCCTTTTAAATCCACGCCTTTTGTTATCACTAAAAACGTAGCGGCCAAGCGGGCAGGGCTTAGGTTAGGCCGCTGTCGGCCTGTGCGTCACCCCGTAGGGGCGCAGCACCGCTGCGCCCAGCGCACGTCACCAACTTGCCCCCAACGATGCCTGAATTCGCCAACAACATCGTTCACCGTAACGCGCATGGACAAATACCTGCCGGACGCTAAAACAGTCAGGGCTGCATCGTTGGATGCAGCCCCGGCTGGTCAAGGAGATACGTGATACGAGGAGTTCGTTATCTACAGGTGATGGTTTCGCGCGGGCGGCTGTTGCCCGGATGCCCGACCTGCTGGTCGGCTTCCAGCCGCACGCGGCCACCGCCATCGTAGCGCACTTGCATGGTGGTGCCGCCGTCGATCTGTACCGAACCGCTTTCCACCAGCGTGTTACCCACATACAGGCGGTATTCTGTCGGCGCGAGCATGTCGCCGTTGCCGGGTTCGCCCGTGTTGCGGATGGTGAACACCGCCACGCCGCCCTCGCAGGTCGCCGTCACTTCAAGGCTGGAGCAGTCCAGCCGTGCCGGGTTGTTCTTCTGGCAGCCCAACACTGGCGGCACAAGCGTCGGGGTCGGCTCTGGCGTGACCTCTTCTGTCGGCGTGGGTTCCGGGGTCACTTCCTCGGTTGGAATCGGCTCTGGCGTGACTTCTTCTGTCGGCGTGGGTTCCGGGGTCACTTCTTCGGTCGGAGTCGGCTCTGGCGTAGGCACGTAGCATTCAATGCTGGTGTATGCCAGGCCGTTGCCCACGTCCAGATAAACCGGGCCGCTGACCATGCCCACCTCAACGGTGATGCTCTCGCCGCTGAAAAGCTGCACCCAGTCCTGATAGATCACCACCCCGTTCATATCCGTCACGGTGTAGTATTCAGGATCGGCCATATCGCCGCCGTTGTTGGTGATGACAAAGACCACGCCGCCCACATCGGTGCAGTAAGCGTCTGCCCACAGGTCAGGCTGTTCCACTTCCGGCGTAACGCTGATGCACTCGACGGTGGTGTAGTACGTCCAGTTGTCAATGTTGATCGTCACCGGGCCGGGGATCATGCCCAGTTCAAGCGTGATGCTCTCGCCGCTGAAAAGCTGCACCCAATCCTGATAGATCACCCCGCCGTACATATCGTAGATTTCATAGTAGACCGGGTTCAGCATGTCGCTGCCGTTGTTGGTGATGATGAACGCGACCGAGCCGCCGTCCAGACACACGCCGTCCACCCACAGATCGGGCTGTTCCACTTCCGGCGTGGTGCTGATGCACTCGACGGTGGTGTAGTACGTCCAGTTGTCAATGTTGATCGTCACCGGGCCGGGGATCATGCCCAGTTCAAGCGTGATGCTCTCGCCGCTGAACAGTTGCAGCCAGTCCTGGTAGATGATCCCGCCGTACATATCGGAGATTTCGTAGTAAACCGGGTCCAGCATATCGCTGCCGTTATTGGTAATCGTGAACGCGACCGAGCCGCCGTCCAGACACACACCGTCCACCCACAGATCGGGCTGCTCGACTTCCGGCGTGGTGCTGGCACATGCCGAGGTGGCGTAGTACGTCCAGTTATGGATGTTGATCGTCACCGGAGCGTTCACCGCGCTGACCTCAACCACGATGCTCTCGCCGCTGTAAAGTTGCAGCCAGTCTGCCGCGATGATGTTGCCGTACACATCGTTGATTTCGTAGTAGAACGGTTCCGGCATGGTGCCACCGTTGTTGGTGATAGTGAAGGCGACATAGTTCTCATCCACGCACACACCATCCACCCACAGGTCGGGCGGCAGCACTTCCTCGGTCGGTTCCGGGGT
>CAZJSU010000118.1:3019-5619 GCA_964548765.1 uncultured Anaerolineaceae bacterium
TCCCCTCGCAGTACCCGGTCACTTCGAGGCTGGAGCAGTCCAGCCGTGACGGGTTGTTCTTCTGGCAGCCAAGCTGCGGCTCGCTGATGTTCGGTTCGGGCTGGCTCTGCTGGCCGCCCCCGCTCTGTTCCTGGCTCTGGTTCCCACGGCCCTTGCCCTTGCCGTTTCCGTTGCCATTACCATTGCCCTGTGAGTAAATCGGGCTAACCACCAGCAGCGTCACCAACCCTAAAATAAAGAGGGCGATGAGGCGGTTTTTATGAAGACGTTGCATAACACACTCCTCAATCAATGAACGGTATCTCTGCTATTGGCAGCACAGCGGAATAAAGCTCCACTGCGACCAACACTTTATATACCGTTAATTTATAGGGGAATGTCGCAGAAAATTTAACCCTTTCTTTGTGAATTTTGTGAAAAATTGTTTAGTTCGGCCAGCGCAGCCTCAATAAACCCCACAACCGGGCGCAGCGTTTCCGCGTCGAACGCCAGCCGCGCCCCGGCGGCAGCGTACAGTTGCGGCAGCGTCGCCGTCCCGCCCAGCGCCAGCGCCCGGCGGTAATCGGCAGTCGCCTGCTGCGGGTCATGCTGCGCGCGCATGGCGATCTGCGCCGCGCCCAACTGCGCCAGCCCATAATCCACGTAGTAAAACGGCACCTGATGGATGTGCAGCTTCATGCGCCAGCCGTCCGCCAGATACGCCTCCAGCCCGCCCCAGTCCACCCCGCGCATGAAGCGCCGCCACAGTTCCGCCCACTTCGCGTCACAGTTGGCCGGGTCGCTGGCGGCGACGTGGTGCGTGTACGCCCAATGCTGGAACGCATCCACCACCGCCACATACGGCCAGAAGCACAGCATGGTTTCCAGATGCTGCGCGCGGGCGCGGGCGGCATCGGCCTCGCTGTAGAACCCGGCCTCCGCCAGAAACGGCGCGCCCAGCAGTTCCAGCGTGGTCGAGGCGACCTCGTGGAACTCGGTGCCGATCTCCAACTGCTGGTGATAGGGCAGGTGCGCGCATTCGTAAACGTGAAAGGCGTGACCGCATTCGTGCAGCAGCGTCATCAGGTCTTCATGTGTGCCAACCACGTTCATGAACACGAAAGGCCGCTTCTGCACGAAGAACCCGGCACAGTACGCGCTCGGCATCTTGCCTTTACGGTTGTCGAGGTCGAGGCAGCCATCCGCGCGCATCCGGGCGAAGTAACGCCCCAGCGCCGGGTCAATCCGCGCGAACACGTGCGCTGCCCTGTCCTGCAATTCGCCGCTGCTGGCGAACGGTTGCAGCGCTGGCCTGCCCAGCGCGTCGGCCTCCACATCCCACGGGCGCAGGCTGTCCACGCCCATCAGTTCACGCTTGCGGGCGTAAATGCGCTCCGCCGCTGGCACAACCACCTGTTCGATTGCGTCATGAAAGCGGGCGCAGTCCTCCGGCGTGTAATCCAGCCGCAGAAGCTGCCGCCAGCGGTACGCGCGATAATCCGGCAGGCCAGCGTTGGCCGCCAGCCGCCCGCGCAGGTGCATGAACTGCGCCCACAGCGCGTTAATCGCGTCCCGATCCTGCGCCTGCCGTTCCGCCGTCAGCCGCCATGCCCGTTCGCGCGTGGCGCGGTCAGGGTGCAGTTGCAGCGGGTATAACTGCACCAGCGTCTTTTCCTCGCCCTCCCACAGCACCGTTTGCAGGCTCTTGATGCGGTCGTAATCGGCAGAAAGCGCCTGTTCACGGTTGAGCAGCGGCAGGTTCTCCGCGCGGAACAGATTGGCTTCCACGCGCATATTCCGCAGCGGCACGGCGAAGTCCTCCGGCTGGAGGCCGCTCGCCAGCAGCTTGTGCTTCAGCGTTTGCTCGGCGGCTTTCGCCGGGGTTTGCAGGTTTTCCAGAAAGTCGTTGAAGCGCTGTTCGGCCTCGGCGCTGGTTGTGTCCAGCGTGGTATCTGCCCACAAGCGCCAGTAGCTTTCGTCCAGCAGCTTGCCCAACCGCGCCCAATCGGCCAGCCACTCGTGGACGTTCCCGGCGGTCAGCGGGCGCGTCGCCAGCGCGTCGTAGTACGGCGCAAGCCGCGCCCAGCCCCATTCCATCAGCGCGTAGGCGTTGGCCGGCAGCGCGTCGAAGTCCATCGGTTGACCCTTCACTCAGCGGCGCGCGGCTTAATCCAGATGAAAGACTTCTTCCAGCGGCATCATACTCGCGTCGGCGTGCTGGCCGTCCAGCGCCTCGAAGAAATGCGCCATCTCGTTCTGCCAGCGCTCGTTGACCTCGCGCTCGGCCATGCCCGCTTTGGCCGCCTCGAAGTCCGGCGTTTCCAGATACCCCACCAGCAGGCCATCATCGCGCAGGAACAGCGAATAATTGTGCCAGCCCGTTTCGCGCAGCGCTTGCAGCATGTCCGGCCATACTTCCGCGTGGCGGCGCTTGTATTCTTCCATCATGTCTTTTTTAACGCGCAGTAAAAAGCATACCCGCTGCATGAATCAACTCCCATCCTTAATAGATAAACTTTGCGCCTTATGTCTCTTTGCGTCTTTGCGTCTTTGCGTTGTGTTTTTGTTTACCGTGCGCCTGCCGCCTGCAAACACGCCTGCATATGCCCGCGCGACTCGGC
>CAZJSU010000118.1:5719-12256 GCA_964548765.1 uncultured Anaerolineaceae bacterium
TTTACCGTGCGCCTGCCGCCTGCAAACACGCCTGCATATGCCCGCGCGACTCGGCGGCGATCACGCAGCACTGCTCCAGCGCGTAGTCCTTCGCGCCGATAATCTCAAGGTCTACCGGGCCGGTGTAGCCGTGCTGGTGCAGCGTGCGGATGTACCCCACCAGATCAATATCACCGCGCCCGTTGGCCTGATCTTCCGGCCTGCCCGGCCCCTGCTGGCGGCCTTTGCAATCGCGGATATGCACATGCTTCACCCGCCCGATCACGGCGGCGATGGCTTCCACCGGGTTCTCGCCCGCGCGGTAAATGTGCGACGGGTCCATATCAATGCCGAAGGCGGGCGAGGTGATCGCTGCCATCAACCGCAGCGTCGTCGGCGTGTTGTAAATCGCCGCGCCCACATGCGCCTTCACGCACAGCGTCACGCCGTAGCGCTCGGCCATCTGCGCCAGCGCGCCAATCGAGTCCACCGACTGCTGGAAGGTCGCCTCGTCGTCGGTCTTGCCGCCGGGGCCACAGTTGACGATCGGGATGCCGATCTCGACCGCCGCCTGAAACGCCGCCTCCATCTTCGCCACGTCCTGCGAGGGCTGCTCCATCGCCAGCAGCGCCAGCTCATACGTTTGCGCCAACTGCCTGATCTGCGGGGCGATCTCGCGCCAGCGATCCAGCACCAGATGTTCGCTCATACCGTCAATGGCCGAAAGCTCAATGCCATCATACCCCGCCATTTTGATGTACTTAAACGCCGTTTCCAGGTCATACCCGCCGAACAACACCGAATTCGCGCCCAGCTTCATACCGCCTCCCGCCAGTTACACCCACCACGAAATGCGGTATATTGAACCATAAAGCTGGAAAGATCACAAAAACCGTTTCACTCTACAAGCTCTGTGTTTTGGCGGTTCAGGTAAGGAGATGGTTATGGCAGTGGTGTTCGAGCATCAGCAGACAGGCGGCAAGCATTATCTTACAGCGGCGCTGGCAAACGCGCTGGCGGCGCAGGGCATGACCGCGCCCCATAATGACCAGCCGTTAAGCGAAGCCATGATTTTGGGCATCGGCGGTGGGCTGGGGGCGGGCTATATCCTGTGGGAATTTAAAGCCCACAACTCCGCCAGGATCGTCCTCGGTTTTCGCAACCGCTGGAACTATCCCGTGCAGTACATGACCAACGCCTGCAACAGGCTCGGCGTAAACGTGATCGTACAGGAAACCAGCGGCAAAAAGGGCGCGGCGGAAAACCTGCTCGCTGCGCTGGAACGTGGCAAGCCGATCATCGCGTGGGCAGACAAAGCCCTTCTGCCTTACCAACAGCTTCCCAAACACCTCATCGCGTACATCAGCCACCTTGTCGGCGTGTACGGCTTTGATGACGTATCCCGCACGCTGCTGGTGGACGACCTCGCTCACGGCCTGATCGAGGTTGACGCGGAAGATTTCGCCACCGCCCGCGCGCGCATCTCGTCGGACAAGAACCGCCTCATGCTGCTCGAACCATCCGGCCAGCCCGACCTGCGCGCGGCCATCCGCGCCGGAATTGCCGACTGCATCGAACATCTGGAGCGCGCCTCGGAATCGTTCTCCCTGCCTGTCTATAAAAAGTGGGCGAAGCTGATGACCGACACCAAGAACAAAAAAGGCTGGCCTGTCGTCTTTCAGGATCGCCGGGGTCTGTACGTCACCCTGCGCAGCGTCTTCGAGGGGATCGTGCTGGATAATACCGAGGGCGCGGGGCTGCGCCTGTTATATGCCAGCTTTTTGGACGAAGCGGCGCTCCTGCTGGACACGCCCGCGTTGAGCGAGGCCGCCGCCCGCTACCGTCAGGCCGCCGCCTGCTGGGATGATCTGGCGAAAACCGCGCTTTCTGAAGAAGTCCCACAGTTTAAGGAAACCGAAATCCTGCTGGTACAGCGCTACACCCACTACCGTCACCGCCAATGGGACGAGATGCGCCCGCAAAGCGACCGTCTGGAAACGCTGGAAGGCGAACTTAACGGCGCGCGCTTCCCGCTGGATGACGCGGGCGTGGATGACCTGTTCGCCACCATGCAGGAGAACCTCAACGAGATTTACGAAGCCGAAAACGAAGCGCTGGCCGCGCTCAAAGATGCGGCTGGCCGCGCCTGACACGGCGCTATTTTTCGCCCCAGTGAACGGCCATCGTGCCGAACATGAACGTGCGGTATTCCACCTGCCGCACGCCTGCCGCGCGCATGATCTCGGCCAGTTCGTCCGGGGTCTTGAACGCCTGTGTCGAACTCGGCAGGTACTGGTACGCATCCGCCGCCTGCCTGCCCGCGACAATACGCCCCAGCAGGGGGATGATGTAACGCAGGTGAATCTCGATAAACGGGCGCAGCAGATTAGCGGGCGGTGGGGAGCTGTCCAGAATCACGATGCGCCCGCCCGGCTTCAACACGCGAAGCTGTTCTTCAAGCGTGCGCGGGATGTCTATCACGTTGCGGACGAGATAGCCCGACGTGACCGCATCGAAAGTGTCGTCCGGGAAAGGCAGTTGCAGCGCGTCCGCACCTGTCCATGCCATCCGGTCGCCCATCGGCAGCGTCCTGCCCACCTGCATCATGCCCAGCGAGAAATCCGCGCCCACCACGCGCACCCCCGGCACAGCCTTCAGCGCTTCAAAGCCGATGTCGCCCGTCCCGGTTGCCAGGTCGAGCAGCCTGTCGCCCGGCTGCAAGCGCGCCTGCTGCACCACAAAGCGCCGCCAGCGCAAATCCTGCCCGCCTGTCATCAGGCGGTTCATCAGGTTATAGCGGCGGGCAACCCGGTCAAACATCCCCCGCACATAAGTCGCGCGTTCCTTGCCCTTAAGATGTGCCATAATCATGACCCGACGTTTACTTGTGCGAAATATCACATATTGTAGCTGGCGTGGCGCTGGTTGTCATCAACATCCGGGGAGATGGTTCTGGCGGACCAGTCACACGCAGAGGAGGAAACAGAAATGTCCCTGCGTTTTCACGAAATTGCCGAGGCCAATCACCGCATCCTCAACCCGTTTACCGAAGCCCAGTTAGACCTGCTCGGCGAAATCTGCGCCCCACACAGCGGCACCCGCCAGCTAGACCTGTGCTGCGGCAAGGGCGAGATGCTTTGCCGCTGGGCCGCGAAATACGGCCTCATGGGCGTGGGCGTAGACATCAGCGCGGTCTTCCTCGAAGCCGCCCACAGGCGCGCCCGCGAACTGGAAGTCGGCGCGCGCGTCCAGTTTGTGCAGGGCGACGCGGCAGACTACCCCGAAGACCATCACCAGTTCGACATCGTAAGCTGCATCGGCGCGACATGGATCGGCGGCGGGCTGGCCGGCACGCTGGAACTGATGAAGCCCGCCATCAAGGACAGCAGCAGCCTGCTGCTGGTGGGCGAACCCTACTGGATGGACGACCCGCCGCAGGCCGCTTACGACACGCTGGCCGATGGCGACCCGCACCTGTTCACCACGCTGCCCGGCACGCTGGAGCGCTTCGAGGCCGCCGGGCTGGAACTGGTCGAGATGGTGCTTGCCAGCCTCGAAGGTTGGGATCGTTACAGCGCGATGCAGTGGATGACCGTCAGCAATTGGCTGCGCGCCCACCCCGACGACCCGGAAGCCGACGCGCTGCGCGAGTGGATTGACACCGCCCGCCGCGTCTACCTCACCTATGAGCGGCCTTACTTCGGCTGGGGCGTGTTCGTCCTGCGCCCCTACGCATAATGAAACCGCCAGGGCGCGGAGATCACAGAGAAAATATCAAAACTCTGTGTTCCTGGCGACTTGGCGGTTCATATCAAAGCGCTAAAACCACCTTGCCGAAGACATCGCCTGCTTCCAGCCGCTGCTGCGCCGCCCGCGCCTCGTCCAGCGGCAGCACGCGGTCAATCACCGGGGCAAGCCGCCCCTCAAAGATCAGCCGCATCACCGTCACGTAGTCCTGATGCGGCCCCATCGTGCTGCCGATCAGGCTCAGGTGCTTGCCGAAGATATAGCGGATGTCCAGTTCAAACTGCGGCCCGCTGGTATTGCCCACGATCAGGATACGCCCGCCGATGCGCGCCGCGCGGATGCTGTCGTTCATGGTCGCCGCGCCGACGTTATCCACCACCACATCCACGCCGCGTTTGTCCGTCAGGCGGTACACCTCGCGCGACCATTCCGGCGTTTCTTCGCGGTTGATGGTCACATCCGCGCCCAGTTCGGCGGCACGGGCGCACTTCTCGGCGCTGCTGCCCACCACATACACCCGCGCCCCCGCCAGTTTGGCGATCTGGATGCTGGCGCTGTTCACGCCGCCGCCCGCCCCCACGATCAGCACGCTTTCGCCAGGTCGCAGCCCGCCGCGCGTAATCAACGAGTGCCACGCGGTCACGTACACCAGCCCGGCGGCGGCAGCGTCGGTAAACGCCACGTGATCGGGCATCTTCAGCAGGTTACGCGCGGGCAGCACCACGTACTCCGCCGCCACCCCCGGCGCGCCCTCGCCCAGAATATGAATGCGCGACTGGTTTTCCAGCCCGGTCATCAGCGCCGGGCTGTCCGGCTCGACCAGCGACGGGTCAATGCACACCCGGTCGCCGGGCGCGAACTGCGTCACCCCGTCGCCCACCGCGTCTACCACGCCCGCGCCATCCGCGCAGATCACGTGCGGCATGTCCAGCTTCAGCCCCGGCCAGCCGTTCCGCACCCACAGATCAAGACGGTTGAGCGCCGCCGCTTTGATGCCGATACGCACCTCATCCCGCCCCGGCGCTGGCACAGGCAGGTTGTCCACCACTTCGACCACTTCCGGGCCACCATGCCCGGTCAGGACTGCCGCGCGCATCAGCGCAGCCCCAGTTCGTTACGGGCGATCACCATGCGCTGAATCTCGCTCGTGCCTTCGTAAATACGGGTGATACGCGCGTCCCGGTAATAGCGCTCAATCGGCATCTCCTTGCTGTAGCCCATGCCGCCATGAATCTGGATCGCCTCATCGGTGACGAACATCGCTGTCTCGCTGGCGAACAGCTTCGCCATGCTCGCCTCCAGCGTGTAACGCCCGCCGTCGCGTTTGGCGCGTTCTTTGGCCTGCACCGCGTTGTAAATCAGCAGTCGGCTGGCCTCCAGCCGGGTTTTCATGTCAGCGATCTTCTGCTGGATCATCTGGAACTGGCCGATAGGCCCGCCGAAAGCCTGCCGTTCACGCGCGTACTGCACGCTGGCCTCGTAAGCCGCCTCGGCGATGCCGTGCGCCTGTGCCGCGATGCCGATGCGCCCCGCGTCCAGCACCGTCATGGCGATCTTAAAACCGTCCCCCGGCTGGCCGAGGACGTTTTCCACCGGGCAGGCGTAATCCTCAAAGATCAGCTCGCTGGTCGCGCTGGCGCGGATGCCCAGCTTCGGCTCTTTCTTGCCGCGAATAAACCCCGGCTGCGTGCTGTCAATCAGGAACGCGGTCACGCCCTTGTGCTTCTGCTCCGGCGCGGTCATCGTGAACAGCACCACATAATCCGCCACCGGCCCGCTCGTCACCCAGCTTTTACGCCCGTTGATGATGTAATGCGTCCCCGCGTCGTTCAGCACCGCCCGACTCTGCATCGTCCCCGCGTCGCTGCCAGACATCGGCTCGGTCAGGCTGTACGCGCCGATCTTCTCGCCGCTGGCAACCGGCACCAGAAACTGCTGCTTCTGCGCCTCTGTGCCGAACTTCATCAGCCCGTGACAGTACAGCGAGTTATTGACGCTGACAATCGTGCTGTGGCTGGCATCGGCCTTCGCCACCTCGATCATCGTCAGCACGTACGACAGCGTATCCATGCCCGCCCCGCCGTATTCCTCCGGCACTTCAATGCCCATCAGCCCCATCTGCCCCATCTTCTTGATGGTATCCAGCGGGAACTCGCCGCTTTCGTCGTACTCGGTAGCAATCGGGGCGATCTCGTTCTGCGCGAAATCGCGCACCGCGTCGCGCAGCATCTTGTGTTCTTCCGTCAGCGTCAGCGTCAGCGCGTCGCCAACGTCCGTCGTCGCAACCATTTAATTCAGCCTTCCAATAGCGTTTATCAATTTACGATTTACCAGCTTTATTATAACATCGTTAGCAACCATCGAATCCTGCGTGGGGGCATGATGTATCATGCCCCACTTTACAATAGGCCAGCCATTATTCAGGGGAAACCACATGACACACATCAAAATTGACCATATCGCCGTCGTGGTCGAGGACATCGAGCCTGCGCTCAACTTCTGGCATCACGCGCTCGGCCTGGAACTCGGCGGCGTGGAAAACGTGCCAGAGGAAGCCGTCGAGGTCGCCTTTTTGGAGGTCGCCAACGCCCATATCGAACTGGTAAAGCCGACTACTGACGACAGCGGCGTGGCGAAGTACCTCGCCAAAAAAGGCGCGGGGATGCACCATATCTGCCTTCAGGTCGAGGACATTGACGCGGCGCTGCGTCGTCTGGCCGAGGCAGGCATCGAACTGATTAACGACACCCCGCGCAGCAAGCCCAACGGCACGCGCTACGCCTTCGTCCATCCTAAAAGCACAGGCGGCGT
>CAZJSU010000119.1:0-11944 GCA_964548765.1 uncultured Anaerolineaceae bacterium
CTACAGCTATGTCACCACCATCATCACCGTGACACTGGAACGGCTGGACGAGTAAATGTCACGGACGCGATGTATCGCGTGCGCGTGCCATCCGCATTCTGGTGTAGGGGAGGGTCACAGACCCTCCCCTACGGACAACGGCGGACGCGGTGTTTGGTAGGGGCGCAGCGTGCTGCGCCCTCCATACATGCTGTCCACCGTCCGCTGTAAAAACACTAGAGAATCTGTGACAGGAACTCCTTCGTGCGGGGATGCTGCGCGCTGGTGAAGAAGTATTCTGGCGTACCCTGCTCGACAATGCGGCCATGATCGAAGAACAGCACGCGGTCGGCCACCTCGCGGGCAAAGCCCATCTCGTGCGTCACCACCAGCATCGTCATACCGCTGCGCGCCAGTTCCTTCATGACATCCAGCACTTCCTTAATCATCTCCGGGTCAAGCGCGGAGGTCGGCTCGTCGAAGAGCATGATCTTCGGCTCCATCGCCAGCGCGCGGGCGATGGCGACGCGCTGCTGCTGCCCGCCGGAAAGCTGCCCCGGATACTTGGTCGCCTGCTCCGGGATGCCCACCCGCCGCAGCAGTTCCATCGCTTTTGTCTCGGCCTTCTCGCGCGGCCACTGGCGCACCTTCATCGGCGCGAGGCTGATGTTTTGCAGCACGGTCAGGTGTGGGAACAGGTTAAACTGCTGGAAGACCATGCCAATCTCGCGGCGGATGGCGGCGATATTGCTGATGTCGTGGCTCATCTCGATGCCGTCCACGATGATCTGCCCTTCCTGATGTTCCTCGAGGCGGTTGATGCAGCGGATGAAGGTGGACTTGCCAGAGCCGGAAGGGCCGATGATGACGACCACTTCCTGAGGCTGCACCTCCACGCTGACATCGCGCAGCACATGAAAATCGCCGAACCACTTGTTGACATTACGACAGGTAATCATGGGGTCTTCATCGGCCAGCACGCTGGTCGTTCTGACTTTTTCCTGAACTTCACTCATATGAACTAACCTCTTATATTCTTCTGGCCGCGCCGCTGCCGCTTTCCTCGATACGGCGGCTGACCATCGCAATTACATAACTAAACACAAAATACACAATGCTGATAAAGACAAACACTTCTCGACGCAGGCCAAGAAACTCATTCTGGTTTACCACCGTTTGCGCCACGTCTGTCAGGTCCATCAGGCCGACGATCGTGACCAGCGAGGTATCCTTAAACAACGAGATAAACTGCCCGACCAGCGCCGGAATGACCGCGCGCAGCGCCTGCGGCAGCGTAATGAACAGCGTCACCTGCCAGGGGGCGAGGCCGAGCGCTTTGGCGGCTTCTTCCTGCCCCGGCGGCAGCGATTGCAGGCCACCGCGCACGTTTTCGGCCAGATAAGCCGCGCTGAACAGTGTGACCGCGACCATCGCCCGGTAGGGCGCGGTTTCTGGCCCGCCCAGCCAGGGCGCGACAAACGGCACCAGCAGCATCGCCATCACCAGCACGGTAATCAACGGCACGCCGCGCACCAGTTCGATGTACAGGATGGATGTCCACTTGACGACGGGCAGGCTGCTGCGCCGCCCCAGCGCCAGCGCGATTCCCAGCGGGAACGACACGACAATGCCCACCACCGTCAGCAGCATAGTCAGCAGCAGGCCGCCCCACAGCGGCGGGGAGGTGGGCGGCAGAATGCCCGCGCCAGCGATCAGGATAAAAGCCACTGGCGGCAGCGCGATAAACAGCCACAGGGCGATGCGCTGCGAGCGCTGGCGCGGCTTCTCGGCGGGCGAGAAACGCGCGTCTATGCCACGCGCTACGACATACCCCACCACCCCCGCCAGCAGCAGCCATAACGCGCCGGTGCTTAACTGGCCCAGGAAGGGGCCAAGATAGAGCGAGAGATAATCATGCAGCGGGCGCAGCCCCTGATACTGGTTTTCAACGAGGTTCATGTAGGGGACATCCTGCCCTTCGATGCGCGGGCGACCGCCTTCTATAAGCAGGTTGTCGGTCATGCGGATGTACTGGGTGACGCGGCCTGACACAGTGGTAAAGCTGCGTTCCATCATCGGGTACACCCCGTCAGCCGCCAGCAGCGTCACCGCTTCAGGGTCATCGGGGATGGTCTTTTCCAGCACGTACCAGCCATCACGCGGCAGGGTCACGCTAAGCGGTTCGCTGTCACCGCTCAGTTCGGCCTCGGCAATCGGTTCAAGCGTCTCGCCGTCGAGCAGGCGTACCAGCGTCGGCGCTTCGTTGATGCTGTAGGTTTCGGTGACAGGCGGCGGCACTTCCAGCCCTTCCAGTTCCGCCGTCAGCGCCTCGCGCTGGCCGGGGGTTAGCGCGTCGCCGGCTAACAACTCGCGGAGCTGTGGCTCGCGCGCTTGCAGCGCCAGCCGCGTCGCGGCGGCGTTCCGCAGCGTGTTGGTGGCGTTGTCGGTAAAGCTGAAGCTGTTGGCAAGCGCCTGATCGTCCTGATCGTACTGCCGGGCGATACGCAGCGTCACCTGTTCGCCCGCCTGCCCGATGAAGCCGACCTGTGGCAGCGGCTGCTGTGCCACCGAACCGTACTGAATGGGGGGCTGCCCGGCGGCCATGTACGACGGCGACAGCGGCACCACCGCCTCGATCACCACTGGCACAACGAACATCAGCGCCACGATGACCGCCATAAAGAACAGCGCCCCGCGCGACACCCGCGCCCATGCCGCCAGCGCCCAGCCAACGACGAGCGCGATCAGCAGCGCCACAAGCTGTATACGCCACTCTGCCCACGCCTCGATGCGCCCGATAAGAAACAGGCGCAGGTTAAAGGTAATCACGAACCAGTTGGCCGAAGACAGCGCCCACGTGAAGAACGACGTAATCACGCCAACGGTGATGGCACCGCCCAACAGGGTGAGGATGGTATCCAGCATGGAGCCGAACAGGTTTTCCTTTACCCACGCCAGCGGCCCCACCGACAGCAGCGGCGGCGCTTTGGTTTGCGGTTCGTCGTAATTGACCATATCGGTTTGTTTACTGGGGATCGTTGTCATACACTTTTTGTACCTATCGTGTGACCAACTGGAAACGGGCGTTGACCACATTCATTACGAAAGAAATAATCAGGCTCATCACCAGATAAAAGCCCATTACCAGCACAATACCCGTCACCGACTGGCCGGACTGGTTCATCACCGTCGTCATGGTGGTGAACATATCGGCAAAGGCGATGGCGATCGCCAGACTGGAGTTTTTCGCCAGATTGAGATACTGGTTGCCCAGCGGCGGGATAATCACGCGCAGCGCCTGCGGCAGAATCACCTGAGCGAGCGTCTGGCTTTGCGTCAGCCCTACCGCGCGCGCCGCCTCAATCTGGCCGTAAGGCACCGCCTGAATGCCCGCGCGGACGATCTCGGCAATAAAGGCTGAGGTATAAACAACCAGCCCCAGCAGCAGCGCCGCGTATTCTGGCGAAAGCTCTGTGCCGACGATGAAGCGCCCCAGACGATTCTGCGCGGGCAGCAGCGTTACAATCGGCTGGCTGGTATAGAGTAAAGTCTGTTCCTCTGTCAGCAGGTCGTCTTCGATCGCTTCGGTCAGCGGCACAAGGGTGATGCCATCTTCGCCCGCGACCGGGACCGCCTCTGGCAGCGGTTCGCTGCCGACGATGAACCAGCCAATGAGTGCCAGCGCGATAATGGTCAGCAGCGCATAACGCAAACGCGGGATGGGGCGGCCAGTCGTCTCGGTGACGCGCCGGAAGTAAACCCACATCATCACCGCCGCCACGATGCCAAAGACGACAAACGCCATCCACTCGGCAAAGCGCGCGGTGGGCAAAATCTCTGGGAAGACCAGCCCGCGAATACTGAGATAAATCGCCGGGTAAAGCTCCACCCGGAACGCCGCGTTGGGCATAATACCAAAATAGACGAGCAGCCCGCCGATCAACTGGCCGACTGTCGCGCCTAGCGCGTAGGGGCGCACCAGAAGCGGCGCGATGTATGCCGCGCCAATCAGCGCGAGGCTGACCCCCAAATACAGCAGAAAAGACGGCGCGAGCAGTTCACCCCGCCCATATACCCCCGCCCATGCCGCATGATTGTGATGCAGGTAAAACGCCACTTCGGTCACAAAAGCCGCCGCGAAGAACCCGATCAGGGTCATCAGGCGGCGCGGCGCATCGCTGGGCAAGGGCCGCAGTGAGCGCCGGATAAAGAAGTAAAGCAGGGCGTAAAGCGCCAACCGCAGCGAGATAAAGACCACGCCTTCGGCGGGCAGGGCGATCGCCTGCCGGGGCTGTGGCAGGCTGAACATCACAATATAATACCAGACGAAAAGCTGCACCAGCAGCGGCGTGTTTCGCAGGATTTCCACATAAACACGGGAGATTGTGCGGATAAGCCAGTTGGTACTCAGCAGGAAAATGCCGACAAAAACGCCGATCACCGTAGACAGCACCAGCCCGGCGCTGACCACCCGCAGCGTGTTAATAATCCCCACACGCATGGCATCACCGTAACTGGAGTTGGTGCTGTACCATTCCGGGCTTTCGGTGATCTCGAACCCAGCGCGGTTTTGCAGAAACGTAAACGTCGGGGTCAGGTTGCGGGCGCGCATTTCGCCTGCTGCGGTAGCAGCCAACTGTGACACAGCCGCCGCCACCAGAATGACGAAGATGATCTGGCCGAGGACCTGAAGAACACGTATATCGCGCAGAAATTCCAGAATAAACTGAAAACGTGGGGGGGAACCTGTTTGCTTAGTGGATGCCATAAGCACAAAAACCTTCATCAGCAGGGGCGCAAACAGACTGCGCCCCTGCGATACTTATCATAAAAAACGGTGCAACAACGACACCTGACTAACGGAACGGCATGGCGTACAGCAGGCCACCGTTCGACCACAGGTCGTTCTGCCCACGCTGGAGGTTGAACGGCGCGACACCCAGGTTGCGCTGGTAGACTTCGCCGTAGTTGCCGACCTGACGGATCACGTTGACCATGAAGTCGTTGGCGATGCCCAGATAGGAACCGGACGGGTTATCACCGATCCCCAGCAGACGCTGAATTTCCGGGTCTTCGCTGTCGAGGAATTCGTCAATGTTCTCGCTGGTGATGCCTTCTTCTTCGGCGGTAATCATGCCGTAGATCGTCCAGGCGATGATTTCGGCGAACTGCGGGTCAGACTGTGGCGACAGCGGGCCGAGCGGCTCCTTGCTGAGCGTGTCATTCAGGATCATGAAGTCCCCGGGGGTCTCGGACGTGGCATGGAAAGCCAGAATACCACTCTTGTCCGTCGTCCAGGCATCGCAGCGCCCGCTGAGGAAGCCGTCCCACGTGCTGTTGGCATCGGGGAAGGTCGGCAGATCAATATCCAGCCCCTGCGCGGCAATCGCGTCGGCGATGTTCAGCTCAGTCGTCGTCCCCTGCTGGACGCAGACCGAACCGCCGTCGAGGTCAGCCAGCGATTCCACGCCGAGTTCGACGCGCGTGCCGAGGCCCTGACCATCGTAGAAAGTGGTCGGCGCAAAGATCGCGCCCCAAACCACGTCGCGGCTCAGCGTCCACGTGGTGTTGCGGCTCATCATGTCAATTTCACCGCTCTGGATCACGGCCTGACGGTCTGCCGCGACCACCGGGCGGAACTGGACGGCGTTGGCATCGCCCAATATCGCAGCGGCGACTGCCCGGCAGAAGTCCACGTCGAAGCCTTCATACTCGCCCGCTTCATTAACAATCCCGAAGCCAGCAACCGAGTCATTGACACCGCAAATCAGCTCACCGCGATCAAGAATACGCTGGGTGACTGGCCCGACAGTAGCACTTTCCTGAGCAGCGGCCATGCTGACCACACCAAGCGTCAGCGCCAGCAGCAGGATAAGGGCAATTGAACGTCGCATCATCTTAACAACTCCTCTTGTAAAACTTTGAATATAAAAACCTCTGGCATGTTTGCGGGGGACGCAAACGATCCATGCAGGTTTGGTCTGAAATGGTGCTATACAACATTTCCTGACGTTAAGGCAGTCTACCGTAAGCGTTAACAGATGTCAAAAATTTCGGCATAAAGTGACATATAGGCTTCGGCCACCCGATTCCAGCTATATTCGCGCTCGATCAGCGCGCGGCCATGCCCGGCCAGCCGCTGCTGAAGGGGCGCGTCGCGCAGCAGGCGCACGACGCTGCTGGCAAACTGGTCGGTGCTGGCGATCAGCACGTCATGTTCATGCTGCACGTGGATGCCGTCCACGCTTAACGGCGTGGCGACCACCGGTAAGCCCATCGCCAGCGCTTCCAGCACCTTGTTCTTGATGCCCGCGCCGAGGCGCAGCGGGCAGGCGAACACACTCGCCCGCGCCAGATAGGGGCGCACATCCGGCACGCGCCCGGTGACTTTGATATGCTCGCCCGCCAGCGCTTGCAGTTCTGGCGGCGGCGCGTTGCCCACCAGCCACAGCCGCGCGTCCGGCTCGTGCTGGCGCACCTGCGGCAAAATCTCGCGCGCCAGCAGCAGCGCCGCGTCTACGTTGGGCGCGTACTCGTAATTGCCCACGAACAGCAGCGCCTTCGCCCGGCGCTGGCGGCGTGGCATCCGAAAATCGTGCAGGTCAATGCCGTTGGGGATGACTTCGACAGGCAGCGCGGGGTTGAGCGCGTGGAGTTCGTCGCGGTCGGCTTCCGAGACGACGACGACGCGCTGATAGGGCGCGAACATCCACGCCTCGAAGTGTCGGGCAAGCTGCCATTGCAGCCAGTGACCCCAGCGCCTCGCCCTACCCTGCAAACCGGAAGCGGCGGGCGCGGGGCTTTCCACCAGCCGCCGCAGATAGAGGCTGTAAGACTCGTATGGCGTAATCAGCGCGGGCAGGCTGCCGAGCGCATGGGCGTATTCGTAGACCTGCACCCCGCCGAACAGGTGCGCCCCATCGTAGCGCTTTTCGGCGGTCAGCCGTTCAATCGCCCGCCATAATTCCGGCGCGGACGACTCCCCCGCCCGGCGAGGGAAACGCGCGCCATGCAGCAGCGCCCGGCGGAGATACCTCCACTGGCGGCGGGTGGGTTCGGCAAAGAGCGCGACATGGCCGAAATACATATCGTAACGCCCGATCTCGTCCCAGTCCTGCGGGCGATTGGCGAAGGCCAGCAGGTCAATCTCGTAACCGCGTGCCTCCAGTTCGCGCGTCAGATGCCAGACAATCAGCCTGTCACCCAGATAGAGCGGATACGGCGGGCAGCGGGAAATGAGTAAGACACGTTTGCGGTTCATGGCTGGAATCCTAAACGGAAAGCCGCCATGCCCGCAAGGCTTTTAACGAAATCAGATCACCGATGCGACCGTCCGGGACAGGCGCAGACGCGGGTGCAGCCACGCCAGCGCCAGCCCGCCGATGATCGCCACGACGCAGAAGGCGTAAGGCAGCAGCATGTGGACTTCGTACAGGCTGGTGCCAAACAGCGGGCCAAAGACAAAGCCCAGCCCGCCGATGGAACTGTTCAGCCCGGCCACCGCGCCCTGTTCGCGCGGGGTCACGGCGAAGGTCGTGCCGCTTTGATAACCGGGCATCGCCAGCCCCATCCCCAACCCCTGCAGGATGAGCGCCAATACCAGCGCCGGGAAGGTGGTGGCGGAAATGAGCGTTAGCAGCGCGGCCAGCACCAGCGGCAGGCCGATACGCAGCAGCATCGCGGGCGGCCAGCGGAAGTAGCGCACCAGCACCAACTGCGAAAACAGGGTCGCCGCGCCGCTTGCCATCAACCCCAGCCCGACAAGCTGCGTGGTTTCCTGCGCGTTGAGCGCCAGCCGATCCTGAAAGTAAAAGGCGACGGTGAACTGCACGGCGGAAAGCGCGGTCGTCAACGTCACGCCGAGCGCCAGAAACGGCCACACCCGCTGATCACGCGGGCTGATGCGCGGCAGCGGCACGTCGCCACGTTTGGCGCGCGGCTGGGCGCGGGGCAGCCAGAAGCCCACCACCAGCGCCGCCGCTATCGCCAGCACCGACGACACCAGAATAGGCGCGACCAGACCCAGCGGCACCACTACCGCGCCAATCACCGGGCCGAAGATCGTCCCCAGGCTGGTCGCCGAGGCGATCAGCGCGATGCCGGCGGTGCGGGCGCTGCCTTCGGTGACATCAGCGACGTAAGCCTGCGCGGTGGGCGGGGCGGCGGAAAACAGCCCGCCGACAATCGCCCGCGCCAGAATCAGCAGCACCAGCAGCAGCGTGAGCGAGCCTGCAAACACGCCGTTCAGCCCCAGTTGAATCACCAGCCCGAACACGCCCACCCCCAGCCCGTACCCGAACAGGCCGAGGACGAACACGGGCTTGCGCCCCCAGAAGTCGCTGCGCCGCCCCCAGACCGGGCTGGTCAGCACCCAGACCACCGCCGACAGCGCCATAATCAGCCCGCCCTGCGACTCGCTGAGGCCGAGTTCGCGGACGATGGGCGACAGCACCGGAGCGAGAATGGACTGGCCGATGTAGGCGCAGAACAGGCCGGAAAAGAGGATGTGGATGGGGTTCATAGACGCAGGCTGCTCTTGAATAATTGGCAGCCCTTATCTTAGCACCAGCGTGGTCTGCGCGTGGTCTTATACGGACTTAGGAACGATAAAAACTCAACGCAAAGGCGCTAAGGCCGCGAAGTCGCAAAGGTGTATAAGAGATTAAATAGATGGTGTAATAAGGGGTAAAAGCTGATGCAAAGGGTACTTTACTGGATCATCCGATTAACCCTGGCAGGGCTTGTGTTTTTTGGCGTTGGGTTAGCCCTGACACTAATTGTGAGTGTCGTTTATGTCAGAAGCCCTAACTACTGTCGGGATTGCAACACAACGCTTCTAAATCACCCCTTTTTCCCGGTAAGCCGACAGCGTAAGCTCATCCACATCTAACACTTCCTGTAGGATTTCCGCCGTGTGCTGGCCGAGCAGCGGCGGCGGCAGGCGCACCTGCGCGGGCGTGGCGGAGAACTTCACCGCCGGGTTGATGTAACCCGCGCCCACCAGCCCACGCGCCAGCACATGCGGGTCGTTGAGGATGGTCGGCAGGTCGTTGATGGGCGCGGCGGGGACACCCCGCGCCAGCAGCGCCTCCACCCACTCGCGCACCGTGCGCCGCAGGAAAACCGCCTGCAGCAGCGCCACCAGCGCCGCGCGATGCTTGACCCGCGCCGGGTTCGTGGCGAAACGTGGATCACTCATCAGGCCGGGCTGCTCAATGAGCGCGCACACCGCCGCGAACTGCCCATCGTTGCCCACCGCCAGCACGAAATCGCCATCGGCGGCGTGGAATGTCTGGTACGGCACGATATTGGGGTGCTGGTTGCCATAACGCTGCGGCGGCTGGCCGGAGACGAGGTAGTTGCTGGCGACGTTCACCAGCGCGGCAAGCTGGCTGTCCAGCAGGGCGATGTCGAGGTGCTGGCCTGCGCCTGTCTGCTCGGCATGGTGCAGCGCGGCGAGGATGGACGAGGTGGCGAACAGCCCGGTCAGCACATCGCTGATGGCGACTCCGACCTTGTACGGGTCGCCTTCCGCCGGGCCGGTGATCGCCATCAGGCCGCTCATCGCCTGAACAGCGTAATCGTACCCCGGCTGGCTGCTGTACGGCCCTGCCTGACCAAAGCCGGTAATGCTGGCGTAAACCAGCGCCGGGTTGAGCGCGCGCAGGTCGTCATAACCCAGCCCGAAACGCGCCATCTGGCCGGGCAGGAAGTTCTCGATCATGATGTGGCTCTGCGCGGCCAACTGGCGGGCGATATGCTGGCCTTCAGGGGTTTTCAGGTTAAGCGTCAGGCTGCGCTTGTTGCGGTTGACGCTGACGAAATAGGCGCTCAGGCCGTCTGCTGTCCAGGGTGGCCCCCACTGGCGGGTATCATCGCCGCCTGCCGGATTCTCGACCTTGATGACCTCCGCGCCCATGTCACCGAGCAGCATGGTGCAGAACGGCCCGGCCAGCACACGACTGAAATCCAGCACACGGATGTTGGAAAGGGTAGCTGCGGGCAGAATGATCTCCTGTGAAAAAATCTCATCCCCGTCTCGCTAATGCGCGACTCCCCTCTCCATTTAATGGAGAGGGGTTAGGGGTGAGGTAAATAACTACCGGATCGTCGGGTCGCTGATCCACACATCCGGCGAGGTCAGCGTCGCGCCTTCGATCAGCAGGTTCGACGTGTAGCCATAGGGGAACTCGTAGATCGGCAGGCCGTTGGGTGACTGGCCGAGCGACGGCTTGAGCGCCCCGGCGGTGTTGTCGAAGATGCGGATGACCGCTTCACAGGTGATCTGGGTCGGCTCCGCACAGATTTCCAGCGCCACCTGCGCGGTACGAGTGCCGGGGTTGTCGGAAAGGTACGTCACGCGGATGTTGTTCCACGAAACCTGCGTCTTTTCCGACAGTTCCTCCTGGCTGGGCGGGGCTTGGGGCGTGGTTTCGGCCAGCAGCAGCACCAGCGGGCCGGAGCCGGTGGGCGTGGGTGTGGGCGCGGGGCCGTTACACCAGCCCGCGTCGCAGAACGTCAGCGGCGCGACTCCCTCCAGCGTCGGCAAATTCTCGAAAACGTCAATCGGCAGCGTCGTCCAGCGCTGGTCAATGTACACCGCGAAATCCTCGCCGCTGACGAACATCATCGTCGATTCGCCGAAGTTGCGATACCACGCGCGGAAACGGGTGCCGGGCGGCATCACGCCCATATACTGGGTCGCCGACAGATCAAGATAGGTAAAGGCGGATTCGGCCTCGGCCAGACGGCGATCGTTGGGGTCTTCGACCGTGATCTCATCAATCGGCGGATGCTCCGCGAGGAAATTGGCCGCCTGCTCCACATTTTCGCAGAAATTGTCCTGCGGGATGTCCTCCACAACAAAGCCGTAACGCTCGACCAGAATCACGAGGCTCTGCACGGCAGGCTCGCAGCGTTCCAGCGGGTTCACGCCCTGCCATCCGCGCGGGCGCTGTCCCTCGCCCATCGTCTCGTCGGCCAGCAGTTCGAGGTCATGGCGCAGGTTGCGGTAAGACACGGCGGGCGAGTTCGTCACCACGCCGATCCAGCCCGCAGGCCGCACGCCGCTGCCGAGCAGTTCGTTCGCCAGCGTCTCCAGATCAAGGAAGTTATCGCCAACCAGCGTGGCCGACTCGCGGTCTTTATTGCCAATCCACGACGGCGGGCGGATGTTGAGGCCGAGCCGTTCATCGGCCAGCCGTTCGAGGTCGCCGCGCACCGCGAGAATCTGGTCGGGCAGGGATTCTTCATCGGTCAGCGCGTTGGCGACAAGGCTGTCCTCGGCTTCGGCGGCTACCGTCTGGCAGTAATTCAGCGCCGACTCCGGCGTGCGCGTCTGTACGTTGAAGAACGTATTCAGCAGGCCAAGCACGTTTTGCAGCGTGCGGTCACAGCGCAGCAGCGGCGGCGCGCCGCGCCACTCTGGCGGGCGGGTGTTGGTGCCGAAGCCCTGCGTCGCCGAGATTTCGAGGTCATGGCGCACGTTCCGCGCCACCAGCGCGGCGCTTTCGCTGGTCACGCCCAGCCAGTCCAGCGGGCGCTGGCCTTCGCCAAAGATCACGTTTGCCAGCAGTTCGTTGTCGAACCACAGGTCAGACACCGCCGTGACCGAGGTGATGTCGCTGTTAAACGTCCAGCCTTCGGGGCGCTGCTCCGGGCCGATGACCTCGTTGGCGAGCAGTTCGAGGTCGGCACGAATGTCGAATACAAAGTCGCTAAAGTCCCCTGTCTGCGCGGCAGGCGCTGCCCAGGCATCCCCACCAGCGAGGACAACGCACACAAGACAAAGCCACAAAAACAGATTACGCCGTCGCATATTTTACAACCTTCTGTGATCGCTTTTGCCTCTATTATAGCCCTTGCCCGCAGATGCGAAAGTAGCCCGCTGGTGGGGGTGGCGCAGGCCAGAGGCATGTCTCTACCCCGCTTGCAGCGCCTCCGCCACCGCGATCAGGTCAGCGGC
>CAZJSU010000120.1:0-11925 GCA_964548765.1 uncultured Anaerolineaceae bacterium
AAGTCTAAGTCCAATTCTGCCCTGCCGGGTCGTATTCCAGCATATTATAGCGCGGCGCATCATGGCTGGCATGATGGTGGACTGTTGGGCATATTCCGGCAAAGCGATACAATAGAATCCTATTTAATACTTCATGCGAGAAATACTATGTTTCAGGATATAGAAGTTATTGATTTTCACTCGCATTTTCCCACAAACCGCCCCTGGTTTACCGGGATGGGGCCGGACATGCGCGAAGCATACGTGCGGCGACGCGGCGAACGGCGGGCGGCGATCGCCCGTGAACACGCGCTGGCCTATAACCGGGAATGGCGGCAGGCGTGGGGGTTCGAGCCAGCGGAGAGCAACCCGCCGGATGACGAAACACAGGCGGCGCGCTGGGCAGAGGAAATTGAGCGCTATGGCCTGCGCGCGGTCGGGTTCGTCACCGGGGGCGGCAACGATCATCTGGCAGGCATTGTTGCTCGTTATCCTGACAGGTTCGTCGGCTTTGCCCATCATTACCCGTTTGGCGAGGGCGCGGCGGACGAGCTGAAGCGCGCGGTGCAGGAACTGGGCTTCAGGGCTTACAAGCTGCTCGCGCCCATGCTCGACCGCCCCATCGAGGACGAGGCCGCCTATCCCGTGTGGGAGATGTGCGCCGAACTGGACATCCCGGTGCTGGTTCACTTCGGCATTCAGGGCAGCGGCGGCGGCATCGGCTGGCACGAGAACATCAACCCGCTGAAGCTGCACAACGTCGCCAAGGACTTCCCAGAGGTGCAGTTTGTTATCCCGCATTTTGGGTGCGCGTGGATCAGGGAGACGCTGCAACTGTGCTGGGCGTGCCGCAACGTCAGCATTGACACTTCCGGCTCGAACCAGTGGGTGAAGTGGGTGGATGGCGACTGGTCGGTTAAAGACCTGTTCCGTAAGTACATGGAAACCATCGGCCCGGAGCGCATCATCTTCGGCAGCGATTCAAGCTACTTCCCGCGCGGGTTCGCGGTGCGCTATTTGCAGGATCAGATCCGCGACTGTCGTGAACTCAACCTCGCGGAAGAACACATCCAGCTTATCTTTGCCGGAAACGCCGCCCGGCTGCTCAAGATTGAACTTTAACCGGAGCAGAAGGTGTTTTGGATACGTAGATTAGAAGGAGGTGGACAGAAGAGACACAGCCCTATCAATACTGCTTTAAATTTTGCATCCTGATTTAGGAGCTAATCATGCGCAAGTTTAATCAAAATACTGTTTTTGTTCTGTTTATTCTCTTTGCAGCGCTGGCGTTCGGTGTTCAGGCGCAGGACGTGGTGACGATTGAATACTGGCAGTACACGTTCGAGCCGCGCCAGATCGCTATGGATATGCTGATCGAGCAGTTTGAGGCCGAAAACCCCGATATTGACGTTATCCACAACGGCGACATCGCCTACGATAATTTCCGCGATGAGATCGCGGCCTCGGCTCCGGCAGGGGTTGGCCCAGATGTCGTCTCGCTCTTTTACGGCTGGATTCCCGCGTTTGTGGACGCAGGCTACCTGATTCCGCTGCCGCAGGACGAGTTCCCGCCAGAGTGGATCGAAAGCACCTTCTCGCCGATGGTTGCCGAATCCAAGTTCCAGGATGAATACTGGGCGATCCCTACAGCCGTCCGGTCGCTGGCCCTGTTCTATAACAAAGACCTGTTCGAGGCCGCCGGACTTGACCCCGAAGCGCCGCCGACCACCACTGAAGAATTTCTGGCAATGGCGCAGCAGTTGACCGAGTACGATGGCAACGGCAACGGCATTGAGAACCTCGTCACGATGGGCTATGCGCCGGAGATGACCGGGCAGGCGCATCACTGGTTCCGCGAAGTGCTGGTTCGCCAGTATGGCGGCGTGCCTTATAGCCCGGACAATCGTGAAGTCCTGTGGAACAGCCCGGAAGGCTGCGAGGCGTTCAAGTACCTGACGGAATTTGAAACCACGCACTTCACAGGCACCAGCGACAACTTCCTGTACGAGAACGCGACCGATGCCTTCATCAACGGCGATGCCGCCATGCATATTGACGGCTCGTTCCGCATCGGCACGATTGCTAACAGCAGCCCCGACCTGAACTACGGCGTGGCCGAACTGCCCGCAGGCCCGAACGGTGAAAAGCACACCTTCGGCTCGTACTGGACGCACGGCATCACCCGGCAGGCGGCACAGGACGAGGCCAAGCTGGACGCTTCTATCCGCTTCCTGAAGTTCATCACCTCGCCAGAGGCGGGCATCCTGTGGGTGAACGAAGTGGGCGAGCTGCCCGCGCAACTGGAAGCCGCCAGTGACCCTGAACTGCTGGCAGACCCGATTCTTGGCCCGTTTGCTGCCGGGTTGGGTTATGCCCACGCCACCTTCTTCGTGGACGAAACCGCGCAGCGCCAGCACCTGATTGATGCCTACGACCAGATTCGGCTGGGCGGTGCTGATCCGTGCGAGGCGTTGAACGAAGCGGCAGCGGCAGAACAGGCGCTGCTGGACGACTTCTGGGCAGGTCGCTAAAGCCCGAACAAGCGTTGACAGGGGCAGGCTTCGGCCTGTCCCTGTGTTCATCGTCGGGCTTCCTTCCATCAGAATCATCATCCCGTATTGTTCAGCCATAAATAGAGTACGCTGATGTCCTACACAATTTTTGGAGGCAAGAACAGCGCGGAGTCTTCTGGCCGGTTTCAAATGACGGTCGCAAAACGCAGGATCATGTGGGCTTATATTTTTCTGCTCATCCCGCTGGTCTTCTTTCTGTACATTCGCATCTATCCGGCGTTGTTCGCCTTTCAGATGAGTTTCTTTGACTGGAATCCGCTTGCTGTGGAACAGCCCTATGTCGGGCTGGATAATTACCAGAGGCTCTTCACAGAACTAAGCTCACCCCAGTCTGTGACGCGGGCTGCGTTCAGCAACACCGCCCGCTACGTCATCCTCGGTGTCCCCATCCAGCTTATGCTGGGGTTGCTCATCGCGCTGATGCTCAACGAGATTCGCTGGCTGAGCAACCTCTACCGGGTCATCTTTTTTCTGCCTTTCGTGACCTCGACAATTGCCATTGCGTGGGTGTTCCGCTGGCTGTACCAACCGCGCATAGGCTTGTTCAACGTGCTGTTACAGGCGTTCTCGCTGCCACAGCAGCCCTTCCTGCGCAGCCCGGATCAGGCGCTTTATTCCATTCTGGCGGTGGTGATCTGGCAGGGGTTGGGGTTCACCGTCATCATCTTTCTGGCAGGGCTTAAAAATATCCCGCGTGTTTATTACGAAGCCGCCGAGGTGGACGGGGCCAACCGCTGGCAGTCCTTCTGGAATATTACCTTTCCGCTCCTTAACCCCAGCATCGTTTATCTGCTGGTGCTGCAATCCATCAGCTTCCTGCGGATGTTTGCCGAAGTGCTGGCGATGACGCAGCAGGGGGATGGCGGCCCGCTCAATTCGACCACAACAGTCGTGCTGCGGGTCTATCGTGAGGCGTTCCAGCGGCTGGATATGGGCTATGCGTCGGCGCTGACCGTTGCCCTGTTCGTCATCATACTGGTCATCACGGTTGTGCAGTTGCGCGTCACCACGCGCGCGGTAGAGGTGTAAACGATGAGTACGGTGCAGCAGTCAGAAAACACACTCGCCACCCTCACGCCGGTCACGTATTCCCGCGCGCGCAGCAGGGGCTGGCTCTATAAGGCGTTCTCTTATGTGTGCCTCACCCTTGTCGCCGTCACGATGGTGGTGCCGTTTCTGTGGATGATCTCCACCTCGTTTAAGGACGCTACAGAGATTCGCCGCCCCAACTTCTTCCCTGAAAATGCGGTGATAGACAACTACGAAGAAGTCATTCTGGGTACCGCGCTGCCGCGCTGGTATCTCAATTCGATCATCGTCGCTGTCATCAGCACCGTGAGCGTCGCCTTCTTCGACTCGCTGGCGGGCTTCGTGTTCGCCAAGCACCAGTTCCCCGGCAAACGCATCATCTTCATCCTGTTTCTCAGTTCGCTGATGGTGCCGACAGAGATGCTCGTCATCCCCTGGTACATTATGGCGGTGCATCCGCCTGTGGGGCCGACATGGGTGGATACCTATTGGGGCATCCTCTTTCCCGGCATGATTACCGCCGCAGGCATCTTCCTGATGCGCCAGTTTATGCAGAGCGTGCCGAATGAACTGCTTGACGCGGGGCGCATTGATGGCGTGAGCGAGTTTGGCCTGTTCTGGCGCATCGTTGTGCCGTTGAGCCTGCCCGCTATTGGCGCGTTGTGCATCTTCAACTTTTTGGGCAACTGGAATGCGTTTATCTGGCCGCTGATTGTAACCTCGAACCGCATCATGATGACCCTGCCTGTCGGCTTACAGTTCTTCTCCAGCGAGTCCGGCGCGGACTGGCACCTGATTATGACGGGCGCAACGCTTTCGATCATCCCCCTGCTTGCCATCGTCATCTTTTTCCAGCGCTACATCATCGAAGGCATCACGCTGACTGGCCTGAAGGGGTAACGCAAATATAACGCTCATCTGAGAGGGATGGGCGTTATGCTGTTCAGCAGACCACAGTCCACACGCGCACTGTTCCTACACCAACCGTCTGCTTCCCGGTATACTCACCTGCTGATGTAAACGATCAGGTATTCACCCCTAAATCAAGGAGACAGAGGCTTGTCAGAACAGAAACAACCCACACTGCTGGTCACGGGCGCATCCGGCCATCTGGGTCGCCGTGTGCTGGAACTGCTGCTGGAAGCGCAGGCCGGAAGCATCATCGCCACCACGCGCACCCCGGACAAGCTGGCGGATTTCGCCGCGCGCGGGGTCGTCGTGCGCCACGCCGACTTTGATAACCCGGATACGCTGGCCGAAGCCTTCGCCGGGGCAGAGCGCCTGCTGCTCATCAGCACCGATGTGGTGGGCGTGCCGGGGCAGCGGCTGAACCAACATCGCAGCGCCATCAAAGCGGCGGAGCAGGCCGGGGTGCGGCATGTGGTCTACACCTCGTTAATCAACCCCGGCCCAGACTCGCCCGTGCTGCTGGCTCCCGATCATCACGGCACCGAAAACGCGCTGGCCGAGAGCGGGCTGGGCTGGACAGTGCTGCGCGAGAACATCTACACCGAAGTGCTGCTCGGCTCGCTGATTCAGGCGGTGCAGTTTGGCGGGCTGTACAATGCCGCCGCCGATGGCCGGGCGGCTTACATCACCCGCGAGGACTGCGCGCGCGCGGCAGCGGCGGCGCTGGCTGATCCGTTTGAAGGCCGCCGCACGCTGGACATCACCGGGCCGGAAGCGCTTTCGCAGACGGAACTGGCCGCGCTTGCCAGCCAGATCAGCGGCAGGGCGATCAATTACGTGCCGCTGGAACTGGAAACCTTAATCCAGAACATGGAGAACGCCGGGCTGCCGCGCCCGGTGGCGGAAATCTACGCCTCGTTTGATACAGCGGTCGGGCAGGGTAAGTTCAGCCACGTCACCGACAACGTGCAGGAACTGACCGGGCGCAAGCCGATCTCCGTCGCCGAGTTTCTGACGGCCAACCGCGAGGCGCTCACGAAAGCGGCGGGTCAGGCCGGGTGATGTCTGTTCGGGTGGCGAAGGGTTCATGGAGTACCATGTATGGCGAAAGTGATCGTTTTTAACGTCCCGGCCTCCGGCCATGTGAACCCTTCGCTGCCTGTGGTAGCGGAACTGGTGCGGCGCGGCGAAAACGTCATCTACTATCTGACGGAGGGCTACCGCGCGAAAGTCGAGGCCACTGGCGCGACCTTCCGCGCTTACGACCAGCTTGACGATGACTATTTCGGCGCACTGGACGGCAGTAACCCGTTTATGACGGTGCGCCAACTGGCCGAAACCAGCCTCGACATCCTGCCCGATCTGGTGGCGCTGCTGCGCGCCGAACAGCCGGATTACATTATTTTCGACGCGATGTGTCCATGGGGCAGGCTGGCCGGGGAAATTTGTGGCGTACCCACCGTGTCCTCACTGGCGCTGCTGCTGCTCACCCCCGGTATGATGGTCAGAAGCGGGCAACTGCTGCCGACCGTCGCGCTGATGCTGCGTAACCTGCACCACCTGCGCGCCTTTAACCGCGTGGCGGCGGAGATCGCCCGGACGCACCACCTCCCCCAAAAGCCGGGCTTTGCCAATATGCTCATGGGCATCGGAACGCTGAACATCAGCTACACCTCAGCCGCTTTCCAGCCAGAGAGCGCGAAGCTGGCGCAGACCATCAGGTTTGTTGGCCCCAGTATTGAGCCGCGCGCCGGAGATGCTGACTTTCCGTTCGATCAGCTTGCAGCGGGTGAGCCGTTGATCTACATCTCGCTTGGCACGGTCATTAACCAGAACGTGGACTTTTACCGCCAGTGCCTCGTGGCGTTCGGCGGCGAGCCTTATCAGGTGGTGATGGCTGTCGGGCAAAAGACCGACCTGGAAGCGCTTGGCGCGATCCCCGCCAACTTCATTGTGCGCCGCCACGTGCCACAGCTTGAGGTTTTGCAGCGCGCGGCACTATTCATCACCCACGCGGGCATCAACAGCGTGCATGAAGGGCTGTATTACAATGTGCCGCTGCTGCTTGTGCCACAGCAGCAGGAACAGGCGATGGTCGCCGCGCGGGTGGTGGAACTGGGCGCGGGGGAAAAGCTGGGGAAGGCGCAGGCCAGTGCCGCCAACCTGCGCGCGGCAGCGGCACGCATCCTGAACGACAACCGCTGCAGGGAACGTGCCGCCGCCATAGGCGAAACCTTTCGCAGCGCCGGGGGCTACCGCCGCGCGGCTGATGAAATCCTGAAGCTGAGCCAGTAGGCGATGGTCAGCACCAGCGCGAAAACCAGCAGCGAGATCGAACTGAACAGCGGGTTCACCAGCCCCGCCCGCGTGATGAAGTCGTCGTACACGTGGTTGAGCGCGTGCAGCCAGCTTACCAGCACCGCCAGCAGCAGCAGGCTGCGATGCCGCGCCGGGGTACGCGCCGCCCACACCATCAGCAGGCCAAGCGGCAGGTTAAACGCGCCCAGGTCGCCCGCGAAATGACGGTTGAACGGCGGAAAAGTGGCAGCGGTCTGGTAAAACCACTCCGGCGCGAACAGCAGCGCTGCCCCGGCCAGCGCGTAAAACACCCCGCCCGCCACCAGCGCCGCGCGGACAAACGCGAACGCTGCGCGGTTGGTCTGCGCGGGTGTGGTGTATGGCGTGCGGACGCTTGGGTTAACCCCGGACATGGCCCTGCCTCCGCGCTTCCCCGGCCTGCGCCGCGTTGGTCTGATACTTCTGCGCCAGCCACTGTTCCCATGTGATCTTGCCATAGGCGCGGTCGGGCGCGGTGTTGTAGCCCCGGCGAAAACCCGCCGCCACCTTGCCCGGCAGCGGGAGATGGATCACTGGCCGCCGCGTTCCGGTCGCTCGCAGCCACTGGCGAATGACTTCGCCTGTTCGCATGACTCGCGGCCCGGCGATGTCTGGCGCGCGTCCGACAGGCGCGGCCAGCGCCAGTTCCACCAGCCGCGTAGCCGTCTCGCCAGAGTCGATCGGCTGCACCTGCATGTCCAGCGGCAGCGGCCACACCGGTAAGCGCTTGAGGCCGTGCGCGGCGATGTCCAGCAGATCATGGAACTGGGCGGCGCGCAGGATCGTCCACGGGACGCTGCCCTGCTCGACAACCTGTTCGGCGGCCAGTTTCGCCTGATAGTAGTAGTACGGGATTTTCTCGACCCCGACGATGGAGACGTAGACGAAATGCCGCACCCCGGCCTGCGCTGCCGCTTGCAGCAGGCGGCGTGTGCCTTCCTCCTCCACAACGCGGCTGTTATTAAGGGCGTTGGTGGCGGCGTGGATAATCACGTCCACGCCAGCAACCGCCGGGGCGAGGTCGTCTGTCTCCACCATATCCGCCTGCGTCCATTCCAGCGCGGCGGGTTTATCGGCGGGGGCGGGCTGTCGGCTGCCGACCCGTACGGTTACGCCTTCTGCTTGCAGGCGCGGCACAAGATGGCTGCCCAGTATGCCACGTCCTCCAGTTACCAGTACACGTGTCATGAAAACACTCCTCTCCTCTATAAATTGCTTCCTGCACAGCTTTCAGTCGCTGGCGGGTTGTTCGTTCAAATGCGCGAGTTTTTCCGGGTTGACGACGGTGTGAATCTGCTGAATCTGCCCCTGCGCCACCACGAGCATAATCACGCTGAACACCTTGCCCTCGCGGCGCAGCAGCACAGCCGGCCTGCCGTTGACCTCGGCCACGTCTACCGTGATGTCAGGCGTTCTTCTGGATGCCAGCCCGACCAGATAACGCGCGACCCGCTCGCGCCCGTAGACCGGACGGGTGGCCGCGTGTGTCTTGCCGCCGCCGTCTGCCCAGCTTGACACGTCCTCGGCCAGCAGGCTCATCAGGTCGTTGAGATCACCGCTTTGCGTGGCGGCGAGGAAGCGCCCCATCATCTCGCGGTGCGCTTCGGGCGTGCTTTCAAAGCGTGGGCGCTGGGCGACGATGTGCTTTTTGGCGCGGCTGAACAACTGACGGCAGGCGGCTTCCTCCCGCCCGATCATCTGCGCGATCTCGCCGTACTCATAATCGAACACCTCGCGCAGCAGGAACACCGCCCGTTCCAGCGGACTCAGGTTTTCCAGCAGCACCAGAAAGGCGGTCGAGAGTGACTCCCATTCGTTCATCTGTATGGCAGGAGCCGCATAAGCCGCGTACTCGGTCAGCAGCGGTTCGGGCAGCCACGGGCCAACATACGTCTCGCGCTGCGCCCGTGCCGACTTCAGGTGATCGAGACACAGGCGCGTGATGACGGTACACAGGAAGGCCTTCGGCGTGGCGATGCGCTCTGACGGCACGGCCTCATAGCGCAGGTAAGTTTCCTGCACCATGTCCTCGGCTTCCATAACGCTGCCGAGCATCCGGTAGGCGATGCCAAACAGCAGCGGGCGGTACTGTTCAAAGGTGTTCATGGACTTGCGGCCTCATTTTTGTCTCTATGATATAAGACGATTGAGGCCGCCGCATTGTGACACGCGATTGGGGCAACTAGAGGAAAGGTCAGAGGTTGTCGGTCAGGCCAGCCCGAACTTCTGGTGCAGCGCGGCCAGAAACTCGGCTTCGCCTTCGGTCACTTTGACCCCGCTGCCGAACAGCCCTTCCCCGGCGGCCTCGGCCACTGCCCGCGCCATGCCATACAGAAAGTGCTTGAAGGCGTAGGCTTCGTCGTCGGGGCGCAGCACCATCAGCATCCGGTCAATCTGCGCCACCAGATAATCATGGTCAAGCAGGTTTTGCGCCTCGCCCTGCTCGACATTTTCCGCCTGTGCCATGCGCTCCAGATAATGCTGCACCAGCGCGTTATGCAGGTAGCGCGGGTCGGTGGCGGCGGTGCTGGCGAACTCGCCAGAGGCCAGCGTCTCGCGCAGCGCGGCGACGATCACCTTGCCGTCGTCGGCGGTCATGGTCGCGCTCGGCACACATTCCGCGCCCAGCAGAATCACGTCCAGTTCTTCCGGGCTGTATTGGGTCGGGGGTAAGGGAGTGGTCATGAGCGTTCACTTTGGATAAATTCAACCAGCGGACGATTATATAGCTTACAGGATAAATTTCCAAAGCCCGCGCGGGACGGCATCAGGCTGCTCGTAATCGTGACGCGCTTCCCCAACCCTTTACAAAACATGCCAGCGGCGGCGAAACAGGTTAAAATCGGGCAGGCGCTAACGGCTCACCACTAAAGGCTTGCACATGGACACGCTCGACTATTACAACCGCCTGCTCAAAGATGAAATTGTCCAGCGGCGCGAGGAAGGCTGCGATGTATCCGGCTTCGAGGCCAGCGCGGCCAGCCTCGAAGAAGCCGAGGCCATCTATGCCGAACTGCAAGAGCTGGAGCCGGGGCTGGATTATGACGAACCCTCGACGCTGGCGGCGATTCAGGCGGACAGGCCGCGCGGCCAGCGCCGGATGCGCCTCACACTGAGCGCGGACGACCTGCGCGACAAAATCCTCGGCGGCTGGCTGGGGCGCTGCGCGGGCTGCCAGTTGGGGAAGCCGGTCGAGGGCTGGCCGTATGCCCATATCCGCGTGTTCCTGCAGAACCGCGACGAGTACCCGCTGGACAACTACTTCGCCGACCAGTCGAAGCGCGCCAACGGCGAACCCTGGCCGATCACGGGCAGCCTGGGCGCAACCCGTGAGCGCATTAACCACGCCACGCGCGACGACGATCAGGATTACACCATCATGGCGCTGCTGCTGCTGCGCCAGCACGGCAAGGACTTCATGCCCGATCACGTCGGCCAGAAGTGGCTGGAGACGCTGCCTTATCATCAGGTCTACACGGCGGAGCGCCAGACCTACCGTAATCTGGTCGAGGGGTATGGCTATCCTGAAAGCGCGACCCGCTGGAATCCGTATCGTGAGTGGATTGGCGCGCAGATTCGTGCCGATGGCTGGGGCTATGTCACACCCGGCTGGCCGGAGAAAGCGGCGGAGTTCGCCTTTAAGGACGCGGCAGTATCGCACATCAAGAACGGCATTTACGGCGAGATGTTCATGGCGGCGGCCATCGCCGCAGCCTTCGCCACCAGCGACGTGCGCGAGTGCATCGAAACCGCGCTGACCGAAATCCCGCGCCAGACGCGCTTTGCCGAGATGGTCGCCGACTGTCTGCGCTGGTCGCAGGACACGCCGGACTGGGAAGCGGCATGGCACAAGGTGGACGACAAGTACGGCAAATATCACTGGGTGCATACGCTCAACAACGCCGCGCTGGTGCTGCTGGCGCTGCTGTACGGCGCGGGCGATTACGAAAAGACGATTACGCTGGCGGTGCAGGGCGGTTGGGATACCGACTGCAACGGCGCGACAGCGGGCAGCATCCTCGGCGTGATGCACGGCGCGCGCCAACTGCCGGAGAAATGGGTCGCGCCGCTGAACGATACGCTGGTCAGCGGCGTTTTCGGGGTGCATCAAACGCGCATCAGCGCGCTGGCGGACGAGACTTACGACTTCGCGCGCAGGATCGCGCTGTAGCGGTTAATCGTCGCTGTCGTCGCGGTTGCCAGAGAGGCGGTTCGCCAGATAACTGCCCATGAGGCTGGACATAATGGTCTGCCCGGTGGCGGCGGCCAGCGGGTCGAGCTTCTGATCCCACTTGTTGTTATAACGGCGGTTGACCCACGCGCTGTACTCGCCGCTGGCATCGTTGAGCAGCGCTTCCAGCGCGTCGCGGTCTTTGGCCGCCAGCGCCTCGCGGAAGGTCATCAGCGCGTCCATCATCTCGTCGGTATAGCGCAGCAGGCTGTCCTGACTGTACAGCCACAGGTCGCGCAGGTCGTCGGGGTGGGTGTCGAACAGGTGATGCGAGAGCCGCCCGAAGTTGGGGTTGGTCAGGCGCTGGATGTCGTCCCAGCCGGGGTTGCGCGAGAGCATGTAAAACGACAGCGCCCCCAGCACGGAAGGCAGCCCTTCCGTCGCCGCGACGAGGCTGTCATGCTCCGCCGCGTCCATAAAGTGCGTTTTCGCGCCCAGCAGCGTCGAAAAGTCCGCCGCCAGTTCCACCGCCTCGCGGATGCACGAAGGGCTGGGCATGAGCATCATCGTGCCGTTGTCGAAGAAGTCCTCACGCGCGTAATTGGTTTCGTCCAGCCCGTCGTAGAGATAACGCGGGTTGATGATCGGCGACAGGCCGACCATGTGCGCGCCATCGGGCAGGTACTCCTTCGCCCAGCCCAGCGACGGCAGCTTCAGCGGCGAAAAGTCCATCACCACGCCGCCCGCGCGAATGTCGCGCCCAAGCGTCTGGTACGTCCGGCGCACCTCGGCATAGGGCAGCGCCAGCACCACAATATCGCGCTCGCGCACACCGTCATACAGGTTACGCACCGTCTTACTGACCGCGCCGATCTTTTCCGCGTCGCGCTGCACCGCCGCGCGGTCTTCCACCCCGGTCACTTCAAA